>NZ_JBIBHR010000013.1:156923-256940 GCF_042957125.1 Streptomyces sp. NPDC008125
TGCCGGGGGGGGCCCCACCGGGAGGGGCCGCCCCCCCCGGGCCCCCCGCCCCGGGGGACCTCCCGGGCCCTCTGCCCCCGGGGGGGGCCCCCCGCCCCCGGCGGGCGCACGCCACAGGGGCGAAGAGCCATGAGGGCGCGGCGGCACGGGGAGTTCAGTGCGTGGCGAGGGCGTCCGTCCCCATGTCCAGCCGCATGGCGTCGCGCACCTCGGCGAGCGCGTCCATGACGTCGACGAAGGCGCGCTCGCAACGGGCGTCACCGTCCACCACCCCGGCACCCGCCTCGTCCCGCAGCCTGCGCACGCTCCGGAAGTAGCGGAGGGCGGGTTCCACGACGGCGCGCGGCGCGAAAACCTCCAGCTGGTAACGGAGTTCGTAGCACTTGGCGAAACTCTGCCGTGCGCGGACCTGACGGTCGGCGTCGGTCGGCGTCCGGTCGAGTATCAGGAGGGCCAGCTCGCCGCGCACCTGGGAGAGCGTCCCGAGGTAGGCCCCGTACAGCTCGCGCCTGCTGCGCCGCCACTCCCCGGCCGCCTCACGCCGGTCCTTGCGGACCTCGATCAGCAGCGCCGAGCCCATGGCGATCACCGCACCGAGGAGCGTGGCCACCAGCGTCATCCATTCCATGCTCGAACACGGTAGGGAGACGGGGTGATCCACGCCAGGGTGGGGTGCGGCCGCGCGTGCCGCGTACGGCCGCGCGGAGAACGAGGGAAGGGGATCGGGGCGCGCCGCGGAGGAAGGTTCAGCCGAAGCCGAAGATGCGTGCGAGGAAGAAGGCGGCGAAGACCGCCGCGCCCACCAGGACGACGGCAGCCCAGACGGCCGGGTGTTCCCACATGCCTCCGTCCGCCCGCTCCTGGTGC
Organism: Streptomyces sp. NPDC008125; assembly: GCF_042957125.1. Classification (NCBI taxonomy): domain Bacteria; kingdom Bacillati; phylum Actinomycetota; class Actinomycetes; order Kitasatosporales; family Streptomycetaceae; genus Streptomyces; species Streptomyces sp. NPDC008125. Next base: position 157,791 of record NZ_JBIBHR010000013.1, read on the forward strand.
GCCTCGCTGATGCAGCCTTCGGCCGGCGGTGTCTCTCCCGGGGGATTCAGTGCTGTAGTCATGCATCAACCGTCTCTCCACCCGGGCCCCGGCGCACGCGGTGGCGCCGCCCACCACCGAGGCGTGCGGCGCGTGCGGGGCTGCGCGCGCGGGCGTGCGGCGCGTTCAGGGGGCGCGGTCGCGTGCGCGCGGGCGGCGCGGCGTTCAGGGCAGCTTGTGCGCGCGGGACGGCTGTGGGCGGCGCGGGGCCGCCCGTGCGTCGGGGCGGGCTGCCCCGGTCACCCCTGTCCGTCCGCCCGCCGGGCAGCCTGTCCGCCCGCACCCAGCAGGCCGGTGGCCTCGAACCGGGCCCGCTCCTCCAGCCGCGGCAGCTGCCGCCGGGACACCCAGGTGACCAGCGGCGGCAGGAAGGGGCGTACGGGTTGCGCCAGCCGCAGCCAGGGCGGCGCGTACACCGTGGGGGAGCGGCGCTCGATGCCGCGCACCAGCCAGCCGGCGACCTGTTCCACCGGGTGGATCCGGCGGGCCGGGGGAGGCATGTGCCCGCGCAGTTCCCGCAGCACGTCGTACCGGTCGGCGTCCCGGATCATGTCGGTACTCACCCAGCTCAGATACGCGATGCCGACGCCCACCCGGCGGTGGGCGAGTTCCGCCCGCAGGGACTGCGCGAGGGACTCGACACCCGCCTTCGACGCGCAGTAGGCGCTCATCATCGGGGCCGCGCCGAACGAGGCCGTCGAGGCGACCTGGAGGAAGTAGCCGTGTGTCGCGAGCAGCCCCGGCAGGAACACCCGCGCGGTGACGGCGCTGCCGACGAGATTGACCTCGACGACCCGGCGCCAGCTCACGGGGTCCGACGTACCGAAGGGGCCGCCCTCCGCCACTCCGGCGTTCGCCACGACGACCGACGGAGGGCCGAGGCGTGCGGAGATCTCGCCCGCCACGCGCTTCATGGCCGCGTCGTCCGTGACGTCCACCTCGAAGCAGTGCGCCTCCGTCTCCAGGGCGTCGGCCACCCTCTCCAGCGTCTTTCCCTCCCGGCCCAGGAGGGCGACGCGCACGCCCCGGTGTGCCAGTTCCCTCGCGACCCCGGCACCCACCCCGCGCGCCGCTCCGGTGACGACCGCGAGCCGTCCTTCCAGCGGATTCCTGTCGCGCATGGTGCACTCCTCGGCTGTGCGGGTGAGGACCGTGCCTCTCCGGTCCGGCGGCGGTTCGCCACCCGTTCCACCCAAACACGCCGGCCCGGATCGGGCTCGCGCTGAGGACCGGCCGCCTAGGGCGTGTGTCGAAAGTCCCGCCTGTCCGGCGGCGCCCGGCACGCACGCTCGCCGCGTTGTCGGGGTCGCCCCGATACATCCAGTATCGGGGCGACCCTCCGCCTTGCGATCGCACGCACCGGACGTCGCCGGACCCGCCCTCCGGGCGAACGGCGCCACTTTCGACACACGCCCTAGGAGAGCCGGCACCGGGATCCGTCCCCGGCCACTCCGCACTCCGGGCGGCTGAGTACGAAGACTCAGGCCGCGGGCGGACCGCTGCCGGACGATGGACCCACCACGCCACGCCGCCCTACCGTCCGACCGCAGGAGAATCCGTGCTCAGCCGCATTGCCGCCGCCGTCGTGCCCTCCCTCGGGCACCTGACGACCACCTCCGACGACGAGACGGCCCCCGCCCCCGGATCGCTCATCGTCGCCAACCACACCTCGCTCGTCGACCCCGGGATCGTGCTGGCCGCCCTGCTCCGCCACGGCATCGAACCGGTCGTCCTCGCCACCGCCGGCCTCTGGCGCATTCCGGTGCTCGGCCCGCTGCTGGTCAAGGGCGGCCACGTGCCCGTCCACCGGGGCAGCGTCCGGGCCGCCGAGTCCCTGCAGCTGGCGGCCACCGCGCTGCGGGCGGGCCGGCACGTCCTCATCTACGCGGAGGGCGGACTGCCCCTGCGGAAGGACTCCGCAGAGGCCGCTCCGGAGAGGTTCCGCAGCGGGCTCGCCCGTCTGGCGCTGGCCGCAGACGCCCCGGTCGTACCGCTCGGCCAGGCGGGTGCCCGCCGTGTGGTCTCCGGCGGTGCGGTGAAGCAGATCGCCGGGCTGCTCACCGCACCGGCGCGCCGGCCGCGCCTGCACGTCCACTTCGGCAGCCCCGTACGGCTGCCCGAAGACATGCACGCAGCGACCGCGGAGGCGCACCGGGCGGTCACGGCTGCCTGGCGCACGGCCGCCGCGCACCTGGGGGAGGGCACGGCGCTCGCCGCGTGAGCCCGACCCCCGCCGCGACCGGTTCCGTGTTCCGGTCAGCGCTCCATCATGCGCATCTGGGCGTCGTTGTGGGTGTTGCCGGCAGCCGGGGGGAGGCTGGAGAGCTGGGCCAGCTGCTCTTCGGCCAGCGTCACGGCGTCGGCGCCGATGTTCTCCTCGACCCTGGCCACCCGTCGGGTTCCGGGGATGGGGGCGATGTCGTCGCCCTGGGCCAGCAGCCAGGCGAGAGCGACCTGGGCGGGGGTGGCGTCGATCTCGGCGGCGACGGCTGCGACCTCGTCGGCCAGCCGCAGGTTGTGCCGGAAGTTCTCCTCGGTGAACCTGGGGTTGTCGGCGCGGAAGTCGGTGGGGTCGAACTGGTCGGTCGAGCGGATCGCGCCGGTGAGGAAGCCGCGTCCCAGAGGGGAAAAGGGGACGAAACCGATGTTCAGCTCGCGCAGCACCGGCAGCACACGGTCCTCCGGGTCCCGGGTGAAGAGCGAGTACTCGGACTGCAGGGCGGTGACCGGGTGGACGGCGTGCGCGCGACGGATGGTGTCGGGTCCGGCCTCGGACAGGCCGATGTACCGGATCTTGCCCTGGCCGACCAGCTCGGCCAAGGCCCCGACGGTCTCCTCGATCGGAGTGCCGGGGTCGACGCGGTGCTGGTAGTACAGGTCGATGTAGTCGGTGCCGAGGCGCTTGAGAGAACCCTCCACGGCGGTGCGGATACCGGCCGGGCTGCTGTCGGCTCCGCCCTCGCGTCCGGTGTGGGAGATCAGCCCGAACTTCGTCGCGAGCACGACCTCGTCCCGGTGTCCCCGGAGGGCCCGTCCGATGAGCTCCTCGTTGACGAAGGGGCCGTAGACCTCGGCGGTGTCGATGAAGGTGACGCCGAGCTCCAGGGCTCGGTGCACGGTGCGGATGGACTCCGCGTCGTCCGTCCCGGCGCCGGTGTAGCCGTGCGACATGCCCATCGCGCCCAGACCGATACGGGAGACCTCCAGGTCACCCAGGTTGATGTGCTTCATGTTTCCTCGCTTCTTCTGTGATGTCCGGTGCCCCAGGCGCATGATCAGGTGCACCTGATCATGCGCCTTCCCGCAGGGGCAAGGTGCCCGGGGCGGTGTGCTGCCCGGTCCGCCCGCCCGGTCAGCCGTCCAGACGGCGCTTGCTGAGCCAGGCGACCATCTCGGGGTCGTGGTGGTCGAAGAAGAGGGTCTCACCGGTGTCGAGGGCGGCAACGGCGGCCATCTGGTCGCCCGTCAGCTCGAAGTCGAAGACGTCGAAGTTCTGCGCCATCCGGTCGGGGCTGACCGACTTGGGGATGGTGACGATGCCGCGCTGGATCAGCCAGCGCAGCGCGACCTGCGCCACGGACTTGCCGTGCGCCTCGCCGATCGCGCTCAGGGCGGGGTTGGTGAAAAAGCCGTTCTTTCCCTCGGCGAAGCCACCCCAGGACTGGTGCTGGACACCGTGCTCGCGCATGAGGTCGTGGTCGGCGGTGCGCTGGAAGAAGACGTGGGTCTCGATCTGGTTGACCGCAGGCGTGATCTCGTTGTTGAAGGTGAGGTCGAGAAGGCGGTCGGGGTGGAAGTTGGCGACGCCGATCGCCCTGGCCAGGCCCTCGCGGTTGAGCGCCTCCATGGCCCGCCACTGGCCGTACACGTCCCCGAAAGGCTGGTGCATCAGGTACAGGTCGAGGTAATCCAGACCCAGCTTGCGCAGCGAGGTCTCGAAGGCGCGCCGGGTGTTCTCCTCGGCGGGCGCGTCCTGGACCCACAGCTTGGTGGTGACGAACAGCTCCTCGCGCGGGATGCCGCCGGCCTCGATGGCGCGGCCGACGGCCTCCTCGTTGCCGTACGCGGCCGCGGTGTCGAGCAGCCGGTAGCCGGCCGCGAGGGCTTCCGAAACGGCCCGCTCGGTCTGGTCGGCCGGGATCTGGTAGACGCCGAAGCCGAGGACCGGCATCCGGACGCCGTTGTTGAGGGTGACGTACTGCATGGGTGTCTTCCTTGTCGTTCGTGCGAGGGATCGGGGGGCGACCCGGGGGTCACAGGGTTGATGAGGGCCTTGAGGACGTGGCGGTCGGTCATGGCTCGGTACGCTTCGGGAGCCCGGTCGAGGGTGAAGGACCGGTCGAAGACGCGCCCCGGCTCGATGACACCGTCCAGCACGTCGGGCATCAGCTCCTCGATGGAGGCGCGGGCCGGGGAGACCCCTCCGGTGAGGGTGACGTTCCGCATGATCATCGACGGGCAGGGCCAGCAGCGACGGCAGCAGCGAGGAGTCCGCGCCGACCGGGAGCTTGACCAGCATGCCGTCGGCCAGGGGGACGCGTACCGCCTCGCCCTGGCCGCCGTCCACACCGTCGAGGCCGTACCGGCCGCCGTTGCGGCACGAGGAGTGCAGGCCCTTGCGGCAGAAGTCGCAGGTGTTGTCGCAGTACGTGAACGGAGCGACCACCGGATCACCGGCCGTGACGCCGGAGACGTCCGAGCCGGTCTCCTCGACCACGCCGAGGAACTCGTGCCCCGTCGGGCGGCCCGTCCCGGTCGCGGGCATCGACCTGTACGGCCACAGGTCGCTGCCGCACACGCCCGACAGCACGACCCGGACGACGGCGTCCGAGGGCTGCCGCACCGCGGGGTCGGGACGGTCCTCCATCCGGACGTCGCCGGCGCCGTACACCACCGCTGCACGCATGAGAGCTGCTCCTGTTTCCTGAAGGCCGCCCGTCCTTCGGCGGCGGGGTGTTCGTACGGGTGGTCCGGCCGGACCGGAGGGGCAGGGCGGGTCCGGCGTTCGAGCGGATGGCGCCCCGGTGCGGCCTCGCCCGCTGCCGGGGCAGACGGGCGGATGAGTCCCGCGCGTCAGGTAGGTGTCCAGTCTGGATCGCTGGAGGCGGACATCCGCGCAGGCGCGACCCCGACGGCAGCGCCGGGCCGCCGCACCGGGGCGTCCTGCACCGGTGCGGCGGGAGTGGTGAGGGATACGGACACGGGAAGATGCTCCTGATCAGTACAGGCGAAGCGGTACGTCCTCCACCATGGCGACCCACCCGTCCGACAGGCAGACCGGCTTCTGACGGGGGGTGGACAGAGGGGGGTACGGCAGGGCCCCCCTCGCGCGTGCCAGCCCGGTGGCGGTGTTGCGACACTGGACACATGGCACCCGAGCAGCAGCACACCGTCGGTGACGAGCTGGCGCGCTTCCTGCGCGCCCGCCGCACCCGGACCAGTCCGCAGTCCGTGGGCCTCACCCCCGGGTTCGGCGTCCGCCGCACCCCCGGCCTGCGCCGCGAGGAACTGGCCACGCTCGCCGGGGTCAGCATCGACTACTACACCCGCCTGGAGCGGGGCAAGGAGACCCGGCCCGGTCCCGGCGTCGTCGACGCCCTCGCCCGCGCCCTCCAGCTCGACGACGACGAACACCACCACCTCCGCGAGCTAGCCGTGAGGGCCTCCCGCTTTGCGCCCGAGCCGCCGCCCCCGCCCAGCCGGACCGTGCGCCCCCACCTGAAACTGCTGCTGGAGACCATGCGGCCGAACCCCGCCTACATCGTCAGCCGCAGCATGGACCTGTTGGCCTGGAACCCCGGCGGACTGGCCCTGTACGCGGGCATCGACGACTGGCCGGTCACCCGGCGCAACCTCGCCCGCTACCTCTTCCTGCACCCTGTGGCCCGCGAGCTGTTCCCCGACTGGGACATCCAGGTCCGCGGCTGCGTCGCCCGTCTGCGCGCCGAAGCCGGCCTCAACCCCGACGCCCCCGACCTCGCAGGCATGGTCGGCGAGCTCCTCCTCAAGAGCCCCGACTTCGCGAAGCTGTGGGAACGCTACGAGGTCATCGGCCGGAAGAAGATCCAGAAAACCATCCACCACCCGAAGGTCGGCATCCTCACCCTCAGCAGCCAGAGCATGAACCTGGAGGGCACCCCCGGCCGGCGCCTCGGCGTCTACACCGCCGAACCCGGCACCCCCGACCACGACGCCATGCTCCTGCTCGACCTCACCGCCCCGGCGGACCCCGCCCACCGCGACACCGTGGCGGCCGACTGACCGCTCCTTCGGGAGCGGGCCACCGGCTCGGCTCAGGCGAGGTCGTCCGGGGTCAGGTCGGGGCGCAGCCGGTGCCAGGACGGCTGCCGCAGCAGTCCGGCGCGGGTCCGGGTGGCGTAGGCCACCTCGCCGACCAGGCGGGGCAGCACCCACCGCGCTCCCGGGACCTCGGGGCGCGGGCTGAACGGGCAGTCGGCACTCGCCGCCGCGCGCAGGAGTCCGGCGAGCGTCCGCCGTTCGACGTCGCTCCATCCGGTGCCGACGTTCCCGATGTGCCGCAGCTCGCCGCCCTGCCACTCACCCAGCAGGAGGGCGCCCGGCAGCTCGCTCAGCCGGCCGTGGCCGGGCAGCCAGCCGCCGACCACGACATCGGCGGTCCGGATGTGACGGATCTTGATCCACGCGTGCGAGCGGGCCCCCGGTTCGTAACCGGAGTCCAGCCTCTTGGCGATCAGACCCTCCAGCCCGGCTTCCCGGGTCGCCTCCAGGGCACGCTCGCCGTGCCCCGCGATGAACGCGGGGGTCGACCAGTGCGTCCCGGCCAGGCCGAGGGCCTCGAGGGCGGCGCGGCGCTCGGTGTAGGGGAGCCGTGTCAGTCGCTCGGTGCCGAGGAACAGCAGGTCGAAGAGGACCAGGTGCGCCGGTACGGTGCGGGCCATCCTGGCCGCCTTCGACGGCGTGCCCGCCAGGCCCATGCGCGACTGCAGGCGTTCGAAGTCGCTCCGGCCCGACTCGTCGAACGCGACGATCTCACCGTCCAGGACCGCGGCCGTGCCCCCCAGAGCCACGCCGAGCGGCGCGAGGTCCGGGTAGGCGGCGGTGATGTCCGCGCCGGACCGTGAGCGCAGCAGCACCGACCCGTCGCCGGGCAGGCAGGCCACCGCGCGCTGCCCGTCGTACTTGACCTCGTAGGCCCACCGCGCGTCCACCCCGGCGGGCGGCAGCCGGCCGGGGGTGGCGAGCATCGGGGCGATCCGGGGGAGGTCCATCGGTCCGGCGCCTCAGGACGCGCTGCGCTTCCGCGCCGGTGCCTTGCGGGCGGGAGTCTTCTTCGCGGTCTTCTTCGCCGTGGAGGACTTCGTGGCGGTGCCCTTCTTCGCGGTCGTCCGCTCCGCCGTACTCTTCTTCGCCGCCCCCTTCCGCGCGCCCCGCCCGCCGGCCGGCATCTCGTGGACGGTCGCCTCACCCACGTGCTCGCCCCGGCCTTCCTGCGCGGCCTTGACCGAGGCGTTGAGGGCCGCCATCAGGTCCACCACCTTCCCGGGCTCCCGCTCACCCTCCGCTGCGGGCGCGGCCGGCTCCCGGCCCTCCGCCTTCGCCGCGATCAGCTCCTCCAGCGCGGTGCGGTACTCGTCCCGGAACGTGTCGATGGAGTCGAGTGCCATGGTCTCGGTGAGCTCCACGGCCCGGTCGATCTCACCGTCGTCCAGCTCGACCGCCTCGGGCGCGAGCTCCCCGGGACTGCGGATCTCGTCGGGCCACCGCATCGAATGCAGCACGATCGCCCCTTCCCGGACCCGCAGCAGTCCCAGGCGCTCGCGGTTGTGCCAGGCGAACTTGGCGACGGCGGCCTTGTCGGAGCGCTCCAGCGCCTTCCGCAACAAGGTGTACGGCTTGTCGGCCACCTCGCCGTCGGCCGCCAGGAAGTACGAATCGCCGATCCGGACCGGGTCGATGGTGCCCGCGTCGACGAACGCGACGATCTCGATCGCCTTGGCGGTCGGGAGCGGCATCCCGCCCAGTTCCTCGTCGGTCACCGGCACGGTGCGGTCCTTGGCGACCTCGTACCCCTTCGCGATCTCCTCCTGGGGCACCTCCTCGCCGTCCACCTCGCACACCTTGCGGGTGCGGACACGGCCCATGTCCTCCAGGTGCACCTGCCGGAAGTGGATGGAGTGATCCTCGGTCGCGGACACCACCTTGATCGGGATCGTCACCAGCCCGAAGCTGATGGCACCGGTCCACAGGGGTCGCGGCATCGACTACCTCCAGGCGCCCCGCCCCCGGTCGAGGGCGAACGGGGACGGGTATCGGTCGGCGGAGGGGCGGCGGGTGCGCGCCCCTCCGGGCCCGCCCGGCGGACTTCCGCGCCGGACACGCCCTCCGGTCCGATCCTCGCGCGCGGAACACTCCCGCGCATCCGGGGGAGGGCGGGGTGTCAGCTCCGGCCGAAGCAGCTCTTCAGCTCGTCCAGGTCGTAGAAGTGACTGCCCCGGGAGATCGGCTCGCAGGACGCCTTGAAGGCCGTCTCCTTCTCGTTGTAGAGCATCCGGACCAGGTAACGCGTGCCGCCCGAAGCCTGCTTTCCGTCCTTCCCGCTCTTTCCGGTGCGCTGCGGTCCGGCGAACAGGTCCCACTGCACGTTCGCGGCCATCGGTGCGACCTGCGAGCCGCGCCACGCGTTGTTCCTGTACGTGTAAGGCGCGTCGAGCCCGGCGGACTTCGTACTGCCGGGCAGCCCCAGCAGGACGGCGAGCGGCATGATCTCCTCGGCGTGCGTGAAGCGGAGTACGGCCCCCTTCGCGCTGGTGCCCGCGGCCTTCGCCTCGACCTGGTCGAACAGGTCGTCGAGCAGCACGCCCGCCATGGCGTACGTGATGGTGCGCCCGCTGAACGACGGGCCCTTCTCGTAGAACTCCTCGGCGTCGTCGAGGTACGAGAACCACTCGGCGTTCCGGGCGGGCACGAACGCGTCGAGGTCCACGTCCGGGGCCTCCACCCGCAGGTCGGGCGCGGCGGCGTACAGCTCGTACAGCGAGCGCGCGAAGGCGACCCGGTCCTCGGCGGTCATGGCGGCGGCATACCGGGACGTGAACAGTCGCGCCACCACGTCCCTCGCGTTGCGCGCGGTGTCCGGAGCACCGTCGATCCGCGCGAGCACCGCCGCCAGATCCGGGTCGCCCGCCACGTACTCCTGGTAGTCGGCGTTCTGCGGCTGCTTGTGGAAGTACAGCAGGTCCTTGTCGGTGACGGGCGCCCCGACGAGATCCGTCAGCTTCGGATCGGCGGCGGTGAGACCGCCGGTGAAGGCGTTGGCGCTGGCCGTCGCCCGGTTCACCCCGGACGTCTTGACCTCGACGGGCTCCTGGCCGGCGACGATGTGGCGGAAGAGAGAGGGCAGGCGCCGCTCCATGCGCTGCGCGGTCTGCCGCTGCTCCTGGACACCGCGGCCGGACAGCTCCCCGTAACCCACGGACGAGGCGGCCGCGAGCAGCGACTCGACCTGCGGGCCGAGCCGGGCGCCGAGGGGGGTCAGCCCGCCCTTGCTCTCCGCGTCCCGCAGCACCGCGAGCACCGCGTCCCCGTCCTCGCTGTCGGACATGGCACGGGACCCGTGACGCGAGACGCTCTCCGTGAACACCGGGGTGAACGACGCGGGAACCGCCTCGTAGTCACGCCAATCCTGCTGGGGGGCGTACGGCGTCTTCGTCGTGAAGAAGTGCTGACCGGAACCGAAGACCCGGGCCGGGGCGTGCGCGGAGGCGGAACCGCCGGCGGCGGTGACCGCCGAAGCGGCCAGGACCAGGGCGGCCATGGAGGAGAGCGTGCGCTTCACAGGGGGTTCCTCGGGTGCTTCGGGACTGCCGACCGGGCGGGTGCGACGCCACGCAGGTTCACAAGCCGGGACGAACGGCTGCCCACCGCCACCCGTGCACCGGGTGATGTACGGGTGAACAGCCGTCTGTGGACGGCCACCGGTGACGGGCGGACGCACGCGGATCCCGTCCGGTCGGGGAGGACCGGACGGGATCCGAGGAGCCGTCCGCGCGGGGGCGGTCAGGACGCGCACGCGCGGACGGCGGGTGGGCTGCTTGCCCGGCCTGTCCGCGTGCTGGTCAGCCGATGCTGTGCACGGCCTTCTCGACGAGGTCGGCGACGTCCGCGGGGTGGGAGAGCATCACCAGGTGCGAGGAGTCGACTTCCACCACCGACATGCCCGCGCGCCGGTAACCGTAACGCTCCACCTCAGGGTTGATGGTGTGGTCGGCGGTTGCCACCAGACCCCAGGAGGGCTTCGTCTTCCACGCGGCCACGGGAGCCGCCTCGGCGAACGCCTGGGCGGCCAGGGGACGCTGGGAGACCGCGAGGATCTTCGCGAGACCGGGGTCGACGTCGTGGGCGAAGACGGCCGGGAAGCTCTCCGGCACCACGGAGACGTCGGTGCCCGGCTCGTCGGAGCCCTCGACCGGGAAGGGGGTGTAGACGAGCGCGGACGCGAGGTCGGAATCGGGGAAGCGGCCCTGCAGCTCACCCAGGCTCTCGCCCTCCTGGAGTGCGTACCCGGCCAGATAGACCAGGCCCTTCACGTTCTCCTCCTCGCCCGCGACGGTGATGACCGCCCCGCCGTACGAGTGGCCGACCAGGATCACCGGACCGGCGATCGACCGGACCACGGAGGCGATGTAGGCGGCGTCGCCGATCAGGCTCCGGTTGGGCACCGCGGGGGCGACGACGTCGAAGCCGCGCTCCGTCAGCTCCGGGATGAGCAGGGCGAAACTGGAGGCGTCGGCGAACGCACCGTGCACCAGGACGATCGTCGGACTGTCTGACGAAGGCATGGGGGAACTCCTTGGTTCTTCGTGGTTCCGGGCGGGGAATCAGGCGGAGTGCAGAGCGGCGCGGAGCGTACCGATCGCCTGCTCGATGGCCGCCCCGGCGGCGTGTGTACCGCGCAGCGCGTCGAGCATCACGAAGTCGTGGATGATGCCCTGGTAGCGGACCGCGGTGACCGCGACACCGGCTTCGCGCAACTTGCCGGCGTAGGCCTCGCCCTCGTCGCGCAGCACGTCGGCCTCACCGGTGATGACCAGCGCCGGCGGCAGACCGGTGAGCTGCTCCGTGGTGGCGCGCAGCGGCGAGGCGGTGATCTCGGCGCGCTGGGCCGGGTCGGTCGTGTACTGGTCCCAGAACCACTGCATGCCGTCGCGGCGGAGGAAGTACCCCTCGGCGAACTGGTGGTACGAGGCGGTGTCGAAGGACGCGTCGGTGACGGGGTAGAACAGCACTTGCTGGACCAGCGGCACGTCGCCCCGTTCCTTGGCCATCAGGGTGAGGGCGGCGGTCATGTTGCCGCCCACCGAGTCGCCGGCCACCGCGATGCGGCCACCGTCCAGACCCTTGCCGGCGCCCTCGGTGACCACCCAGCGGGCGACCGCGTAGTTCTGCTCGATCGCGACCGGGTAGCGGTGCTCGGGGGAGAGGTCGTACTCCGGGAAGACGACGGCCGCGCCCGCGCCGGTCGCGAGCTCGCGGACGAGCCGGTCGTGGGTGTGCGCGTTGCCGAACACCCAGCCCGCGCCGTGGATGTAGAGGATGACCGGGAGCGTGCCGGTGGCCCCGGCGGGCTTGACGATGCGCGCCTTGACCGATCCGGTGGGACCGCCTTCGACGGTGATCCACTCCTCGGTGATCCCGGGCTTCTCGATGTCGCCCGACTGGACCTCGTCCACTGCCTTGCGGCCCTCGGCCGGGGCGAGCTCGAAGAGGTACGGCGGGTTCGAGGTCGCCTCGGCGAACGCGGCGGCGGCCGGCTCCAGCACGGGGGTGGCAGGCGTGGCGGGGAACTCGGGCATGGTTCGTCTCCTGTCGTCCGGGCTCCGGCCGGGGCCGGTCGGCCCACGGGTCAGGGCCCGGTGTGGAAAAAGGGGGTGACGACAGGGACGCTACGGCCCGGAGCACGGGCGGCTTGCCCGTGAACGCCCCGACTCTGTCCTCTCCGTGCGCGGACCCGCGCCCCGTACAGGACTGGTCAGCCCGGCTTCCCCGTCGCCCCCGGCTCCTCGGACGTCTCCACCGTCGACGTGATCCGCACGACCGACGGATCGCGGGGTGCCGATCCGAACCCGAAGGTCACCGGTGGGTCGACGGGGGCGAGTCCGCCGAGATCCGCCCCGCCGAGGCAGGCGCTCGCCGACAGGACGCGGTGCTGGTCCCGTGCCCCGTACCACTCGCGCCGGCCCGGACCGGCACTGCCGAGCGTACGGACGCCGGGCAGCAGACGAGCCGGTACGTCGCACACGGCGGCCCACGTGTGGCTGCGCGCGAGCGGCGCCGGCACCGTCCGCAACAGCCACCCCAGCGCCGTCCGGGGGCCGGTGACGAGGTCCAGGGCGAGCGGGCCCGCCTCGACGTGCCAACGGGCCCCGTCCCGCCGGACGTCCACCGGCACCACCTCGACCCGGTCGAAGGTGTACGTCTGTGCGACGAAGCCCGCGATATGGCGGGTGGGTGCCAGCAGCCGGCGCTCACCGTCGGGGTGCTCGACCATGACGTCGCTGAACGCCCCGAACGGAGAGCGCGGCCAGTGCCCCAGCACCAGCCGCGTCCCCGAGGCGGTGCCCACGGCCCCGATCCATCCGTCGAAGTACCAGCGCCGCCGCTTCATGCCCACCAGTCTGTCCCGGGTGCGCGGAGATCGCCCCCCGGGTTCGTCCCGGCCGGCCGGAGCCCAGCGCTCCCGGTGCCGCCTACCAGGTCACCCCGAGCCGCACCGGACCGCGCGAGGTGGAGCCCAGACGCCACTGGACGGACGAGGCCGGCTCCGTGAGCCGGAGCTCGGGGAAGCGGGCCGCCAGACGGTGCAGGGCCAGCTGGAGCTCCGTCCGGGCCAACCACGCGCCCAGGCAGTAGTGCGGCCCCGCTCCGAACGACAGGGTGGGCGTCTCCAGCGGAGCGAACAGGTCCGCGGACCACTCCGACGGGAAGACCGCCGGGTCCCGGTTGGCCATGCCGCAGTCCGCGACCACCACGGCGCCTGCCGGGATGAACACTCCTCCCACCTCGACGTCCTCGTGCGCACGGCGGGTGGTGCCGCGGTCGTCACCCAGCGGAATGCCGTGCAGCAGCCGGTCCGCCACCCGCCCGGCCGCCTCCTCGTCCGAGGCGAGCCGGGGCCAGCTCTCCGGCCGCTCGCCGAGCAGGTAGAACAGCGAGTTGCTCAGCATGGTCATCGTGCTGTCGTGGCCTCCGACCACCAGCCCGCAGACCAGGCTCACCAACTGCGCCTCCGGGATGCCGCCCTCCTCGTCGGCGGCCTGCACCAGCCCGCTCACCAGGTCGTCCCCGGGCTCGCGCCGCCGCAGGGCCAGCAGCTCGGCACCGAACGCCGAGAACTCGGCCATGGCCGCGCCGACTTCCTCCGCGGGCCAGGAGCCGTCCGAGAGGGCGTACTCGCTCCAGTGGCGCATCCGCTCCCGTGCCGACGCGTCGAGACCCATCAGCCGGCTGATGACGGCCACCGGCAGCGGCAGCGCGAACTCGGCGACGACGTCCACGGGAGCCGCACGGCGGGCGAGCTCGTCCAGGAGCTGCTCCACGATCGCCGCGATCCAGGGCTGCCAGCGGGCGACGGCCCTCGGAGTGAAGGCGCGGTGCATGGTGCGGCGCAGACGCAGGTGTTCGGGGCCGTCCTGGTTGAAGAGCAGGTCCGGATCGTTCACGAGGACCGGCTGGTCCGGCAGGGACGGCCCGTCCGGCGTGTACAGCCCGGCCCGCCCGAACCGGCTGTCGCCGAGCACCTGGCGGACGTCCGCGTACCGGCTCACCAGCCAGGCGGGCGAGCCGTCGGACAGCTCGACGCGCTCGGGCGGGCCGGGGACCCCGAACTCCAGGCGGTGCAGCGGGAGCAGAGCCTGCTCGGGACCGGCGTTGTCACTGACTGCGGCGGACACACGACCTCCTGGTTGTACGGGATCGACGGGGTGGGGCCGGGTGCGGAGCGAAGGAGGGGAGAACGGTCACAGCTCCACCAGCACCTTGCCCAGGTTGGCGGCACGGTCGTGGTAGAGGCTCCGGTAGGCGGCGGGGATGGAGTCGAAACCGTGGTGGAGGGTGTGGTCGCACACGATCTCCCCCCGCCGGATCCGGCCGCCCAGCTCCGTGTGGAGGGCCCGCCAGTTCTCGTCGGTGAACCACTCCAGGGAGAAGATCCCGCGCACCGTCGTCCGCGGGAACATGATGTACGGCAGCAGCCTCGGCCCGACCGCGTCCCGGCCCACCTGGGTCGCCCACTGCCAGCAGACCGCCACCTGGCTGCCGACGTTGAGCAGCGAGAACACCGCGTCGGTGACCGCGCCGCCCAGATTGTCGAAGTAGCGGTCGACACCGTCCGGCGCCGCCCACGCAAGCGCCTCGCGCACACTCCCGGCGCTGTCGCCCTGCCGGTACAGGACGACAGCGTCGAACCCCAGCCCGGTCAGGTACTCGGCCTTCCGAGGGCTGGATGTCGTACCGACCACCCGGGCGCCGGCCAGCCGCGCCATCTGTCCGACCAGCGTCCCGACGGCGCCGGACGCCCCGCTGATGACCAGGGTGTCGCCCGGACCGACCGTCAGGAAGGTGGTGAGTGTGCCCCAGGCGGTCATGCCGGGGCCGCCCATCGCGCTGAGCGCCGTCGCGAGGGGGAGCGCCTCGTCGAACCAGCCCGGGTCGAGACGCCGGTAGGCCGGGAACACCATCGGGAAGGTGCCCGTCTGCCAGAGCCACTCCGTGCCCTTGCTGACGAGATGGGAGCGCCAGCCGCCGAAGCCCTGCACCAGGTCGCCCGGCCGGTGGGGGGCGAGCGGGCCGGCCTCCAGCACCTCCATGACCGAGTCTGCGCCCATGTGGCTGCCGAGCGGGGTGTCCAGGGCGATGCCCTGGAGGTAGGGATCGACCGACACGTAGAGCGTCCGCAGGAGCATCTCGTCGGGCGCCAGATCCACGTCGATGTCCTCGACGACCTGCTCGTAGATCCGGCCCACGTCGGGAGTCCCCTCGACGTGCTCCCGCACGACCCACTTCTTGGTCTTCACTGGTGCTCCTTGTCCACGCCGGTGGAAGTGCCGGTGGAAGTGAGGTGGGCCGCGGCGGAAGGGATCTGGGGGCGCCTCGGCACCGGGACGACGAGGTGGGTCGGCAGAGGGCCGCTGTCGTCGACCGACGCGGTGAACTCCCGGCCGTCGTCGCGGCAGACGAACTGCATGACGTGCCGCCCCGCGGCGGCGGCGCGGATCAGGCCGCCGGTGGTCGCCCAGACGCCGGACTGGTAGAAGTTCTCCAGCCCCGGCAGACCCGGACCATGCTTCTTGACGAGCTCCTCCAGGGTCTCGCCACTCTCCACGAACGGCTGCCACCCCAGCACGGTCCCGTCGTGGTTGCCCGTGTACCGGACCTGCGTGAGCGGGCTCGACACGTCGCGTACCGCGATGGCGTCCTCGATGCCCGGGTAACGCTCCTCCAGGAACCGTACGAGCGCCGTGCGCGCCCGCCGCTTCGCCGCGTAGTAACCGCGCCCGTGCCGGACCGGGAGGGTGTGGAGCCGCTCGCCGCCCCGGGTCCGGGTGAGCTGCTCCGGCCCCTCGTCCAGGGCCCGCCAGGGCGCGATGTCGCAGAAGTACGTGGCGTAGACGACGGAGGTCCCGCTCGGCGACAGCTCCGGGTAATGGCGGCTGCGGAACTGGACGTTGATGCTGGGATGGCGGATGCCGGTCAGCTCGGCGGCCTGCGCCTCGTCCAGCAGATAAGTGGTGCACGGGTCACCCTCGGGGAAGGGGCGGTTGAGCCCGAGGAAGAGGGTGAAGTACCCCGGGAACACCATGCCCGGCTCGTGGAGGGTCCGGGTGTAGAGCCGGCGGTAGGCGTCGTCGAGATAGCGCCCCTTCAGCAGTTTCATCATCGTGGTGGGACCGTCGCACGCCGATACCACGATGTCCGCGCGCATCTCCCGGCCGTCGCTGAGCCGCACCCCGACCGCGCGGTCCCGCTCGACGAGGATCTCCTCCACCTTGGTGTTGTACGAGACCCTTCCGCCCAGCTTCAGATAGCGCCGCTCGATCGACCGGGCCAGACCGAGCGACCCACCCTCGGGCACCCCGGCCGACAGATTGGCGTGCGAGGCGAGCTGGAAGTGGGTCGGCAGCACCGGGAACCCCGGATGTCTCTCGTACAGCACGAAGTTGAACGCCTGCCGCAGCAGCGGGTCCTTGAACCGTGCCGAGTATTCAGACATCAGCACCGAGATCGATTTGCGCACCGCGTTGAAGTACGGAACGAACGACGCGAGCATCCGCCAGCGCTCGACCCGTCCCATCAGCCCGACCGGCTTCAGGAAGGGGTAGACGGCCAGCGCCTTGCGGAAGGCGCGCAACTGGCGGCAGAAATCCCTGATCTGCTTCGCGTCGGCGGGCGACAGCTCGGTCAGATGCTCCTGGAGCCGGTCCGGATCGGAGTAGAAGTAGACCGCCCGGCCGTCCGGGGTGCGCACGATGTTGAACACCTCGAAATGGCGGATCTCCTTGCCCTGCAACGCGCCGAGCTCCAGCCAGATCTGGTGCATCTCGTTGCCCGGACCACTGCCCAGCAGCCAGCTGACGCAGGCGTCCAGGGTGAAGTCCCCGCGCTCCCAGGCCGTGCAGCAGCCCCCCGGGAGCTCGTGCATCTCCAGCACCACGGTGCGGTAACCGTTCATCTGCGCGTACGCGCCGGTGGAGAGACCACCGAGCCCCGCGCCGATGATGATCATGGTTTCCCTGCCGTGCGGTGAACGGGCCATGGGCCTGCCTTCCTCGGTCGTCACGCGCCGGTGCCCTCCTTGGCGGTCCACCGGTCGAGCTGCGGCAGCCGCCCCAGCTTGCCGATGTGCCAGGGACCGGAGGGAGTGCTCTCCCACGCCCTGAACGGGATGCCCAGCTCCTCACAGAGGTACTGCGCGGCGAACCGGCCGGTGGACGCGGCACGGATCAGGCCGCCCATGCCGACCCACTGACCGGCCATGGAGAAACCACTGAGCCCGGGAAGCCGCATCCGGTCCTTGCCGACCAGATCGGACGCCACGTCGTCGGCGTCCGAGAACGCCTTCCAGGCCAGGATCGAACCGTTGTGGTTGCCGGTGTACCGCCGGGTCGTGGCCGGCGAAGCCACGTCCACCAGCTCGATGCGCTCGGCAGCGTCCGGCCACCGCCGCACCAGGAAGCCCCGCACGAAATCGGCTACCTGCTGCTTCTGCGCCCGGTACGCCTTGCGGTCGCTGCGGCGCAGCTCCTGCCAGTGGGCGTAGTCGCTGAAATAGGTGCAGTGCACCACCGACTTGCCGGGAGGGGCGAACCCGTCGGAGTAGCGGGACCTCAACTGGACCACCAGGCTGTTCTGCAGGGCGCCCGGGAGCCGGGCGGCGTCCTCGGGCTTCAACAGGTACGTGGTGCTGTGGGCGTCCTCCGCCGGGAGGGGACCCTGGATCCCGACGAAGGCCGAGACCACCGCGGGGAAGAGGGTCCCCGGCTTCTCCAGCAGCTCCCCGTAGAGCCGGTCGATTCTCGGACTGGTCCAGCGTCCCTCCAGCAGCCCCTGGATCGTGGTGAGCCCGTCGCAGGCGGAGACGACGTGGTCGGCGTAGTACCGCCTGCCGTTGCGGAGTTCGACCCCGATCGCCCGTCCGTTCTCCACCAGCACCTTCTCGGTGCGGGCCCGGTAGGTGACCGTCCCGCCGAGCCCCGTGTACCGCTCCTCCACCGACCGCGCGAGCCCGAGCGAACCGCCCTGGGGGAAGCCCGCGTTGCCGTGGTAGGCGCTGGCCATGTTGAAGAGGTACGGCAGGAGCGGGAAGCCCTCCGGATCCTGGAAGAAGATGTTCCGGAACGCCCTTCGCAGCAGCGGGTCCTCGAACCGGTCGGCGAACCGGTGCATCGGCGTGGCGGCCGTCCGCCAGAAGAGGCGGAACGCCGGCAGCACCGTGCGCAGCGTCGCCGCCCTCTCCCGTACGGTCCGCAGGGCGGGTGCGGTCAGGAAGGGATACAGCTCGATCTTCGTGAACCGTCGCAGGTCTCGGCAGAACGAGTGGATCAGCCGGGCGTCCGCCGGGGACACACCGGTCAGGTGCTCCTCCAGCCGGTCCGGGTCGTTCCAGAAGGTGACCGACCGGCCGTTCTCGTCGACCACCTTGTTGAACAGTTCGAAGTTGGTGATCGACTTGCCGTCCAGCGCGCCCAGTTCACGCCACACCTGGTTTGCGTCGTTGCCGGCGGCCGTGCCGATCAGCCACTCGATGCAGTAGTCGAAGATGTAGCCGTCCCGGGACCAGGCCGTGCAGCAGCCCCCGGGCAGCACGTGTTTTTCGAAGATCCTGGTGCGGGCCCCGCTCATCTGCGCGTACACGCCGGTCGACAGCCCCGCCACTCCCGCGCCGACGATGATGACGCGGGGTTTGCTGCCAGGAACGCGCTCCCGTCGGCTCCAGTCGGAGCCTGCCTCATCCCGCATGGCCGTCCTCTCCCGTCAGCAGGGCGCGCACCAGCTCGGCGTTGCGGGACAGGTGCTTGGCATCGAGCATGTCGGCGTGGGTCCCGGAACCCCTCAGGACGCGCGTCCCGGTGGTGGAACTGCCGTGCCAGGCACCGGGGGCGCCGGCCGCGTAGAGGCCGGCCTTCTCCTCGTCCGTCACCACGCCCACCAGGGCGTCCACCGTCCCCGTGTTGGGCGTCCGGCCGCAGAACTCCAGGTACTCCGCGGCGTGTTCGAGAACGGTCCGGGTGACGACCTCCGAGCCCGTGTGCAGATGGATGTGGCGGCCCAGCTCCGCCTCGAAGGTCTTGATCCCTTCCTCTCCCGGCTCGTACGTCTCCATGATGCGGCGGGAGTCGAGCACCACCACCCGGTCCACCTCGCGGCCTCTCGACTCCAGCTCCTTCGCCACCTCGAACGCGAGGTTGCCGCCGAGCGAGTAGCCGAGCAGCAGGCAGGAGCCGTCCGGTTCGACGGACTCCACCAGGTCCGCGTAGCGGGCCACCTTGTCGTCGCCCGGCACGTAGTTGAAGGCGACGGTGCGGTACTGGTGCCGGGCGAGCTGCTCCGCGAGACCCCGGTAGACCAGGCCGTGGCCGCCCGCCGGAGGGAAGCAGAACACGGGCCGGCCCGGGCCGGGGTTGAAGGTCAGACAGGGGAGCTCCTCGGCGGACGTGCTGTTGACACGCTCTTCCACCGCCGCGGCCATGCCGTGCAGCGTGGTGACCTGGTAGAGCCGGCTGACCGGGATGCTGACGCCGAACTCGGTGCGCAGATGGTGGAGCAGCTCGATCAGCTTGATGGAACTCCCTCCGGACTCGAAGAAGTCGTCCCCGAGCCCCGCCCGCTCCGTCCCGAGCAGGGACCCCCAGTGCCGGGCCATGCTCACCTCGTACAGGGTCACCGGCGCTTCGTACGACTGCTGCCGGTCCCCGCTCACCGGCACCGGCAGCGCTGTGACGTCGACCTTCCCGTGCGGGGTGAGCGGCAGCGCGTCGAGTTCGGTGACGTGCGAGGGCACCATGTACGAGGGCAGGGCGCCCGCGAGATGGCGGCGCAGGGCCCGCCGGTCGAGCACTGCCCCCGGCTCCGCCACGCAGTACGCGCAGAGCGTGGCGTCCCCGGCGGCGTCCGGGCGGACGGCCACCACCGCCCGGGCGAGACCCGGCCAGCCCGCCAGATGCGCCTCGATCTCACCGATCTCGATCCGGTGGCCCCGCAGCTTGACCTGGTGGTCGCCGCGCCCGAGGAGGTGCACCCTGCCCTCGGTGTCCCAGCGCGCCAGGTCCCCGGTCCGGTACAGGCGCTCCGGCGGCGCCCCGGACTCCCGGCTCAGTCGCCGGGTGACGAAACGCGCCGCGGTCTGCTCCGGGTCGCCGGCGTACCCCAGGGCCACACCCTCGCCCCCGATCCACAGCTCGCCCGGCACACCCGGCGGCACCGGTTCACCGTGCGCGTCGAGGACATGGAGCGTGCTGTTGGGCAGCGGGCGGCCGATCGGCACCATCAGCCCCGGTTCCAGGTCGTCGGCGGGCCCCTCGAAGAAGGCGCTGTCGATCGTGGCCTCGGTGAGACCGTAGGAGTTGATCACCCGGGTCCCGGGCCCGCAGAGCCCGCGCAGCCGGGTGTACTCCGCGACCTTCCAGGCGTCCGAACCGACCACCAGGAGCCGGAGGAAGTCGAGCCGTGCGCCCTCCCGCGCGCAGTGGTCCATCAGACCCCGCACCACGGCGGGGACGAACTCCGCGCAGTCCACCCGCTCGCTCCGCATGGTGCGGTACAGCCGGGGCGTGTCGAAGATCAGGTCCCGGTCGGCCAGCACGAGGCTCCCTCCCGAGCACAGGGCCCGCACCAGGTCGCCGGTGAACACGTCGAACGAGGGCTCCGCCATCTGGAGATGGACGCCCGAACCGTCGAGCCGGTACTCCCGCAGCCATGCGGCGTACGCCGAGGCCAGGCTCCGGTGGCTCACCCGGACCGCCTTGGGGCGGCCGGTGGAGCCCGAGGTGTTGATCACGTAGGCCGGGGCGTCCGGGTCCGTTTCCAGCCGCGGAGCCGGTCCGTCCGACTCCGTGCCGCGCAGACCGTCCAGGGTCGTCACGGGGACGGGCAGGCCCTCCGCCCACGGGGCGCGCGCGTTCTCGACGACCAGCAGAGCGGCCTCGGCGCGGTCCAGCACGTGCGCGACCCGGTCCGCCGGCTGGTCCGGATGGACCGGAAGGTAGGCGCCTCCCGACTTCAGCACGGCGAGCAGCGTGACGATCAGCTCCGGCGACTTGTCCAGGCAGACCCCGACGACCGACCCGGTGGTGACCCCCAGGTCGCGCAGGCGCCGCGCCCGCGCGTCGGCCCGGCGGTCCAGCTCGCCGTAGGTCATCCGTTCCGTCTCCCCGGACAGGGAGGGCACCGAGACGGCGACCGCGTCGGGCCGGGCGGCGGCGGCCTCCTCGATCAGCCGGTGGACCGGGCGGGCGCCGGCCGCTGCCGGCCCGGTGCGGGCCGGCAGCGCGCGGGCGCCGCTCCACTCGCCCACCAGCCGCTCACGCTCCTGGGCTTCCAGCATCTCCAGCCGGGGCGTCGGCAGGTCCGCCGCCGCACGGGTCATGCTCTCCAGCAACTGGACGTAGTGCGAGGCCATCCGGCGGACGGTCGCCAGCCGGAAGAGGTCGGAGTTGTACTTCAGCACACAGTGGAAGCGCCCCTCCGCCTCGTCCTCGTACGCCGACAGGGTCAGGTCGAACTGTCCCTCCTCCTCGGGGAGTTCGATGTACTCCAGCCGGTAGCCGTACTGCTCGGTGGCCACCTTGTGGGTGAGCAGGATGAACATCGCCTGGAACACGGCGGAGCGGCTCGGGTCGTGCTGGAGCCCCAGCTCCTCGACCAGCAGCACGAACGGGTACTCCTGGTTGTCCAGGCCGTTCAGCACGGTGGAGCGGACCTGCTCCAGCAGCTCGGCGACCGTGGGCGCGCCCGAGAGGTCCGCGTGCAGCGGGAGCGGATTGACGAAGTAGCCGTAGACGGAGGAGAACTCCTGCTGGGTCCGGCCGGTCACCGGGCTCCCGACCACGACGTGGTCCTGGCCGGAGTAGCGGTGCAGGAGGACGTAGTACGCGCTCAGCAGCACCATGAACGGGGTCACCCCGTGCTGCTGCGCCAAGGCGTGCACCCGGGCGCTGAGGCCGTCGTCCAGGACGAAGAACTCGGAGGCGCCGTTGTGCGTCTGCACGGCCGGGCGCGCCCCGTCCACCGGCAGGTCCAGCAGGGGGACCTCGGCGGGCAGGTGCGACCGCCAGTACTCCAGCATCGCGCCGGCCTCCCGGCTCGCCAGGAAGCGGTTCTGCTGGTTGAGGAAGTCGAGGTACCGCGCGCCCACCGGCGGCAGCGCGGGCTCCCGCCCCTGCTTCAGGGACTCGTGGACAGCGAGCAGTTCCTCGATGAAGGTGAAGGTCGAGATCGCGTCCGAGACGATGTGGTGGACCGCCTTCATGATGACCCAGCGGCCCGGCTCACGCTTGAAGAGGCGGAACCGCACCAGCGGGTCGCGTTCGAGGTCGTACGGCTTGCGGTACTCGCGGATGATCGTCCGCCGGATCTCCTCCCACTCCTGTCCCTGGACGTCGAAGAGGGCGAGGTCGGGCTCCGCCCCGGACGTCGTCCGCTGCACCGGCTGCCCGTCCTCCAGGTGGAAGTTGGTGCGCAGCGCGGGGTGCCGGGCGATGAGCCGGCGCACGGCCTCGAACATCAGGTCCGGTTCGATTTCGGCGCGCACCTCCACCGCGCCGCCGATGTTGTACGCGTACCCGTCGGGGTTGAGCTGCTTGAGGAACCACAGCGCCTTCTGGTTCTGGGTCAGCGGGTGACTGCGCTCGTCGGTGAACACCTCCACGGCGCTCGCCGCTTCGCCGTCCCCGGCGGCGTCCGCCGCCACGCGTTCCAGCAGCCCCTGGTACAACTGGTCGGCCAACTGGCCGACAGGGGTGCCGCTCAGCAGCGCGACCACCGGCAGCGCGATGCCCAGATCCGCCTGCACCCGGGCACGGAGCTCCATCGCCAGCAGTGAGTCGAGCCCCAGGCCACCGAGGCCGCCGGACGGGTCGATCTCCTCCTGCGCCGTACGCAGCACGGTGGCGATGAGCGAGGTGAACCGCTCGACCACCAGGGCCCGGCGCTCCGCCTCCCCGGCGCGCCGGAAGGTGTCGAGGAAGCCGTTGCCCTCCTCCGCCACCTGCTCACGGGCGGTCGCGGCGAGCTCGGAGACCAGCGGGGGAGGCGAGTCGTACCAAGCCAGGAACGTCGGCCAGTCGACGACGGTCGCGACCAGCAACTGGGCCCGGTCCTGCCCGATGACCCGCTCCAGCACACTCATCCCGGCGTCCGGGGACAACGAGCTCATGCCCCGGCTGTGCAGATAGTGGTCGACCAGACCGAGCTCCTCGATCATGCCGGTCGCCCACGGACCCCAGTCCAGACTCAGCGCGGGCAGCCCCTGGGCACGCCGCCGGTGCGCCAGCGCGTCAAGGAAGGCGTTGCCCGCGGCGTAGTTGGTCTGGCCGGCGGTCGTCAGCAGCGAGGCGATCGAGGCGAAGAGCACGAAGTGGTCGAGCGGCTCGTCCCGCAGATGCCGGTCGAGCAGGTAGGCACCCATGACCTTCGGGTCCAGCACCGCGTCGAAGGTGGTCCGGTCCATCTCCGCGACGAGTGTGTCGCGCACCTGTCCGGCGAGATGGAACACGCCGCGCACCGGGGCGCCGCCCCGGCGCCGGTACGTGTCGAGCCAGCCGGTGAGCGCGTCCTCGTCGGTCACGTCCACCGGTGCCAGGACCGGCTGAGCGCCGAGGGCGTCCAGTTCGCGCAGGAGCGCGACGGCCCGGCCGACGGCGGTGGCCGGGTCGGCGGCGGCCCACTCCTGACGCGGCGGTACCGGGGTGCGGCCCATCAAAATCAGCCGGCGGGCTCCCCGCTTCACGAGGGTCCGGCACAGGAGCCGGCCCAGCGCCCCGAACGCACCGGTGACCAGATAACTCCCGTCCGCGCGCAGTCTCAGCGGCAGAGGTCTGGTCAGCCCCTCGGCGGGACGGAGGCGACTGGTCGCGCGGCGGTCGCCCCGCAGACCGATCTCCTCCTCGTCGTCGGTCAGGAACTCGCGCAGCAGGGCCTCGGCATCGGCCCGGAGACCGGCCGCGCCGGGTTCCCGCGCCGGATCCAGGTCGACCAGCTTGCCGCGGTGTCCGACCAGCTCCTGGTGGCGCAGCACCCGCGTGACGCCCCAGGCCGGGGCCGCGAGCGGCTCGACCGTCTCGCCCGGTGACACGGGCTGCGCGCCCCGGGTGACGACGTGGAGCCGGCCGCCGATACGCCGTGCGGCGAGAATACGGGCGAGCGCGACCAGGGAGTAGGCGCCGGTTCCGGCCGCCCGTGCCAGGCCCTTGCGTTCACAGGCCGGGAGCTCCGGCAGGTCGAGGTTCCACAGGTGGACGACGGTGCCCGCGAAGGGGGTGCCGTCCCGGTCCAGATCGGCGAAGAGCCGCTCCAGATGCTCGGCGGACTCCGGCGCGACGGCGAACTCACCGTCCCGGACCGGCCGCCCCTGCGACGTGTCCGCCCGTACCACACGGCAGCGGTCGCCCCGCGCGGTCACCAGATCGGCGAAGGCGTCCCCGAGGCCGCGGCCGTCCGCGAGGACCAGCCAGTCCTGGCCACCGGCCCCCACCGCGGCGGCGCCGTCCTCGGGGGCCTCGTCCCACGGGCGATCGATCCAGGCTGGTTCGGCGAGCCAGGAGTCGATGGTGCTCCGCGAGACGGCGGCCGACGCCCTCTCCACGTCGGCGGCGCGGAATCCGCGTAAAAACCCGAGCGCCGTGCCGTCCTCCGCGTACAGCGCGAGGTCGCCGACGAGTTCGTCGCCGTCGCTGCGCGACACCGTGCCGTGCACCCAGAGCGGCCGGTCGCCGACGGGGGAGAGGCTCATCTCGTCGAGCGAGAGCGGCAGCCGGATTCCGGTGCCGGGCGAGGGCGTGTCCGCCGCCAGGATCTGGGGCGTCAGCAGGCTCTGGAAGCAGGCGTCCAGCAAAGTCGGATGAATGTGGTGGCGGGAGGCGTCGTCGCCGATCGGAGCCGTCGGAACGATCCGTGCCAGCACTTCGCCGGTACCGATCCAGACCTCCCGGATGGCTTGGAAGGCGGGGCCGTAGTGGTAGCCCAGGGCGGCGAGTCCGGCATAGCACTCCTCGGCACCGAGCCGGTGCGTACTCCGTCCTCGGACCGCCTCGGCGTCCAGCGCCGGTCCGGCCGAGCGCCGCTGTGCGGAGCGGACCACTCCGCTCGCGTGCACGGCGCGCTCCGCGTCCGGGCCGGCGGGCGCGGACGCGATCGTGAAGTCCCCGTCCTCCAGGGACACGGAGAGCTGGACGGTCCTCGCCTCGTCCTCCGCGAGGAAGAGCGCCTTGCGCAGCGCGATGTCGGCGAGCACCACATGGGTGCCCCCGGTGAGGGTCCGTACGGCCTGGGTCGCCATCTCCAGGTAGCCGGCGGCGGGGAAGACCACGGTGTCCTGGATGCGGTGGTCGGCGAGGTACGGCAGGGTCTCGGTGTCGAGCCGGGACTGCCAGGTGGGTTCGGCATGACTGGTCCGGCGCCCCAGCAGTGGGTGGTCGAGCAGGCCGAGCCTGACCTGGGCGACGGAGCTGGGCTCCGTCCAGTGACGGTCGCGCCGCCAGGGATAACGGGGCAGCGGAACCGTCTCGCCCGCGGGGTGGAGCACGTCCCACGCGATGGGGACGCCGAGGTTGTGCAGGGTGGCGAGGGAGAGGGCGAAGCGCTCGTTCTCGTCCTCCGCGCGGCGGACCGAGGGCACGGAGACGGCTGTCCGGCCGCCGGCCTCCAGGCATTCGCGGATCGCGTGCCCGAGCACCGGGTGCGGCCCGACCTCGAGGAAGAGCCGGTAGCCGTCGTCGGCGAGGCGGTCCACGGCGCCGCGGAAACGCACCCGGTCACGGACGTTCTTCCACCAGTACCCCGCGTCCAGTTCGGTGCCCTCGGCGACCCCGTCCAGACCGGTGAGGTAGAGGGGAACGCGTGCCGGGCGGGGCGTGATGTCCGCGAGGGAGTCCAGCAGCTCGTCCTTGATCCGGTCCATCGCGGCGCTGTGGTAGGGAACTTCGACCGCAAGGAACTTGACGAAGATCTCTTCGGCCCGCAGCGACTCCGCCAGCGCGGTGAGCGCCTCCTCGTCCCCGGCCAGGGTGACCGAGGCCGGGCTGTTGACGGCCGCCACCGAGATTCGCGACCCGAAGGGCCGCACCCGCCGCTCCGCCTCGTCCTCCGGCAGCCCGACGGCGAGCATGGTGCCGGCCCCGGCCAGGGTGTGCTGGAGGCGGCTGCGGTGGACGGCGATCGCGACCGCGTCCTGCAGGGAGTAGACGCCTGCCTCGTAGAAGGCCGCGATCTCGCCGGTGCTGTGCCCCACGACCGCGTCCGGGCGCACGCCGTACGAACGCCACAGGGCCGCGAGCCCGATCTGCACCGCGAAGTTGGCCGGCTGCGCCAGCCAGGTCTCCGCCATCCGGGACCGGTCCTCGTCGGCCGCCATCTCGTCGAGAAGGGACCAGCCCGCGATCCTCCTGATCTCCCGGTCGCACGCGGCGACCGCGTCCCGGAACACGGGCTCGCTCGCCAGCAGACCGCGCCCCATGCCCCACCACTGGGGGCCCATGCCGGTGAACACCTGGACCAGGCGGCCGTCCTGGGGGTCCAGCTGCTTCGACTGCACCACCCGGGGGTGTGCTTCCCCCCGGAGGTAGGCGGCCAGGGCCTGGTCCAGGGACTCCCGCGAGGAGTGGACCACGGACAGCCGGGACTCCAGGTGCTGGCGCCGGAGCGCCAGGGTGTGGCCGAGATCGGCGAGGGAGACCGCCGGGCCCCGCTCGCCCGCGAGCTCGCCGCGGACGCCCTCCGCGATCCGAACGAGCGCGTCGGGGTGGCGTGCGGTCAGCGGGAGGATGTTCCAGCCGCGCTCCGGTGCGCAGGACACCGGGTGGGCGGGGGCACGCTCCGGCGCCTCCTCCAGGACGAGGTGCGCGTTGGTGCCGCCGAAGCCGAAGGAGTTCACACCGGCCCGCGCCGGTCCCTCGTGGGCGGGCCACGGGGTGACCCGGTCGGGGATCTCGTACGGCGAGGAGTCCCGGTCGATGGCCGGGTTGACGCGTTCGAGATTGATGTGCGGCGGGATGGTGCGGTGCTTGATCGAGAGTGCCGTCTTGATCAGTCCGGCGATTCCGGCGGCCGATTCGGTGTGGCCGATGTTCGCCTTCACGGAACCGACGTAGCAAGGAGCGCCGGGGGCACGCCCGATGGCCAGGGCGCGCGAGAGGGCGTTGGCCTCGATCGGGTCGCCCACGGGCGTGGACGTGCCGTGTGCCTCCATGTACTGCAGATCGCCCGGGGTGATGCCGGCCTCGGCGCAGACCTGCCGCACGAGGGAGACCTGGGCATCTCCGTTGGGGACGGTTATGCCATTGGTCCGGCCGTCCTGGTTGACTCCGCTGCCCAGGACCACCGCGTGGATCGGGTCCCCGTCCCGTACCGCGTCCTCCAGGCGCTTCAGCGCCACCAGGCCGACCCCCTCGGCGCGTACGTATCCGTCCGCCTGGGCGTCGAACGTGCGGGAACGGCCCTCGGGTGACAGGAACCCGCCCTTGGACTCCGCGACGGTGTACTGCGGCGCCATGTGCAGCAGCACGCCGCCGGCGAGCGCCAGATCGCTCTCCCCGCGCTTCAGGCTCTGGCAGGCCAGGTGTACGGCGACCAGGGAGGAGCTGCACGCGGTGTCGACGGAGAGGCTGGGTCCCCGGAAGTCGAAGGAGTGCGAGATCCGGTTGGAGACCATCGTCATCATGGTGCCGGTGGCGGTGTGGGCGGCGAGCGTCTCGAAGCTCAGGTCGGCGAACTGCAGGATCTTGTAGTCGAGCGTGAACGCGCCGACGTACACGGCGGTGTTGCTGCCCGCCAGATCCGCCGGCCGCTGGCCGCCGTCCTCGAGGGCCTCCCAGGCCACCTCCAGAAGCTTGCGCTGCTGGGGGTCCATGTGGTCGGCCTCGCGACGGCTGATGCCGAAGAAGGCGGGTTCGAACTCGTCGAAGCCGTCGATGTATCCGCCCCGGCCGCCCACCAGCCGGCCGGGCTTGTCCCGGTGACCGCTCCGGTGGGTCGTGACGTCGTAGCGGTCCGGCGGCGTGGGGGTGACGCAGTCCTTGCCGTCCAACAGGTTCTGCCAGAAAGCACGGTGGTCCGAAGCTCCGCCGGGCAAGCGGCAGCCGATGCCGATGATCGCGATTTTGCCCGTCGAAACGTCGTTGGTCGCGTCAGCCAAGTTCGCACACTCCTCATCAAGTGGTCGCGCTGCCACGGGCGGCGACCGAGTCAGCGGTGCGGGGCCCGAAGGCCCCTTCAGGCGATGCCGTCCCCGGGCCGCTTCGCGCGGCGCCACGGACGGAAGAGACTGCCGAGGATCTCGCCGGTCCCGGGAAACGACGTGGGATCGCTGAGCCCGACGGCGGCCGGCTCACGGCCGGGACGCCAGGTGAAACTTCCGAAGAGGTGGTCCCAGCAGGACAGGTCGGAGCCGTAGTGGCCCGCTTCCGCGAGATCCGTGCTGTGGTGCAGGCGGTGCTGTTCCGGGCTTGCCAGGACGTGGTTGAGCCGGCCGATCCGCACGTCGATGTTGGCGTGGACGAAGTAGCCCTGTGCGGCGACGAAGAGCCCCGTCGCGAGCACGGACCGCTGGGAGAACCCGGCGAGTGCCAGGGTGAGTTGCACGACGCCCTGGGCGAGGACGATGTCGAGGACGTGGTTGACGCCGTTGTTGGCGACATTGACCTTCTGCGGGACGTGGTGGACCCCGTGCAACCGCCACAGAACGGGGTTGGTGTGCCCCAGCCGGTGGACCAGATAGCCGGCGAGCGAACCGCTCAGCAGCGCGGCCGGTATCTCGGCTCCCAGGGGGAGCGCCGGATCGGCCGGAGAGATTCTCCCCACCGCCGCCGTGACCGAGAACTGTGCCAGCGTGCTCCCGGCCATGGTCAGCAGGAAGTAGACGCCGTACCAACGCCATTCGGCGCCGTCGGGGTGCCAGTCGCGTCGGTGCGGAATCAGTCTTTCGAGGACGGTCAGATACATCAGGGTGCCGACGAGGAAAAGGGGACTCACTCGTTCGGGGTGCCAGTCCCACAGCAGGGCCGCTGTCGCCACCAGCAGGGTGGCCGTCAGGAGTACCGGATAGGCGAGAGAACTGAGCGCGCGTCGCCCGAGCGGAAGGATGGTGGGCTGCGGCGGGGTCGCTGTGGAGCGGACGGTGTCATCGGTGGGCCATTCGTTTTCGTGCACCTGAAATCCTCCGTAGGAATACGGAATCAGCCTCGAGTCCTGCGCCATTGCAGGTGGGTGCGGCCGTCGAATGCACGCGGAAGTCTCAGGGGGGTGTACGAGTGGGTGCGCTGTTCGTCTGTGGTGGCGCCCGTGCGAAAGTCGGCGACATGGGCGGCGGAAAGTTGTTTCCGCGGATCCGGAGACCTGTCTGGTCGCCTCTCCTTTTTCACCCTGTGCGAGCTCGGTTGATTCTTTTCCGCTTCCTGCGGATTCAATCCTCGACCGACGGTGAATTGAGCTTGTCCCCCGGAGTGCCGTAGTCGGCCTCATGGTCATTGAACAGCGACTCCTGTAGGCGGGGAATAGGGGCCGGGTGTCTGTCGCCGATGTGAGTGACTTAGTCATGTTGGCGTTTTTATGCAGTATTCGGAAAATCGTTTTTATGGATCGGCTGGGAATGGTGTGCGTGCCCGAAAGGCCGCCGGTGGTCACGGGTGATGCGGCCACCCGCGGTCGCGGTGAGGACGGAGCGACCGGGGCCGCTGCCGGCCCTCCCTGGGCGGACGTCACCCGTGCGGGCCGTCCGGGAGGCTTCCGGCGGGCGGTTGCCCCAGACTCGGAGGCACCGATGATCTTCAGTCCTCTGTCCGGGTGACGGGCCGCGGAAGGTGAGACGCCGAGAGCCCTCGGAAAGGGGCGGACGCATGGCCGGATCCAGGAAACAGCCGGGAGGGCGGCCCCGGCACGACACCCAGGCCGTGGACCGCATGATGCGCACGGTCGTACGCCGCCGCAAGAAGGCGATCCGTGCCGAGGACGTCACCGTCACCGATCCGCCGAAGGTGCGCCGGGCGGTCACGGCCGCAGCACTCGGCAACACCATGGAGTGGTTCGACTTCGGCGTCTACGCCTATCTGGCCGGAACGCTGGGCAAGGTGTTCTTCCCGTCCAGTTCGCCCGGAGCCCAGGTGGTGTCGACCTTCGCCACCTTCGCCGCCGCGTTCCTGGTGCGGCCGCTGGGCGGACTCGTCTTCGGTCCGCTCGGGGACCGGGTGGGACGGCAGAAGGTCCTCGCGATCACCATGATCATGATGGCGGCGAGCACCTTCGCCGTCGGTTTCCTCCCCACCTACGCGGCCGTCGGCTTCGCGGCCCCCCTGCTGCTCCTGGTGTGCCGGCTCGTGCAGGGCTTCTCCACGGGCGGGGAGTACGCCGGAGCGACCACGTACATCGCCGAATACGCCCCCGACAAGCGGCGCGGGCTCCTGGGCAGCTGGCTGGACTTCGGCACGTTCGTCGGATACTCGCTCGGCTCCGGCCTGGTCACTGTGCTCACCGCGGTCCTCGGTACCGACGGGCTGACCGACTGGGGCTGGCGCATCCCCTTCTACGTCGCCGGACCACTGGGGCTGATCGGCCTCTACATGCGTATGAAGCTGGAGGAGACCCCCGTCTTCCAGCGGCAGGAGGAGGAACAGGCCGAGGCCCTGGCGGATGCGGGACCGGTGGAGGAAGCCAGGCAGTCGGGCAAGGGCCGGCTCAAGGAGATCTTCACCGAGCACTGGGAGGCCGTGCTGATCTGCATGGGCCTGGTGCTCCTGTACAACGTCACCAACTACATGGTCACGTCCTATCTCCCGACCTACATGTCCGAGACCCTGGGCGAACCCGAGACCACCTCGCAACTGCTCGTCCTCGGCACCATGCTGCTGGTCGTCCTGACCATCACCACCGTCGGCCGCAGCTCCGACCGGTGGGGCCGGCGGCCGGTGTTCATGGCGGGGAGCGTGGCCCTGGTGGCGCTTGCCATCCCGGCGTTCCTGCTGATCCGGCAGGGCGGGATCCTGCTCCCGGCCTTCGGTTGTGTGATCCTCGGCCTGCTGCTGGTCTGCTTCGCCGGCACCTCGGCCTCCACCCTTCCGGCGCTCTTCCCCACCCGCATCCGGTACGGCGCGCTCTCGATCGCGTTCAACATCTCCGTATCGCTCTTCGGCGGAACCACCCCGTTGTTCGCCGCCGGGCTCGTGGAGGCCACCGGAAACGACATGGTGCCCGCGTATTACCTGATGGTGGCGGGCGTCATCGGGCTCATCTCCACCTTCTTCCTCCACGAGACGGCTGGCCGGCCGCTGCGCGGCTCCGGACCCATGGTCGAGACACGCCAGCAGGCGCACCGGCTCGTGTCGGCCAGCCGCACCACCGCGGGCAGGCAGGCGCGCGACGTCTGGTTCCGGCTGCGCCACGGGCGGCGACGGGGCTGACGGCGGCAGGACGGACGAGGGGCCGCGGGCGGTTCCCCGGTCCGGCGTTGCCCCTCCCCGGTCCGGCGCGCGGGGGGTACCTGAACCCTCAGGTGCTGCGGACGAGCCGCAGATAGCGGTCCCAGTCCCAGAGCGGACCGGGGTCGGTGTGGTCCGTCCCCGGCACCTCGTAGTGGCCGATGATGTGCGTACGGTCCCTGGGGATGCCGTGGCGGTCGCAGACGTCGGCGGTGAGCAGCGCGGACCGTTCGTACATCGCCGCGGTGAAGTACTCCGGGCGGTCCACCCAGCCTTCGTGCTCGATGCCGACGGAACGGACGTTCTGGTCCCAGTTGCCCGCATGCCAGGCGATGTCCCGCTCCGGTACGCACTGGGCGGTGTAGCCGTCGCCGGACCGTACGACGTAGTGGACCGACACCTTCTTCGTGGGGTCCCGGAAGATGCCGAGCGTCTGCGTGAACGTCTGCTGGGTGACGTGGACGACCACCCGGTCGACCGGCCGGGACAAGGTGCCTCCGGCCACGGTGTAGTTGGCGGTCGAGGCGTGCGCCCAGCGGGCCAGCGCGCTGTCCGTTCCCGCCGAGGGCGCGTCCACCCCGCGCGCGGAAGCCGGGAGAAGAAGGCCCGTCGCGGAGCCGGCCGCCGCCTGGAGCATTCTTCTGCGGTGCATCGGTGCTTCTCCCAGGGGACGGGGACGGGGACGGATCACGGACGGGGCGGAAGCCGTGCTTTCCGGCGAGTGGACCCCGACACGGACGACGAGGTGAACGGCCGTTCGGTTCCCCATGGGCCCCGGCCGGCCACGGCGGCCCAGGACGTTCCGTGCGGGCCGTGCGGGGGACAGCACCACCACGGGAGCAGGGGGAATACCCCCTGCTCATCGGGATGGTGGCGTCATGGCTGCCGCGTGTCCACCTTCATTACGTTTCTTCGGGTAGGCGCACCCGTCCAGAGAGCTGGAGATGCCATGCCCCAGGCGACCACCACCGCCCCCGACCCGTCCGGAGCGCGAGCCACGGCCTCCGACGCGCCGTCTTCCCCGGACACGGACGGCGCCCGGCCCGCCGGACTCGGCGCCCGGCCCGCCCCGGAGGCAGTGCCCGCCCAGCGGGGTCCGACCGGAGGCACCCCCGGCGCCAGCGATTTCGCGCCGCTGCTGAAGACCGTCAAGGGGCAGGGGCTGCTGGACCGGCGCACCGGCTGGTACGCGGCGGGCATCGCCGTGAACGCGCTCTGTCTGGCCGCGGTCGCCACCGGCATCGAACTTTTCGGCGACACCTGGTGGACGCTGCTCCTCGCCGTGCCGCTGGCCGTCCTGTGGACCCGCACCGCCTTCCTGGGGCATGACGCGGGGCACGCCCAGATCACCGGCAACCGCAGAGCGAGCCGGATCATCGGCCTCGTCCACGGGAACCTCCTCCTCGGCATGAACGAGGCGTGGTGGAACGACAAGCACGTCCGGCACCACGCGAACCCCAACCACATCGACAAGGACCCCGACGTCGGCGTGGGGGCCCTCGTCTGGACCCAGAAGCAGGCGGCCCAGCGAGAAGGCTTCGCCCGGTGGCTCACCCGCCACCAGGCACGCCTCTTCTTTCCCATGCTGCTGCTGGAGGGCATCGCGCTGAAGGTCTCCGGCTTCCAGTTCCTGCGCCGGCAGCCCGGCCGCGAGGGCGTGCTGTCCGGACTGCTGATGGTCGCCCACCTCGCGCTCTGGACGACGCTGTTCCTCACCGCCATGCCGGTAGGGAAGGCCGTCGTCTTCGCGCTGGTGCTCCACGCGCTCTTCGGGCTGCACCTGGGGATGGCCTTCGCCCCGAACCACAAGGGCATGGAGATGCCCGACCCGGACGGCGACCGCTGGGGCCACCTGCAGCGCCAGGTCCTCACCTCGCGCAACGTACGGGGCGCCGTCCTCACCGACTGGTTCCTCGGCGGGCTGAACTACCAGATAGAGCACCACCTCTTCCCGAGCATGCCGCGGCCCCACCTGCGCCTCGCCCAGCCGCTGGTCAAGGAGTACTGCCGCCGGATCGGGATGCCGTACACGGAGACGGGGCTCGTGGAGTCCTACCGCCAGGGCCTGTCCCACATGCACGAGGTGGGTGCCCCGCTGCGTTGAGCCGGGAGCGGGCCATGGCGTCACCCGGCGGGGGAACCGTACGTGCCGTAGAGGCGTTGCGGGAGGTGAAGCGGCTGCGTGCCGCGGAGGAGGCACGATCATGTCGAACGGTGCGAAGATCGCCATCGGGGGAGTTGTCGTGGCGGCCGTCCTGATCCCGTTCATCGGGTTCTGGTGGGCTCTCGTGGTGCTGATCGGGGTTCCCACCGCGGGCTATCTGCTGCTCGACCCCTCGCAGCGCCGGAGGATCCGGCGCCTACGACGCAAGGAGACAGGACGCTGAACGGCACAGTCGTGGCGGTGAGCAGCAGCGGTGAGTACACCTTCACCAAGCCGGTCCGGGAGAGCATCACGCTCCGGGCAGGACACGGGGTCGAAGGTGACGTCCACGCGGGCGTCACCGTCAAGCACCGCAGCAGGGTCGCCCAGGACCCCACCCGGCCCAACCTCCGCCAGGTCCACCTGATCCAGCAGGAACTCTTCGACGAACTGCGCGCCGAGGGCTTCGACCTGGCCCCGGGCGACCTGGGGGAGAACGTCACCACACACGGCCTCGACCTGCTGGCCCTACCCGTGGGCACCCTGCTGCACCTCGGGGACCTGGCCGTCGTCGAGGTCACCGGCCTGCGTAATCCGTGCCTCCAGATCGACGCCTTCCGGAGTGGACTGCTCAAGCGCGTCGTCGGGCGCGACGACGCGGGACGCGTGGTCCGCAGGGCCGGGATCATGGGAGTGGTGGTGGACGGCGGACCCGTGCGAGCCGGAGACACCCTCCGGGCCGAGCTCCCCGACGGGCCGCACAGGGCCCTCGACCGGGTCTGACTCCGGGTCCCCGACCGGCGAGGCCCCCGCACGACGGCCGCGCAGGCCTTACGCGGGCCGGGCGGCGAGCGCGTCGAGCGCGGCCAGGAGCCCGAGAAGCTGCTCCCCCCGTCGCACCTGCAGTACCTCGCCCGGCTCGTCGTCCAGCAGGACGAAGGCCATGTCGTCGGTCCTCGCGACGAGCGACCAGCCGGGCCCGTCGACGCGCAGGGTCCGGGCGTCCGCGGAGGCGAAGGAGGACCTGATGCGTCCCGGCGGCGGAGGCGAGTCCAGGTAGTCGCGGGCCTCCTCCAACGCCCTGCGCACGCCGGGGTGTCGCTTCGTCCCCGGGCTCTCCGGCCCCTGGGCTGCGGGCGCTCCGGTGCCGGTCCCGTCGACCTGTTCGCGCCACGACGCCCACCGCGCGGCGATCTCGTCGGCCCCCATCCGCCGCTGCTCCGGGCCCCACGCGCTCTCCGAAGGGGGCGTCAGGAGGAACTTCCCGCCGGAGCCGTCCTCGGTGGGCTCCGGGTCGTGGGGCGCGGGCACTCCGGGCGTGGCGACCGCGAGGGCGAGGGGCCAGCCGGGCAGCGCACACACGACCGTGCGGTCGTCGGGCGAGAGCTCGTACGCGATGCCGCAGTCCCAGGCGGCGATGGCACCGGCGACCGTGGTGGCGTCCTCGGTCACCACGGTCCAGCGCGCACCCGCGCCGTCCTGCCCGAGCACGAGGCCGTACCCCTCCTCGTACGGTTCGAGCGAGAGCGACCGGCACGCGGCCGGGTAGTCGTCGCCCAGCACCGCGGGGAAACTCGCGGGGGTCAGCAGAAGCGCGGTCAGCACGTACAACGTGTCGTCGGCGGCGATCGTGTCGTCCGTCCCGGCCACGGTGTCCTCCTCTTGCCTGGAACTCGTTCGTGGGATGCGTCGGCGCACCCTAACCACCCGGTAACCCCGCCGTCGAGACCTCGCACCACCGGTGATCGCGGACTCCGGGGCCCCCAGCCGCTCCCAGGGGCCGGTCGCGGGCGCTTCCCCCACCCCTACAGTGGAGCTCCGGACCGACGGAGGGACGCGGGCATGAAGAGATTCGACCGGCTGAAGGAGATCCAGAGTCTCGATCCCGAGGAGGACTTCCTCCGGATCCACCGGCTGTCCGTCACCCTCGAATTCCCTTGGGACATCACCCGCGCCCTCGAACTCGCCCTCTACCGCACCTACGCCGTCCCCAGCATCGGCCGACTGCTCGCCACGACAGCGGAACTGACGGACCGATCCCAGAAGCGCTACGACGACACGGCGCTCCTGCTCGACTCCGTGGTGGAGCACGGGTTCGACTCCGGGGAAGGCCGTACGGCCCTCCGGCGGATCAACGCGATGCATCGCAGCTACGACATCAGCAACGACGACATGCGCTACGTGCTCTGTACCTTCGTCGTGGTTCCCAAGCGCTGGCTGGACGCGTACGGCTGGCGCGCGCTGTCCGCCCACGAACGCCAGGCCTGTGCGGTCTACTACCGGACGCTCGGCGCGCACATGGGGATCAAGGATCTGCCCCGTACCTACGAGGAGTTCGAGGAGACCCTCGACGCGTACGAGAGCGCCCACTTCGGGTGGGACGAGGGAGCCAGGAGGGTCTCCGACGCCACGTTGGGCCTGATGGCCTCCTGGTACCCGGCACCACTGGCAGCGCTGCTGCGCGCAGCCAGCCTCGCGCTCCTCGACGACGCGCTGATCGACGCCTTTCGCTACCGGCGTCCGAGCGCCTTCGCACGCGGCCTGACCAGGGGAGTGCTGCGCCTGCGGGCGCGGGCGCTCTGGCTGCTCCCGCCGCGGTCCGAGCCGCACTTCGCCCGCCAGAACCCGGAGATCAAGGGCTACCCGGACGGGTACGACGTGGCCGCGCTCGGCACCTTCCCCACACCAGGGGTCCGGGGCTGCCCGGTGCCGCACCGACGCGCGGCGGATGGCGCCGTCGCCGAGTGATCCCGCGTACGGGGGCGGCGCCCGCGCGGACACGTATCCGTCCGGCGCCCCTGTCGACATGGGGACAGGATTGCGGCTCGGTGGCCGGAACAGGGCTGTGCGAGGCGTGGGTTCGCGATGGGCCGGGAAGACTTCCCCGAGCCGTGTGACGTGCGGATGCTCCGCGCGGTGCGATCGGTCTTGGCGGGTTCATGGCGACAATACCCGCATCTCTTTGCTGACTTTGGGCGACAGAATCAGCCACTCACCGATCGGTTCGGAACGGCGATCCGTCATATTCCATGAATTCCGAAGTGTGCCCTCGGCACGTACCTCCCGCCGGGCTAGCGTCCCCGATTTATGGGAATCCTGGACCACGCAACCTTCGGCTGGCTGACACCCGTGCTGTCGTACGCGATGGCATCGACCGGCGCCGCGCTCGGACTCCGATGCACCGTGCGCGCGCTCCACACCACCGGCCGTTCGCGGCGCAACTGGCTGCTCACGGCGGCATCCGCGCTCGGCACCGGCATCTGGACGATGCACTTCGTCGCCATGCTCGGCTTCGGGGTCGCCGGCACCGACATCCGCTACGACGTCGGTCTCACCCTGGTCAGCCTGATCGTGGCCATGGTGGTCGTCGGGCTCGGCGTCTTCGCGGTGGGCCACGGCCGCAACCGCGAACGGGCCCTGCTGACCGGCGGGCTGACCACCGGGGCCGGTGTCGCGAGCATGCACTACCTCGGCATGGCCGCCATCCACCTGCACGGCGTGGTCCACTACGACCCCGTGATGGTCGCGGTCTCGGTGGTGATCGCCGTCGTCGCCGCCACCGCGGCGCTCTGGGCGGCCCTCAACATCCACACCCCCGGAGCCGTGGTGCTCGCCTCCCTCGTGATGGGCGCCGCCGTCAGCTCCATGCACTACACCGGCATGCTGGCGGTCGGCGTCGAGGTCGCCCCGTCCGCCGCACCCCTGACCGGGGCCACGGCCATGCAGTTCATCTTCCCCCTCACCGTCGGGCTCGGTTCCTACCTCTTCCTCACCTCGGCGTTCGTCGCGCTCTCTCCCACCGCGCGGGACGCCGACACCGAGACCGACGCCTACGTGTCCGCCTCGGCCGAACGAGCCCGGCACACCGACCGGCTCACCACCCCCATGGACCCCTCCACGGCCGCGACCCGCTGACCGGCCGTCGTCACCGTCCGCCGACCACCCCTTCCCCGACCGGAACGAGGAGGCCATGCGCCCACTCCGTACGACCCAGGCGCCCGGCGCCCAGGACGACCGGCCCATACCCCCGGTACGCGGCAGGCGCGCGCACGCGGGACCCCCGGCCGACGAGCGTGTCGTGCTCGGCGCCTTTTCACGGCGTCCGCAGGACCCGTCCGGACGCCGGCGTACCTGGTCCCTGCGGCCCCGTACCGTACGCGCCAAAGTGCTCGCCCTGCTGATGGTGCCGGTGGTGTCCCTGCTCGCCCTGTGGGGGCTCGCGACCGTCACCACCGCCCAGGAGGTGGCACGTCTGCGCCAGGCGGAGCGGGTGGACGCGACGGTGCGCACCCCGGTCCGGCAGGCCGTCGACGCGCTCCAGGACGAGCGGAAGGCGGCACTCGTCCAGGCGGCCGCACCGGGCGAGGCTGCCGCCGCGAGCCTGCAGAACCGTGCCGTCCGCACCGACGCGGCGCTCGACCGGCTGCGCATGGGCGAGGGGCACACGGTGGCGGACACCGGAAGCCTCCCGGCAGGTCTCGCCACCCGCATGGACGTCTTCCTCTCCCGCGCCGACGGTATCGGCGCCCTGCGCAGCCGTCTCCGCGCCTCCTCGGACGCCGGCGAGTACAACGACACCGACCGTGACAACGCCTACCTCGCCTACACCGATGCCATCGGCGCCGCCTTCGGGGTGCTCGGGGCGCTCACCGGAATCCAGGACGCCGGAGTCGGCGCCGAGGCGCGCGTCCTGCTCGAACTCGGCAGGGCGCACGAGATGATGGCCCGCGAGGACGTCCTCCTCGCCGTGGCCACCCGCACCGGCACGTTCGACGGCCGGGCGCTGCTCCGGTTCACGGGAGCGGTGGAGGCGCGGCGTTCCTTCACGGAGACAGCCGCCGCCGACCTGCCCGCCGGTGAACGCGACGCCTGGCAGGACGTCGCCGCGGACAGCGCCTACCGCGCCGTGGAGAGCGCCGAGGACGCGGTTCTCGCCGCGCGGCCCGGTGCCGAGGCCGCCCGCGCGGTGACGGCCGGCGCCTGGTCCCTGGCGGGCGGCCCCGTCCTCACCCGGCTGCGCGCCGTCGAAACCGCCGCGTCCGAGCGCGTGGCAGGCCGTTCGGACCCGCTGACGAGCGGTCTGACGAGCCCCGGCGGCGCGGCGGTCCTGTTCGGCTTCGCCGCCGTGGCCGCCGCGCTCGTCATCTCCGTCCGCATCGGCAGCCGGCTCGTC
The DNA here is from genome assembly GCF_042957125.1 of Streptomyces sp. NPDC008125. Taxonomy (NCBI): domain Bacteria; kingdom Bacillati; phylum Actinomycetota; class Actinomycetes; order Kitasatosporales; family Streptomycetaceae; genus Streptomyces; species Streptomyces sp. NPDC008125. The sequence goes on from NZ_JBIBHR010000013.1 coordinate 196,303, forward strand.
ACGGAGCTGGTGAGCCTGCGCGACGGCGCCCTGGCCATCGCCCGCCGCGAGCTGCCCCGCGCGATGGAGCGCCTGCGGGCGGGCGAGGAGATCGACGTGAAGGCCGAATCCCCGACGCGCAGACCGTCGTCGGACGAGATCGGCCAGGTGGGCGAGGCACTCGACATCGTGCACCGCGCGGCTCTCAGCGCAGCGGTGGAGCGCGCCGAACTCGCCAGTGGCATCGCCGGGGTCTTCGTCAACCTCGCCCGTCGCAGCCAGGTGCTGGTCCACCGCCAGCTCAACCTCCTGGACGGCATGGAACGGCGTGCCGACGACCCCAACGAGCTCGCCGACCTCTTCCGCCTGGACCACCTGACCACCCGCATGCGCCGGCATGCCGAGAGCCTGATCATCCTGTCCGGCGCGGCCCCCGGTCGAGCCTGGCGCAGGCCCGTACCGCTCACCCAGGTCGTCCGCGCGGCCGTCTCGGAGATCGAGGACTACGCCCGCGTGGAGGTACGCCGCCTCGCCGACGTCTCCGTGACGGGCGCCGCGGTCGCCGACCTCACCCACCTGCTCGCCGAACTCGTCGAGAACGCCGCCCAGTTCTCGCCCCCGCACACCAGGGTGCGGATCACCGGTGAGCCCGTGGGCAACGGGTACGCGATCGAGATCGAGGACCGGGGCCTCGGCATGGGCGGTGAGATCCTCGCCCGGGCCAACGAGCGCATCGAGCGGTCCGAGGCGCTCGACCTCTTCGACAGCGACCGGCTCGGGCTCTTCGTGGTGAGCCGCCTCTCCAACCGCCACCGGATCAAGGTGGGGCTCCGCGCCTCCCCGTACGGCGGCACCACCGCCGTGGTCCTGCTGCCGACCGCGCTGCTGCACGACGAGCAGCCGGAGAACGCGGAGCCGGGCGTGCTTCCCCCGCCCGCCGCTCTCCCGACCCGGACCGGACTCCCTCCGCAGGCCGCCGGGAACGAGAAGCCCTCGCCTCGCGCGGCGGTCGGCGACCGCGCACGCCGGCCCCCCTTCCCGCCGCCCGGCGCGGTGGCCGACCCCGGCTCCGACTCCGGCTCCGACTCCGGGGAGACCGGGAAGCACACCCCCGAAACGCCGCACGCCCCGGTCACCGCACTCCGGAGGCGGCCCCGTACCCCGTCGGCCGGCCGGGTGCCCGAGGGCGGCCATCCCTGCACCCCGCTCAGGCAGGCCGCGGCGGAGCCGCCGGAGCGGGCACCCCGGCCAGAGGGCGACGACGAGCTTCCCCGGCGCGTCCGGCAGGCGCACCTGGTGCCCCAGCTCCGTGAGGAACAGGCCCGGGCGCCGCGGGACCAGCGGACCACCGGCGCCGGGGAACCCGCCGGCCGCACGCCCGAACAGGTCCGGGACCGCATGACGGCCTACCGGGACGGGTGGCGGCGCGGCAGCGGTGACGCACCCGGCCCGCCGGCGGCGCCCCCCGCGCCGGTCCCGGCGGCCCACCCCATCGACGAAGGAGATCCCGGATGATCGCGAACGGAAGGACGGAATTGAACCGCCGCTCGGGCGAACTCGACTGGCTGCTGGACGATCTGGTGAAGCGGGTCGCGGAGGTACGGCACGCCGTCGTCCTCTCCGGCGACGGCCTGGCGGTCGGCGCCTCCAGCGTGCTCAGCCGCGAGGACGCCGAACACCTGGCAGCCGTCGCCTCCGGCTTCCACAGCCTGGCCAAGGGCGCCGGCCGCCATTTCGGGGCGGGCGGGGTGCGTCAGACCATGGTGGAGATGGACGACGGGTTCCTGTTCGTCGTCGCGGCCGGGAACGGCTCCTGCCTGGCCGTACTGAGTGACGCCGTGGCGGACATCGGCCTGGTCGCGTACGAGATGGCACGCCTCGTCAAGCGGGTCGGCGAGCATCTGGGTACGCCGGCACGGCTCGCACAGCCCCCCGCCGCGGGCTGAGGGGAGGGAGGAAACGGTGCGAATGTCCGACGACCCCGACGCGACGTACGGCGGCAGGGAGCTCTACGGGTTCCACGATCCCTACCGGGACCGGGAGATGGGCACCGGCGCGGACGCCCTGCGCGGAAGCCAGTGGTACGACGCGGACGCGGGACCTCTGGTGCGCCCGTACGCCGTCACGGGCGGGCGTACGAAACCGGGCCCGAGCGGGGTGCGGTTCGACCTGATCGCGCTGGTCGTCGTCGACGGCGCGTCCGACCCCGACGCCGAGACGATGCTCGGCCCGGAACACCGGGCGCTGCTCGCCCTGTGCCGGGACGAGACCCAGTCGGTCGCGGAGCTCGCCGCCGACGCCGATCTCCCGGTGGGCGTGGTGCGGGTGCTGCTGGGAGACCTGCTGGAGGGCGGCCACGTGTCGGTCCGCCGTCCCGTCCCGCCCGCGCGGCTGCCCGACGAACGCATCCTGCGCGAGGTCATCGACGGACTGCGGGCGCTCTGACGGAATCCCGTGAGCCGGGGGGTACACGGGGAAAGCCGCCGGTGCGGCGACGTGTCATGGCCCGGACCGCACCGCGGACGTCGACGCCGTGCGGCCGGGCCCGGCCGCCGGGGTGTCCAGGACCCCCGGTGGTCACTTCCGCACCCGGCGGACCTGGCCCAGCTCGTCGTTCATCGCCTCGAGGAAACGGGCGACCGTGCGCAGCTCCGCCGCGTCGAACTGGCCCCGCGCCGCCCGGGTGCTCTCGGCCAGCGGTCGGAAGAAGTCGCGGGCCACCGCCATCGCCGCGGCCGCGTAATGGAGGTGCACCACCCTGCGGTCGCCGCTGTCCCGGACGCGCCGGATGTGACCGGTCCGCTCGAGCCGGTCGAGACAGGCCGTCACCGCGCCCGAGGTCAGGTTCAGCTGCTCCCGCAGCCGACCCGGTGTCATGGCGGTGCCGGGCTCCCCGTAGTCCGCGTCGAGGATGGCGATGAGTGCCTGCACGTCCGTCGGATGGAGATCCTGCTCGTGGGCGAATTCGTGTGCGATGCGGTTGAACTCGCTGTTCATCCGCCGCAGCAGCACGGCGAAACTCTGGAGCCCGGCCGCGTCCTCGTCCGTGCCTCTGTCCGGGCCGCCCTCTGTGCTGCGCATGGGTCCAGGGTAATATCTCTTGATGATTGAGATAGTTGATCGTTGAGAGATATGGTCGGCCGCGTGTCGGGCGCCGTACGTGCCCCGAACCGGGGAAGGTGTCACGCCTCGCGGCATCGTCACGTCGCGGCGCTTTCGCCCCGTAAGCCACTGTCACCCTCCACCCTCCACACCACTGTCACCTCGCAAGCCCGTCCCGTCGTTCTGAACGTGTCGACTCCTGGGGAAGCAATGACGTCCGCATCACGGCACCGCACTCTCCGATGGCTGGTGCCCGCAGTACTCGTTCTCGTCTGGCTCGGCATCGGGGGAGTGTTCGGTCCCTACGCGGGGAAACTCGGCGAGGTCTCCACCAACGACCAGGCCGCGTTCCTGCCGCGCAGCGCCGAATCGACCGAGGTCTCCGAGGAGCAGAAGGCGTTCCAGAAGTCCGGCACCGTGCCCGCCATCGTCGTCTGGACCGGCGACGGCGGCGGGCTCCCGGCCGGCGCGGCCGAGAACGCCACCCGCGCGCTCGCCTCGCTCCGGGGTACGCCGGGCGTGCAGGGGACCCCGACCCCCGCGCTCGCCTCCGAGGACGGCCGGGCGCTCGAAGGCATCGTCCAGCTCGAATCCGGCCTCGGCGACGCTCTGCCCGGCGCGCTGGACCGGGTACGCGACGCCGCACGGTCCGTGCCCGGCACCACGGTGGGCATCGCGGGACCCGCGGCGGCCCAGGCGGACCTCAAGGACGCCTTCGGCGGCATCGACGGCCTGCTCCTCGGCGTGGCCCTCATCGCCGTCCTCGTCATCCTGCTGCTGGTCTACCGCAGTCTGCTGCTGCCCTTCCTGATCATCATCAGCGCGGTGTTCGCCCTCGGACTGGCCTGCGCGATCGTGTACGTCCTCGCCGACCACGGGGTCGTACGCGTCGACGGCCAGGTGCAGGGCATCCTCTCGATCCTCGTCATCGGCGCCTCCACGGACTACGCCCTGCTGCTCACCGCCCGGTTCAGGGAAGAGCTGACCCGTGGCGGCGACCGGGTGGCAGCCGCACTCGCCGCCCTCCGGCGCTCGGCCGGCGCGATCACGGCGAGTGCGGCGACCGTGGCCCTCGGACTCCTCGCGCTGCTGCTCAGCGATCTGACGAACAACCGGGCGCTCGGCCCGGTGGGCGCCATCGGGATCGTCTGCGCCGTGCTCTCCACCCTGACGTTCCTCCCGGCGGTCCTCGTGCTGACCGGCCGCGCCGCCTACTGGCCCGCCAGGCCCCGCCCCGCCGACGCCGCCACGGGCGGGCACGGCATCTGGCGGCGGGTCGCCGCCTTCGTGGACCGCGCCCCGCGCAAGGTCTGGGCCGGCACCCTGCTGGTGCTGGTGGCGTGCGCGCTCTTCGCACCCACCTTGAAGTCGCAGGGCGTGCCGCTGGACGAGACCTTCGTCAACGACGCGCCGTCCGTTTCCGCGCAGGCCACACTCAGCGAGCACTTCCCCGGCGGGTCCGGGAACCCCGCCGTGATCATCGCCCGGGCCGACCGTACCGATCAGGTCGTCGCCGCCGCCCGGAACACCGAGGGGATCGCGGCCGTCACCCCGGTCACCGCGTCCGGCCGCCCCGGCGACGGCGCCCCCGTGGTCGTCGACGGACGGGTACGGATCGACGCCACGCTGAAGGCCGAGGCCGACAGTGACGCCGCCAACGCGACGGTGAAGAGGCTGCGCGAGGCGGTCCACGCCGTTCCCGGCGCGCAGGCCGCCGTCGGCGGGTACTCCGCGCAGCGGCTCGACACCCAGACCACCGCGTCCGAGGACCGCGCGCTCATCGTTCCGGTGGTGCTCGCCATCATCCTGGTCATCCTGATGGCACTGCTCCGCTCGGTCCTGCTGCCCGTGCTGCTGGTCGCCACCGTGGGGCTCAACTACCTCGCCACACTGGGCGTCTCGGCCCTCGTCTTCCAGCACGTGTTCGGCTTCAGCGGCACGGACGCCTCCGTGCCGCTGTACGGATTCGTCTTCCTCGTCGCCCTCGGCGTGGACTACAACATCTTCCTGATGTCCCGGGTCCGGGAGGAGTCCCTGCTGCACGGCACCCGCGAGGGGGTACTGCGTGGCCTGATCACCACCGGCGGGGTCATCACCTCGGCGGGCGTGGTGCTGGCCGCGACCTTCGCCGCGCTGCTCGTCATCCCCCTGGCCTTCCTGGTGCAGATCGCCTTCATCGTCGCGTTCGGCGTGCTGCTCGACACCCTGATCGTGCGATCGCTGCTGGTGCCCGCGCTGGTGCTGGACATCGGCCCGGTGTCGTGGTGGCCGAACCGGCTCATGATGACCGGGCGGCGGGACGCGGAGGCCGGCCCGGAGGATACGCGCTCCTGAGAGGCGGGTGCAGGCCGATCATATGGGTACGGACCATTCTGGCCGACAGGGGGCGTCGTCCTCGGACCCACCTGCTCGATTGACGGCGCCATACGCGCACTGTCCGGCCACCTTCCGGCCGCAACGATCAAATTGCGATCGCCTCTCTCGATCGGCCGACCGGCTTGTCATGCTGCTGGGGACCTGACCGGCGCCACGCCGGGAATTACTCGACCGAGCCCGAAGGGGTGCGCCCGATCTTCCGGGGCGCACCCCAGGGCTCATGGGTGAGAGAAGTGATCGATGTCCTCCGAGCACGCAGGCGGTGCGGTCCGTGAAGACGGTGACGGGGTGAACGCGGACGGGGACGCCGCAGCGGGCGGGGCCGGTGGCGAGAACACGGCCCTCGCCCTGAAGATCCTGGTCGCCGGAGGATTCGGCGTCGGCAAGACCACTCTGGTCGGAGCCGTCAGCGAGATCCGTCCGCTGCGCACGGAGGAGCTGCTCAGCGAAGCCGGACAGACCGTCGACGACACCGAAGGCGTGGAGCGCAAGACCACGACCACGGTCGCGATGGACTTCGGCAGGATCACCATCCGGTCCGGGCTCTCCCTCTACCTCTTCGGGACGCCCGGACAGGACCGCTTCTGGTTCCTCTGGGACGAGCTGTCACAGGGGGCACTCGGTGCGGTCGTCCTCGCCGACACCCGGCGGCTGGAGGACTGCTTCCCCGCCGTCGACTACTTCGAGCACCGGCGCATCCCGTTCGTCGTCGCCGTCAACTGCTTCTCCGGATCACGGTCCTACGGTGAGGAGGACGTGTCGCGTGCGCTCGACCTGGACCCCGGGACTCCCGTCGTCCTGTGCGACGCCCGGGACCGCGCGTCCGGCAAGGAGGTCCTGATCCGGATGGTCGAGTACGCCGGGCGGATGCACACCGCCCGGCTGCTCGACTCCGTGGGATAGGCCGGTCCACCCGACCCGACCCGACCCGGACGGCCGGACCGGACAGGGGAGCCGGAGCGGAGGCCGACCGGATCGGGGCCGGGCGGGCCTTCAGCCGGCGATGTCGGCCATCGAGACCACCTTCTCGATCCGTACCCGTACGACCAGTTCGCCCGGAACCGCGTTGCGGCGGCCGTACTCCGCGGCCGCCTCCTCACCCACGTACCGGGCGGCGATCCGCGTCGCCCAGGTCAGCAGCTCGTCGGGATCCTCGCTGAGCCCGGCCCGCCCCTGGACGACGGCGAACGAGTACGGCGGCCGGTCGTCGTCCACGCACAACGCCACCCGGCCGTCCCGCGCGAGATTGCGTCCCTTCACCGTGTCCCTGCCGGTGTTGAAGACCAGATCGTTCCCGTCCAGCAGGAACCAGACGGGCGCGACGTGGGGGCTCCCGTCGGCCCGGACGGTCGACAGTTTGCCGGTGCGGGTCCCGGCGGAGAGGAACGTCCGCCACTCTTCCTCGGTCATGTGGTGTGCCATGGGCCCATCCTGCGCCGCCGGGACGCGAGTGGCGCGAAGCGACGCCCCGGAACCCGTGGGCCGCTTGCCCGCAGGAGAGGTGTGCGCAAGGCTTACGCGCGAAGAGGGGTACGGGGAAGTGGCAACGGGGAGGGCACGCATGGCGTTGGACCGGGGACTCGACTGGCTTCTCGACGATCTCACCAGCCGGGTGGAGCACATACAGCACGCCTTGGTGCTCTCGAACGACGGACTGGTGACAGGAGCCAGCACGGGGCTCGCCCGGGAGGACGCGGAGCACCTGGCGGCGGTCTCCTCCGGGCTGCACAGCCTGGCACGCGGCTCGGGCAGACACTTCAAGGCGGGCAGGGCTCGGCAGACGATGGTGGAGTTCGACGAGGCGCTGCTGTTCGTCACCGCGGCCGGGGACGGAAGCTGCCTCTGCGTGCTCACCGCGGCGGAAGCCGACGTGGGTCATGTGGCCTACGAGATGACGCTGTTGGTCAACCGGGTCGGTGAACACCTCGGCGTGGCCGTCCGGCAGGAGGACACCTACCCATTCTGAGTCCGCAGGGTCTTTTTTCACGCGCTCCACGACTCGTCGGAAACGTTCCGGGAGCGGAACGATGATCCCCGCGACCGAGCGCTTCGAGCCAACTTTCGGGCCGACCGGGTCCGGCACCGAAGGGGTGACGGCTCGTTCGTCAGGTCCCCGCTCCTCCGGCGGGGACGTCCTCCTCGGCGGACGGGCCGGGCGGCCCGAGATCGCACCACACGGCCTTCCCCGCGCCCCGGGGCTCGATGCCCCACCGGAGGGCTACCGCGTCCAGCAGCAGCAGCCCGCGGCCCGAGGTCGAGGTCTCGCCGGGGGAGCGCCGGCGCGGCCACACGCTGGAGCGGTCCTGGACCGAGAGACGGACCCGGCGTACGGGCTCGGGAAGCACCTCCATCGTGAGCACCGCCCCACCCTCCGTGTGCAGAAGCACGTTGACCAGGAGTTCTCCGGTGACGAGTTCGGCGTCGTCGGCGAGTTCCTCCATGTCCCAGTCGGCCAGCGCCTGCCGGACGATCGAGCGGGCGTCCGAGAGGCCTTCCGGGTCGGCCTGGTGGATGTACTGGTGCAGCTGCGGCGCCAGGGAGGACCCCATGTCCGGACTGCGCCGCAGCACCAGAAGGGCGACGTCGTCGCCCGCCCCCCAGCGCTCCCAGAGACGCTCGGAGAGATGGTCGGCGAGCGCCTGGGCCTCCGGTGGTCCGGTGCGCACCTCGTGCGCCAACGCCGCGAGCCCGGTGTCGATGTCGGCGCCCGGCTCCTCCACCAGTCCGTCGCTGAACAGCACGAGGGTCTCGCCCGGTACGAGGTCGAGACGGGTCTCGGGGAACTCCTCGTACTCGAAGTACGTCGAGATCCCGAGCGGGAGTCCGCCCCTGACCTGGGGGCTGCGGACCCGTCCGTCGGCGTGCCGGATGAGCGGCTCGAAATGGCCCGCGCGCGCCACGCGCAGGGCTCCCGAGCCCAGATCGATCTGTGCGTAGGTGCAGGTCGCGAAGCGGTCGGTGTCCAGTTCGGCGAGAAAACGCGAGGCGCGGGCCAGCACGGTCGCCGGCGGGTGCCCCTCGGCGGCGTAGGCGCGCAGCGCGATCCGGAGCTGCCCCATGATCGCCGCCGCGTGGGTGTCGTGTCCCTGCACGTCGCCCACGACCAGGCCGTACCGGCCGTTGGGCAGCGCGATCATGTCGTACCAGTCGCCGCCGACCTGGCGTCCGTTCCGCGCGGCGTGGTAGCGCACCGCGATCTCGCCGCCCTCGACGTCCTGGATCCGCCGGGGCAGCATCGCCGCCTGAAGCCCGGTCGCGAACTCGCGCTCCTCGTCGAACAGCATCGCCCTCTGCAGGCTCTGCGCGAGGATGGCGGCGAGGCCCAGGCAGAGAATCCGCTCGTCCGCGGTGAACGACATCCGCTTGCCGTAGAACATGGCCAGGCCTCCGAGCGAACGCGCCTGGGCGACGAGCGGCAGATAGGCGGCGGAGGAGAAGCCCAGTCGGTCCTCGTACGGCTCCAGAGACGGATAGCGCCGGACCAGGTCGGCGGGGGAGGTGATGAACCGCGGACGGCCACTGAGGATGCTGTCGACCAGGGGCAGCTTCCGTCCGAGATCGCCCGAGCCCAGTCCGTCGAAACCCTCCAGTGTGTGCCCGCTCACCGCGGCGACGTTCAGCGACGAGTTCTGCACCAGCCCGAGCGTCACCCCGTCGCAACCCAGCCTCGCCGTCCCGCCGGGGCCGGTCAGCGCCGCCGTCACGTCGTCCACGGAGGCGGCACGCGACATGGCGCTGGTCGTCCGCTCGACGATGCTGGTCTGGCGCTGCCGGCGGTTCTCAAGTTCCTGGACGAACTCCGAGTGCGTGACCTCCGCCGTCGCGTCGCGCACCACCCCGACGATCCGGTGGGCCCGGCCGTCCGGAAAACGCAGGATGCGGGCCTGGACGTGCGTCCACTGCAGTTCCCCGTCCGGCATCGGCACCTGGAAGTGCACGCTGTACGAGTGGGCGCCGCTGGTGACGGCCTCGTCGACGGACAGGTTCAGGCGCTCACGTTCCGTGGGCTCCAGCAGCTCGACCAGGGTCCCCGGGCGGCTCGCGTCGAAGGTCCCGGGATCCACCCCGAACACGATCAGCCCCGCGTCGTCCACGTTCATGGTGCGGGTCTCCAGGTCCCAGTCGAAACTCCCGGTCCGGTTCATCGCCAGCCGCTGGACCGTGCCGATCCCGCTGTCGTGAGGCGGGCCGTCCGGGGCCGGCTGCGGGGACGGGTGATCCACGGACTCTGTGTGATCGTTCATTGCGGCTCCGGAGGTCGTCCGGCGGCGGGCCCTACGGGCTGCGAGGAAAGACCCTGGTCGTCCAATTGTCGAGCCGGTCCGGAGGGAGTGCCACAGATGCTGGTGGGCCCGCCGCGAACAGCGGCGCCCCGCCCGCGGGCGGTCACCCACGAGGTCGCAGAATGGCGGATACCCATGCCCGCACACCCTGCGGGCGCCGCCGCGGAACCGTACCGGAGCGTATCCATGACCGACGACGCCCCCGTCCTCCTGCACACCGACGGGCATGTCCGCCGCATCACACTCAACAGGCCGCGCGTGCTGAACGCCCTCGACCACGCTTCGGTACGCGCCCTCGACGCGGCGCTCGTCGCGGCGGAGTACGACGACACCGTCACGGCCGTGGTGGTCTCGGGAGCCGGGACGCGGGGTCTGTGCGCGGGCGGCGACATCCGCGCCCTGCACGACGACGCCCGGGCGGGAGGAGCAGCGTCCCTGGACTTCTGGCGCGACGAGTACCGGCTCAACGCGCGGATCCACCGGTACCGGAAACCGTACGTCGCGTACATGGACGGCATCGTGATGGGCGGCGGCGTCGGGATCTCGGCGCACGGGAGCGTACGGATCGTGACCGAACGCTCCCGCGTCGCGATGCCGGAGACCGCCATCGGGTTCGTGCCGGACGTCGGCGGGACGTACCTGCTGTCCCGGGCGCCCGGAGGGCTCGGAACCCACCTCGCGCTGACCGGCCGGTCCGTCGGCGCGGCGGACGCGCTGCTCTGCGGCCTCGCCGACCACCACGTCCGCACCGAGAATCTTCCCGCCCTCACGGCCGCACTCGCCGGATGCACGACGCCCGCCGACGTGACGCGCACCGTCCGTGACCACGCCACCGTCCCGGAGGCCGGGGAACTCGACGCCGCGCGCGACTGGATCGACAGCTGCTACACCGCGGACACCGTGGGCGGAGTCGTGGACCGGCTGCGCGACCACGGCGCCCCCGCCGCGAAGGAGACCGCCGAGACCCTCCTCACCCTGTCACCCACCGCGCTGGCGGTGACGCTGGCCGCCGTACGCCGGGCCCGGGCGGCGAGGAGCCTGGAGGAAGCGCTCGACCAGGACTTCCGTGTCTCCACCCGCGCCTTCGCGCACCCCGACTTCGTCGAGGGCGTGCGGGCCAGGATCGTGGACAAGGACTACGCGCCCCGATGGGCCCCGGCCCGTACCGAGGACGTACGCGAGACCGACGTGGCCGGGTACTTCGCACCGCTCGGCGCCCGGGAACTCGGCCTGGCGCCCGGCCGGGCCTGACTCCGCCAGGCCCTGGCCGGGCGCGGCGGGGTTCACCGGCTGCTCGCGGAGAGGCTCGGCCGCAGCGCCCGTACGAGCGCGAAGAGGCGTTCCTCGTTCCCCGAGAGCTCGGCGTCCCGGAGCGCCCGGTCCGCCTCCTCCATCGGCGCGGTGAGCAGTGGCAGGTACAACGGCGCTTCCTGCGGTTCCGTCAGCACGGACCGGGTGGCCTCCAGCAGCCTGACGTAAGCCTGGGCAGCGGCGAGCTCGTCCTTCTCCATCTCGGCGTCTCCTGGTCAGAAATGTCGGTCCATCAGCATCTCCCATGGGTCTGACAACGCCCCGCAGCCGTTCTCGCGGCGACGCGGACCGGGTCACCGGGCGGACGGTTGCCGGAGACCGGACGGCGGCTCCACCTCGAGGAAGCGGCGCCGCCGCGGCCCCCGGTAGAGCAGGGCCGTCCAGCCCAGCCCGCGCAGGACTCCCGCACACCGGGTGAGCGACTCCTCCTCGTCCTGGGCGGCGCCGCTGCCCACGGGGCCCACCCACTCCACCCGGACCGTGCCCGGTACGGAGCCCGATCCGACCAGGTAGCCCGTCGAGGCCCGCAGGCCCGAGGTGTGGACGGCCGACGGCCGGACACCGGCGGCCTCCAGCGCCAGCGCCACCGCGCGTACGGGCCGCAGAAGCTCCCAGGCCGCGGGCACCGCCTCCGGGGCGGGGTGCTCCACGTTGGTCAGGCGCCGGATCTGCAACAGGCCCTCGTGCGCGGTGGCCACGGCGGCGGAGCGGGCCACCGCGGCGGACTCCGGAAGGGGCGGCCCGTCCCCCGTCGCCGGTTCGAAGCCCGTGTCCCCCGTGGCCGTCATCCCTCACCCTGTCCCGAAGTCCCGAAGTCCCGAAGTCCCGAAGTCCCGAAGTCCCGTTTCCCCTGCGACCAGTGTGCCGTGCCCCACTGACACCGGCACCGTACGGGCAGAACACGGGGTCCGGCCGGGGTTCCGACGGCGTATCAGACTTCGGTCAGTCAGCGGGCCAGCACTTTGCCGGGGTTGAGGATGCCGTGCGGGTCGAGGGCCAACTTCACGGCCCGGTGCATGGCGAGCACGGCCGGACCGAGTTCCCGGCCCAGCCCCCTCATCTTCAGCAGGCCCACGCCGTGTTCACCCGTCACCGTGCCGCCCAGCGCGATCGCGTCGTCGAGGATGTCCTCGAACGCCAGCTGCGCCCTGGCCCGGGCGGCGTCGTCACCGGGCGGCGTGATGATCAGCGGGTGCAGGTTGCCGTCGCCCGCGTGCGCGATGTTGGCCACCAGGATGTCGTGCCGGGCGGCCGTACGCTTGATCCTCGCCAGCATCTCCGGCACCGCCGTCCGGGGCACGCACACGTCCTCGGTGAGCACCGGGCCCAGCCGCTCCAGTGCCGGGTAGGCGAGCCGTCGCGCCTCGAAGAGCGCATCGGCCTCCTGCTGGTCGGTGGAGACCGCGGCCCAGCTGGCACCGGCGCGCTCGAAACACTCCCGTACGAGCTCCGCCTCCGCGTCTCCCTCGGCTCCCGGGGTGTCGACCCTGCCCAGCAGGACCACCTCGGCGTCGGCGGACAGCCCCATGTTCTTCCACGCGTCGACGGCGGCGAGACAGTGGCGGTCGACGAGTTCCAGCGCCGAGGGAATGACACCGGAGGCCGTTACGGCGCTGACCGCCTCGCCCGCCGCCACGACCGAGGAGAAGTACCCCGCGACGGTCCGCTCGGCGGGCCGCCGCGGCCGGAGCCGCACGGTGATCTCCGTGATCACGCCGAGGGTGCCCTCCGAGCCGACCATCAGCCCGGCCAGGTCGTACCCCGCCACGCCCTTGGCGGTGCTACGCCCCAGCCGGACCGTTTCGCCCAAACCGTTCACGACCTGCAGACCGAGCACGTAGTCGCGGGTCACGCCGTACTTCACGCAGCACATGCCGCCGGCGTTGGTGGCCACGTTTCCGCCGATGGTGGACCACGGGGAACTGGCCGGATCCGGCGGGTACCAGAGGCCGTGCTCCGCACACGCGGCCCGCAGGTCGTCGTTGACGACCCCCGGCTGGACGACCGCCAGCCGCTCGGCGGGATCGATGCGCAGCACGGCGTTCATGTCCTCGAAGGAGAGCACGATCGCACCGTCCACCGCGTTGGCCCCGCCCGAGAGGCCCGTACCCGCGCCGCGCGACACCAAGGGGATTCCGTGTTCGACACAGTGGCGCACCACCGCGCGCACCTCGTCCGTGTTCTGCGGCCTCACCACGGCCCGGGGCATCCCGTACGGAGCCCACTCGGCCTCGTCGTGCTGGTACCGGGCCAGACCCGCCGGGTCCGTGAGCACTCGTCGGGCCGGGATGTTGTCGACCGGTGCGTTCGTCATCTCGGTGGCCACCTCCTACAACGATGTATGGGCCACCCATCATGGCGTGCGCGGATCGCGGGCGGCCGGCGGACCCCTGAGCACTCCTTCGACCAGGAGGCGGGCCCCCGAAAATCCGGTGACCCGCACGGGCCCGCCAGGCTAGCCTGCACGCGCCATCGCTCCGGAACTCAGAGGAACAGTGATCATGCCCCAAGTCGTCCGGGCGCCCGGCCCCGGCCCCGTTCCGGGAGACGGAACCCCTCCCGAAGCCCTGCGCGCCGACTGCGCCAACTGCTTCGGACTGTGCTGCGTCGCTCTCACCCTCGTCGCCTCCTCGGACTTCGCGGTCGACAAGGAGGCGGGCGAGCCCTGCTCACACCTCCGGGGGGACTTCCGCTGCGGAATCCACCGGCGGCTGCGCCCCGCCGGATATCCCGGATGCACCGTGTACGAGTGCTTCGGCGCGGGTCAGAAAGTCTCGCAGGGCGTGTACGCGGGGCAGGACTGGCGTTCCCGCCCGGAGACAGCGGACGAGATGTTCCAGGTCTTCCGGGTGATGCGTCAGCTCCACGAAATGCTCGCCCATCTGACGGAGGCGCTCGCCCTGTCCGCTGCCGAGCCGATGCGCGAGGAGCTGCGCCGGGCGCACGAGGCCACCGAGCGCCTCACCCGGGAACCCGCCGGTGAGCTGGCCGGACTCGACGTGACCGCGCACCGGGAGACGGTCGCGCCCTTGCTGCGCGGAGCCAGTGCCCTCGCCCGCGCCTCCGTGTCGCGTCGCCCGGCGTCCGGCCGCCGCGTGCCCAGCCGTCCCGGGAAAGTGCGCGCGGGCGGTGACCTCTTCGGGGCCCGGCTCCGGGACGCTGACCTGCGGGGTGCTGACCTGCGGTCGGCATGTCTGGTCGCGGCCGACCTCACCGGCGCGGACCTGAGTGTCGCGGACGTGCTCGGAGCGGACTTCCGCGACACCCGGCTCTCACACGCCGACTTGACGGCCACTCTCTTCCTGACACAGGTCCAGCTCAACGCGGCTCAGGGCGACGGGACGACGAAGATCCCGCCCTCGCTCACCCGCCCCGCCCACTGGGACGTCTGACGGCGACCGCACGGCGTTCGTCCCACCACGCGGTACCGGTCCTCGACGACGCGCCGCGGCTGAGGCCCGCCACTCCTCGGTGCGTTCGGGCGAGACGGCGGCCAGTGGCCCGAAAACGGTCTTGCCGTCGCCCCGGATGCCGTACACGGGCGTGCCGGGCTGCTGGCGCCACGACGCGTCCAGTGAACCTGCGGTTACCGTGTCGGACCCCGGCTCGTCGATGAGGTCCCGTACGACGCGCTCCGCGTGTTCGTCGTCCCCGCCGAGGGGAGCGTCTGCCGGCCGGGCGCCCCCGCTTCGAGGCCCCGGTCCAGGGTGTCCTGGGCGAAGGTGCCGTTTTGGCGACGGTCACCGTGTGACCGAGGGCAGTCGGACGCCGGGTCAGGTCACCGCCGATATGGCCCGCACCGATGATTCCGATTTGCATATGATCCGAGTTTTCAGACAGTGCCGCACGGTGACGTTTTGCCTCTCCTTCGCCAAGCCCTGGGTCCCGCCCGCTATTCCCGGTGAAGAATCGATACTTCTGCCGGAGGGGAAATGGGGCGGCCTCAGTGGGGGCATGTGAACGGACGGAGGACGTACCCCGCACCTCGCTGGAAGGTGGCCCCATGCTGCACGGAATCGATGTCAGCTCGTACCAGGAGACGTTCGACACGGACGGAGTGGATTTCGTCTTCATCAAGGCGACGGAGGGGCGTTCCTACGTCAATCCCCATCTGGCGGCGCAGGCAAAGAGGGCGCGGGACGCCGGTTGTGTTGTCGGCTTCTACCATTTCCTCTGGCCCGGGAAGGCGGCGGAACAAGTGCGCTTCTTCCTCGCCCGGACGCCGGAGAAATCCGGCGACCTGCTCGCCGTGGACTGGGAACGGACCGGAGACGGCACCCGGGCGAGTAACGCCGACAAGGACAAGTCCCTCCACGAGTTGAAACGGCTCCGTCCGGACCACCGGGCACTGCTCTACTGCGGCCGTTCGTTCTGGCTCGACGTCGACAGGACCTCGTACGCGGGCGACGGCCTCTGGATCGCGGACTACGTCGAACCCGGGGAGCCCCGCATCGAAGCGGACTGGCGCATCCACCAGTACACGGATCATCCGATCGACAAGAACGTGGCGGACTTCGCCTCGCCCGCCGAGCTGCGCAGTTGGGCCGGGGGATAGGTCTGCCTCCGCAGCGGCCTTCGCACGATACGGGAACCACTGCTCGCGCGGCACCGCACCGGTCGGACATCACCCAGGTGACTTAGTATGTTTTGTGGCACATGTCCGATCTGGTGGAGTGGTGGCACCCGACGCCTCCGACCCGCCCGCTGAACGGAGGAATGCCCGTGAAAGCCGCCGTGGTCCGCAGTTTCACCGAACCCCTGACCGTGGAGGAAAGGCCGGTCCCGATCCCCGCGCCGCACCAGGTGCTGGTGCGGATGGAGACCTCCGGCCTCTGCCACACGGACATCCACGCGGCCCGGGGGGACTGGCCCGTGAAACCCGAGCCCCCGTTCGTACCCGGCCACGAGGGCATCGGCCTGGTCGAGGCCGTCGGTGACCGGGTGGGTCACCTCTCGCCGGGGGACAGGGTGGCGATTCCCTGGCTCGGCGAGGCGTGCGGCCACTGCGGCCACTGCGTGTCCGGCTGGGAGACCCTCTGCCTGGAACAGCGCAACAGCGGCTACTCGGTCGACGGCAGTCACACGGAGTACGCCGTCGCCCACGGCACCTACGTGGTGCCGGTGCCCGAGGGGATCGACCCCCTCGACGCGGCCCCGCTGACGTGCGCGGGGGTGACCACGTACAAGGCGGTGAAGCTCTCGGGCGCCCGGCCCGGCGCGCGGGTCCTGGTCTCCGGCATCGGGGGCCTCGGCCATCTCGCCCTCCAGTACGCACGGATCTTCGGCGCGGAGACCATCGCCGTCGACGTCACCGACGAGAAGCTGGCACTCGCCCGGGACCTCGGCGCGGACCACGTCGTCGACGCCCGCACCCAGGACGTCGCCGAGGAGACCCAGAGGCTGGGCGGCGCCGACGCGGCCATCTCCCTGGCCGTCAGCAACACGTCCTTCTCCGCCGCGTACGGATCGCTCCGCCGGGGCGGGACACTGGTGCTGGTCGCACTGCCGGCCGAGGGCACGCTCGCGCTGCCGGTCTTCGACACCGTTCTGAACGGGATCACGGTCGTCGGTTCGATCGTCGGCACTCGCGAGGATCTGGCGGAGGTCTTCCGGCTGCACCGTCTCGGCCGTACCCGGGTCGTCCGCGAGACCCGGAAGCTCGACGACATCAACAGCTCCATCGGTGAAGTGCTGGAGGGAAAGGTGTCCGGCCGCCTCGTCTTCGATCTTCGCTGACGCCCCTCCGGCGGCGACCCCCGCCGTTGGGCCGTTTGAGTGTCCTTGGCGCCCGGTGACGCTCCACCGGGAAGGATGTCCCACAGGGCCGAACCGCGCCGGGCCATTCTGGTCGGCGAGTCCGCAACGGGCCGTCGATCAAAGGAGCGTCGGAGTGACGACGAGTGGCACCTCAGAACCGGTCGAATCCGAAGCCGCGTACGCGGACGAACTGCCGGTACGCCGCAAGCAGCCGGGAAACGTCGTCATCAGATGGCTGACCACCACCGACCACAAGACGATCGGTTCTCTCTACCTGATCACGTCCTTCGCCTTCTTCTGCGTCGGAGGTCTGCTGGCCCTGGTCATGCGGGCCGAGCTGGCCCGGCCGGGTACGCAGATCGTTTCCAACGAGCAGTACAACCAGTTGTTCACGATGCACGGCACCATCATGCTGCTGATGTTCGCGACGCCGCTCTTCTCCGGCTTCACCAACTGGATCATGCCGCTGCAGATCGGTGCGCCCGACGTGGCGTTCCCGCGGCTGAACATGTTCGCGTACTGGCTCTACCTCTTCGGTTCGCTCATCGCGGTGGGAGGCTTCCTCACCCCCAACGGTGCGGCCGACTTCGGATGGTTCGCCTACAACCCGCTCTCGAACGCGGAACATTCACCCGGTGTGGGCGGTGACCTCTGGATCATGGGACTTGCCTTCTCGGGCTTCGGTACGATCCTCGGCGCGGTCAACTTCATCACCACGATCATCTGCATGCGCGCGCCCGGCATGACGATGTTCCGGATGCCGATCTTCGTGTGGACCGTCCTGCTGACCGGCGTTCTGGTGCTGCTCGCCTTCCCGGTCCTGGCCGCGTCCCTCTTCGCCCTGGAAGCGGACCGCAAGTTCGGAGCACGGATCTTCGACCCGGCAAACGGCGGGTCTCTCCTCTGGCAGCACCTCTTCTGGTTCTTCGGACACCCGGAGGTGTACATCATCGCTCTGCCGTTCTTCGGTATCGTCAGTGAGGTCATCCCGGTCTTCAGCCGCAAGCCGATCTTCGGCTACGTCGGTCTGATCGCGGCCACCATCGCCATCGCGGGTCTCTCCGTGACGGTGTGGGCGCACCACATGTACGTGACGGGCGGCGTGCTGCTGCCGTTCTTCTCCTTCATGACGTTCCTCATCGCGGTACCGACCGGTGTGAAGTTCTTCAACTGGATCGGCACGATGTGGAAGGGCTCGTTGTCCTTCGAGACGCCGATGCTCTGGGCGACCGGCTTCCTGGTCACCTTCCTCTTCGGTGGTCTGACGGGTGTTCTGCTGGCCTCGCCGCCGCTGGACTTTCACGTCTCGGACTCGTACTTCGTCGTCGCGCACTTCCACTACGTCGTCTTCGGCACCGTGGTGTTCGCGATGTTCGCCGGATTCCACTTCTGGTGGCCGAAGTTCACCGGCAAGATGCTGGACGAGCGGCTCGGCAAGATCACGTTCTGGACGCTGTTCGTGGGCTTCCACGGCACGTTCCTGGTGCAGCACTGGCTCGGTGCCGAGGGCATGCCGCGTCGCTACGCGGACTACCTGGCGGCCGACGGCTTCACCGCGCTGAACACGATCTCGACGATCTCGTCGTTCCTCCTCGGCCTGTCCGTCCTGCCGTTCTTCTACAACGTGTGGAAGACCGCCAAGTACGGCGAGATGGTCGGAGTCGACGACCCGTGGGGCTTCGGCCGGTCGCTGGAGTGGGCCACCTCCTGCCCGCCGCCGCGCCACAACTTCGTCACTCTGCCGCGGATCCGTTCCGAATCCCCGGCGTTCGACCTGCACCACCCGTACGTCCGGGCGCTCGACGACGCGACCAACGTCCCCGACGCGTCGGTGACCGTCGCCCCCGGAGACAAGCAGCAGTAGACGGTGCCCGCCCGACGACGTCCGCCGCCACGAGAAGAGGAACCCGTGAAACCCGATCCGGACTGCGCCCGGGGCCTCGCCCGCATGGAGGGCTACCTCCTGTGGAACGCCGAGGTCGAAGAAGCGCGCCGCCGCGCGGGCCGCTTCACCGACCAGCTCCCCTGGCTCACCACCGCCCAGCGCGAGGACGTGGAACGCGTCTACGTCACCGACCGGGTGGCGGTCTGCCGTGAGTCGTTCAGCCGCGTCGCCGGGCGGGCCGTCGAGCTCCGCGCCGAGTACACCGAACGCTACGAGCAACTCAGGAAGCGCTGCGTTGCCCTGTCGGTCGCCGGGGCCGGAGCGGTGACGGGTGCCTTCGCCGCGCTGACCCTGCTCACCCGCTGACCCGGTCCAGCAGGCGTCCCGCCGCGGGCACCACGTCCGCGGCGGGACCCGGTACGTCGCACATTCACACCGCCGCCACCTGCGCTCCTGCCCGCTTGGGACCGAACACCCCCGCCTGCGCGGCGTCCAGAGCGGACAACCGGGCGGTCAGCCGGTCCGCGTACGAGCGGGACAGCCCGGCCGGGCGGCCGTCGAGGTGCACGGCGCAGGCGGTCGTCGTGTCGATCAGCAGTTCCAGCGCCTGGGCGACCTCGGCGGACCCCGCCGTACGCCGGGCCACCGGCGGAAGCTCGGCGGCCGACAGCTCGATCGCGTTCCGGGCCGCCGCCAGGGACCGGTAGGCGTCCCGGCGCAGATCACCCCGCCGCTCTCCGTCCCGCGGATCGTGCAGCACGTGACGGAGATACCGGAACGCGGCCGAGTTCGCCGTGTCGAGCGCCGAGCGCACCGTGGCCACCCGATGTCCCGGCATCCGCACGTGGCCGATCACCAGAACCAGCCCACAGGCCAGCAAGGACTCCACGACACGTCCCGCACCGGCGGAGGGCTCACCGGTCAGCGCCACCAGCGAGAGCACGAGCACGGTGACGACCGCGGTCTGGGCCGCGAAGTGCCGACTGGCCACGGGGACGAGCGCCCCGCACACCGCGACCGCTCCCACCGCGACCGCGGGCCCGGCGAACGGCGCCAGCAGCACCGCGAAGAAGGCTGCCCCCGCCACCGTCCCGACCGCCCGGCACAGCACCCGTGAGGCCAGCGGCCCGAGATCCGGCTTGACCAGGAACACCGCGGTCGCCGGCAGCCAGTACCAGTGGTCGTGCCGGAGCACCTGGGCGAGTGCGGTGCTCGTCCCGCAGCAGAGGGCCACCCGGATTCCGTACGCGCGCCCGGCCGGGCCGAAGGCACGCCGCAGCAGGGACGGCCGGCCGGACGCCTCGCCGGTCCGCAGCCGACGGCCTTCGCGGCTGTCGAAGTCCGCGGCGGCGCGCAGCAACGCCTCGTCGAGCGCGCGCAGCCCGGATCCGGACCGGGCCGGAGCCGGAAGCGCGCCGCAGCGGGTGCCCGTGAGGACGGCCCGTGCCAGCCGGTCGGGTCCCTCGGCGATGCGGGCGGGCAGTGGTTGCCCCGCCCAGGCCAGCGCGGTCGCCGCCTCGGCCAGGGGAAACGCGGCGGCATACCGGGCGTGCAGTCTGCGCTCGGCGG
The DNA here is from genome assembly GCF_042957125.1 of Streptomyces sp. NPDC008125. Taxonomy (NCBI): domain Bacteria; kingdom Bacillati; phylum Actinomycetota; class Actinomycetes; order Kitasatosporales; family Streptomycetaceae; genus Streptomyces; species Streptomyces sp. NPDC008125. Next base: position 216,565 of record NZ_JBIBHR010000013.1, read on the forward strand.
CGGAACTCGCGTGTCGCCGCAGCCTCGGCCCGGACAGAGTGTCCTGCGCGTGGTCGAGCGCGGCGCTCAGCGCCGCGCGCCGGCCCGGCGCCCGGTCGCTTCCTGCGGCCCGCAGGAGATCGGCGACGGCCGTGTACACCGCCGCCACGGCCTCGCGTTCCCCGTCGAGCACGTACGGAGCGCCCGCTCCCGTCCGGGAACGTACCGGGGAGGGCAGCACCAGGCGCAGTACCAGCAGCCATCCCGCGCCGACGAGGAACAGGACCGCGCGCTGCCGGCCGGGCTCGGGCAACGGCATCCCGGCGCCGATCACGGCCGCCACCAGCAGCTGGGTCCCACAGGCGGAGGCCACCGGCCCGGTCGAGCTGAGCGCGCCCGCCAGGAGCCCCAGCACGCCCAGCGCGAGCGGCAGGACGACCAGGGAACGCCGGCCGCCGTCGAGTCCGCCGAGGCAGGCGCCGAGGAGCAGCCCGATGGCGCCGATCACCGCGGGGAGCCCCAGCCGCAGCACCGCGCCGCGTCGGCTGCCCGGGCGGTCGTTGATCCCCGCGAGCAGGGCTCCCAGCGCGGCGGGCACCCCCAACGAGGGGCGGTCGGCCAGGACCGACAGCAGCAGCGGCAGTACGGCCGGCCCGCCCCGCAGCACGGCGCCCCAGGGCACCGGGGCACGCTGCATCTTCATGACATGTCCGAGCCAGCGGGGCAGCGGACGTGAAGGAAGAGGGAAGGGGAAGACGGGCAAGGAGGTTCGGAACACGGGGCTCCCGTCCAGCGGTGACATGGTGCGCCGGTGGACGTCCTCGGCCTTGGCTTCGTGCACCAAGCGTAGGGGAGCGACATGGAGAACGTGCTACCCGGCCGTTTCGGGAAGGTGAAGACCCCAGGGGCCCCTCAGCGGTAAGGGCCGGCCGAGCGCCGCGCGGGCAGGCGGCCGGCCCCGCCGGTGGCCGTCCCGGCCGGGGGGCAGCGGGCGGTGACCTGCGGATCACGGACCGCCCCGGGCCACCGCCGCAGGGCCTACCGGCGCGGCGGATCGCCCTCGCCCCGCTCGCCCCCGGCCCCGTACTGCCGCTTGAGGCCGTCCTGGGCCGAGTCGACCTGGCTCCGGTACTTGTTGCCGGTCTTCTTGTCGATCATGTCACCGCCCTTGTCGACGGCCTTGCCCGCCTGGTCCTCGTGGCCTTTGAGCATCTTCTTGATCTTGTCCATCGCCGACATGACGTGTCCTTTCCGTCGTCGTCCCCCCGGGTTCCCTCAAGGTTCGCCGGACCGCGCCCACTCCGCATCCCCGGTTCCGCGCCGGGATGCGAAGCCCGCACAGGCGCGGAAGTGTGAACACCGCCCCCATGGGCAGATACCGGTTGACCAACAGGAGGTGGTGGCAATGGGCCGCATCAGGATCGTCCGCCGTCCGCCCCAGCCCTCGGGGCCGCCCCCGCTCGACCTGCGCACGCCGTCCGGCCGGCCGCTTCCCTACTGACGACGCTTGAAGGCGCCGGACGCCCCCACCGGCGCCCGGCATCCGGAGCCGCGCGACTAAGCTTCGTACGCATGATCGACCACTCTCGCCCGCGCTCGTGTCCCGAGCAGGGAACCGCCGCGTGTCCGCCGCCGCCTGATTCGCGCCTCACCCGTCGTACGAACCGCCGGGCCGCCCGGCGGGGGAGTGCCGCGTGAACGCGCCCGAGCGGAACTGGGCCAAGAACGTCACCTTCGGCGCCCGGCGCCTGCTGGCCCCCACGTCCGTGGACGAACTTCGCGACATCGTGGGATCGGCCACCGAGCTCCGCGCCCTGGGCACCCGGCACTCCTTCAACGAGATCGCCGACACTCGGGGTGACCTGGTCTCCGTCGCCGGACTGCCCCGCGTGGTCGACATCGACTCCACCGCCCGGACCGCCACGGTGAGCGCCGGACTGCGGTTCGGGGAGCTGACCGGCACCCTTCACGGGAGCGGCTTCGCACTCCACAATCTCGGCTCGCTCCCGCACATCTCGGTCGCCGGAGCCTGCGCCACCGGGACCCACGGTTCCGGTATCGGCAACCGTTCGCTGGCCGGAGCGGTCCGCGCCGTCGAACTCGTCCGCGCGGACGGCTCCCTCACCACGGTGGAGCGCGGTCACCCCGACTTCGCCGGCACGGTGGTGTCGCTCGGCGCGCTCGGCGTCGTCACCCGGCTCACCCTCGACCTCGTCCCCACCTTCGACGTCCGGCAATGGGTCTACGAAGACCTGCCCCGCGACCAGGCGGTGCACGGGTTCGACGAGATCATGGCCGAGGGCTACAGCGTCAGCCTCTTCACGAGCTGGCGCGACCGGCCGGTCGACCAGGTGTGGGTGAAGCGTGCCGTCGACGGCGAGGACACGCACCAGGCCCCCGCCGAGTGGCGCGGCGCGGTGCTCGCCGACGGCCCCCGCCACCCGGTTCCCGGCATGCCGGCCGGAAACTGCACCCCGCAGCAGGGGACACGCGGCCCCTGGCACGAGCGGCTGCCCCACTTCCGCCTCGAATTCACCCCGAGCAGCGGAGACGAACTGCAGTCGGAGTACTTCGTGGCGCGGAGCGACGCACCCGCGGCTTTCGAGGCACTGGAGCGCATCAGGGACCGCATCGCACCCCATCTGCTGATCTCCGAGATCCGGACGGTCGCCGCCGACGACCTCTGGCTGAGCCCCGCCCGGGGCCGCGACTCCGTGGCCTTCCACTTCACCTGGAAGCCGGACACCGCGGCGGTGATTCCGGTGCTGCACGCCGTCGAGGAGGCCCTGGCCCCCTTCGGCGCGAGGCCCCACTGGGGCAAGGTGTTCCCCATGGACCCCGGCGGACTGCGCGGCCTGTACCCCGACTGGGCCCGCTTCGAGGAGCTCGCCGCCCGCCACGACCCCCAGGGAGTCTTCCGCAACGACTTCCTGCGCCGGTTCTTTCCCCGGTCCGGGGACTGACCCCGCGCCCGGCCGCCCGCCTCACCCGAGCCCCGGCCGCATCGCCGGGCGCTCGCCGGAGGCGGGCCTCCGGGCGCGGCGGTCCGACCGGGGCGTCAGCTCTTCGACCAGCTCCGCCAGCTCCACGCAGGCGTGCTCCATCTCGCGGCGGATGTTCAGCTGCTCCGTGACGACCGCCGACAGCAGCAGCGAGGTGAGCGTCACCGAGCCGTTGAGGAGCGCGAGGTTGAGCATCACCTCCAGCACCTCGTGCCCCCGGAACGGCCCGGCCTGGTGCGTCGCCGAGATCACCGCGAGTACGGCAACGAGCAAGGCGCAGGGGGCGCTGCCCGGCAGCTGGAAGCGGAGCGCCGCCCAGATCAGGACGGGGAACACCAGATAGAGCATGGCGAGCGTGCTCGTCGTCGCCAGCAGGGTGACGCCCGTCATGACGACGAACAGGCCCGTGGCCTCCAGCCAGCGGTCCGTGGCCCGGGGCATCCGCGCCCGCCGCAGGACCAGCAGGATGGGCGTCACGACGAGTACGCCCATGACGTCCCCCGCCCACCAGCACGCCCACACGGGCCAGAACCTCTCCAGCGGCAGCTTCTCGGTCAGAACCAGCGTGACGCACCCCAGCGCGGAGCTGACCAGCATCCCCGCGAAGGCACCCAGGAACACCAGCGCGACGCCGTCCCGCAGCCGGTCCAGTTCCTCCCGGAAACCCACCGACCGCAGCGCCAGGTACGCGCAGATCGGGCCGAGCGTGTTGCCGGCCAGGATGCCGAGCCCCAGGGGCGAGAACGAGCCACTGATGGAGACCGTGGCGAACAGGGCGCCGAGCGCGATGCCGGGCCAGATCCGTACGCCGAAGTACAGCAGGGCGGCCAGCGCCACTCCCGTGGGAGGCCACAGTGGCGTCACGACCGACTGGTACGCCTCCACCCTGCGCAGCAGCCCCAGACGACCGGACAGGTAGTACAGGGCGGCGACGCCCAGGAGCTGAGCGGTGGCCACGGCCCGGCGTCTGGCCTTCTCGCTGCGGATCACAGACGTCATCAGACACCGGCCCCGCACGCGACACCTGCGGTGACACGCACGGTGACGTCAGCCGGCCGGTACGCCGCCGTGGCGGAGGACGAGGAAGGCGACGTCGTCCTCGTGGCCCGTCACGTCCGCGGCCCCGAGCACCGTCTGCGCGAGCTCCTCGGCGGAGGCGGTCACATGGGCGCTCACCAGCCTGCGCATCCCTTCGAGACCCTCGTCGAGATCGAGGGAGGGACCCTCCACGAGTCCGTCGGTCAGGAGGACGACCGCGCCGGGCACGTCCAGTGAGTGCCGGGTGACCGGGTACACCTCGCCGTTCTGGATGCCCAGGGGCAGTCCGCCCGGACTCTCCACGATCCCCGACCGGCCGTCGACGGTGGCCCACACGCTCGCCACATGGCCGGCGCGGGCGGAGTGGAGCTCGTGGGTGACCGGATCCACCCGCAGAAAGGTGCAGGTCGCGAACAGGGGCGCCGTGACCGACATCATCAGATCGTTGGTGCGGCGCATGACCTCGCCGGGGTCCGAGGTGCTGCCCGCGATGGCCCGCATCGCGATCCTGATCTGCCCCATGACGGCCGCCGCCTCGACGTCGTGCCCCTGTACGTCACCGATCGCGAAGCCGAGCGTGCCGTCCGGCAGCGCGAAACCGTCGTACCAGTCGCCGCCGATGTCCAGCCCGTGGTGGGTCGGCTGGTAGCGGGCCGCGGTCTGCAGACCGGGGACCGAGGGCAGCGCGCCCGGCAGCATGGTGCGCTGGAGGGCCTCGGCGAGTTCGACCCGGGCCTGATGGAGCTCCACCTCCTGCCGCGCGCGGGCGGTGAGCTGCTGCAGGGTGCCGAGGAGATCCGCGGCGCTCGCTGGGGCGGGATTCCTCCGGCGAGTCATCGGCTGCTCCAGTGCGCATCGGTCTCTGCAGACTATTTCGCGTGGGCCGCTCCGGCGACCCGGCGGCGTACCGCCGGCCGGGGCCGCGTCCGGCGCGGTCCGCTGTCCGCCGCCCGGCCCCGGCACCGTACGATCCGTTCCGGAGCCGGGGCCGGACCGCGGGGCCCGTGAGGGGCTCGCCGGTGGTGGGACGCGCGCGGGAGGGGCAGTCATGGACGTGCACGAGCGGGAACTGGACCCTCCGTGGGAGGGAGTCCTCGCGTCTCCCCCGGGAGGAAGCGACTGCGGCGTCCTGGTGCTGGCCGGATCCAGTGGGCGGGTGGAGCGGGAACGGGCGCGGCTGCTCGCCGGCCAGGGGCTCACCGCACTCGCGATGCGCTGGTTCGGCGGGCCCGGCCAGCCGCCCGGCATCTGCGAGATACCCCTGGAGACCTTCACCAACGCCGTCGGCGTGCTGCGATCCACCGGCGCGTCGCGGATCGGGATACTCGGGGTCTCCAAAGGAGCCGAAGCCGCCCTGCTCACCGCCGTGCGCGACCCGCGGGTGGATCTGGTGGTCGCGTTGTCGCCGACCGACTCCGTCTGGTGCAACGTGGGACCGGGCCACGACGGCAGGAACCACCCGTACCGCTCCTCGTGGACCTGGCGGGGCCGGCCGCTGCCCTTCCTCCCCATGGACGAGTCCTGGAGACCCGGGACTCCCGCCGGCGAGCCGGTCGCCATCACCGGCTGGTACGAACTCAGCCGTCGCGCCTTCGGCCACCTGCTCCCCGAAGCGGCGATCCCCGTGGAGCGCGCCCGCGCGGACGTGGTCCTCGTCGCCGGCGGCGACGACGCTATGTGGCCCTCCGCCCCGGCCGCCGAACGGCTGGCCGCCCGGCGGCGCGCGGCGGGCGCGAGCGTCACTCTGATCAGCAGTGCCGACGCCGGTCACCGCATCCGGTTCCCCGGCGAAAGAGCCCTGCCGCCGTCCCCGGAACATCTCCACGGCGGCACTTCGGAGGCGGACGCGCTGCTCGGTGCGGAGGCCTGGCCGCTGATCGTCTCCGCGCTCCGGGGAACCCCCGCCGCCCGGTCAGGCGGCTGATCCGCGGGGCCGGGCGCCGTCTCTCAGGCCAGCCGGTTCCGGTGGACCCGGCCGTCCTTGACGATGACGGCGAGATTCTCCTCGGGCGCGCCGAGCACGCTCAGATCGCGGGTGGGGTCGCCCTCCACGACGAGCAGGTCGGCCCAGGCGCCGACCGTGACCTCGCCGATGCGGGCCGCCTTGTACGGGTCGCGTTCCCCGCAGAGCCGGAAGAGACGGGCGTTGCCCGAGGTGACCATCTTCAGTGCGTCGACGGGCGTGAATCCGAAGGTGCTCGACAGCCGGGTGAGCATCTCGCTCTGGAGGGTGGCCCTGGACGGGTCCAGCAGCAGGTCCGTTCCGAAGGCGATCTGCGTCCCGGCGGCCCGCGCCCACGCGTAGGTCCGGGCCACGCCGTCGCACACCTGCTTGTTCTTCGCCGTGGACTCCGGCGAGGAGAAGGAGTGGTCGCCCTCCAGGAACGGCTGGGTGCTCAGCCAGACGCCCTCGTCCGTCAGCAGACGGATGGTCTCCTGCGAGGCGAGGTGACCATGCTCGACGGACTTGATCCCGGCGGCGACCGCGCGGCGGATCCCCTCGTCGCTGAAGACGTGTGCGCTGACGTACGTGCCCCAGTCGGCGGCCGCCTCGACCGCCGCGCGCAGCTCGTCCACCGTGTACTGCACCACGTCGAGCGGGTCGTGGGCCGAGGTCACTCCGCCGCCGGCCATCACCTTGATCTGGGTGGCGCCCCGTTTCAGCTGCTCGCGGGCGGCCGCCAGCACCTGGTCCCGGCCGTCCGCGACCCGCATGAACCCGATCCCCTCGGCGCGCGACGGGGCACCGCCGAACGTCGTGGCGTCGTCGTACGCGCAGGAGAAGTCGCCGTGCCCCGAGGTCTGCGAGAGCGCCGCCTGGCTCGGATAGATCCGCGGGCCGGGAAAGGCGCCCGCGTCCAGGACCTGCCGCAGCGCGGTGACGTCCCCGCCCATGTCCCGCACGGAGGTGAAGCCACGCAGGAGCATCCGGCCCGCCTCGGCCAGCGCTCGGTAGTAGCCCGAGCCGGTGCTGCCCATGGCCAGTCCCACCTCGGTGTTCCCGGCGGCGAAGAGGTGCACGTGCGCATCGGTCAACCCCGGCATGAGCACCCGTCCGCCGCCCTCGACCACCAGCGCGTGCGGCGGCGTGCCGCCACCGATCGCGGCGATCCTGCGGTCTTCGACGAGCACCGACGAAGGTCCCGAGACCTCGCTGCTCAGCCCGTCGAAAATGCGGACGTCACGGATGAGGACCGGTACGGAGCCCATGGGGTTCCTCTCTGCGGACGGGGGACGCGGGACGGCGGACTGCGGGCGGGGGGCGACGAAGGCGAAGGACGCCTGCCGCGCCAGGGACCGGCGCGGAGAACCGGGCCGGTTCCTCTGCCTACCGCGCGTCTTTGGTCCTGAAACCCTCCCGTGCGGGGAGACCGGTGACGCGTGACCCGACCTCCGCCGCGGCTCCGTCCGGCCCAGCGGCGGACGGTTGTCGATGCGCCTGTTCGACGCTACGTTCGCCCTTGATCATCAGGAGCCCGGACCCCGGGGAACCCAGTGGAAGGCCGAGAAGCGCGTGCGAGACGGAGCTGCGCGGGTCGTACGGAATCCTGTGCTGCCCGGTTCCCACCCCGATCCCTCCATCGTGCGGGTCGGCGACGACTACTACCTGGCGACCTCGACGTTCGAATGGTGTCCGGGAGTCCGCCTGCACCATTCCAGGGATCTGGTTCGCTGGGAGCCCCTGGGTGGCGCGCTGACGGGCCCGCCGACACTGGACCTGACCGGATGTCCGGACTCCGGCGGCGTATGGGCGCCCAGCCTGAGCCACGCCGACGGGCTGTTCCACCTCGTCTACAGCAACGTGTCGGCGTACACCGGTGGCTTCTCCGATGCCCCCAACCACCTCGTCACCGCTCCCTCGATCCACGGCCCTTGGTCCGAGCCGGTCCCGCTGCACGCGCGCGGTTTCGACGCGTCCCTCTTCCACGACGGCCCCGACAGCTGGCTCATCAACCTCGTCCACGACTGGCGGCCCGGGCACGGTGGGTCCGCCGGCCTGGAAGCGACCCGCTACGACCGGGCGGCCCGCACCCTGAGAGGCGACCCCGTCCTCATCGGCCTGCCTCCCGGGGACGGTTGGATCGAGGGCCCCAACCTCTACCGCGTCGGTGACTGGTACTACCTACTGACGGCCGACGGCGGCACCGGCTACGACCACAAGGTGACGGTCTCCCGCTCCCGTACCCTGACCGGCCCGTACGAACGCGATCCGGGCGGCCCGCTCATCACCGCACGCCACCGCCCGGACCTGCCCCTGCAGAAGGCCGGTCACGGCAGCCTCGTGAAGACGCCCGCCGGTGAGACGTACCTGGCCTACCTCGTGGCGCGCCCGCTCGGCCGGCACGGTCCGTGCGTCCTGGGCCGGGAGACGGCCTTGGCACCCGTGACCTGGACTCCTGAGGACTGGCCCCGCGTCCCGACGGGCGAACCCGCCCTGGAAGTGGCCGCCCCCGCCGCCGTACGGCGCGCGGCACCCCCGCAGGACGCCCCGGCCCCGGGCGTCCACCTCGCCGACGGCTTCGACCGGCCCGCCCTGGGGGCCCAGTGGTCCACGCTCCGGCGCCCAGCGGCACCGGAGTGGCTGTCGCTCACCGACCGCCCCTCCCACCTCCGGATCCGGGGAGGTCGCGCCCCGCACAGCCTCGTCGGGCCGAGCCTGGTGGCCCAGCGCGTGACCGCGCCCCGCTGCTCCTTCGAAGCCACCATGGAGTACCGCCCCGAGGCCTTCCAGCACCTCGCCGGAATCACCGCGTACTACAACACCCGCAACTGGTACTACCTGTACGTCACCGCCGACGACGAAGGCCGGCCCCTCCTGCGCAGGGCGAGCAGCGACCGGGGCGTACTGGCCGTCGACGAGGCCGGCGGAATTCCTCTCGACGGCATCGCCAGGCTGCGCCTGGGGTGCGAACTGGACGGCCGGGAACTGCGCTTCCACTACGACACCGGCTCGGGCCGGCGCCCCTTCGGCGAGGTTGCCGACGCGACCGTGCTCTCCGACGAGCACGCCGAGGACGTCCACCAGGGGCAGGTCAGATCCATGGGCTTCACGGGCGCCTTCGTCGGACTGTGGGTCTGGGACCTCACCGGAAGAGGTCACCACGCGGACTACGACGGGGCGACGTTCACAGCCGAGGAGTGAGCGGGGCCCGACGGTACGGCCCCGAGACCGCGGCGCCGGAGCTCACCGAGGCGGCCACGGCTCTCACCCCGCGCCCGTTCGGGCTGGTCACCTGCGGCTCGCCCGCCGCTGAAACACGGCGCGGGGACCGGTGCGAGCCGGCCCCCCCGTTGGCTCGCCCCTCAGCGCCCCGACGTCTCCAGGAAGACCGGGTTGGTGAGGGCGGCCATCGGGCCGAACATCAGGGCGTCGCCCATGGTGTTGCCCTGCCCCGCCGAACCGTTCGCCATCGGATGGCGGACCTCGGCACGCACGTACGCGGCGAGCGAGGTGGTCGTACGCCACACCACCGTGCCCGCGCCCTCGGCGCTCAGGGACTCCTGGTGCATCTGGCCCTCGTCGGTGATGAAGCGGACCGTGCCGTTCGGCACGCCCTTCACATCGAGGCGGACATCCACCGGCGCGTCGGCGGGCGCCCTGAGGGTCTCGCCGATCCCGGCCTGCCGCGCGTCGCCGCTCACGGTGAAAGCCAGCTCCACCGCGGCGGACTCGGCGATCCAGCTGCGCCCGGCGCGGATTCCGTCCATGATCGAGTCGGTCTGCAGGTCGTCGGCGAGCACCACGTTGTGCGGCAGGCCGATGACCTGCGGGGTGCTGTGGGCGTCACTGTTGCCCATCGCCGGCAGCCACCGGCCGCCCGAACGCACCGCCTCGCCGATCTTCTGGTCCCAGGTGCTGATGGCATGCTCGTCGTCGTACGTCCACGGGCCGGTCCACACCTCGGTGGCGTCCGCGTCGTCGAAGCCGAACTTCCACTGGCTCGCCACGTACGCGCAGTACATGTGGGCGGGCACCACGAGGCCACCGCCGCGGCGCACCTGACGGGCGAAGCGGGGGAAGGCGTCGTCGCGGTTGCGGTAGCGCCAGTCGATCCACTCGCCGGGGGGAAGGCCGAGGGCGAGCCAGTGCCCGTTGCGGGTGGTGACCTCCTCACCGGTGATGATCAGCAGGTCGGGACCGGCGTACTCGCCCCACACCGCGTGCGAGGACGAGGTGTTGTGGTCGGTGGAGACCATGAAGTCCAGCCCCGCGTCCCGCGCACCGGCCGCCACCTCGGCAGGCAGGCGCTTGCCGTCGGAGTGGACCGTGTGCAGGTGGCAGTCGCCCCGGTACCAGGCACGGCCGCGGCCCCTGGCCCGCTGCGGCGGGAAGCTGCGGGGGGCGGCCGGGCCGGGCTCGCCGTAGGTCAGGGTCACCTGGACCTGGTAGTTCAGCCCCTGCGGTGCGACCTGGTACGGCCCGAGCACGATGTGCCAGGTGCCGCGGCCGACCTTGCCCGGCAGATAGCCCGGGGTCGCCTCGCCGTTGCTGATCTCGAAGGAGGTACGGGAACCGCCGGACCATCCCCGGAAGCCGCGCCCGCCCAGGTCGGTGCCGCGCTCGTCGAAGATGCCGATGTCGCAGGAGTTGCCGGGCGTGCCGGAGGGGACCGCGGGCTTGTCGTACGCGTACGACACGGAGATCTTCCGTACGCCGGACGGAACCTCAACGGGGAGGTGGACGAAGTCGGCGACGCCGGTGGCCAGATGGCCACTGATGACATGGGTCGCCTCCGGGCCCTGCGGGGCGGACTCCGCTGCCCGGGCCGACGGGGCGAACGTCATCGGAGCCAGGGTGAGGGCAGCCGCACCGGCGACGCCCGCCGCCAGCAGCCCGCGGCGCCCCGGCCCGCCCCCGGGTTCGTCGGTCCGCCCGGCGTCGGGGTGGAGGATGTCCACCTGGTGCTCGCAGTGTCCGTCAAGGCACATGGGTCGTCCTAAAAGTGTGTGTTCTGGTGAAATCCTGTTCCTTTCGACTCTTGGTGATCTTCGTTAACGCGGCGTGGCCCAGGCGTGACGGCGTGAGGTATCGACGGTGGCGGAAGCATGCCGGTGCGGGGGCCCGGGGCTCGAAGTCCCGAGGCCCCGCCTCTTTCGTACGATCGGTCAGCGCTGGTGGCGGGGGTTCTGGACGCGGCCCTTGGAGGACGTCACCGCCGGGTCGAGGTTCCCGAACTGCCGGGTGTAGGGACCCACCGAGATGCCTCTGACGCTCTGCGAGGCGGCCAGCTGCTGGAACGACGAGGTCCGGGACGCCGTGGTGAGGATCCGGGCGGCACTGCGCTGGAGGTCGCCCAGGCGCATGGTCCAGCCGTCCGGGGCGGGGTAGTCACCGGTGAGGGTGATCCTGTAGGAGATGACCGGACCGGTGGCGTCGTCCGCCGCCGTGTGCGTCACGTCCGAGACCGTGACGGCCGCCTTCTGGGCGGTGGTCAGGGCGGAGGAGGCGAGCAGAGCCCGGACGGCCCGGTAGGCGTCGTCGACCGCGGTGAACTTCGGGTTGGCGCTGTGGGTCTGGTTGTTGATCGCGTCGATCGTGGTGGTCCCGGACAGCGGGGTCTTCGACAGGTCGGTCGTGGCGTCGACGGTGGTGGAGACCGTCTCGGCCCCGGTGGCCGCCAGGGTGAGCCCTCCCAGCTGGAAGACGTAGCGCGTCGAACCGGTGCTCCGGACGGTTCTGGTGTACGCGGGCAGCCCGTCGACGTCGAACGCCGGCGCGGCCTTCACCGTGGCGTTGACGATGTCGGCGGGCCGGCCGCCCGGTTCGATGAGGTCGTTGCCGGAGTACATGGTGCCGGTGGCTCCGTGCGCGCCGCCCCAGTCGGTCATCACGGTGCCCTCGAAGCCCCATTCACCGCGCAGTACGTCGGTGAGGAGGTCGTAGTCGCCGGAGGCGTACGTCCCGTTGACCTTGTTGTACGAGCTCATGACGGACATCGGCTGGGCCGCCCTGACGACGATCTCGAATCCCTTGAGCTCGATCTCGCGCAGTGCGCGCTCGCCGACGACGGCGTTTCCCGAGCTGCGGTCGGTCTCCTGGTTGTTGCCCGCGAAGTGCTTGACGGTGACGCCCACCCCCGGGTTGCTCTGGACGCCCTCGGTGGTCGCGGCGGCGGTGAGCCCCGAGACGAGCGGGTCCTCGGAGTAGTACTCGAAGTTGCGGCCGCCCAGCGGGTCGCGGTGGATGTTCATACCGGGGGCGAGCCAGAGGGAGACGCCGAGCGCGTTCATCTCCTTGCCGACCGCGGTACCGACCGCGTCGACCAGGTCGCGGTCCCAGGTCTGGGCGAGGAGAGTGCCGATGGGCCACGCCGTGCCGTACTGGTAGACCGGCGGGTTCGTGGCGGTCTTCCGGGTGAGCCGCAGACCCGCCGGTCCGTCGGACAGGGTCATGCTCGGTATGCCGAGATCCTCGTGGGCGCCGGTGGTGTACCCGGCTGCTCCCACCGCGGACAGGGTGGTGCCGCCCCTGATGCCCGCCCCCTCCACGATGTCGGCGAGCTGGGCCACCGAGAGCCCGGCGACGAACTGCTCGATGGATGTCCTGCCCCTGGCGACGTCGAAGAGGGTGCGGCCGGGACGGGTCTCCACGTAGGAGACCTTCTCGCCGGTCTTGGGCCGGTAGGGGGCGCCGGTGCCCTCCCAGTCCGTCTGGTTCCGGTCGAGGGCGACCGTGGTGGAGGAGACCTTCGCGCCGTCGAGCACGTGGTACGGGGAGGCGGGGCCGGCGGTGACGTTCTGCTCGTACTCCGAGGCGTTGTGGACGGTGCGGAACGAGCGGGGATCGAGACCGATGCGCCGGGCGGAGGCGATCTCCTCCCTCTCCCCGGCGTAGGTGTAGAAGTCCGCCGGATCGCTGGTGAGCTCCTGGGCCGGCTCCTGGTCGTCCAGCTCGTTGTGGAGCTGCTCGGTCACGACGGACCTCGCGAGGTCCAGCCGGGCGGCGACACGGGTGTTGCGGGAGGAGTCGCCGACCCGGACCACGTAGTCGCCCGCGTCGAGGACGTAGGCGGCGCGGGTTTCGTCGTAGGAAGCCAGGGCGGAGGTGTCGAAAGCGACCGTCACGGTCTGCGAGGCGCCCGGCGCCAGGTTGTCCGTCTTGGCGTACCCGGCCAGCTGCTGGTACGCCTTGTCCGCGCCGGACTGCGGTGCGGAGACGTAGACCTGCACGACCTCCTTGCCCCTGTAGCGGAGTCCGGTGTTGGTGACCTTGGCCGTGACCGTCACCTGCTGGGCGTCAGCCGTCACCTGCTGGGCCTGGACACCGAAATCGGTGTACGAACCACCGTAACCGAACGGGTAGTTGACCACGGATGCGGGATTTCCGCGGTCGAGCGCCCGGTAGAAGGAGTCGAACCAGCGATAACCTACGTAGATTCCCTCGCTGTATTCCTCCCTCCCGGGGACGCCGTCATTGTCGGCGAAAGTCGCCGAGGCCGGGTAGGCGGAGTAGCTGGACGCCCAGGTGTCGGTGAGCTTGCCGGAGGGGGGTGTGGTGCCGTTCAGTACGTCGACCAGCGCGTTGCCGCTCTCCTGGCCGGCCTGGCTCATCAGCAGCATGGAGTCGAGCGCCCGGCCGCCGGACGCGTCCTTCCGGGCGGCGTTGATCTCCCGGTAGAAGCTGGTGTCGACGATGCCGCCCGAGTTGATGACGACGACCACGTGCCGGTAGGTGCGGCCGAGCAATTCGAGGTCGGCCCGCTCGGTGTCACCGAGCAGGTAGTCGCCCTTGCCGGAGGAACGGTCCGCACCCTCACCGGAGTTGCGGGCGAGGACGTAGACGGCGGTGGCGGTCTTCGCGGTGGGCTTCGCCGTGTCCTCGGTCAACGGCTGCTCCACGGCGGCGTAGTCGACCTTGGGGGCGAAGCCGCCGGAGGAACTGCTGCCGTACCTCGCGTCGTAGGCGCTCGTCAGGGCGGACCAGTAGGTGTCGCCGGTGGTCACGGTGTAGCCGGCGCTCTCCAGGCCCTGGCGGGCGCTGACGGTGTACCGGTTGTTCACGTCGCCGGAGCCGGTACCGCCCTTGGCGGTCCGGTACGCGCCGGCGCCGAAGAGGGCCACGTTGCCGGTGGCGGAGAGCGGAAGCACGCGGTCGTGGTTCTCCAGCAGGACCATGCCCTGCGCCGCCGCCCGGCGGGACAGGGTCGCGTCGGCCAGCTCCAGGGCGGAGGGCCGGGGGTCGGTCGCGGCCTCGGCGGGAAGCAGCACGCCGGACAGCAGGGCCGCCGCGACGACCGAGGCGGCGATGACGGCCGCGAGCGCCGGCTTCGGCCGGGGGCGTTGCGGAGTGATTTTCATCGACGGCGTCCTCTTCGTCCGAGTCCGGCAGGGAGACCGGACGCAGAGAGGACGCTATGGAGCAACTTTTTGGCCGTCAATAACTGAAAACAGATATAGTTCGCGGTTTTGCAGGGAGCGGAACGTACCGTTTGGCCAATGACGGGTAAAACCGGACTGTGCCACTATCATTCGGCCCATGGATGTGGCTTCTGATCGCCCCTCACCCCGCAACAGAACCAGGGAAGAGATCTTCCGGGTCATCCAGGGCGGCGGTGCTCTCACGCGTGCGCAACTCGTGGAAGCCACCGGTCTGTCCCGGAGCACCGTCAATCACGCGGTCTCCCGGCTCATCGCCGAGGAGCGGGTGAAGGAGGAGGACCCCGGGGCGAAGGGGCCGGGGAGCGGCAGCGGACGCCCGGCGGGGGTGCTGAGATGCGTTCCCGGCGGGGCCAGTTCGGTGGCACTCGACTTCGGGCACACCCATGTCAAGGTCGCCGTCGTCGACGACACGGGCCGGATGCTGGCCCAGCGGCGTGCCGACCTGAACGTCGACCTGTGCGCGTCCGAGGCCATGGACGCGGCGGCGGACATGCTCGCGGAGCTCCGCCGCGAGCACGCCGTCGACGACCTCTCGACCGTGGTCGCGGGGATCCCGGGGCCGCTCGACTCCGCGACCGGGCTGGTGCGTTCGCCCACGATCCTCTCCAGTTGGGTCGGCCTCGACCCCGGGAGGGAACTCGAACGCCGGCTGGGCCTGCGGGTCCACGTCGAGAACGACGCCGTACTCGGGGCCTGGGGCGAACTGCGGTGCGGCGCCGGCCAGGGCTACTCCGACTTCCTGTACGTGAAGGCGTCCCACGGCATCGGCGCGGGGATGGTGCTCGGCGGTGAGCCGTACCGGGGAGCTCTCGGTATCGCGGGGGAGATCGGCCACACACCGCTGCCCGGCTACACGGAGCTGTGCCGGTGCGGCAGACGCGGCTGTCTGGAGGCGGTGGTCTCGGTCGAGTCCGTCAAGGCGCAGATCGCCCACACCCATCCCGGCCTGGGTGCCGGCGTTTCCTTCGTGGACCGGCCGGACGATCCGACCACCTGGCGGATCCTGAACGACGCGGGCCGCATCCTCGGCGAGGTGCTCTCCGTCCTGAGCAACCTGCTCAACCCGGCCGCGGTCATCATCGGCGGGGAACTCGGCGCAGCCGGCGGCGCCCTTCTCGAAGGTGTGGCGGCGACGGTGCACCGCAGCGCCCAGCCCGCGATCGCCGCGTCCCTCGACATCCTCCCCGCCCAGCTGGGGAGGGACGCGGAGCTGATCGGCGCGGCGGCGCTCGGTGCCGCCTTCGCACGGAAGTGACCGGGAGCCGAAGGCCATGGGAGCGCTCCCGCGCGGGACGGGGCGCTCCCGTGCGTCCTCAGGCGGACGCCCGGACCGGGCCTGACCGGCGTGACCGGCCGGAGTCGACGAGGAGCTGAAGTCGTCGAACCGGACCACGGCCACCGGATCGGCGACGGAACGGGATGCGTGGGGCGAGGGCCTTCCGCGGCCGGCCGGCGCCGTGGGGCGGACGTGGCCGCGGCGCGCGAGAGTCCGGTCCCAGTCCGGTCCCGTATCCGCCGGTCCAGGCAAGCGGCGCGGGCCGGTGAGTTGCCGTACCGGCCGACTCGCGATCCCGCACTCGACGAACGAGGCCGTCCAACAGGGACTTTGTCCTCCCAGCGGAAAAAGTCTGCGCGAATCGACGCACGACTTCTTCACGACCCTGCCGTTGGCTGCTACGTTCCACCAAAAGCAGGAGCCGCAAGTCCGTTACGGACACGCGGTGTTGTGGCTAGGGGCACGTCTTCGACGCCGAGGGTGTCCGTTTCGCCCACGAGGTCCACCCCGGCGAGATCGCCTACGACTACTGGACCACCCGGCGCGCCCTGGAAGCCGTCGGCCACCGGCCCGCCTTCGGACTCAACTTCGCCCCCTCCCACTTCGTGTGGCAGGACCTCGATCCGGTCGGCTTCCTCTGGGACTTCCGCGACCGGATCTACCACGTCGACTGCAACGAAGCCCGTAAACGCCTGGACGGCCGCAACGGACGGCTCGGCTCCCACCTGCCGTGGGGCGACCCCCGCCGCGGCTGGGACTTCGTCTCCGCCGGCCACAGCGACGTCGCCTGGGAGGACGTCTTCCGGATGCTGGGCTCCATCGGTTACCAGGGGCCGGTCTCAGTCGAGTGGGAGGATGCCGGCATGGACCGGCTCCACGGCGCCCCTGAGGCCCTGGCCCGGCTCAAGGCATTCGACTTCGACCCGCCGAAGGCGTCCTTCGACGCGGCCTTCGTCACCCAGCCCTCCTGACCCGGGTGACGGCCGAGACCGGGCCGCAGCCGTCACCGCCCCGGAACGACCGGTCCCGCGGGCCGGGTGGTCCCGCCGCGAAATCCGGATCAAGGAGCTCCGGCAGGCGGTGCCCGGCCTGACCCGCCAACACTGGCCTGGTGCATACCCCGATGCCACCACCGTCGCCGGCTGCGCCGCCGTGGCCGCCGGCCTGCACCCGCCCACCGGAATGGTCACCGAGACACCCCCGTTCGCCGCTTCGGGCCGTCCCGCCCTCGCCGTCGCGATCCCACTGGCAGCGGCGGTGTGGGCGTACGACCTGGGGCTCAAACGGACCCCGGCCGGCCCGGCGGCGATGGCGGCGGCACGCGGTCTCGACCTGCTCCTCGGGGCGGCGGCGACCCGGCCCGGTACCCGCAGCGTCCGGCACGCGGCACCCTCCGCGGCACTGCTCGCCGGCCACACCCCGGCCGTCACCGCCGTCTCCCGGCGGGAGACCACCGGCGGCGCCCCGCTCGTACCGCTCGCCACCCTCACCCTGATGCTCGGCGGCCGGCCCGGCGCGTGCGGAACATCCGGCACGCCCGCCCCGTCCAGGGCCGCCGGGGACCTTTTGCACGCCGGTACTGCCACCGGCTAGGCCATGACGGCCGCCCGCCCCTACCTCCACACCGCTCTCAACCCGTCACCCGCCCTCACCCAGCGCACCGTCGGCGGCGGCATCCGCGCCACCAATTCGCTCCAGGCCGCGCTCTGCGCCCGCTCCGGCGCCCCGGCCACCGCCCTGCTGACCGCCGCACTGGCCCCCTCGCCGCCAGGTTCGCCCGGAAAGTGAGCATCACATGAGCCCCCGGACCGACCTCCCCGAGACCTCGGGAACCCCCGTGCCGCTGCGGTTCGGGTACGGCACCAACGGCCTCGGCGACCTCCGGCTCGGGCACCACCGGGCCGGCCGGCACCACCATCGCCGCCACCACCCCCGAAGCGCTGCTCGCCCTGCTGCGTACCCGGCTCCACCCCGCCGCCCGGACCTGGTTGGACCGCGCTCTCGCCGACGCCACCGCCACCGCGCCCGCGCGCGACCACGGCCCCCTGCCCGCATGGGAGGCGCGCCTCGCCGAAGCCGGCCGCCGCTGCGGCGCCGCACACGCGGACGCCGCCCGCGTCCTGCTGCTGCGTACGGCCCTTGCCGACACCCTCGCCCGCGTCGACCGGCAGGGCACCGCCGACGAGCGCCGCGCCGTCCTGCACGCCCTGCCCGCCCTCGTACCGGGCCCGGACGCGCCGCGCACCAACGACACCCGGCTCCTGGCCGCCGCTGTCGGCCCCTACGCCGCCCGCCACCCCGACGACCCGCGCTCCCACCGCGCCGCCGCCGAGACGGACGCCGTGAGAGCACCGCTGCTGGACGACGCCCGCGCCGGGAACCGCACCGTCGTGGTCCTCTCCGAGTACGGGATCACCCCGTCGGCCGCCCCGTCCACATCAACCGCGCCCTGCGCGCCCCGGGAGTCAGCGGGCCCCGGCGGCCTCGTCGTCGACGGCGATCCCCAGCCGGCCCGCCACGGCGGTGAGGGCAGGCCCCAGCGGGAGCGCGACGCGGGTGACGGCGTGGGTGTCGCCCCGCGTCGCGTCCCGGTTGACGATCAGCACCGGTTTTTGCTCCCCGGCCGCCTGGCGCACGAACCGGAGACCGGACATCACCGTCAGGGAAGACCCGAGGACGAGCAACGTCGACGCCTCACGGACCATCGCCCGGCAGCGCGCCACCCGCTCCGCGGGCACGGCCTCGCCGAAGAACACCACGTCCGGCTTGAGGACGCCGCCGCAGACCGCGCAGGGCACCACCCGGAAGTCCCCGACCTGCTCGTCGGTGAGGTCGGCGTCACCGTCCGGATTGAGGCCGGCGGCCACCGGCGCGAACCCCTCGTTGACCTCCTCCAGCCGGGCGGCGAGCTCGCGGCGCGCGCTGAAGGTGCCGCAGGAGAGGCAGACGACCCGGTCCAGGCTCCCGTGGAGCTCCACCGCGTCCCGGCTGCCGGCCGCCTGGTGCAGACCGTCGACGTTCTGGGTGATCACCCCCGAGACCAGGCCGTGCCGCGCGAACGCGGCCACCGCCCGGTGCCCCGCGTTGGGGCGGGCCCGGCCGAACGTGCGCCACCCGAGGTGGCTGCGCGCCCAGTAGCGGCGCCGGGCAGCGGCGTCGGCGGTGAACTCCTGGTAGGTCATCGGGGTGTGCCGGCTCAGGCTCCCGCCGTCCCCCCGGTAGTCGGGGATTCCCGACTCCGTGGAGATGCCCGCGCCGCTGAGCACCAGCACACCGCCGGTGGCCAGCGCCTCGACGACCGGAGACGGATCCGTGGTTCCGGGCGGCAGGTCTTCGGGCGGGGTCCAGGTCAGAGTGGGACGCATACGCATGCCCCCAGATTACGGCGGCCCCGAGCGGCGGGTCCCGGAGACGGTCACCGGCCCCACTGCCCGCCCGCGACCAGGGCGCAGACCCCGGGCTCGGCGATCAGCCCGCACGAAGGAAGGCTGTCCGACAGGACGGGGCGTGACCGCCGGTGGTCTACTGGGGAAGGCGGAGGCGCCCCGGAAACGCCCCGGAGGTGCTCCGCCTTCCGAGCCTTCCCTCTGCCCCGGGTCCTGCCATGCGCCTTTCCCACTCATCTGTCGTGAGACGGATTCCCCGGGCCGTCGTCGCCGTCGCGGCGCTACTGGCCGTAGTCTCTCCGGCGGCCGCCGCGGCCGAGCTCGCTCCGGGCGTGCACGCCGCCGTCGTTTCCCTCGCGTCCCCCGGTACGCCGGCCGACAGGAGGGATCCGCGTACCGAGGCCGCCGCTCTCGCCATTCCGGCGATCGGCATCACGGACCTCCGCGTCGTCCCGTACGAGGGCACGACGGACGACACTCCGGGTACCCGCATCCAGGACGGCGGAGAGGCCGCGAGTCCGTACGGCGAGGACGGAGGCGTGGGGCCGGGTGAGATCGGGAACTACCTGGTGACGGCCCACCGGCTGGCCGCCGGGGGACCGCTGCACGATCTTCCGTCGCTCGGCAGGGGCGACGTCGTCCTCGTGACGGAGGACGGCACGGTGTACGAGTACCGGATCACCGGAACCCGGGAGACCTCGTTCCGCTCCGCCCGCTCGCTCGCCGAGCAGCGGGCCGAGGTTCCGGGCAAACCGGGCGAGAAACCGATCCGGGCCATGATCACGGTGTCCACCTGCGCCACTCCCGAGGACGACGCGGCCGGACATCATTGGCGCGACGCCCATGACAACCCGGAGCACCGCATCGACAAGATCGGAGTACTGGTGTCCGCTCGGCCGGCCTGAACCATGAACCGTGCATGTCGGGAGCTCCCTGCCGGGAACACCGCGCCCGGCGCCCGGGCGAGCTGTGTCGGGCGACCGGGCACCGAGCTACCGTAAAGCCATGGCCAGAACCGAACGCCCGGCCGGTCGGCAGGCCGACGACGTGTGCCCGGCATGTGAGCAGCCCGTCGAGAGCGTGGTCGCACGGCGCAAAACCCTCGGCATCTTCGTACCCCGCTGGGTCCCGGGTCCGTGCCACAACCCCGGATGCCCCAGGTACGAGGGCGAACCCCCGACCACCACCGGCTCCTCCGGACGCCACGTACGGGCCCCGCGTCGCCCGGAGCCGCGCCCCTTCCACGGTGGGAGCCACTGACCGGGCCCCTGTTCCCGAGTGCGGAAGTCGGTTCGACCCGACCGGTCTCTCCTGTCTCGCGCTCCGGCGCGGGACGCGACGGGTGCGAAGCGGAGGGCGCGTCGTCCGTCGTCCCCCCTCCACGGCCCGTCCTGGGGGGCCGGCCCCGGCCTCGTCTCCGGAGCCGGACGCGCCCGGGCGAACCGGTCGGTGAACTCGCGGTGTGCGACGGGTACGTCCGCACGTGCGGGGCCGAGCACAGGGCTCTCGAGCGGACCGGGGGGAACAAGAGCTACCACCGTCCCGTCATCGGGTACCTCTCCGTCCCCGGCCCCGTGGGTCCGGCATCGGGACCACATCGCGAGGCGCGCGGGACATGACCGGGCGATGTGACGCTCCATGGGCTATGCGTTGCCCATGAGTGATCTCGACTACGCCGACAGGTCCGACTTCGAGGACGCCGGGCGGGGCTTCGTCGCCGCTCTCTCGCCGGCCGTCGTCCGCACCGACGACGGCCGGGTGATCTGGGACGGCGGCACCTACGCGTTCCTCGACGACGAGTGCCCCGACACCGCGCACCCCAGCCTGTGGCGGCAGAGCCAACTGTGCAACAAACAGGGCCTGTTCGAGGTCACCGAGGGGATCTACCAGGTGCGTAACCTGGACCTGTCGAACATGACGCTGGTCGAGGGCGACACCGGGGTCATCGTCATCGACCCGCTGATCTCCGCCGAGACCGCGGCCGCCGCCCTCGCCCTCTACCGCGAGCACCGCGGGGACCGCCCGGTCACCGGACTGATCTACACGCACTCGCACGGCGACCACTTCGGCGGTTCGCGCGGGATCCTGCCGCACGGCCACCCGCCGGTGCCCGTCCTCGCCCCGGCCGGGTTCCTGGAGCACGCCGTCGCGGAGAACGTGTACGCGGGCGGCGCGATGACCCGCCGTGCCGTCTACATGTACGGGGCCGAACTGCGCAAGGGTCCTTCCGGCCAGATCAGTGCCGGGCTGGGCATGACGACCTCCAAGGGCACGATCACCCTCGTACCGCCGACTCTGGACATCACCCGCACCGGCCAGGAGGAGATCCTCGACGGGGTGCGGATCGTCTTCCAGATGACGCCGGACACCGAGGCACCCTCGGAGATGAACTTCTACTTCCCCGACCGGCGCGCGCTGTGCATGGCGGAGAACGCGACCCACACCATGCACAACATCCTGACCCTGCGCGGCGCGGTGGTCCGCGACACCCGCATCTGGGCGCACTACCTGGGCGAGACGATCGCCTTGTTCGGTGACCTGACGGAGGTCGCCTTCGCCTCCCACCACTGGCCCACCTGGGGCCGCAAGCACATCGTCGAGCACCTGGCCGGTCAGCGCGACATGTGGGCCTATCTGCACGACCAGACCCTGCGCATGACCAACCAGGGGCTGACCGGCCCGGAGATCGCCGAGCGGATGGAGCTGCCGCCGGCCATCGCGAACCGGTGGGCCGACCGCGGCTACTACGGCTCGGTCAGCCACAACGTCAAGGCCATCTACCAGCGGTACATGGGCTGGTTCGACGGCAACCCCGCCCATCTGTGGGAGCACCCGCCGGTCGAACCGGCCAAGCGGTTCGCCGCCGACTACGGCGGTGTGCCCGCGATGGTCGCCAAGGGCGAGGAGTACGCCGCTGCCGGAGACCTGCGCTTCGCCGCGACGCTGCTGGGGCACGCGGTGTTCGCCGCTCCCGGGGACACGGCGGCCAAGGAGGCGCTCGCGTCGGTGTACGAGAAGCTCGGCTTCGGAGCGGAGAACGGAACGTGGCGCAATTTCTACCTGATGGGCGCCCAGGAACTGCGCGGCACCATCGCGCACACCGCGCTGGAGACGACCAACCCCGAGATGGCGATGGCGCTCACCGTCGACATGATCATCGACTCCCTTGCCATCCGCGTCGACGGCCCACGGGCGTGGGACGAGAGGCTGACCATGAACTGGAACGTCACGGACGAGGGACGTACCTGGCGCCTTCTGCTCTCCAACGGAGCTCTCACCTACCGCAGCGACGGGCCTGAGACGGACGAGCGGGCCCCGGCCGCCGATCTGACCTTGACCCTGACCAAGCCACAACTGCTCGCCGTCCTCGCCGGCAAGGGGCTGGACGACGTAAAGGTCCAGGGCGACCCCCAGGTCTTCGCGACGCTCGCGGGCCTGCTCGACACCCCGGACCCCGACTTCGCCCTCGTCACGCCTTGACCACCGGCGCCCGCAGGCCCCCGCTGCATTCTCACCCGTCGGACCCGCACCCGTCGCACCCACCGGAGGAGTCCCGTGAGCGAGACACAGTGGGCGATGGGAACCGCCGGTTTCGGGTCGTTCGCCTTCACTGGTGGCGGTACGTTCATCAACCTGGTCGCAGCGACGACCAACGCCCTCAACGGAGCACTGCTGGCCCGCCGCCCCGACCACTACAAGAACTTCACCGTGGTCGGCATCCTCCTCATGGCCCTGCTCGGGGGCATCGGCGGCGGAGCCTGCCGCGACATCATGGTCGGCCGCGTCCCGGCCGCGCTGACCAACTCCTCCTACGTCGTGCTGTGCCTGCTCGCCGGGCTCATCGGCCACCACCTGGCCTACTTTCGAAGGCCAGTTGTTCCGCGAGGGCCTCTTCCAGTTCGTCACCTCCTTCGCCCTGCCCTGGTACGCCGTCGTCGGGGCGCAGACCGGGGCGGACGTCGGCCTGCCCGTCGTGGGTTCCCTCGTCCTCGCCGTCGTGGGGCCAACCGCCGGGCGCTTCCTCATCGACGTCTCCTGCGGTGTTCCGCCCAAGCAGTTCGTCCGTGGGGAGTGGTTCGTCGTCATCGCAGCGCTCACCGGAGCCGTGTGGATCGCCCTGGATCAGGCGGGGCTCCCGCGCGGCGCGAGCGCGCCGCTCGCGTTCCTGGTCGGCTTCGCCGTCCGTCTCACCGCCCTCTACCGGGGCTGGGAGGAACCACTGGCCGCCGAACCGGCCGGCGTGTACCGCCACGACGACGGCCGCCCTTTCCTCGGCCGCAAGATCGCCGGCAAGTCCACACGCGAACTGCGCCTCCTCGGCCTGACCGTCGAACCCGACGACCAGTGAACCTGACCGTCGAACCCGACGACCAGTGCAGTCGGGTCCACCGGAACCGGCACCGCAGAACGTTCCGTGCGCCCTGGCCGCGGGTCCGGCCGCCGGGGGTTCTCAGCGCTGTTCGTGCGCCGCAGGCGGCCGTCCTCCCGTCCGGCGGACATGTCCGACGGTGGGCCAGGACGGCCCGGTGCACCGGGTGTTCCGGATCGGGGTGTTCCGCCGCCGCGTCGAGGAACGCGCAACCCCGTAATCCGGGGGAGCGGGCCCGCGGTGATGGTCCGGCAGACGGCCCGAATCTTGTCGGCCGCCCACACCTCGCCCGCCCTGAGCGGCCTCGGCCTGCGCCCGGAGCTGCCGGTCGGCCTCACCGGGGTACGCGAGGATGAGTTCCTCCTCGCCCTCGAAGTGCCGGTACAGCGTGGCACGGGTGACCTGCGTCTCCGCCACGATCCGGTCGACGCCGACGGAGTGGATGCCCTCCGCGTAGAAGCTCCCGGTCGCCGTGGACAGCAGCCACGTTCGCGCCTCCGAGGTGCCGCTCTCTCGCGCCCTCCGGCTCATGCAACCAGGGCACCGAACGGGAAGAGTGAACGATCGGTCTCGGCAGAAGAGACCTGCTGCGGGGGACAGCGGGGCGATCGGGAACATCGAGGCCCGTGTCACCGGCTCGTCGCCGTCGGTCGGGTCTGCTTGTTCCCGCGCCCCAACGCTGATCGAGGTCGTCGGGCTTCATGCGCGCGCTGCAGCAGCGAACAGAAGAGGCCGGTGCCGGTTTCCGGTTGAAGAAAGGCCGCCGACGACGAGTCGGCGAACCTCACCGCCCACCGCTCCGACACCACTCCGAGTGGGGTGTGAACCGGTCAACGGGGTTGGCCGGGCGGCCGGCCAACCCCATGGTGGTCGTCTTCTTGTCAGTCCTGCTCCGCGGCGCGGCCGAGGCGCAGGGCGGAGACGAGGAAGAAGATGCCGCCCGGGACGGCGTAGCCGATCGCGCTGGTGAGTGCGGGGTCGTCGGCGCCGGCTGAGGCGACGAACGATGCGCCCGCCAGTACGGAAATGCCGCCGCTGAATATCATCGGCCACTGGCCACCACCCAGCTTGCGACGGGGCACGGCCACGATCAGCTGCACCAGCCCCGACACGATCGCCCAGACGCCCCAGACCTGCAGCACCGCCGGAATCCCCGACGCACACGCCACGCCCACGCCCACAGCCGCGGCCAGGCTCACCGCCATGTTCACGTACAACAGGACCGGCGTCCCCGGCGCTCCGGTGAGGCGGGACGCCCTGGCGTCGACGACGGCCGCAGCCACGTCGAACAGCGGGTACAGCACCAGCAGCGCGGCCCCGGCCGGGCTGATCTCCTCCGCCATCGTGAACATCACCAGCGCCCACACGATGGCGAACGCGAACCGTACGAAATACAGCCGACGCAGTGCAGAAGCAGTTTCGGTAAAGCCTGATGAAGCAGCAACAGCGCTCACAACGATCCCTTTCGCTTTCTCCGTGGACACACGGAGGGGAAACCCATGGAGGGGAAGCCGGCCCAGCGGGTTCGGATGCCGCGGGAAACCAACCTGGCAAGACCGAACGTTCTGTTCCCAGAGTGGCCAGGTCGCCACCGCCTGTCAAGACCGAACGTTCTATCTCTTCCCGTTGGGTGTACGAGCCGGCTCGGCGAGCTCGCGGACTCCGGAGGTTTTCCGCGCAGGTGTCGCCACCTGGGGTGGCCGGGCCGGCTCGTGGTGCGCCGAGTCGGACCGGAAGGTCGTCGCTGTGCGGCTCCCACCCGGCGAGCGCCTCGCACCGGGAACTCGCCCGTCGCGTGGGGGCGCGCCGCCGTATCGGCGTGTCGCGGGCCCGGGGGCGTGTGGCCGTAAGGGGATCAGGCGTGGTCCCGCCCCGCACCTCTTCGACCAGGTGTGTGCAAACTCCGGTCGCCCCGGGCTATAGTTGATCTTGAGGGCGCGGGTCGTTTCGACGGTGCGATTGCCTGTGCGTTGGTCGTCCAAGGAAGGACGCCCCGCTTCCCGCGGGGAAATGCAGGTGCAAGGCCTGCCCAGCGCTCCTTGGGAAGCCCCGTTCCTGCTGTAGCAGGAACGGGGCCTTTCTGCGCGAGCCGCTGGTCTGCGTTCAGTGGTTCGCTGGACGAGCTGTGCAGTCCCTGCGCTCGCCCCGCCCGGCGGCGGCTTTCTCACTGTTGGCGGGGCCGTGGTCGCGGGACGGCCGGCCCCTCAGTCGTGGACGCGTACGTGCGACGCGGCGCTCAACCACCCTCACCTCTGCCCTCGCCCCCGATCCCGTCCATACCCCTTTCCTCATCCGTGTCCTCGTCGTCGTCCCTGTCGTGGTGGATGATGCCGTCGTCGTCGAGGAAAGGGTGGATCCGCGTGGGCGGATAGCTGCTGACGTCGGAGGGGCGTACGCGCTCCGGCCCGTCGGGGCCCCAGCGCAGCAGCCGCCCCACACGGCAGATGCGATGGACCGTGCCGTGGCACTCGACCTCGTCGGCCCGCTTCTCTCGCAGCAGATCTGCGGCGCGGGCGTACTGGGCCAGCGTTTCCGCGGCGGGGTGGGTGGTGTCGGCCGCCACCGAGCGGGCGTCGATGTCACGGTCGATGGTGTCCTCGGGGATGAGTCCCCGCCGCCGCGGCTCCAGCCAGGTGAGGCCGAACTCGAGCGCCCTGCGGGCGTCGTGCGCCCGGGCGTGCAGGCTGCCGCCCGGGGACCACCTGCCCGAGCCCCGCCGCTCCACCACCCGGAACAGGGTGGGCATCAGCATCACTTCGGGGTGGCTCTCCAACGCCCGCCGGGAGTCGGCCAGTACGTCTCCGGAGAGCGACAACCGCAGTCCGCCGTAGGTCAGTTCGCGCAGCAGCAGATGCTCTGCGGCCTGTGCCGGGGTGACCGGGGCGTCCGGGTCCAGGATCAGGCCCTCATCCGGTCGCGGGTCGGTGTCGCGGCTGTCCCAGACCGGGACGGCCGGTTCGGGATCGGTCGGACGGGGCTTCTCGGGCCCGCTGTCGTCCCGCCCCCCGCCCGCGTACTCCTCGGCGCGCACCACCCGGTAGCGCGTGCCCAGTACGGTGAGCTCGTCGACCGGCTCCTTCTCCAGGAGAGCGACGGCCGCCAGCAGGGCGCGCCGCTCCTCCCGGTTCCGGGCCTCGTCCTTGGCCCGGAACCACAGGGTCGAGTTCAGGCTGTCCCGGGCCAGTTGGGGACAGCCTGCCGTCACCTCTTCGATCACCCGCCAACGCGGCGCCTCCCGCGGGTGCTGCGCGACCACCCCGAACACCGGGCCTCGCACCAGCAGCGTCCGAAGGTTGCGCACGGCGTCGACCGCGTCGGCCTCCATAACCGCGGCCACCGGGCCCTCGGGCGAGCTCACCGTGAGTGGCCTCCATCGGCCCGCCTGCGTGACGTCGTCATGGTTCATGCACCCATCCTGGCGACCGCGTCCCGAGCCCGCTGCGGCTTCGCGCATTCTGGCTCGGCGAAGTCCCCGGCTGTCGCACGGGTGACGGCCCTTCGACCGTGTGGACGGGCGGACGAGGGGGCTCCTTCGGCGACTCGGGCAGCCCGTACACCCGGGTTCCGGAGTTCCCGGGGCGCCGGCTTCCTGGGTCCGCATCACGTTGAGGGGCCTTCATGCGCTGCTGCGAGCGCGCTGCGCCCGCGGCAGTCCGAGCACTTGGAGCCGGGGCGAGTGCCGGCGCGGGCTTCGGTACGAACGAGTGTGAGGTCTCGGCAGACGTTGCTTCTCCGGGAGCGGCGGGTGTGTGTCCGATGATGCATGGCGCGGGGGTTTCGGCGGCGGAAACGCGCTCGGCAAGACCATCGCCCGCTACGACCGCGTCGACCTGCTCCGCATCGACGGGTTCGGCGACAGCGAACTCGACCACGCGTCCCCGCACTCCACTTCCAGGTGCTGAACGGGCGGCTCCGCCACCCGTGCGGGCGGCGGAGCCGCCCCCATGAGCGGACGTCATCGCTCGTGCTCTGGCACGACCGTCCATGACAGTGATCCATCAGGTGGCGGGACGGTCCAGTTGCTTCGTATCGGAGTCGTGGATCAGTTCGGCAAGCTGGATGAGGAAACCGTACGCCGCCAGACGATTCCGGAGGCGAATGAAGTAGGACCTGCTCGAACACTTGAAGATCTCGCGGCGGCGCACCTTCCAGAGACCGTGCTCGTGCGTGTGCGCCGCATGCAGGAGAGCCGTTTCCGCCTCTTCCACGCTGCCTTCGAACTCCGCGATGGTCCGCCCGTCATGACCTGCGTCCGACACGCCGCTGACGGGCACGGCCAGGACTATCCATTGAGGCATCTCGTGATCGGTTCCTTATCCCCTCGACGTCGCATGCCGCGACGCGTACGGCGTCAGTCTGGCAGGCGGCAGCGGCGGGCTGGCCGCCGCGGAAGCCGAGCCGGTGACACCTGTCGTGAACCCCGAGCCCGATCGCCTTCAGCTGCTGCTCGAACTGCCGGACAGTCGCTGCTGCTGAAAGTGAACGGGGCTCTTCGATCGGCAGGCCTCGTCATCGGTGCGTCAACGGCGTCTGACGAGCTCGTGGGCGATGGGGGCGTCGAGCAGTGGGTCGTCGATCACGGGCGGGTGGTGGGGACGTGACGCACACAGCGATCATCGACGACCGGAGTATCACTGGCCTGCCGACCGCCGCGTTCGTTGGCTGAACTCGTGGCCGGGGCGGGACCGTCGCGGTGAGCGCCACCAGGTCGGGCCCCCGGCCGAGGAAGCGTGCGACGGGTGCCGGTGCGAGGCGCCGCACGGGCTTCGCCGACCGGCTGTCGGTCTGACTTGTACACCTTCGCCACGCGCGCCTGCCCGCCGGTCCGGAGTGGACCGTTCGACCGTCACCCGGCCATCGGCGAGGTGTGGCCCCGTGCTCACGGAGCGGGGACGTGCCATCAGCCTCGAAGTGCGGCGGCGAGTCCTGACCGAGGTCGTCGATCATCTCGGTGCTGTGCTGGTTCTCGCCCCTGAGCCCTCCGGGCAGGAGGGCTCACGAGTCCGGATCCTGCGCACGCCGAGCTGTGGACGCGGGCCGGGGCTTCGGCGGTACGCGACTTCGGCCGGTCCGTCATTCCGGCTCGGTGGGCTGCCCAAGACCTGTACGCCCCCCGGCTTTTGCGGTACCGTCACCACGCCCATCGAGACTGAAACGTTTCAAGTCGCATGATCATAAAGTTGGCATCGTCACGAAGTGAGGCGTCATGACACCGGATCGATCGTCCGAGAACGACACGGAGTCCGTCCCCGGCACGCAGCCCACCCCCGCCGCCCGTCCCACCCGCCGCTCCGTGATCGCGGCCGGTACTGCGGCGGTGGCCCTGTCGGCGGCCGGAGTCCCTCTCGCGGGCGCGGCTCCAGCGCTGGCGTCGAGCGGTGACGTTCCCCGGCGTCCCGCGGCCGGTCCGCCCCGGGGTGAAACTGGCTGGCAGCGCTACGTCCAGGGGCCCGCGTCCCGGACCGTGCGTCCCGTAAGCACCCTGGCTTCGACCGGCGACGTCGTGAGGCCGGACGCGTTGCTCAAGCCCGGCGGGCCGGTCACCGTCCTGCGCCGCCCACAGCCGACCCCGGCTCCTCGCTGGCCCGAGGGCACCACGGCGGAGGCCTCTTCGGTGCATGCGGGCAACAACGGAAGCGACGGGCGGCCCCGTTCCTACGATGCTTCCCACGCCGTGGACGGCGATCCCGGCACCTTCTGGAACGACGACACCGAACACGTTTTCCCTGACACGCTGACCGTGTCGCTCCCCGCCCCGCGTGAGCTGTCGGGCATCACCGTGCTGTCCAACAGGGACGGTGTGCCCGCCGACTTCACCGTCGAGGTGTGGAGCGACGGCGCGTGGCGTCGGGTCGCCACACTCTCTGACAACGATGTCATCCAGCGAGCGGTGCCGTTCGCGGCCCCGGTCCAGGCGTCTGGAGTGCGCATCACCGTGACGGCGGTGCAGCAGACTTCGCAGGGCGTGTTCACACGCATCAACGAGGTCTGGCCCGAGGCCGTGGCGGTGGAGGAACCGCCCAGCGTCACGGTCGACTTCGGCAAGGTCGTCGTCGGCCATCCCCGTATCCGCTTCAGCTCCGCCTCCGACGACTCGCCCGGCGTCCGGGTGGCCTTCTCCGAGACCAGGCAGTTCCTGACCGAGCGCAGCGACTTCACCCGCTCCGACCAGGCCGGCGGGGCCGGACAGGGTACCGACCAGTTCGTCGTGCCTGCCAAGGGCGCCGACTGGCTCGACCACAAAGGCTTCCAGGCCGGTGACAAGGTCTTCGCGGATGGGCTGCACGGCTTCCGCTATCTCAAGATCACGTTGGACGCGCTGACGTCGGACGCTCCCGCCGCGCAGTCGTGGGGCACCGTCGGTATCGACTCCGTGAGCCTGGACTTCACCGCGTACCTGGGTACACCGAGCACGTACCGTGGCTGGTTCCTGTGCTCCGACGACGACCTGAACCGCTA
The DNA here is from genome assembly GCF_042957125.1 of Streptomyces sp. NPDC008125. Lineage (NCBI taxonomy): Bacteria > Bacillati > Actinomycetota > Actinomycetes > Kitasatosporales > Streptomycetaceae > Streptomyces > Streptomyces sp. NPDC008125. Next base: position 246,454 of record NZ_JBIBHR010000013.1, read on the forward strand.
CTGGTACGGGGCGTCCTACACCAACGAACTCGTCACCGACACCTTCCGCCGCGACGACGTCGACCCCCGCAACGCGTGGAGTGCGGCCCTTGAGGGGAAGCTGGTCCTGCACGACGGTGCGAAGCGTGACCGGGATCCCTACGTCGGCGATCTGGCGGTCTCGGCCCGTACTCTCTACCTGACGCACGACGAAGCCGCGGCTGCCGCGCGCAACGTACTCGCCGACCTGGCCGACCACCAGCGGACGGACGGCTGGATCCGCCGGCGTCGATCAGCGACTACACGCTTCCGCTGTTCGACTATCCGCTGTGGTGGGTGACGTGCAGCTGGGACTACGTGCTCTACACCGGTGACCACGCCTACGCGGCCCAGTACTACCCCAACCTCCGGAAAGTCCTGGACACCTGGTACCCCAGCGTCACCGACGACGCCGGACTGCTCAGCAAGGGCCTCAACGGCACCGGCGGCTACGGTGACTACGCCTTCCTGAACCGCACGGGCAGGATCACGTACTACAACGTTCTCTACGTGCACGCGCTGAACAACGCGGCCGGCCTGGCCCGTTGGCTGGGTCACACCGGCGACGCGGTCCGGTGGGAGGACCGGGCGGTCCGCGTGGCCGAAGCCGTCAACGCGCACCTGTGGGACGAAGAGGCGGGAGCCTACCTGGACTCCGGCACCGGCGCGGTGCGGCACGCCCAGGACGGCAACGGGATCGCCGTCGTGGCGGGTGTCGCCGACGCCGGCCGGGCCGCCTCGGCACTCGCCCACCTCGACGCAACCACACGCCAGCCGTACGGCAACGCCTTCATGGACAACGACACGATTTTCGACGGCGCCTCGCGACGTGTGTACGCGTTCACGTCGTACCCCGAGATCGTGGCCAGATTTGAGGCCGGACGAGCGGACTCCGCGCTCGACCAGATCCGCCGCACCTACGGCTGGATGGACCGCAACGACCCCGGCATCACGAACTGGGAAGGCATCGGGCCGGACGGTTCCCTGTACGAGGACGCGTACACGAGCATGGCGCACGGGTGGTCCACCGGCGTACTGCCCGCGCTCACCCACCAACTCCTCGGTGCCCGCCCCACCTCGCCGGGCTACGCCACGTGGGAGGTCCGTCCCCACCCCGGTGACGTCGTCTGGGCACAGGGACAACTTCCCACGCCCAACGGTGCATTGCAGGTTTCCTGGCAGAACTCCGCTGCCGGGTTCACCGTGACTCTGAAGGTTCCCGCCGGCACACGCGGATCCCTCGCCCTTCCCGGCGACGCGAACAAGACGGTTGTACGCGAGGGACACACGGTGCGCTGGGACGGACGCCGGGGGGCGGACCGATCGGTCCGGTTCACCAACGGCCGTATCACCCTGTCGGACCTGGGACCGGGGGTCCACACCTTCACGGCCGGTCATCGGTAGTCACCACTTGCTGGGGCAAGAGTCCCACGGCCCGCCGAGGCCAGGCTCCCGGCACCTGCCGTCCGAGGACGCGGGCCGCGTCCACGTGAGCGACCGGATGGCGACCGGGCTCCGCCGGGGGCTGAGCGCCGACCAAACCGAGAGCGACGCGCTGCCGAAGCTCGCGGAGGCGTGCCCGAACGCGGTCGTGGGGTACGAGACGGCCTCCTGAAGATGCCGAACGCCGCTACGGCGGGGCGGCATCGGGTACCCCGCAGGGCCTTCCCCGGAGGGGCGGCCCTGCGGGGTGTGGCGGTACTCGGCCCGCACCTTGCTTGACGGCTTTCTGTCAGCAGGCGCCGAGGTCCTGCCAGGCACCCCATTCACCTGTGGTGCCGGGCGTCTCGTTCTGCGTCCACCACTTGGCCTTCCAGGTGTGGCTTCCGTACGAGACCGTGCTGCCCGCGGTGTAGACGGCGCCACTGCTCCACGCTGCCGCGGAGCAGTGGCCGCCCGGCGGGGGAGTGGTGGTCGGAGGTGTGGTCGTCGGGGTGGTCGTCGGCGGGGTGACTCCGGCGAACTTCACCGAGTACTTGGCGAAGTCCCAGGACGACTGGGCCACGCTGCTGCACGTACCGGACGTCGTGCCGTTGTTGTCGGGCGGGGTGCACTGACGGTCGCGGTTGAGGGACCAGAACGTGAAGCGGTCCATGCGGTGGCTGGTGGCGTAGTCCAGAACCGTCTGGAAATCGGCCTGACTGAAGTACTCGCCGGTGTCGCTGCGGCCGTTCATCCCGGAGAACCCTTGGTGTGCGTACGCGGTTGCCGCGTCCCAGCCGAAGGTGGACTGCAGAAGGGAGTTGAAGTTCGTCAGGGCGCTCGTCTGCGCCGCCGCACCGTTGAACCCGCCGTCGAAGGGCATGATCGAGAAGTTGTTCGGCGTGAAGCCCTGTGCCTTGGCCTCGTTGAGCATCTGTTTGCCGAACCAGCCGGTGCCGTCGGCGGTTCCCGCGGTGGTGACCGAGACGTAGAGTCCTGGGTTGTTCTGCTGGAGGATCTTGGCCGCGCCGATCTCATGGGCGATGGCGGCCGCGTTCTCGTACTCCGGCTCCTCCAGGTCGAAGTCGATCGCCTTCAGCTGGTACTTGGTGATGACCTGCTGGTAGGCGGCCGCGGTGGACGCCGCGTCGGAACAGGCCTGGCCGAGCTTGGTTCCCCCGTACCCGCCGATGGAGACCGACACGTCGCCGCCCTTGGCACGGATCGCGCTGACGACCGCCCCCACCGCCGTGTCCGACGAGACCGGTGACGTCCCGTCCCACGTCGGAGTGCAGCCGCCCCCGTTGGGGGCAAGGACGAACGCCAACTGGAACGCCTTGAGCCCAGTGGCGTCCATGATGGCGCCCGCGTCCGGCGGGTTGTTGTCGTGCGGCATCAGATACGGCGCGGCGGCGTACCACCGGTTACTGAGTGCGGTGGTGGCGGCGGTCGCACCCGAAGCCTGCTGGACGGTGAACGCCGCAAGTCCGGCGGTGGCCAGTGCCGCGGTTGCGACACCGCAGAGCAGAGCGCGAAGACGCTTCATGGGGACTCCTGTCGGGAGAGGTGTCGCCAGAATCGGTTGATGACGCATGCACGTCAACCATTTGGCCTAGACCATTGCCCTCTCTTGAAGAACACGCAGCTGCGACAGTGCGGATGGCGGCCGGCCCTCCTCGTTGGGCGGTTCCGGAGGGGCGCGGGGTTATCACGTTGCTGACTTGTGAGTCGGTCGCGCAGATCCGGTGGGGGAGCGGCGGCAAGCACCACAAGCCAATCCGGTAGGGGCTGATCGTCGCGGTGTTCCGGCACTACGTGCTGCGCCCGCTGACCCGCAGTCGCGCGGCGGCCCCGGACGAGCGGGCCCATCTCGCCGCCGGGGAGCCTCGCCGGCCCCCGGGCTTCCGGGCGACGGCCCGTACGGCGACGGACTTGTTCGGGCAGCACCGCGACCCCCGCCGCGCCTACGGACCGTCTGTGTGCGCAGTTCGACGGGGCTGGTCACGGTTCAGGGGGTTTTGCGCCTGAGTTCAGGGCGCCGCCCGCCGGGCGCGGTGCGCGCGGACTCGTCCGCGGCTGGCGCACGCCGGGGAGGGGCACCACCGGCGGCGGCCGGCGGGATCGGCGAAAACGCCCTGGCAGTCGTTTTCGGGGCACACCTTGAGCCCGGTCCGGTCCGCGCCGGTCAGGTGGTCCGCGGCCTGCCGCGCGATGCGGACGAGAGCTTCGGCGACGGTGGCCGGCGAGCTGCGGCGCAGGCGGTCGCCGCCGGTGAGTTTCACCGGGTCGTCGGTCGCGATGAAGTCGCTCAACTCGGCGACTGCTTCATCTGGAGGGGTCTGACCCCGGGTGGTGGCAAGGGCCAGGGCGCGCAGGCACTCCCGCAGCTGCCGCGTGCGTTCCAGGTCGGCGTACGTGGGCCTGCCGTGCGGCGCCAGCTCGCTCATCCTCAGCCATTCCGCGAGCAGATCCGTCGAGCCGAGGCGTTCGACCGGGTGGGTGCTGAAGGCGCGGCCCCGGGTGGCGAGCAGGTTGAGCCAGGTGGCGCCGCAGTCGAAGCGGAAGCTGTGCAGGTCGTCGGTGGCCATGACCCGATTGTAACGCCTCAGGCGTTACTTCTGTTAGCGTCGTAACGCCTTGACCGTTACCTGCTGACGAGGAGACCAACCATGGCTGATCCCGGACCTGTCGACCCCGTGCCCCTTTCCGAGCGGCTGACCACTGCTCTTCTCGACCGGGAGGCGGGCTATCGGATGCTCGACACCCTTCAGGACCCGGCGACCCAGTCGCTTTTCCCTTGGCTGGAGGATGTGGCTCCGGGCTTTCCCGATTGGCTGATCACCACTCTCTTCGGCGGCACCTACCAGCGCCCCGGACTCTCCCCCCGCGAGCGTCAGTTGGTGAACCTGGGGGCGCTCACGGCGCTCGGCGGCGTCGACCCGCAGCTGGCCGGGCAGGTCGTCACCTCGCTACGGACGGGCCTGACACCCGACGAGGTGGTCGAGGTCTTCGTCCACCTGGCGCCCTATGTCGGAGTGCCCAGGGCGCTGGCCGGCCTGCGGGTCGCCGCCGCGGCGCTGGAGGACACGCCGGTCCCGGGTGAGGCTGATCGGAGCGATCGCCGGTGACTGGCGTGACGGACGATATGACGGGGCTGGCGGTGAGGACCGTACTCGGTGACATCGACCCCGGTGACCTGGGCGTCTGCGATGCCCACGATCACCTGTTCCTGCGAAGCCCGCGTCTTCCCGGTGAGGAGCTCGAGGACACCGCAGCGGCACGTTCGGAGCTGGAATCTTTCGCGCGGGCCGGGGGGCAGGCCGTGGTGCAGTGGACGCCCTGGGGCATGGGACGGCGGTTGTCCGCCCTTGCGGCGCTCTCCCGGGACAGTGGCGTGCACCTGATCGCGGCGACCGGCCTGCATCAGGCGAAGCACTACGAAGGCGGCCGGTTCGCGCGCGGAGTCGACGAGTTGGCGGGACTCTTCGTCCGGGAACTCACCCGGAGCCCGGTGAGAGCGGGTCTGATCAAAGTCGCTGGTGCTTTCCACCGCCTGGACGAGCACGCTCGCCGGACGATGGCCGCAGCGGCGGCAGCCCATCACGCCACCGGTGCACCGATCGGCGTCCATCTGGAGGGCGGCACCGCAGCCCTGGAAACCCTCCACTTCCTCTGCGCGGGCCTCGGCGTACCGGCCCACCGGGTGATCCTGGGCCACCTTCTGCGTCATCCCGATCTCGCTGTTCACCTTCGTGTCGCGGAAGCCGGGGCGTACGTGGCGTTCGACGGGCCTTCCCGGGCCCATCACGCCGGTGACCACCGACTGGTGGAATGCGTGGCGGCACTTGCCGACGCCGGGTATGCCGACCGGGTGCTGATCGGGGGCGACACCGTGGTGGCGTCGGCCCGCTCGTCGGCGGACGGGCCAGGAATGCGTCACGTCCTGGATGGGGTCGCTCCCCGCATCGCTCAGGAGATCGGTAGTGACGTGGCCCATGCGATCTTCGTCGACAACCCTGCCCGTGCCTTCGCGGCGCACTGGCGGGACCCGGCGCGACAATCGCCGGGGATGCCGATCACGCCTGGAGGGCTTCGCTGATCCGTCTGTCCGGGAGATGCGGGCTGTGAGTGAACCACTGCCGTACCGATGGGGTGGAGCAGCCTCCGGGATGGGTGTGGCCTGTTCCCCTCCGACGCGGTGGGTGTTGGAGGGGGGCATCGGTACGGTCGTCGGCTCTGGGATTGATCATGGTCGGCCAGCGCATCTGCTGAGGGCTTCCGCAGCGCCGACCTGGAGCCCGACGAGCGTGCCGCGCTCGACCACCGGGAGACTGGACGGCGCAGCCGGGGTTACACCCTGCGCGTGACCGCCGGCCGTGCGATGTACCCGAGATTCCTTGGCCCGCCGCCGGCGGCTCGCCGCCGGGTGCCCCGGTGGTTCCGACTCAGCGCAGGGTCCGCCGCGACCGCGAGAACGCGTTTGAACTCCCATGCCGGCCAGGCCGTGTTCGTTCTCGCCGATCACCCGTTGCACCGATGCCCCCCAGGCCGTTGACGAGAGGAGGGCCGTGTTCGCGGCGCATCGGGCCAGGGGTATGACTGCAGGATCCGTCCCGGGCCATGCCCTGGGACCAGGACACCGATGAGCGGCTGGACCGTCTGTGCGGGCAGGCGCATGCCGCCAGCGGGTCCCCTGCCGTCCAGATCCTCCAGCTTCGAGAAGAGTTGACCCATCTGTGCGAAGAGCAGCGCCAGGCGAGACACGTCGCCGACAGCCGCCTGGCTCTCCTCGAAGCCCAAGCCCAAGAACTCACCGACCAACTGGCCCGGGCACTTCACGACGTACAGACCACGGAAGCCGCACGAGCAACCCTCCAAGACACCGTCCACACCCAGCAGGACAAGCTCCGCCACGCCCAGGACTACATCCACCAGGTCGAGACAGAGCTCTCCGAACAACGCGAGCAGGCCCGCTCTCTGCAGCTGGAGGTCGGCGTACTGCGCGAACAGAACCAGCGGCTCGTTGAAGAAGTCGTTTCCGGGGTGTCACCGCAGGCCACCAGCTTCGAAGCCACTCTCGCGGCCCGCGCCAAGAGGCTGGCGGCCGAAGCGGCCCAGAAGACTGTTCCCACCCCGCACCGTGGATCGGACGACCTTCCGAGCCAGCCTTCCCTGCTGGCTGGCCACGACCGGGCCGGACGCGTGGCGGATGACGGTGACTACGCCCACGCCGCCGCTCTCTTCGGCGATCTCGCTCTCGAATGGGCCCGCGTTGAGGGTGATGACGGCATCAACACCCTGTACGCCCGTTACAACAACGCACTCTATGTGGGGTTGGCTGGTGATCATGGTGGGGCGGTGGTTTTGTTCAAGACTCTCGTTGCTGACTTCACGGATGTTCTGTCCTTCACCCACGAAGACACCCTCGACGCGCGTGCGCAATACGTAGCGAACCTGGTTGATGCCGACGATTGCGAGCAGGCTTCCGAACTGGTTGATGATCTCGTCACGGACCTCCGGCGTCTTTGGGGTCCTGATGATGAGAAGACTCTGAGCGGCCGTCAACTCCGCGCGGACTGCACGTCGAGGGTCGGTGACTATGGCCTGGCAGCGATTCAGTACCAGGCGCTCGTAACCGACCGCACCCACCTTCACGGGCCCAAACACATCGACACCCTGCGCGCCCGTTACAACAACGCACTTAATGTGGGGTTTGCTGGTGATCATGGTGGGGCGGTGGTTTTGTTCAAGACTCTCGTTGCTGACTTCACGGATGTTCTGTCCTTCACCCACGAAGACACCCTCAACGCGCGTGCGCAATACGTAGCGAACCTGGTTGATGCCGGCGATTGCGAGCAGGCTTCCGAACTGGTTGATGATCTCGTCACGGACCTCCGGCGTCTTTGGGGTCCTGATGATGAGAAGACTCTGAGCGGCCGTCAACTCCGCGCGTGCTGCACGTCGGGGGTCGGTGACTATGGCCTGGCAGCGATTCAGTACCAGGCGCTCGTAACCGACCGCACCCACCTTCACGGGCCCAAACACATCGACACCCTGCGCGCCCGCAGCGACTTTGCCGCGAGTGTAGGGGCGAGCGGTGATCATCGTCGCGCGATGAACTTGTTCAGCGATCTGGTCATCGACCGCACCGACGCCCTGGGGCCCGATCACCCTGACACTCTTGACGCCCGCTACGACCACGCCTTTTACACAGGAGAGGCTGGCAAGCGCAGCCAGGCCACCGCTCTCTTTGCCGAGCTTGTCCCCGCACTCACCCGCGTCTTGGGCGACGACCACGAACTCACCGTGCTCGCTCGGGACTGCTGACGCCCCAGGTACTTCGCACCTCCCCTCCCAGGGACGCTACCCTCACCAGTTGCGCGGTGCCCGGGACGGCCCAGTCGGGTGCGATTTCTCGGTTTGGTGTCGGTGGTGACTGCGTTCCGTCAGGAATCGCGCAATGTCCGCCGCAGCCGCCGGCCGCGGCGTGCTCCCCGCACGAGCGGAGGTGAACCGCAGATACTGGAGGACATCCCGGCCACCGTGAAGTGCTCTCCGCGCGAGCGGAGGTGATGTGGTGGCCGGTGTTCGGGTTCGGTCTCGCGTCGGCCACCGCTACCCGGGGTGGCGGGTGGGAGGTCACCACGGCTCGGGGTGGTGGTGCCGGAGCGGTGGCCGGGCGGTGCGGGGCCCGCGGCGGCCCGCCCATGGGCGTTTCAGTCGAGTACGGGGGAGCTGTTGTGCTTCCGGAGGTCCCGGACCGCCAGGACCACGCCCCGGCTGTAGCTGAGCAGCACCATGAGCCCGATCGGGACGACGAGCCACCGCCACGCACTGTGGAAGGAGACGAGCCCCCAGATCACCCAGGCGACCTGCATCGCACAGAGCACCAGGTTGCCCAGCAGACGCAGCACCGGATGGGGTCTCCTGCGGAACACGCTCTCGAACCAGGTCTTTTCCATGGCCCCACCCCTCAAGTTCGGCCCGGGACCGGCCCGGACAACGACAGGTGCACCATAAACGGCCCGCTTCCCGCCAGGGCCCCCCAGGGAAGAAGTCGGCGTCCACGCCCCGGAAAATACGGCCTGACCTGGTGTTGACCAGTCCCGTGGCTGCCCCGCCGGTGCGACCAGAGGCGCGACCTGCCGGGGCGCCCCTGCCCCCGGCCGCCGTGCTCGCTCTCGACCTGGTGGCCACCAGGAGGCAGCACCATCGGTTTCACCATGGGTTTCACCATCCGTAGCGGCATCCGTAGCGGCATCCGTAGCGGCATGGGTAGCAACATCTGTTGCGCCCTCTCGCCCGCTCACCACGCCCCACCGCAGCTCAGACACCGGATACGGCGTGGTGAGCACCCCGGACTTCCCCTCGTTCCCCGGGCCTGTCTGCTGGATGGAGGTGGTGGGCGGGACGGGTGACGGGGCCTCGGGGAAGGCGTACGGCGCTGCGCCGGCCTCTCGCGGCCCGTCGCGGAGCGCGCCGGGCCCACACCGGTCGGGCCGTTCGGCCAGCTGCCGCAGGTGGTGCCATGGGTGCTGCCGCAGGTGGTGCCGCGCGGTTGCTGCCATGGGTGCTGGACCTGGACGGACTCCCCTCAACCCCCACCTCTGGTGTCGGTGTGGCAGCACCCATGGCAGCCCTCAGGTGACCGACTTCCTCAACAAAGTCGGACGGGGACCGTGGGAAAGCGGGCCGTCCACCCCATAAGTACTTCGTAGGAGGCTTGTGCGGCTTGCCCCGGCTCGTCGCACTGTGCTGTCTGCCCCGCCGTGACCGGCCCGACCGAGCGTCCGCCGGCCGACCGTGCGGGGTTCCCCGCCACCACCACGGTGGGGGACACCCGACGACCGAGGAGACCCGCCGTGACCACCGTCCAGCAGCTGACCACCACCACCGCCCCCGCCGCCCCCGCCGCCCCCGCCACCGCCCTCGCCCTTGCGCCGGTGCCGGTCCCGCTCCCGGCCCCCACCACCCCCGCCCCCGCGGTTCCGTTCCGGACCGCGCCGTCGTGGATGATCCCCGCCGTCCTCGCCGCCGTCCTGGTGCTGCTCCTGGCGGGCGTGGTCCTGGCGATCGTCGTGCACCTCTGGCCCGGGGCCCTGGTGCCGGTGACCGTGATCGGCACCGTCTGCACGGCGGCGGGCTCCCTTGCCGGTGTCGTCGCTCTCGCCCGGCGACCGTGACCCGGGCGCCCTTGTTGCCGATGAAATAGCGCCCTACTCTCGGGCGGGTTGAGGACGGGCCGTCCCCCCACCCGCCCTCAACCCGGGAATGGGCCGGTTTCAGGTAACCGGCCCATTCCCCTTTCTTTCCGGTCCGCGCGGAGTTTTTCCCGAGCAGACCGGAAACCCCTCCCGGCTTTTCGCGCGCTGGCTTTATGGTCGCGTCCATCCGGAAGGAAAAGAACCACAATCTCTTCTCCTTCCGGGGGTCGGTGGTGGTGGTCGGTTCGTGATTCTACCCGCGCATCAAAAGGCGCTCCGGACGAATCCGGTGGTGGCCCAGATTCCCAATCGCTACACGGCCTGTCAGGTTGATGCACTGAGGTGGTGGGCCGTCAGGGGGTGTGGCCAAGTTTCGCCAAAGGTACATGCGGCATCAGCTGATGCAGTGGGGGAGTGGGCTGGTTCCAGAGTTCATCCCGGCCCCGGTCTGAAGCAGCGTCACCCGGAATCCCGTACCCCATCGTCCCGGCCGTCCCTGCCCTGCTCCCGCGTCCTCCTGGTGGCCCGTCAGCCGGGCCCGGCCCCGTGGGGTGGTGGGCCGAAACCCCAAGCCCTACACAGGCCTGCGCCTGATGCACCCTCCCCGCCCGTAGCCAGCCCCGGCGAAGCCGGGAGGGCGGGAGCGCAGCGGACGCCCGGTCTCGGAGCGCAAGCGGAGAGACCCCACTCAATTACCGCGCAGCGGTAATTAGAATTCCCGCCTGCGGGAATTCCCCATAAACCGCGCAGCGGTTTATCAAAAGGCGCGCAGCGCCTTTCAGAATGCGCGCAGCGCATTCCCCGCTTGCTATCCGCGCAGCGGATAGGTACCCGCTCCGCGGG
>NZ_JBIBHR010000014.1:0-235103 GCF_042957125.1 Streptomyces sp. NPDC008125
TCTTATCTGTCCGATTCCCGGTCGAAGCGGGTCAAGCAATTTTCGCTTTCCAGTTCTTCGCTTTCGCGTTTCCCTTTCCGGCGAGTCCGACTCTATCAGATCCTTTCGGGCCTGATTCCCAGTCAGCGGGCCTGTCCTCCGGGCCGTTGCGGGCCCTTCCGACGTCCCAAACCCTAGCGGTTCTTCCCGGCGGCTCATAATCGGGCCTTCGAAATGAATTCCGGCACGCCGAAATTATCCCGAGTGGAAGTTCGTACAGGGTTTGGTTGCCGCTGTCCGCGGCGGGATCGGCTGTCCCGGAACCTTCCGGCTCCCTGACAACTCGGAGAACTTTACGGATCGGGGGGTGCCGTGTCAACCCTGGCCCGCGAGGCCGAGCGAGCTCGGCGACTGCACCGCCCGGGGCACTCTCGGGGGAGTCAGGAGAGGTCGGTGAGCCGGCCGTCCGCGTCCGGCTGGGCTTCCTCCACCCGGCGCAGCAGCCTGATCAGGAGATCGCTGAGGACTCCGCGTTCGCCGCCGGAGAGGTCCTGGAGGACGTCCTCCTCGAAGACGGTCGCCATGCGCATCGCCTCCAGCCACTTCGCACGGCCCTCGTCGGTGACCTCCACGATGACGCGTACCCGGTTGTTCTCGTCCCGGTCGCGGGTGACGAGGCCCTCGGCCGCCATGCGGTCGATGCGGTGCGTCATGGCGGCGGGGGTGAGTCCGAGGCGCTTGGCGAGTTCGCCGGGGCCGAGGCGGTAGGGGCTGCCGACGAGCACGAGGGTCTTGAGGACCTCCCACTCGGCGTTGCTGATGCCCAGGGCCGCGAGCTGTCTGCCGTACGCGACGTTCATACGGCGGTTGAGCCGGCCCAGGGCCGAGACAACCTGCTCGACCTGCGGATCCAGGTCGCTGAACTCGCGCTGGTAAGCGGCGATCTGCTCGTCGAGGCTCGGCTCGTCGGGATCCGGCTCGGGGGTTTCGGACATGGCGGGCAGTATCGCACGCAAGTCCACACCCTTCGAAGTCCTTCGAGGTTCATTGTTGAAGTTCTAACTTTAGTGTTAAAGTCTTCGGGTCTGTGTAGTTCGAGGGCGCACCGTGTTGCCCCGTGATCATGAGGTAGGTGAGTGTGACCAGGGAGATGGGCGCAGCGCTGCGGCGGATCCAGCTGGGAAGCGCGCTGAGCGCGTTCGGCACGGGGTTCACCGTTCCGTATCTGTACGTCTACGTGGCGCAGGTACGGGGTCTCGGCGCCGGTACGGCTGGAGTCGTGCTGGCGGTCTTCGCGATGGCAGCGCTGGTCGTCCTGCCGTTCACCGGGCGGGTCATCGACCGGCGCGGTCCGCTGCCGGTGCTCATGGGTGCCTCGGTCGTGGCGTCGGCCGGCGTCGCGTCGCTGGGGTTCGCGGGCGGGGTGACGGCGGCGGTGGCGTCGGCCGCCGTGCTCGGGGCCGGGGCCGCCGTCATGCAGCCGGCGCTGGCCACGCTGCTCGTCCGCTCCTCCACCAGCACGACCCGTACCCGCGCCTTCGCCATGCAGTTCTTCCTGCAGAACCTGGGCATGGGCATCGGCGGGCTGGTCGGCGGGCAGATCGTCGACACGGACCGGCCGGGGACGTTCACCCTGCTGTTCGTCGTGGAGGCCGTGATGTTCCTGGTGCTCGGCGCCGTCGTGAGCACCGTGCGGCTGCCGCACGTCCCCGCCGTGTCCCCTTCCGTCGACGGGGTCCGCACTGCCGCGGCCGGACCGGGTGGGCTGCGGGCTCTGGTGTCGCACCGGGCCATGGTCCAGCTCTGCGTCCTGGGCTTCGTGGTGTTCTTCGCCTGCTACGGCCAGTTCGAGTCGGGGCTCGCGGCGTACGGCACCGAGGCGGCCGGAATCGAGCCGTCCGCGCTGGGGCTGGCGCTGGCCGCGAACACCGCCGCCATCGTCGTCGCGCAGTTCGTCGTGCTGCGGCTGGTGGAGCGGCGCAAGCGCAGCCGGGTGATCGCCGGAGTCGGCCTGATCTGGGCCTTCGCCTGGGTCGTGGCCGGTTACGCGGGCCTCGGGCACGGCAGCCAGACGATGGCGACGGCCGCGATGATCTCCACGTACGCGCTCTTCGGGCTCGGCGAGTCGATGCTGTCGCCGACCGTGGCCCCGCTGGTGGCCGACCTGGCGCCGGAGTCGATGGTCGGGCAGTACAACTCGGCGTTCGCCCTGTGCAAGCAGCTCGCGCTGGCGGTCGGACCCGCCGTCGGCGGTCCGATGGGAGCCTCGCTGCACGCCCCGTACATCGTGACGTTCGTCGTGGTGTCGCTGGGGATCACGGTGCTGGCGATGCGGCTGGGCCGACGGCTCACCCCTGTGCAGGACCAGCCCTCGCTCGCCGTGCACTCTCGGGTGGTCGCGGTGTCCGTGCCGGAGAGCGCCGTCCCCGTACCGGCAACGGCCCACTGAGGTAACGGGTCCGCGCCCGTCACCGGGGCAGCGCGAACTCGCACCAGACGGCCTTGCCCCCGTCGGGAGTGCGGCGGCTCCCCCAGGACGAGGCGACCGCCGCGACGATCGCGATGCCACGGCCCGACTCGTCCCCGGGCTCCGCTCTCCGGCGGCGCGGCAGGTGGTCGTCCCCGTCCGTCACCTCGATGATCAGCCTCCGGTCGGTGCGCCGCAGTCCCAGGCGCGTCGGCGGGGTGCCGTGTTGGAGCGAGTTGGCGACCAGCTCGCTCGCGGCGAGCACCCCGCGGTCGCGCAGCTCGTCCGGGAAGCGCCAGGAGGTCAGCACCCCGGTGGCGAAGGCGCGGGCGCGCGGCGCCGCCTCCACGCCCCCGAGCAGATCGAGCGAGGCGTTGTGGAACAGCTCCGCGTCCGCTCCCTTGCGGGCGGGGTGCTGGACCACCAGGACCGCGACGTCGTCGTCGTGCTCGGCGGTCACTCCGAGGGAGCGGATCAGCCGGTCGCAGACGACCTGGGGGGACCCCTTCGCGCCGGACAGCGCCCGGCCGAGTGCGGCCACCCCCTCGTCGATGTCCTCGCTGCGGCGCTCCACCAGGCCGTCCGTGTAGAGGACGGCGGTCGAACCGGGCGGCAGCGCGATCGTGCCGGAGGTGTGGATCCAGCCGCCCGTACCGAGCGGGGGACCGGTCGGCTCCTCGGCCACGCGCACGGTCCCGTCCTCGTCGGACACGAGGATCGGCAGGTGTCCGGCGGAGGCGAACACGAGGTGGCCCTCGTTGGGGTCGTGGACCGCGTAGACGCAGGTGGCGATCTGGGTGGCGTCGATCTCGGCGGCCAGACCGTCGAGCAGCTGGAGCACCTCGTGCGGGGGCAGGTCGAGGCGGGCGTACGCGCGCACGGCCGTACGCAGCTGGCCCATGACGGCGGCGGCACGGACCCCTCGGCCCATCACGTCGCCGATGACGAGGGCGGTACGGCCGGCACCGAGGGTGATGACGTCGTACCAGTCGCCGCCGACCGCCGCGTCCGTGCCGCCGGGCTGGTAGGTGGCGGCGATCCTGAGGTCGTCCGGCTGCTCCAGCTCCTGCGGGAGCAGCGACCGCTGGAGGGTGACGGCCATCTCGCGGTGGCGTCGTTCACTGGTGCGGAGGCGTTCGGCCGCCTCCGCGTGATCGGTGACGTCGGCGGCGTGCACCAGCACCCCGCCGCGCGGTCCGCCGTCCGGGGAATCGGCGCCGTCGGTGTCCCAGGGGGCGACGGGGGTGCAGGTCACGGTGTACGAGCCGCCGCCGAGGGTCCGGCGCGACTTGACCGTACGCGGGGTGCCGCTGCGCAGGACCTGGTCCATCAGCGGCAGCACGCTGAGTTCGGCCAGCTCGGGCATGGCCTCGGCCGCGGGCGCTCCGCAGGAGCGGGGGCCGAAGGCCGCCTCGTAAGCGGCGTTGACGTACGCCACCTGGTGGTCGGGCCCCTGGAACAGCGCCACGGGCGCGGGGAGCCGGCCGAGGATCTCGCGGGCGGGCAGGTCGTCGAGGATCGGCACGGTGTCGGACGCACCGGCGGACACGCCGACGGGCGTGGTGCCGGACGGTGAGCTGCCGGACGTGGTGCCGGACGGTGAGCTGCCGGACGTGGTGCCGGACGGTGAGCCGACGGGCGTGGTGCCGGACGGTGAGCCGACGGGCGTGGTGCCGGACGGTGAGCCGACGGGCGTGGTGCCGGGAGGCGGCGGCGGGCCGGTGGGCGACGATTCGTCGGGGGTCTGCAGGACGGCGGCGTCCCCCGGCGCGGCGGCGCACTCCGACCGCGCGTACTCGGCCCGGGCGGCGGGGACGGAACCGCGGTCGGCCCGGGCCGCGGCGCGACGCTGCGTTCCGGGAAAACGGGCGCTCCAGCGCGTGAAGTTCACGTATCTCTGGCCTCGTATGTCGGTCTGGTCCGCTCGGGCTGGCTGCTTCTGCTGCATCTGCTGCGTCCGTGCTCCGCGTCCGCCACGTCGTCGGCCCTGCGGCGGTGTGCCGGTGCTCACGCGTCCGCCGCATCCGGTTCGGCGTCCTCGGCCGGGGTCAGGGGCGGGGGCGCGGCCCGGGGGAAATCACGGCAGGGCCTTGTCGTGCTGTCGATGCGACGTCGCGGGTCACCGGTGGCCGCACAGGTGCCCGCCGGGTTGGGGCCGGCGTTCACCTCTGATCGCGGTCGACCGGGTCACTCTGTGCAGATGTGGACGTACCTATGGTCACACGTCCAGTGTGACGGAGCGTACTGACAGTCGTCATTCGGCCGTCGGTACGGGTCCGCGGCACGTCCGCCCGCCCGGTGCTTCCGGACGGGGTGACGCGTGCGCCTGCCTCGGGCGTTCCGGGGCCGGACAGGGTGGCGGGCTCGTGCTCGTACCGACGCGGTAGGCGCTGGTCCGGCATCGGTACGACGTGATCTCATGCCTCCCCGGAAAGAGGGACGGCGTGGGACCCACACGTGGGGTCGGGCGGTCAGCCCGGCGGCTCGTGGGGTTCGTGGGGTTCGTCGCCGGTACCGGCGGGCCGCCGGGGAGGCGGGGTGCGGTGGGGGCCCGCGCCCCCGGCCGCCAGCTCGAACTCCGCGCGGGGATGCTCCAGCGACCCGAGGGAGACGATCTCGCGGGCGAAGAGCCCGGACAGGATCCATTCGGCAAGGACGCGCGCCTTCCGGTTGAAGGTCGGCACCCGGCTGAGGTGGTAGGCCCGATGCACGAACCAGGCGGGGTAGCCCTTGATTCTCCGCCCGAAGACGTGGGCGACTCCCTGGTGCAGGCCGAGGGAGGCCACCGATCCGGCGTACGCGTGCCGGTAGTCGGTGAGCGGGCGCCCCTCGAGAGCCGCTACGACGTTGCCCGCCAGAACCTTCGCCTGGCGGACGGCGTGCTGGGCGTTGGGCGCGGCCAGGGCACCCGGGTCCGGCACCGTGAGATCGGGGACGGCCGCCGCGTCGCCCGCGGCCCAGGCGTGCCGGGTACCGGCGATCCTGAGGTCGGCGGTGCAGCGCAGCCTGCCCCGTTCGGTGACCGGAAACCCGGTGGTGGCGATGAGCGGCGCCGGTTTCACCCCGGCCGTCCAGACGAGCGTGCGGGTGGGGAATCGGGAGCCGTCGCTCAGTACGGCCACGCGGTCCTCGCAGGACTCCAGACGGGTGTCGAGACGTACGTCGACATTCCGTCCGCGCAACTCCCGCACGGCGTAGGCGCTCATGGCCTCGCCGACCTCCGGGAGAATGCGTCCGGTCGCCTCGACGAGGATCCATCTCAGGTCGTCGGGACGGATGTTGTGGTAGTACCGCGCGGCGTAGCGGGTCATGTCCTCGAGTTCGGCGAGTGCCTCCACGCCGGCGTACCCCCCGCCGACGAAGACGAAGGTGAGAGCCGCGTCGCGGAGGGCCGGATCGCGGGTGGCCGAGGCGATGTCCATCTGCTCGAGAACGTGGTTGCGCAGCCCGATGGCCTCCTCCACCGTCCTGAACCCGATGCCGGACTCGGCGAGTCCGGGGACCGGGAGCGTCCGCGCCACGGAGCCGGGGGCGAGGACCAGCTCGTCGTACGGCATCTCGACCGCGCCGTCGCCGTGCTTGCCCGTGGCGAGGGTGCTCACGGTGGCGGTCCGCGCGGCGTGGTCGATGCGGTGCACCTCACCGATGACGATGCGGCACAGGCCCAGGACGCGGCGGAGCGGGACGACGACGTGCCGGGGCGAGATGGACCCGGCGGCCGCTTCGGGGAGGAACGGCTGGTACGTCATATAGGGGTCGGGCGTGACGACCAGGATCTCGACCTCGCCGCTTCTCAGCCCGCGCTTCAGCTTCCTCTGGAGGCGCAGCGCCGTATACATCCCGACGTAGCCTCCACCGACGACGAGAATGCGCACACCTGGCCTGCTGCCGGGGGCCGTTCCCCGGGAATCTGGAGCCATCACCACCCCATGACGCACCGGAGTCGCGGGTTTGTCCACAGGCCCCGCAAATTGTGTGACCACCAAGCTCCGGCGCGCGGGCTCACTACCCGTCAGGTAGGACGGCGTAGCCCCGCAGGTCAGGCAGGGAAGGAGGGGGCGCGCGCAAGGGCTGAAACAGGAACGATCGGGTCCTTGCTCCGATCGAGGGGCGCTCCGTGCGGAACTGCCCCTTCTGAATTGCCCCCCGCTCAACTATGTTCGTAGCCGATCGGGGTGGGGATGGGGAAGTTCGTCACTCCTCTTCTCCGGTCCACATGGTGGGGAAGTCTCCGGGGGGAGACGTCATAACCGGGGGAAGTCATGCACATTCAGGATTCGCATGGGCAGGTTGCCGTCCCGGCCTCGACCGAGGCCGTGGCACGGCTCAGCACACCGGGAGGACTCGCCGTCGTCGAGTCGTCCCGCCCGACCGGTGGAGCGGGCTCCGGCCCGGGTGCGACCGGCGGAGTCGTCGCGTCGCTCGGTTCGGTGACCGCCTCTGTGACCAGTCCGGCCGCCGGTTCGGCGACTGGTTCGGCAGGAGGTCCGGTGACCGGTGCGGTCACCGGACCGGCAGCGGGTTCCGTGACGGGTTCCGCCCTCGGGACGCCGACTCGTTCGGCGCCGCTCCGCGTGGACGCGCAGCGGAACCTGGAGCACGTCCTGCGCGCGGCGCGGGAGGTCTTCGGTGAACTGGGGTACGGCGCCCCGATGGAGGACGTGGCCCGCCGCGCGCGGGTCGGGGTGGGCACCGTCTACCGCCGGTTCCCCAGCAAGGACGTCCTGGTACGGCGAATAGCCGAAGCCGAGACGGCTCGGCTGACGGAGCAGGCACGAGCCGCGCTCGGCCAGGAGGACGAGGCCTGGTCCGCGCTCTCCCGCTTCCTCCGGACGTCGGTGGCGTCCGGAGCAGGCAGGTTGCTGCCGCCGCAGGTGCTGCGGGTCGACGCCTCCTCGAAGGCCGAAGAGGTCCTCCGCGCCGCCGGGGACGGCGGGGACGGGACGCGGGTGCCGCAGCAGCGGCAGGTCGCCGCTTTGACGGAGCTTCGCCCGGTGCCACAGCGCACGGACGCGTCGGTGGCCGAAGAGAATGCGGGAACCGGCGAGTTGCTCGACGTCGTCGGCCGACTCCTGGAGCGTGCCCGGGATTCCGGCGAGTTGCGCCCCGATGTGACGGTGGCCGACGTGCTGTTGGTGATCGCCACCTCCGCGCCCTCCCTGCCGGACCCGGCCCAGCAGGCCGCCGCCTCGGCACGGCTGCTCGACATCCTGCTGGAAGGACTGCGTTCGCGGCCTGCGTGAAGGCGGAGGTGAGGGGAGCGGGAGGGGCGTAAGCCGGCCGGTGAGCCGGTGAGCCGGTGAGCCGGTGAGCCGGTGAGCCGGCGGGTTGAACGGCCCGGGTGACGGCCCTCGGAGGCTCCGGCCGGCCGGGGGCGGAACCGTCCCGTTCGGATGACCTCTCGCGCTCCCATTCGGTCGGACACCCCGGACGAGTGGAAGGTGGGGCTGAACCAGCGCGGAGCGCAAGGGCCGTGTGGCAGTGTTGCCCGGAATCGGGTTCACGGCAGGTACGGGGGCTTCCGCGATGAGCGGTGACGGCACGCGGGAAGAGCCGCTCGACGGCGTCTCGACCGAGGGCTCCGCCGTGGAAGGGACGGTCCCGCCACCACGCCGGGCCCAGGTTCCCCCGCAGGGTGGCACGGAGAGGCTGCCCGGCAGCGGTTCGCCGGGCGCGAGTCGGCCGGGGACGGGTTCGCCGGAAACCGGTGCGCCCGGCGCACGTTCGGCAACCGTTTCCGGAGTACCGGGAGTACCGGGAGCACCGGGAGTACCGGGAGCACCAGGAGACGATGGGGAGGCTCCGGCGGGGGGCGGTTGCGGCACCGTGCTGCCGGGTCCCTGGTCCGTGCCTCCGCAGCGTACGGCGCGAGGGGCCACGACCGGGCTCACCGTGTCGGACGCCGAGCTCATCAGGGGTATGCGGTCCGGTGACGACCGGGCGTACGAGGAGTTGTTCCGGCGCCACTCCGGCGCCGTCCGACGCTACGCGCGTACCTGCTGTCGCGACGCGCACACCGCGGAGGACCTGACGGCCGAGGTGTTCACCCGGACCCTGCAGGCGGTTCGTGGCGGAAAGGGGCCCGAAGAAGCAGTCCGCGCCTATCTGATGACCGCGGTCCGGCATGTCGCCGCCGCCTGGACGAAGAGCGCGAAGCGCGAACATCTGGTCGACGACTTCGCGGTGTTCGCCGCCGGGGCGGCGCGTGCCTCCGAGCTGTCCGACGACGACACCCTCGACCCGGGCGCGGACGTCCGGGCGATGCACGAGGCCGAGCAGTCCATGGCCCTGCAGGCGTTCCGCAGTCTGCCGGAGCGCTGGCAGGCCGTGCTCTGGCACACAACCGTGGAGGAGGAGTCGCCGAGCGAGATCGCCCCGCTCTTCGGATTGTCCGCCAACGCCACGGCGGTGCTCGCGGGCAGGGCCCGGGAGGGGCTGAAGCAGGCATACCTCCAGGCGCACGTCAGCCAGGCCCTGGTGGCGGGCGGTGACTGCGCGCGGTACGCCGACCGGCTCGGCGCGTACGCGCGGGGCGGCCTGCGGATGCGGGCGGAGCGCGGACTCCGCAAGCACCTGGACGAGTGCGCCAAATGCCGGGTGGCCGCAGGTGAGTTGCAACAGGTCAACGCGGGGATTCCCGCGCTCCTGCCGATCGCCGTCATCGGCTGGTTCGCCGCCGCGTACTCGCTCAAGGCCGCAGGAGTCGTGGCGGGCGGCACGCTGGGCCTCGCCGGGGCCGGGGCGGCAGCCGCCGCGACCGGGACCGGCGCGACCGCCACCGGCGCGGCCTCGGGAGCTGCCACCGGCGCGGCCTCGGCGGGCGGTACAGCTGCGGGCGGTGCCGGTGGTGGTTCGGCGGCCGGAGGCGCTGTCGCGGAGGGGCTCGGCGCGCCGGTCAAGGTGGGCGTCGCGGCCACGGTGGCCATCGCGGCGGCGGCGGGACTGGTGTGGGCCCTGGCCGGTGACGAGCAGCCGGAGCCGGTGGCCAAGCCTCCGGTGGCGGTGGCCTCCATTCCGTCCGTCGCCCCCTCGCCCGAGCCGCCCGCCCCGACGCCACCGCCCCCCGCACCCCCGCACCCGGCGGTGCCGGAGCCCTCCCCGACGGTCGCGCCGACTCCCTCGCCGTCCCCGCCCGCCCCGAGGCCCTCCCCGAAACCCTCCGCCCCGGCCGCACCCGCTCCTCGTGCGCCGTCGCCCACCCCGCCCGTCGAGGATCCCCCTGTCCCGGAGCCCGTCCCCTCTCCCACCGAGGTACCCGCGCCGAAGGCGCCCGCGCCCGAGGTCCACCGGTTCAGCGAGCTGCGCTACGACCTCCTGGGGGACGGGTCCGGGCCCACGGTGAAGCTGCGCGGGAGCAGCCCGATCTGGCAGCGCCGGAACCTGTCGATCGCCTCCACCCCGTACACGCACGGTGTGACGGTGGGCGGCCATTCGTCGGTGGTCGTCCTGCTGGACGGGCGCTGCACCCGCTACGAAGCGATGGCCGGGATCGACGACCGGGCCCTCGGCCTGGGCGCGGTGCGCTTCTCCGTCCTCAGTGGTGAAGGCGGCGAGGGGGACGGCGCGGGCGCGGTGCTGTGGACCTCCGGGACCGTACGGGCGGGTTCCCCCGCCGTACCGGTGAGCGTGCCGCTGCACGGGCTGACGGCGGTGCGCCTGGTCGTCGAGGCCGCGTGGCCGTTCGGCGGGGTGACGATGGCCGACTGGGCCGACTCACGTTTCACCTGCGGGTGACTCGACCCGCTTTCGGGGCACCGGGTGGCGCACCGCTCACGGGACATGTCCTCCGGACACCCGCTCCCACGGCACCGCACGAGGACCCCCACACGGGGGCCGCACACGGGGGGCCGCACACGGGGGCCGCACACGAGGGCAGCCGCACGGAGGCCGCCCACGGGGCCGCCACACGGGGTCGCCACAGGGGGCCGCCGCACGGAGGCCGCGTACGGGGGCCGCCGCACGAGCGGTCCTTCGAGCGGCGGCGGCGGCCCTCACGCCTGGAGGGAACGGCGCGCGGCCGGCAGGACACCTCCCGCGACGGCACGGCTGCGCGCCGCCGTACCGGTCCAGCAGGTACCCCGGCGCCCCATCAGGCGGCGGAGCCAGAGTTCCGTGGAGGCGAGGTCCGCGAGCCCGTCGAGGGGCAGCGGTTCTCCGTCGGCGGCCGCGCGCAGCGCCTTGCGGACCACGCGGGCCTCGATCAGTCCGGCGTCGGCGAGCAGCGGAGCCTCGAACAGGTCCATCAACTCGGGCAGTGCCAGGCGGAGTCCGGTGCGGTTCGCCTCCGTCGACCGCACCAGCGACGGAGCGCCCCAGCCGGCGGGCAGTTCATGGATGCCCGCGCCCGACAGGACCCGGCGCAGAATCGCGGCGCGCGCGCCCGGCTGGACCCGGAGTGACTCCGGCAGCGCACGTGCCGCCCTGACCACCTGGTTGTCGAGGAAGGGCGCGTGCAGCCGCTGGCTGCGGATGTCGGCGGCCTGCTCCAGGATGCGGTGGCCGGCGGCGGCCCGGGCAAGGGCGGCGCCCGCTCGGGCCTCGCCCGGGCGCTGTGCGGTGGCGGGGCGGATCGCCGCCTCCTGGAGCCGGACCGCCACCTGGGCGAGCGCCTCCCCGGTGAGCCAGCGTGCGGCGGGTCCGGGCCGGGACCAGGTGAGGGCGGCCAGTGAGGCGTCGGCGGGGGTGCTGCCGCGACCGGGGCCGGCGGGGTGCCGGTTCGCCTCGGGCAGCAGCCCGGCCGCCGTCTCCAGGCCGGTGCGGTAGGAGGTGCGGGCCAGCCGGCGGGCGGCCCGGTAGACCGCGAGCGGCACGAACAGCGAGTGCCCGGAAGCACCTTCGGCCCGGGTGAGCGCCGCGACGGGTCTCAGCAGGTCGCGGCGGCGACGGTCCATGAGGAGGTCGGCCAGGCGGGCCGGGTGCGCGTCGAGCACCTGCCGGGCGCCGTACCCGACCAGGTGGTCCGCGCTGCCTGCGGCGAGCCGGCGGCGGTGGCGTTCGGCGACGACGAGCGAGGGCGACGGTTCGTCGGTGATCACCGCGTTCTCCACCGAGAGGTCCGCGTAGGGGAGGGCTTCCTCGCCCGCGGGGACCACCACGTGGTGCAGGCGCGGGTTGGCGGCGATGGCGCGGGCGCGGGCGAGTTCGTCCTCGTCGCCACGGGTGGTGAGGTCGTTGAAGGTGACGGCGAGGAGCCGCTCCCCCGCGCCGGTGCCGTGGCCGAGGACCGTACCGGGGAGGCCGGGCAGTCCGGCGGCGAGGAGGGCGAGGGTCGCGGAGGCGCTGCCGCCGGAGAGGTCGGCCCCGATGCCCGGGACCGGACCCCGGCCGCGGGCGGCCCGGCGGTCGGCGGGCCCCATGCCGGGTACGGGTCCGGGGTCCTGCGGCCCGGCCTCCGGGGCATGGCGGGGGGCAGTGAGCCGGGCTCGTACGGCTTCGACGAGGGCGTCCCGTACGCCTTCCACCGCGTGGACGGGATCGGCCTGCGGGGCGGCGACGGCGAGGGAGGCGACAGGTTCGTACCCGGTGATCTCGCGGGAGCCCTCGCGGAGGATGAGCGCGTGGCCGGGCGGGATGCGCTTCACACCGGCGTACGGGGTGCCGTCGCCGAGGGCCTCCGGGGTCTCGGGGCAGGCCAGCAGGGCGGCCAGGTGGCCGATGTCGAGCTGGGCCTCGATGAGGTCGGCGAGCGGCAGTGCGGCGGTGGCGTACGCGGTGCCGCCTGCCCAGGGGGTGTGGAAGACGGGCCGGGCGCCGGCGAGATCCCCGGCGACGGTGATGCGCCGTCCTGTCTGCACGACGACCGTGTAACTGCCGGGCCAGGCGGTGAGATGGCGCAGGGCGCCGCCGCGCGCTGAGAGGAGTCCGACGCGCAACTGCTCGTCGGTCGCCCCGCAGCAGCCGAGTACCGCGAGCCGGGTGGTGGGTGCGCCGACCGTGGTCGCGGCGTCGATGAGACGGATCTCGTCGGGGCGCCAGTCGCCGACCGCCCAGAGCGGGTCGGGGTCTCCCCACAGGAGTTGGGAGCCCACCGGATGGACCGTGCGCCCCTCGCCTCCCGCGCCGACCCCGCCCACCGTGCCGAAGCTCGCGGCGACGCTGCTCCACCCCACCAACCAACGCATCGCCGCCTCCACAGGCTGTGGACTGACGGCGCACATGGTCCGCTGGAGCGCCGCTGCGGGACATGCTGCCACGACTGCGACGGCCGGGAGGGGGTACGCGCGGCGCACGCCGGAAGAGCATGCGCCCCTGGCATGAGCCGGAAGCCTCGGACGAGGCCGTCCCGCCCAACGGAACAACACCTTCCGCTTGTTGGGAACCTGGCGGCACGACCATCGAGCCCACCGGCACAACCACCGTGGCCCGGCGACGCGACCACCGGAACCGGGACGTGCGACCGCCGCCCCCGACGGCGCGCCCCTCGCCACCGCACCACCCCGGACCGCTCCGCGCCCGCCGCTCCGCGCCCGCCGCCCCGCGCCCCTCGCCCGAGCCCCGCCGGTACCCTCCGCCGGGTCACCGGGGCGGTCCCGCCTCTGCACCCTCAGTCACATTCAAGCCACCGGAGGAGCGCTCTCGCGGTGGATTCCAACGGATCAACGACCGTCGAGAATCGGCCATTCTTAGCCGGTCCGGCGTCGGCCGGGTGTCGGTAGCGCCCCGTACCCGCACCCCCGTACCGCCGCTCCGCGCACCGCTCCGGCGCGCGTACCCGGCGCACGCCCCGGAGGATTCGCGCGTCCCCCGCGCCCGCCGGACGGCCCCCGAGGGCCCTGTCCGGCGCTCGGCCCGGGAGATGGCGCGCACCTCCCGGGCCGGTCCGCCGCCCGCGGGGAATGGGGCGGCAGTGTCCCCCAGCCCGCCGAGTCCAGTGCGGCGGGCCGACCCACGCAAGGTCCATGGAAGCGCTTCGACACCGGCCCGGCGAGAGCGCACGGCCGGGCGCACGGCCACACGGCCGGGGCACATCCGGCCCCCTCCCCCGCCCCCTCCGGCCATCCGGGCAGCCCCCGGACGACACCCGGCGCGGGCCACAATCCCGCCATCCGAACCCATGCCCCTTAACGGTAGGGATGCGGAGAACTACGCTGGGTTTACCGATGGTCCCAGCACGGCGGCATATTCCTCGGGGTTCGGCCACATGCGTGTGCGCCGGGCCTCACGGGAGTCCACCGCGAGGAGATCCCGGTACGAATGCCGCGCGCCGCCCCCGGTGACGCGGCGGCTGTCTGTGTGTCGAGGGGTGGCGCATGTCCAGGGAGCAACGCGGGCCGAACGAGAAGCTCGGCACGGTTCTCGCCCTCGCGGGAATCAGCAACGCCGGGCTCGCCCGGCGGGTCAACGACCTCGGAGCACAGCGCGGTCTGACACTTCGCTACGACAAGACCTCGGTGGCCCGATGGGTCGCCAAGGGCATGGTGCCGCAGGGCGCGGCGCCGCATCTCATCGCGGCCGCGATCGGGGCCAAGCTGGGCCGGCCGGTCCCGCTGCACGAGATCGGTCTCGCCGACGCCGACCCGGCGCCCGAGGTCGGTCTCGCCTTCCCCCGCGACGTGGGCGAGGCGGTGCGCTCCGCGACGGAGCTCTACCGCCTGGACCTCGCCGGCCGCCGCGGCGGCAACGGCATCTGGCAGTCGCTGGCGGGGTCCTTCTCGGTGAGCGCCTATGCGACACCCGCGTCGCGCTGGCTCATAACCCCCGCCGACCCGTCGGTCGCCCGGGACTCCACGGCGGCGCGGACCGCGCTCCTCGGCGGCCCGGCAGCGGCCCGCCCCGCGGCGGCTCCGGCGCCGGGCGGTCCGTTGCTGCCCGGTGGGCACGGGGCGGTCCCGGTGCAGCCGGGGCCCGAGTCCGTGGCGGACGCCTCGCCGCTGCGGGTCGGCCACAGCGATGTCGCCAAACTGCGCGAGGCGGCCCAGGACGCGCGCCGCTGGGACTCCAAGTACGGTGGCGGGGACTGGCGTTCGTCGATGGTCCCGGAGTGCTTACGGGTGGACGCGGCTCCGCTGCTGCTCGGTTCGTACAGCGACGAGGTGGGCCGTGCGCTGTTCGGCGCCTCCGCCGAACTGACCCGGCTGGCCGGGTGGATGGCCTTCGACACCGGCCAGCAGGAGGCCGCCCAGCGGTACTACATCCAGGCGCTTCGGCTCGCCCGGGCCGCGGCCGACGTCCCGCTCGGCGGGTACGTCCTGGCGTCGATGTCGCTCCAGGCGACGTACCGGGGCTTCGCCGACGAGGGGGTCGATCTCGCGCAGGCGGCGGTCGAGCGCAACCGGGGTCTGGCGACGGCCCGGACGATGAGCTTCTTCCGGCTGGTCGAGGCGCGCGCCCACGCGAAGGCGGGGGACGCCCCGGCGGCCGGGGCGGCGCTGCGGGGGGCGGAGAGCTGGCTGGAGCGGTCGCGGCCGGGGGACGCCGATCCCTCGTGGCTCGGCTTCTACTCGTACGACCGGTTCGCCGCCGACGCGGCCGAGTGCTACCGCGACCTCAAGGCGCCCCGCCAGGTGCGCAGGTTCACGGAGCTGGCGCTGTCGAAACCCACCGAGGAGTTCGTCCGCTCGCACGGGCTGCGGCTCGTCGTCTCGGCCGTCGCCGAGCTGGAGTCGGGCAACCTCGACGCCGCCTGTGCCGCCGGGACCCGTGCGGTGGAGGTCGCGGGGCGGATCTCCTCCGCCCGGACGACCGAATACGTGCGCGATCTGCTGCACCGCCTCGAACCGTACGGGGACGAGCCGCGCGTCGCCGAGCTGCGCGAGCGGGCCCGGCCGCTGCTGGTGGCCCCCGCCTGACGGCCCGGTGCGGGCCCCGTCGCGAGCCCGCCCGCCGAAATCCGCGCCACGTCCCCGCCCCGCCCGGGGTTTGATCCGGTTGTCAGCGGGTCAGTGCACTATCGGGGTGGGAGGTGGCGTGATGAGGACGCACGCGGACTACGACTGCGACGTGCTGGTGATCGGCGGCGGGATCGTCGGTCTGTCGACGGCGTACGCGCTCACGCGCGCGGCGCCGGGCACCCGGGTCACGGTGCTGGAGGAGGCGTACGACCCTGCCGACCACCTCGCGGGACCGGGCGGCGGGCTGATCCACAGCGGTGTCCACCACCGCCGGAGCTCCCTCACGGCCCGGTTCGCCGCGCGCGGCGGCGGCGAGATGACCGAGTTCTGCACCCGGCACGGCATCGCCCACACCGTCGCCGGGAAGCTGATCGTGGCGACCGACCGCTCCGAGCTCCCCCGCCTGCACGCGCTGGCGCAGCGTGGCCGGGAGCACGGGCTGCCGGTGCGCGAGCTGGGCCCGGCGCAGATCGCGGAGTACGAGCCCGGGGTGCGCGGGCAGGCGGCGATCCGGGTGTCCACCACCGGGGTCTGCGACGCGGCGGGGGTCCTCGCGGCGCTCACGGGCGAGGTCGCCGCCGCCGGGTCGGTCGTCCGGTGCGGGGCACGGGTGACCGCCGTGGACCGGCGGCCCTGGGGCGTCGCGGCCCGCACCGCGGACGGGACGGTGGTCCGCGCCCGGGTCCTGGTCAACGCCGCGGGCCCGCAGAGCGCCCGGGTGGCGCGGCTCGCCGGCGACGAGCCCGGCGTACACGTCGTACCGGTCCGGGACACGTACTACGAGCTGCGCAGACCTGAGCTGGTACGCGGAGTGGTCCATCCGGTGCCGTCCTCGGGGCACCCGTTCCTCGGGGCGCAGTCGATCGGCGGCATCGTCCGGTCCGTCGACGGCACGGTCCACGTCGGACCGGTCGGCGCGACGGCGCACGGGCGGCTCGTGCCGCCGGTCCACCCCGGCGGGCTGCTCTCCGCGCTGACCCGGCCCGCCTCCTGGCGGACCGCGCGCCGGCCGGAGGGGTACGCCCGGGACGGGGTGCCCTTCGCCGGGGCGGGTGCGGTGCTGTCGGCGGAGCGGACGGACGTGATCGGGCGGACCGCTCGGGACGGGCGTCCCTGGCAGACCGGGCGTCCCTGGCAGGCTGGGCGGGCTGCTCGGGCGGGTTCGACGAAGGCGGTGGCGGCGACCGCGCTGCGGCGGCTGCTGCCCGACGTCACCGAGGAGGACCTGGGCCCGGCCCGCACCGGGATGCGGACCCGGACGGTCCACCCCGACGGCACTCCGGTCGAGGACTTCCTGATCCACGAGGCCCCGCACACCGTGCACGTGCTCCACACCCCTGCGGACGCCGCGCTGGCCACGGCGCTGCCGGTGGGGCGGGAGATCGCCCGCCGGGTGCTGGCGCTGGCGCAGGGGGCGGGGTGGAGGCCGCCCGCCGTAGAATCGGGGCATTGTGTCTGAGCAGCCCCTGAACCCCAGTACGGAGCCCGGCGCGCGCGACGAGACCGCCGAGGCCCCCGCCATCGATGCAGCCGTGAACGCGGATGCGCACGCGGACGTGAACGCAGCCGCGAGCACCACCGAGGACACGGCCGACGTGGCGGTCTCCGGCGCGGAAGCTTCCGACGCGGAAGCCGACGCCGCCGCCCGCCGGGCCGCCTCCTTCGACCGGCAGCGCCGGTTGCGCCAGGAGCCCCGTTTCCCCGGTGGACCGGCCGCCGATCCGGCCGGCTCGCACCACGAGCGCCGCATCCGCAGCTTCCAGCCGCGCCGCAGCCGGGTCACGGTGGGCCAGCAGGACGCGCTGGAGCGGCTCTGGCCACAGTGGGGCTTCGACATCGACGGCCTGAGCGTGCTGGACCTGGACCAGATGTTCGGCGGGCTGCCGGTCGTGCTGGAGATCGGTTTCGGCATGGGCGAGGCCACCGCCCAGATGGCGGCGGACGACCCGGCCACGGGCATCCTCGCCGTCGACGTGCACACCCCGGGCCAGGGCAACCTCCTGCGCCTTGCCGACCTGGCCGGTTCGACCAACGTGCGGGTCGCCAACGGCGACGCGATCATCCTGCTCCGCGAGATGCTGAAGCCGGAGTCCCTCGACGGCCTGCGGGTGTACTTCCCCGACCCGTGGCCCAAGGTCCGCCACCACAAGCGGCGGCTGATCCAGCCGGACTTCCTGGACCTGGTGTCGGGGCGGATGAAGCCGGGCGCGGTGATCCACTGCGCGACCGACTGGGAGCCGTACGCGGAGCAGATGCTGGAGGTGCTCACCGCGCACCCCCGGTTCGAGAACACCCGGCCCGACGGCGGCTACGCCCCACGTCCCGCGTTCCGGCCACTGACCCGGTTCGAGGGGCAGGGCCTGGACAAGGGCCACGTCGTCCACGACCTGCTGTTCGCCAGGGTCTGACAGCCCGTCGGCCTCGACGGGGGCCTGACGGGAACCTCCTGGTCGTTTGTCGGTCCCGCTCGTTAGGGTCGGAACATGTCCGCCGGGCCAGAGCAGTACCAGCAGTCCCAGCCCGCCGTCCCCGTGCTCGAGGAGCAGCGGATCGGCGAGATCCTGGGCGCCGTCCCGGAGCGTGCCCACTGGCGCTACCGCCCGCGCCGCGTCGGGATGGTGTGGCGCAGCAAGGCGTTCCGCGCGGGCGCGGTGATCGTCACGCTGGCCATCTGCGGGCTGCTCATCCTCGCGCTCGTGCGCAGGGAGACCGGCACCGAGGGGTTCCTCGTGGGTCTCGGGCTCGCCGTGCTGCCGGTGCCGCTCCTGATGGCGGCGTTCCGCTGGCTGGACCGGGTCGAGCCGGCGCCCTGGCGGAATCTGCTGTTCGCCTTCGCCTGGGGTTCGTGCGCGGCGGCGCTGGTCGCGATCGTCGCGAACTCCTTCGCGACGTACTGGATAGCGAACCTCTCGGCGGACCCCTCCGGCGCCGACACCCTGGGCGCCACGGTCGTCGCGCCGATCGTCGAGGAGAGCGCCAAGGGCGCCGCCGTGCTGATGCTCTTCCTGTTCCGCAGACGGGAGTTCGGCGGGGTCGTCGACGGGATCGTGGCGGCGGGCTTCACCGCGACCGGATTCGCGTTCAGCGAGAACATCCTCTATCTCGGCAGTGCCTTCGGCGAGGACCGGCAGCTGGGGACGGTCGGAATCGCCTCGGTGACGGTCGGCACCTTCTTCGTACGGATCGTCCTGTCGCCCTTCGCGCACCCGGTGTTCACGGCGCTCACGGGCATCGGCTTCGGTCTCGCCGCCGCCGGGCGCCGCCGCAGGTTTCGCCGGATCGCGCTGCCGCTGCTGGGGCTGGTGTGCGCGATGGGCATGCACGCCCTGTGGAACGGTTCGGCGGCCTGGCGGCCGTACGGCTTCTACCTGGTCTACGGCGTCGTCATGATGCCGGTGTTCGGACTGCTGACCTGGCTGGCGATCTGGTCGCGCAGGCGGGAGCTGCGGACGCTCGCCGCCGAGTTCCCGGCGTACGCGGTGGCCGGCTGGCTCACCCCGGCCGAGCCGCTCGCACTGGGCTCGATGCGCGCCCGGGGCATGGCGCGTGACCTGGCCCGGCACTGGCACGGCGCGTCGGACCGGGCCAGGGGCCGGGCGGCGGCCCGTGCCGTCGCCGAGTACGAGTCGTTCGCGACCTCGCTGGCCGCGCTGCGGCGGGACGCCCGGCGCGGTGCGGTGGGCGCCGACTTCGCGGCGCGCGAGCAGGAGTTGCTGCACCACCTGTGGGCGCGCCGGGAGTTCGCGGCCCCCGCGCTGAGCCAGGCGGCCCGCAGCGTGTTCCGCCCGGCCGTCCGCCGCCCGGTGCCCGTCCCGTACGGCCGCCGAGCCCACGGTGGACACGGCGGTGTCCACGCGGCGCACGGAACCCACGCCGCGCACGGAGCCCACGCGGCGCACGGAGCCCACGCGGCCGGGGGCTACCCGCCCCCGGCGCCGTACGGAACCGGTCCGGCGTCCCCGTACGGCCCCGAGCCGCAGGCCTCCCCGGGCCCGGCTCCGGAGCCGCAGGCCCCCCGGGCCCGGCTCCGGCCCCCCACCAGCCGCCGCACCGGGAGTACGGGGGGCACAATCCCTATCTGCACCCGCCGCAGTAGGGCTTCTCGTCCGGATCACGCTGGGCTCGCGGGGCCCCGATCCGGCCTGGTCAAGACCGATCCGAACGAAAGACCCCGGTCCGCGCTCAGGCGGAGGCTTCGGTGAGCCGGTCCAGTTCCTGGTCGCTCAGCGCGAGGTCGGCGACCGCGAGCAGCGCGGGGAGCTGTTCGGGCGTACGGGCTGAGGCGATCGGCGCCACGACCGTGGGGCGGGACGCGAGCCAGGCCAGCGCGACGGTGGCGGTCTCGGCCCCGTGGGCCTCGGCCACGGCGTCGAGCGCGCTCAGTACCTTCTGCCCCCGCTCGGACTCCAGGTGTGCTCCGGCCTTCTCGGCGCGGGCGCTGTCCACCTGCGTGCCGGGCCGGTACTTGCCGGTGAGGAAGCCGGAGGCCAGCGCGTAGTACGGGACCGCGCCGAGACCGGTCTCGGCTGCGAGGTCCTGGGCGGGGCCCTCGTAGGTGTCGCGGGAGACCAGGTTGTAGTGCGGCTGGAGGGCGACGTACCTGGCCAGTCCCTCGCGCTCGGAGAACGCGAGCGAGGCGCGCAGGCGCTCGGGGCTGATGTTGGACGCGCCGATCTCGCGGACCTTGCCCTCCTTCACCAGCTGGTCGAGGGCGGTGACGATCTCCTCCACCGGGACGCTCTCGTCGTCGTAATGGGTGTAGTAGAGGTCGATGTAGTCGGTGTCGAGCCGCCGCAGGGACTCCTCCACCGCACTCTTGATCGTGCCGGTGGCGAGCCCCCGGTACGCGGGGTGGGCACCGACCTTGGTGGCGACGACGACGTCCGCGCGGTTGCCGCGGGCCTTGAGCCACTTGCCGACGAGGGTTTCCGATTCACCGCCCTGATTGCCCGGGACCCAGGCCGAGTACGCGTCGGCGGTGTCGACGAAGTTGCCGCCGGCCGCGGCGTAGGCGTCGAGAACCGCGAAGGACTCGGCCTCGTCGGCGGTCCAGCCGAAGACGTTGCCGCCGAGGGCGAGGGGGAAGACCTCGATGCCGGACGTGCCGAGCTTGCGGAGAGAAGAAGTCATGAGGGGTTCAACGAAACGGGCTGAGGGCCGTATTCCGGTCAGCGGCTCCGAATCGTGGCCGGTCGCCGTCCCGGGGCGCGCTCCTCGCTCGTACTCCGCGTCCGTGCTCGGGGCGCAGGGCGCCCGTGCCCGGGGCGGACGGGCAACCGTCGGCGGAGAGAGAACCGCGGGAGGAGAGAAACGAGGGTGGGCGGAGAACCGGCAGCCCTGACGTCCTGGGGGGGTAGAGCGTCAAGGCTGCCGGGGTTCAGGGGCTCGGCGATACGCCGAGCGTCAGACGGTGAGGCCCTTGCCGGTCAGCCAGGCCATCGGGTCGATGCCGGCGCCGTCCGGGGTGTGGATTTCGAGGTGGAGGTGCGGGCCGGTGACGTTGCCGGTGGCTCCGACGCGGCCGATGGTGTCGCCCGTGCTGACCTGCTGGCCGACGACCACGTCCATGGAGGACTGGTGGCAGTACCAGACCTCCGTACCGTCGTCGAGCTCCAGGACCGTGCGGTACCCGTACGAGCCCGACCAGCCCGCGGACTTGACCGTTCCACCGTGCACGGCCTTGACCGGGGTGCCGGTCGGCGCGGCGAAGTCCAGGCCGGTGTGCTGCCCGGAGGCCCACATCGTGCCGGCTTCTCCGAAGGTGGAGGTGATCGTGTACGCGGAGGTGGGGAGCGAGTAGCTGGCGGCGAGCTTGGCGAGCCTCTCGGCCTCGGCCTTCTTCGCCGCGGCCTCCTCGGCCGCCTTCTTTTCCGCGGCGGCCTTCGCCTCCGCCTCGTCCTGCTGCTTCTTCGCCTCGGTGGCGGCCTTGGTGGCGGCCGCCGCCTCCTCGGCCGCCTTCGCGTCCGCGTCGGCGGCGGACTGCTGCTGCTCGGCCTGCTGGAGGATGCGGGCGCGCAGGGCCTCGCCCGCGTCGGTGGCACCCTGCTCGGTCTCCGCCGTGGTGAGCCCGGCGGTGGTGAACGGCGCGGCCGCGGCGACCGGGGCGGGGGTGTCGTGGGACTCGACCGCGGTGATCAGAGCGCCCAGCCCGGGCACGGACGTGGCGTCGGGGAGGTTGTCCGCGAGCGCATCGGGAAGAGAGATGGAGACCGGCGGCTTGCTCTGCGCGGTGGCCATGCCGCCCGCACCGACGGCCGCGATGACGCCGACCCCGAGGACGGTGGAACTACGCGCGAGACCACGCTGCTTGGCCACGCGGTGCCGGCCGCGGACGGGGCGGAGGGAATCCTCGGTGGGGTTCCATTCCTCCCACGCCTTGTCGGAGTCGCCGGGGGAGCCGAAACCGTCGAGGGTGGCAAAGGGCGACGGGGCCTCTGGGGCAGGCTGGTTGGACGCCACGGGGGCGCACTCCTTTCCTTCCTTCTCGCCTACCGGGTTAGCTGACGGGTTCGGAGCAGGAAGGTCTCCTACGGACGCCTGACGTCTCTGATCGAGACACAGGTGTCCGATTCACCCCAAGAAGGTGGTTCCCCGGTTCCCTTGCGGAATTCGGCGCTCGCGCACGGCGCCGTCTCTGACGACGGCTGGGACGACCGCGCTGCGTTATCGAACGTTAATAGACAGACGGCTTCGATTCCAAGCCGTCCCCCTTGATCATTCCCACTTCAGGGCGGTATTTACCACCGCATATCACCACTCAACAGGGCGACTTGCGGACAATCGGTGCGCCCCGACTTTTCTGACGGTGTGTCATATGTTATCGAGCGGCACCGGTCTGCTACGGAACGTCGCCACACTCGTCCGACGCCCTCGGGGGAGGTCGGAAGGGCCTCGGGACGGCGGCCCGCACCACCGCGTCAGCCGTCCCCCCGGCCGACGATCGGCACGGTGGTCCGGCGCTCCGGCTGGTCCTCCGCCGGCCGGGCGACCGCGAGCAGCGCCAGGTCGTCCGTCGAGCGGCCACCGGTGTGCAGCCGGACGTCGTCGGTGAGCGCCGTCAGCAGCTCGTCCGGACCGGGGAAGATCCGCCCGCGCAGCCGCTCCGCCGGGTCGTAGAACACGCCCGCCCGGTCGCGCGCCTCGGAGAGCCCGTCCGTATAGGTCAGCAGGGTCGCGCCCGGCGGCAGATCCCACTCGTCCACCTGGTCCGGCCAGACGCCCAGCGCCATGCCGAGAGGGAGTGCGGGCATGCTCGGCCGCAGCACGTCCAGCTCTCCTCCGGCATGGAGCAGCAACGGTTCGGGGTGGCCCCGGTTGACGATCCGCAGAGTCGCGGAGCCCTGCGGGATCTCGGCGAGCACCGCGGTGACGAACCCCTCCACCGGGTCCAGCCCCCCGCGCCGCGCGGCGTCCCTGGCCAGCGCCCGCTCCAGCCGTTGCGCCACGCCGTCCAGCGTCTCCTCCTGCTCGGCGGCCTCCCGGAAGGCGCCGATGATCACCGCCACCGCCTCGACCGCGTCGAGCCCCTTGCCTCGTACGTCACCGAGCACGAGGCGTACGCCGTACGGGGTGTCCGCGACGGCGAAGAGGTCGCCGCCGACGTACTCGTCCGCCTGCGCCGCCTCGTACCGCGCGGCGACATGGAGCCCGCCGACCCGGTCGGCCGGCACGGGCAGCACCGCGCGCATGGCGGTCTCCGCGATGATCCGGGCGGAAGCGAGCTGCTCGTTGCCGCGCCGTACGACGCCGTTGATGACGAGCGCCAGCACAGCGGCGGTGAAGACGGTGAGCGTCTCGATGATCGGGACGATCTGCCCGATGGTGCCCACGTACACCCGCATCGCGATGACGGCGGTCAGCGAGGCGACACCGATCCGGATGGTCCCCGCCCGGGAAGCGAACGGAGCGGCGATGAGCGGGGCGGCGACGAACAGGGGCACCGCCGTGAAGCGGGGCGGCGAAGCGATGTCGAAAGCGAGTCCGCCGACGATGAGCAGGGCAGGCAGCATCCGCACGAAGCGCCGGGCACCCACACCCCCGGCCATCCAGCCATGCTCGTACAGCGGTTTCCCCACCTCTGCGCTTCTCCTGCCCTGTCCCGCCACGGCTGCGGAACCTACCGCGCCCCGCCCAGGCTGGCCCGAACCGCGCCGCGCGGCGACTCCTCGTCGTCCATAGGGGGGAGCGCGCGACTCCCCTTCGAGCGCCCCCACCGCCGGCGTACGCCGGGCGGTCAGGACCGGCGAAGCGATGGGTTCCACGCCGCGAGCCCAAGCGCGCCGCAGGCGGAACCGGCGGACCGGTTGCCCCGGCCTTCCCGGGCGCCCGCCCACGCAGGCGGTCGGACGACAACGAACCGCGCAGGCGTGCGAGACATTTCCTGGATGGACCACTTCATGCCCGGTTCGGCAGATCGTTATGCCGCAGGATCGCGTACGCGAGCGAGTCCAGGGCCGAGCGGGCGCGCGCCCACGGAAACGACTCGGGCCCGGCGCGCTGTGCGTGCCGGGCCCGGGCCTTCAGTAGCGGGGACAGGATTTGAACCTGCGACCTCTGGGTTATGAGCCCAGCGAGCTACCGAGCTGCTCCACCCCGCGTCGTTGAACACAACTCTACGCCATCCTGAGCGGGCTCTTGACCACCCCGGCGTACGACCGCCCGGGAGACGGCAGGAAGCGGGCGCCGCGGAGTCGGCTCGGGCCGGCCCGAGCCCCGCCGGGGCCACCCGGTGAGGCGTGGGGGCGACAGTGCGCGAACAGGCGCAGACCGGAAGCCCGCGGACTGCGGAGAGGTGCCAAGCCCCCTCTCCACCGCGTGGTTTGGGTCTCACGTGCCCCTGCTCCCACACCACCACGGGCGCGGAACAGCACAGTTGAGGACGACGTGTCGCAGCGCGTTGCACAACGGTGCTTCTGCCTCGGGCAGTTGCCATGCGTGCACTTCTGGCCAAGGATGTGGCTGCATCCCCCAGAACCGGCGGGCTGCCCGTGAGGACGCGTGCCCCCGAGGCGGCGGTTTTCGCCTGCCCCGGCGCCGGCCACGCGCCCCGGTCCCGCAACGCAGCCCCCTCTGGAGGACTCCGCCATGACCACCTCTGCCACTTCCACCCCTTCTGCACCTGCCCCTTCCGCTCCGCCGGAGGCATCTCTCGGGACCCGGGTACGCACGTCGGCGGCGAGCGCGATCATCGGCGGCCTCGCCGGGGCCGTGATGAGCGCGGTGGTGGTCTACTTCCTCATCGGCATGCCGGACGGCGAGGGCACCAATGCCCTGAACAACGCGATATCCGGCCTGATCAGCGGCTTCCTGGCCGGCTTCATCGGCCTGATGATCCACCAGGGCAAGGCGGCAGCGGCGACCCGCGCGGCGGCGGCCGAGGCCGTCATGACGGCTACCGCGGCGACCTCCACGACGGCCGACCCCGCGAGACCGGCGGCTGCCGCTGAGGCGGTCGCCACCGAGGCAGTCACCGCCGAAGCGGCCGAGACCAAGGCCCCGACCGTCGCCTGACGCGCGCCCCGGAGCGCGGAACGACCGCCCCGGTCCGGCCGCACGGCAGGGCGGGGGCGGCGTCACTTCCACGAGCCCCCACGTCGCACAGCAGACGCCGGCCAGCAGACGCGCGGCGCGGCGCCGGGCAGCAGCGGCCGGCAGGCAGGCGCGCGGCGCCGGGCAGCAGACACGCGGCGTCGGGCAGCAGCGGCCGGCAGGCAGGCGCAGTCGGGCAGGCAGGCAGCGCACCGTGAACTCCCCTTGCGCCACGCACGTTCGGCGCGGTGACCGGTGGCGCTCCTACGCGCGCCGCTCGACGGCGATCTCGTACGCGATCTCCCACCGCACGTCCGGCACCACGATGTCCGCGGTCTCGACCGGGCGGCCGTCGATGTCGTAGAAGGTGCGCTCCATCTCGGTGATCAGGCCTCCGATGCTGATGCCGAGGAGGTTCGCCTGCTCCTGGTCGGCACGGGCCGGGCGCGGGATCTCGACGGCGCGCACCACGACGACGCCGATCGACCGCATCCGTTCGACCACGCCGATCCCGGCGTGCGGGCCCATCTCGGGGAGCACGACCGGGGTGTCCCCGGTGATCGCCATCGGTTCCCAGCTCCTGGAGAGCTGGACGGGCAGCCCTTCCATGAGGAACTCGTAGTCGGTGACGACACAGAGGTCGCCGGGCTCGATGTCCAGCCGCTCCGCGATGCGTTCGGGCGCCGGAGTCCGTGCGGCGGACCGCGACTCCCATTTCCCCTCGTGGTCCTGGGCGTTGAGGGCCGCACGGAAGGGCGAGGTGGCGTAAGGGCGCCTGGTGCGGATCATGCGCCCGCGCTCACGCGGCCTGCGGACGTAGGTCCCGGACCCGGCGCGGCCTTCGAGGATGCCCTCGATGGTGAGTCGCTCCATGGCGCGCTGCGCGACGGACGCGCCGACCCCGTACTCCTCGGCGATCCGGGCGCGGCTGGGCAACTTGTCGCCCACGGCCCACTCGCCCGACCGAATCCGGTCGCGGAGAGCGTCGGCCACCTGAAGGTAAGGGGTGTCGCGAGGCATGTGCACAGCTCCCAGCCGTGGAAGTCGGACATTGACAAAGCTAACCCATCAGGTCGAAGCTGAATATTCAGCATCACGAACCGTGATGAACTCATCCAGGGGAGAGCCATGCCCTCCGTGCCGCCGCGGGTTGTCGCCCTTGCGGGCATGCTCGCCGCCGCGACCGGCGCCGAGCCGCAGGTGACGGAGACTCCCGGCGCCTTCCGGGTCTGCGCGCCCCTCCCCTCCCCCCTGAGCAGCGCCATCCACAGCACGATCCTCATGACGCTGGCGCACGGCGACCGCTTCGGCCACGAGGCCGGCGCCGACGGCATCGCCCGGGTGTGGGCCGAGATCGACCACCCCGCTCCGAGACGAAGGAGAACCGACATGGCAGTACCGGCCGGGGGCGCCGCCCCCGGAGACGCGGAGTACCGCACGCTGATCACGCACACCGCGGAATGCACGGCCTGCCGTTCGGAGCGGTTCGAGTGCGAGGTCGCGGCCCGCCTCAGCCGCGCATGGCGGGCGGCCCGCCGGTGATCCCCCACATCTGCGTCGACTGCGACCGTGCCATCACCGGCCCGGCCGTGATCACTGCGGAGGGCCACTCGGCCTCGGGCGCCCGCCCCGACGCCTACGCCCACCCGCAGGACTCCCCGGAGTGCCGGCCCCCGGCGGGCAGCCGTGGCCACCGCATCAGGAAGGCCCTCGCGGAGCGCCAGGTCCGGCACTGACGCGCGGCGCACCCTTCCTTGAGAGCCCGGGGCGGGCCCGGCGCTGAGAGCGGGGAGTACCCGGCCTCCGCCCGCCCACGGACCGGACTCCACCCATCCACACCGCACCCACAGGTACATAGGGTGGCCGGAGCAGTAGGCGTGCCGCATCGGGTCGCACACCACCGCTTCCAGCCATCCGGAGTCCGCCTTGCTTCGCCGCGCCCTTTTCCTCACGTTCGCCTGCACCGCCCTGCTCGCGGGGGGTTGCAGTACGTCCACCCCGGCGGACAGGTCGGGCGCGGCGGAAAGCCGCTCACCCTCGCCGGGCGCGAGCGCCGACCCCACGAAGACCGTCCTGGCCGCCCTCGACGCGACCGGCCGTACGACGGCACGCATCGCGCACCGCACGGAGATGGGCGCGGGAGAGGGCACGACGTACCTCATCTCCGGCAATGGCTCCTACGACTTCGCCCACCACCGGGGCACCACGAACGTCAGTGTGGCGTCGGCGGCCCGGTTCGACGAGGTCTTCACCGACGGGAAGCTCTACATGCGGGGCACGACCGGGGCCGAGACGATGGAGTGGACGGCAGTCGACCGGTCCGGCGTCGAAGCCCAGCACGTGCTGAGGTCCCCCGCGAACGACCCGGAGTACACGCTGGAGCAGGCCTCCATGGCCACCGACTTCACCAGAACGGGCCCGGAGCGGGTGGGCTCCGTCCCGGCCACTCACTTCCGTGGCCAACTTCCCTATGAAGCACTGACGTTGAAGCTGGCGAAGAAGCCGCTGGAGACCACGGGGAAGCTGCGCGACCTGCTGGGCGGCGAGATCTTCGTACCCGTCGACGTATGGGTGGACGGGCAGGGTCGGGCGGTCCGCATACGGATGTCCCTGCAGATGGGGGCCACCGCGTCCTCCGTCAGTACGCTGACCCTCACCGAGCTGGGACGCCCCGTCGAGGTCACGGTCCCGCACGCCGAAGTGGAGGTCGGGAGCGACGAGATGGGAATGCTCGCCTGACGGACGGACGGGGGCCCGGCCGGCCGGGGGCGGGAGACTGCCCGGAGCGAACGGCAAGACCTCGCAGGACCCTCGTACGGTACGCACGAGCGAACTCGCCGATCCTCAGGACTCCGGCAGCCCAGGAACACGGCGCACGACGACGCCACCGCGGTCTTCTGCCGGCCGCGGACCTGGTGATCAGGCGCGTACGCGGTGCCCGGAAACGACCCCCGGAGATGGCGGAGCGCCCCGACCGGCCGGAGCCGGTCGGGGCGCTTCGCTGCAGGCCGGAGGAGATCGCTCCCCGCCCTGCGATCGGTAGGCCGTGTGGGACTCGAACCCACAACCAACGGATTAAAAGTCCGCTGCTCTGACCAATTGAGCTAACGGCCCCTACCGGATCACCCACGAGCATAGCCCGCCCGGACCCGCGAGCCGATCCGGTATCCCGTGATGGGCCGCTGCGCCGGGAAAGCGGGCCGCCGGAGCACCGCAGGACGGGCGGATCGTGACCTTGTGAACGGCCGTACGGATACGGGCCCCGCACCGCAGCCCGCACCGCGGCGCCCGCAGCCCCGGCCTCGCGGCGCCCGCAGCCCGCGAGCCCGCCGGCGCCCCCGTACACGCGCCAGGGCCCGTACACCACCTCACGGTGTGTGTACGGGCCCTGGCGTCGGATCGGACGGCTCACTCGGCCGTCAGGTCGCAGGTCCGCCGGTCGGCGGTCCGGACGGCCGGTCAGCCGTTGCGCTTCCAGCGGGGCTTGTCGTCGCGGCGGCCGAAGCTGCCGGTGTTCGTGCCGGTGTTGCCGCGGTGGTCGTCACGACGGCCCTGCGGGCGGTCGCTGGTGCCACCGGCGCGGAAGCCGCCGGCCGGGCGGTCGTCACGACGGTCGCGGTTGAACGGACGGTCGCTGCCACCGGAGCGGAAGCCGCCGGAGGGGCGGTCGTCACGACGGTCGCCACCGGAGCGGAAGCCGCCCGACGGACGGTCGTCACGACGCTCGAAGGAACGGCCACCACGGTCGTCACGACGGTCGCTGCCACCGGAGCGGAAGCCGCCGGAGGGGCGGTCGTCACGACGGTCGCCACCGGAGCGGAAGCCGCCCGACGGACGGTCGTCACGACGCTCGAAGGAACGGCCACCACGGTCGCCGCCACGGTCGTCACGACGGTCACCGCCGGAGCGGAAGCCACCGGACGGACGGTCGTCACGACGGTCGCGGTTGAACGACGGACGGTCGTCACGACGCTCGAAGGAACGGCCGCCACGGTCCCCGCCACGGTCGTCACGACGGTCACCACCGGAGCGGAAGCCACCGGACGGACGGTCGTCACGACGGTCGTTGCCGCCGCGGTAGCCGCCACGGTCGCCACCGCGGTTGTCGCGGCGCTCGTAGTTGCCCCGCTCGTCACGGCGCTCCTCGCGGACCGCCGACTGCGGCTCCGGCACGGCGACGGCGGCCTCGACGGCGGCCTCCGCCTCGGCGACGGCCTCGGCCACCGCCTGCTCCGG
Organism: Streptomyces sp. NPDC008125; assembly: GCF_042957125.1. Taxonomy (NCBI): domain Bacteria; kingdom Bacillati; phylum Actinomycetota; class Actinomycetes; order Kitasatosporales; family Streptomycetaceae; genus Streptomyces; species Streptomyces sp. NPDC008125. The sequence goes on from NZ_JBIBHR010000014.1 coordinate 29,041, forward strand.
GTCGTCGCCCCGCTCGCGCGCGGCGCGGGCCACCAGGCGGTCGGCCTCCTCGCGGAGCTCACCGGCGCGACGCTGCACGTGCTCCAGCTGCTTGGTCAGCTCGGCGACCTCGCGCTCGGCCTGCTTGGCGGCGTTGTTCGCGGAGTCGGCCTGGACCTCGGTGAGCGAACGCGCACCGGTGATCTCGGCGACCTCGGGCTCGAAGACGCCCGCGCCCTGGACGATGTGACGCGAGGCGTCGACGCCCGCGTCCTCCATCAGGCGGAAGATCTGGCGACGCTGGTGCGGGAGCGCCAGCGAGACGACGACACCGGACTTGCCGGCACGGGCGGTACGGCCCGAGCGGTGCAGGTAGTCCTTGTGGTCGCCGGCCGGGTCCACGTTCAGCACCAGGTCGATGCCGTCGACGTGGATGCCTCGGGCGGCGACGTCGGTGGCGACCAGGGCGTTGACGTAGCCCTTCTTGAAGTCTTCGAGGACGCGGGTACGGGCGCCCTGCGTCATGCCGCCGTGCAGCGCGTCGGCCTTCACGCCGGACTCGATGAGCTGCTCGGCGATGCGGTCGGCGCCCAGCTGGGTGCGGACGAAGATGATCGTGCGGCCCTTGCGGGCGGCGATGGCGGCCGTGACCGGCGCCTTGTCCTTCGGCTTCACGACGAGGACGTGGTGCGACATGGTCGAGACGTTGCCCTGGGCGCTGTCGACCTCGTGCGTGACCGGGTTGGTCAGGTAGCGCTTGACCAGGGTGCCGATCTCGTTCTCCATGGTGGCGGAGAAGAGCATCCGCTGGCCACCGCCGGGGATCTGGTCGAGCAGCTCGGTGACCTCGGGCAGGAAGCCCAGGTCGGACATCTGGTCGGCCTCGTCGAGGACGGCGACCTGGACGTTCGCGAGCGAGCAGGCGCCGCGGTTGATGATGTCGCGCAGACGGCCCGGGGTGGCGACGAGGACGTCGACACCGCGCTCCAGGGCGTAGATCTGGTTGCCCATGGACGTACCGCCGCAGACGACCTTCATCTTGAGGCCGAGCACGTCGCCGTACGGCTGGAGCGCGTCCGCGACCTGCATCGCGAGCTCACGGGTCGGCGTCAGGATGATCGCGCGGGGCTTCTTCTTCTCGGTGTGCCCACCGGCCAGCGCGGCCAGGGTCGGCAGACCGAAGGAGAGGGTCTTGCCGGAGCCGGTACGGCCACGGCCCAGGATGTCCTTGCCGGCCAGGGCGTCCGGGATGGTCGCGGCCTGGATCGGGAAGGGGCTGGTCACGCCGTTCTGCGCCAGCTTGCGGACGATGCCGTCGGGCAGGCCCAGCGAGGCGAAGGTGAGGCCCGGCTCGGCGTCCTCGCCGGACTCGGTGGAGGCGGCCTCGTCGGAGACGGCCTCGTCCGAGACGGCCTCGGTGGAAACGGCCCCGTCGGACTCGGTCTCGACGACGGGGGCGACGGCCTCGGCGGCCTTCTCCTCGGTCACCTCGGCGGCGACTGGAGTTGCCTCGGCCACGACGGCCTCGGCGGCGAGCTCGGCGTTCTGCGCGAGCTCGGTGTCCACGTCTGCGGACATGACGGTGTGGTCAGAACTGGAAATTGACATGCGAAATGCGAAACCTTCCGGAGTCTCGGCACGCGCCCGTAACTCCGTGTTTTCGCAATTTCGACCGCCTCAATGCGGTCCAGCCACGGCAAGGGAGAGTACGCGCCACACGGCGCTCTTCTGTGTCGGCGCCGGGCAATGGGATCAAACGATCTACTACCATACGCACCCTCCCCCCCATTGCGCAAACCGACCTTCTTCGGCACTCGGTCAAACCGCCTCCGACCTGCGGTGATGCCCCGCATCGGCGGCACTCGGCGGAGTGGTCATTCCGCCGGGGACGCGGCCGGCGGGGACGGGTCCTGCGGCGTGACCGGAGACGGGGCGGGCTGCCCCGGACCACCGCCCGCGTCGCCGCCCGGGGCCGGCTCGGTGGCGGCCGGCGGCGTCGGGTCGGGCGTGACGGGCGCGGCAGTGACGACGGGGCCACCGGGTCCCGCGGTGACCGCCGGTGTGACCACCACCACCGGGTCGCTCCCCCGGGGCGTCGGCAGGCCGGGTCCCTGGCCGGCCGACGAGGGACTGGGCGAGGCGGGGTCACCGGAGTGCTCCGGGTCCGGCTTCCCGTCCTTGCCCCGGTCGGTGTGGTGGCCGCCGCCGCCCGCGCCGGGGCCTGAACGGCCGGACGCGCCGGCGACCCCGCCGGTCCGCTCCTCGGCGGCCCCGGCCGCCCCGGCGGACTTCGTGGGGCGGGGGCCGGTCTTCTCCGCGTCCACGCTCACGCACCCGAGGGAGGCGCCCAGGATCAAAGCGGTGAGGACCGTCCAGCGGACGGGAACGGGGAACGGGCGCACGGGGCACCTCCGGGACGGGAACGCGGGAACGCGGGAACGGGTGCGTGGTACCCAACTCCCTGGACCCCGCCGGGGACACGCCCGCCGCGCCACCGGTGGACGACCGGCGGGCGTCAGCCCCCGAACCCGGCGCCGCCCGCCACCTCCGCACCGAGGAACACCGCGCCGAGCCCCGTCAGGACCGAGGCCGCCACGTTCGCCCCCGCGAGGAAGGCCCGCCCGGTCTCGGCCAGCCGGAGCGTCTCGTACGAGAAGGTCGAGTACGTCGTCAGCGCCCCGCAGAGCCCCGTGCCGAGCAGGGCGTACGTCGGCGCGGAGACGGCGGCCCCGGTCAGCACCCCGAGCAGCAGGCTGCCCGCCGCGTTGACCGCGAAGGTGCCCCAGGGGAAGACGTACGGCAGCCCCGCCCCGGGGTACCGCCGCACGAAACGGTCCGTCAGGTACCGCAGCGGGGCGCCCACCCCAGCGCCGATCGCCACCAGCAGCCAGTTCACCGCACACCCCCCGCCATCGTCAGCGGCCCCTTCACCGCACACCCCCGGCCCTCACCAGCGGCCGACGCCACCCCACACCCCCGGCCCTCCCCAGCGGCTGGCGCCACCGCACACCCCCGGCCCTCCCCAGCGGCCGGCGTCACCGCGCACCCCCGGCCCTCACCAGCGGCCGGCGTCACCGCGCACCCCCGGCCCTCACCAGCGGCCGGCGTCACCGCGCACCCCCGCGCGCACGCCGCGCACGGTCCACGCACGCCCGGGTCAGGGCGGCCCCCGCCCACACCCCGGCGAGCGCCACCACCACCGTGCCGGCCGCGTAGACCATGGCGGTCGGCACCTCCTGGCGGGCCAGCAGCTTCGAGACGTCGGCCGCGTACGTGGAGAAGGTGGTGAACCCGCCGAGCACCCCGACACCGAGGAACGGGCGCACCAGAGGGCGCTCGACGACGGACCGTTCGACGGTCAGCACCATGAGGACGCCGATCAGCGCGCAGCCGACCGCGTTGACGAGGAAGGTCGTCCAGGGGAAGGCCCCCACGGCGGCCGGCCGGGCCAGGGTCGCCGCGTAGCGGGCCAGCGCGCCGATCACCCCGCCGGCCGCGACCACCCCGAGCACCGCCGCCTCGCGCGGCCCGGACGCGGGGATCGCCCCGGCCCGGGCGGACCCGCCCGGCACGCCCGCACCGGAACCGCTCACGCGTACCCCAGGGCGTGCAGTCGCGCGTCGTCGATGCCGAAGTGGTGGGCGATCTCGTGGACGACGGTGATCTCCGTCTCCGCGACCACGTCCTCGCGGGTCTCGCACATCCGCAGCGTCGGCCCCCGGTAGACGGTGATCCGGTCCGGCAGGACGCCCGCGTACCACTCGCCCCGGTCGGTGAGCGGGGTCCCCTCGTAGAGCCCGAGCAACTCGGGTTCGCCGGGGTCCGGTTCGTCCTCGACGAACACCGCGACGTTGTCCATCAGCCGCGTCAGCTCCGGCGGAATCCGGTCGAGCGCCTCGCTCACCAGCTCTTCGAACTGCTCGCGCGTCATCTCCAGCACCCCGCCATTGTCACGCACCCCCGCCCCGGCGCACCCGCCCGGCCGCCACCCGCCCCGTACGCCCTCGCAAGCCCCCTAAGCCCCCGTAAGCCCCAGAAGGCGCCGGAGAGGGATCGTCCGCCCCCGGGTGCGTCCCCGTACGCGGGCAGGCACGGGTATCGCCGCATGTCCGGAGCGCGGACCGGGCATACGGGCCCAATGGCGCGTGTCCCGTTCCGTCCGTTCCGTTCCGCCTCCGACCCCGTCCGTGACAGCCGAAGCCGCACCTCCCGGACCGCCCCGATGCCGGTGCCCGCGCTCGCCGGGGCCCGGCCGCGCCCGCTGGTGCGGGTGCTCGTGATGCTCTCGGTGGTGGTGCTGGGTGCCTGGCTCGGGCTGCTGGTGGTGGGGGACGTGAAGACCCCCGTCGGCCCCATGGACACCACGATGGCCCTGCGCCCCTCGCTCACCGGGGGCACCCGGGTGGACGTCTCCCCGCTCGGCGCGCTGGAGCTGGACTCGCACGTCGCGCCCCTCCGCCTCGACGTGGACGTGGACCGCCTGGACCCCGAGCGCTCCCAGCGGCTGGTGGAGCAGCCCGCACGTTTCTCCGGGCTCCAGGACGAGGTCACCCGGGACGTCGCGGACGGCGCCCGGGAGCTGGCGGTGCGGTCGGTGGTGGCCGTGCTGACCGGGGCGACCGTGCTCGGGCTGATCGTCTACCGGCGCCCCCGCCCGGCTCTGGCCGCCGGCGGGCTCGCGCTGGTGCTGCTGGCCGGGTCGGGCATCAGCGCGTACGCCACCTGGAACCCGAAGTCGGTGCTGGAGCCGAAGTTCTCCGGACTGCTCTCCAGCGCACCGTCGGTGGTCGGTGACGCCCGCTCGATCGTCACCGAGTTCGACGTCTACCAGCAGGAGCTGGCCCGCCTGGTCACCAACGTCTCCCGGCTGTACGACGCCACCTCCACGCTCCCCGTCTACCAGCCGGACCCGGGCACCCTGCGGGTCCTGCACGTCTCCGACATCCACCTCAACCCCGCGTCCTGGCACATCGTCGCCTCGCTCGTGGAGCAGTACGGGATCGACGTGATCATCGACTCCGGCGACACCATGGACCACGGCACCACCACCGAGAACGGCTTCCTCGCCCCGATCCGGGACCTCGGCGCCCCGTACGTCTGGGTGCGCGGCAACCACGACTCGCAGGAGACGCAGAAGTACCTGCGGGGCTTCAAGAACGCGCACGTCCTGGACGAAGGAAGCGCGGTGACCGTCGCCGGGCTGCGCGTCGCGGGCACCGGCGACCCCCAGTTCACCCCCGACCGGACGCTGGCCCGGGGCGGCGGGGCGGCGGAGCGGATGGCCGGTCTCCGCCTCGCCTCCGCCCTCCGCGACCAGACCCGGGCCGGCACCCCGGTGGACATCGCGGTGACGCACGATCCGCAGGCGGCCCGGGAGACGGACGGCACGGTTCCGCTGGTGCTCGCCGGCCATGTCCACCACCGGGTCAACGAGGTGCTCCCGCTCGGCACCCGGCTGAAGGTGGAGGGCTCCACCGGCGGCGGCGGGCTGCGCGCGGTGCAGAACGAGAAGCCGGAGAAGGTGCGCGCCTCGGTCCTGTACCTGGACCGCGCGACCCGGCGGCTCCAGGCCTGGGACGAGATCACCCTGGGCGGGCTCGGCCTGACGACGGCCGAGGTGAGCCGCCATCTGCCGGAGGAGAACTCCCCCACCGCGTCGCCGTCGCCGAGCTCACCGACCTCACCGGCCGGCCCGTCACCGACCCCGGTCGGCGCCTCGTCGGACACCTCGTCCGGCGCCTCTCCCCGTACCTCGGCCAACAGGTCGCCCGGAGCGCCCGGCCCGGTGCCGTGACCCGGCCGGGAAACCGTTTTGGCGTTAGCTCCGCCATCACATATGCTTCTGACGTCCCCGACGCGCTGGAAAGCGAACCGGCGGGCCTTTAGCCCTCATCGTCTAGTGGCCCAGGACGCCGCCCTTTCAAGGCGGTAGCACGGGTTCGAATCCCGTTGGGGGCACGCATTACCGTGTGCGAGACTTGTCTCGCACATAGCTTGGTCCTGTGGAGCAGTTTGGAGTGCTCGCCACCCTGTCAAGGTGGAGGCCGCGGGTTCAAATCCCGTCAGGACCGCTGCAGTTCTCAGGAGCTGCGTGGCTGGGTAGCTCAGTTGGTACGAGCGATCGCCTGAAAAGCGATAGGTCGCCGGTTCGATCCCGGCCCCAGCCACCTCACGAAAGCCCCATCCCCGCGGATGGGGCTTTCGCCGTTTCAGCCGACGTCCGGCGTCACCCGGCCGGGTTCCCCACCGGGGTGACGCTCTCGGTCGGGGCCGCGCTGCCGGTACGGGCCGCCTCGGCGGCCTCCTCGATGGCCGAGGCGAAGGTCGCGTCCGGCTGGGCGCCCGCGAGCGGGCGGCCGTTGACCAGGAACGACGGGGTGGCGCTGGCGCCGAGCCCGTACGCCTCGGCCTGGTCCCTGCTGACCGACTCCGACGCCCCCACGCTGTCGAGGTCGGCGCGGAACTTGTCGAGGTCCTTCACACCCGCTTCCTTCGCCAGCGCGGTGAGCCGGTCGGGGCCGAACCCCTTCTCCTTGGCACCCTTGGCGTACGCGGCCCGGTGGAACTCCCAGAAGCGCTTCTGGCGGCCCGCCGCCCAGGCGGCGCGGGCGGCGGCCTCGGACTCCGCGCCGAAGACCGGGAAGTTGCGCCACTCGATGCGCAGGGTGCCGTCGCCGACGTAGGCGTCGATCAGCTCCGGCTCGGTGTCCCGGGCGAACGTGCCGCAGGAGCCGCACTGGAAGTCGCCGTACTCGACGAGGACGACGAGGGCGTCCGTACGGCCGAGGGCCAGCGGGTCGCCGGGTTCGCGGCGGGCGAGCTTCGCGGCCTCCTCGTACTCCCCCGCGTCGGGCCGGGCGGACACGCCGACCGCGGCGGGGGACGGTCCGGGGGCGGTGGCCCGGTAGGAGGCGTAACCGAGCAGAGCTGCGGCGAGGACCACGACGGAGCCGTACAGCAGGGGCTTCTTCGACCGGCTCTTCTGGGGCAGGGGCATGCGGCACTCCGGGAGCGTCGTACGGATGCGGGGCGGCGGGGAAGAGGGACCTGCGCGCGGGACGGCGGCTCTACCGGCCGGGCGCGCGGTGGGCGGCGGCTATTCGCCTGCCGGAGCCGTACTCGCGAGAAGCGGTCCGTGGTGCCGGGGACGTCGTACGGGACAAGGCGAGGGCTCCTTCCCGGACGGTCTCGGCGGTCGACTGCGGAAATGCTAAGGGGTGTCCCGCGATTCGTGGTGGACCAGTGTGCGGCGTCAGATGCGGTGCATCCCAAGGCGGAGGACTTCCCGTGTACTGGCCGTACACGGCAGGCGCCCCGTGCACGGGCGGCGCCCCACGGGAGTGGTCGGCACCACCCGGCCGGGGCGTCCGCCACGCCGGTGCCCGGCCCGGGGCGCGGTCCGCGCGAAATCGGTTCGCCACTCTCCGGGCGCGGGTGAGATCCTGGGGTCCGTATGTCTACTTCCTTCGCTGATCTCCAGTCCCAGCTCGGACAGCTCTCGCTCCGTGACGCGCACCGGCTCGGCCGGCGTCTCGAAGGAGCGCGTCGCATCCGCAAGCCCGAGGCCCGTCAGTCCGTCGTGGACGAGATCGCGGCCGAAGCGGGCAAGGCCGCCGAACGGCTCGCCACGCGCGCCTCCCGGCTGCCCACCGTGTCGTACCCGGACCAGCTTCCGGTCAGCCAGAAGAAGGACGTGATCCTGGAGGCGATACGCGACCACCAGGTCGTGATCGTCGCGGGCGAGACCGGCTCCGGCAAGACCACCCAGATCCCGAAGATCTGCATGGAGCTGGGGCGCGGGGTGCGCGGCATGATCGGGCACACCCAGCCCCGCCGGATCGCGGCCCGTACGGTCGCGGAGCGCGTCGCGGAGGAGCTCGACACCCCGCTCGGCGAGACCGTCGGCTGGAAGGTCCGCTTCACCGACCAGGTGAACCCCGAGTCGACCTTCGTGAAGCTGATGACGGACGGCATCCTGCTGGCCGAGATCCAGACGGACCGCGAGCTGCTCGCGTACGACACGATCATCATCGACGAGGCGCACGAGCGGTCGCTCAACATCGACTTCCTCCTCGGCTACCTGGCCCGGCTGCTGCCGAAGCGCCCGGACCTGAAGGTCGTCATCACCTCGGCGACGATCGACCCGGAGCGGTTCGCCCGGCACTTCGGGGACGCCCCGATCGTCGAGGTCAGCGGGCGTACCTACCCCGTCGAGGTCCGCTACCGCCCGCTCCTCGAAGAGGGCGGCGAGGACGCCGACCGCGACCAGATCACCGCGATCTGCGAGGCGGTGGACGAGCTCCAGTCCGCCGGCCCCGGCGACGTCCTGGTCTTCCTCTCCGGCGAGCGCGAGATCCGCGACACCGCCGACGCGCTCGGCAAACGCAACCTCCGGCACACCGAGGTGCTCCCGCTCTACGCGCGCCTCTCCCACGCCGAGCAGCACCGGGTGTTCCAGCGGACCCCCAGCGGCATCAGCCGCCGCATCGTGCTGGCGACCAACGTCGCCGAGACCTCGCTGACCGTCCCCGGCATCAAGTACGTGATCGACCCGGGCACCGCCCGCATCTCCCGCTACAGCCACCGCACCAAGGTGCAGCGGCTGCCGATCGAGGCGATCTCGCAGGCCAGCGCCAACCAGCGCAAGGGCCGCTGCGGCCGTACCTCGGACGGCATCTGCATCCGGCTGTACTCCGAGGACGACTTCCTCACCCGGCCGGAGTTCACCGACGCCGAGATCCTGCGCACCAACCTCGCCTCCGTCATCCTCCAGATGACCGCCGCCGGGCTCGGTGACATCGAGAAGTTCCCGTTCATCGACCCGCCGGACCACCGGAACATCCGCGACGGCGTGCAGCTGCTCCAGGAGCTGGGCGCGCTGGACCCGGCGGAGAAGGACGCGCGCAAGCGGCTGACCCCGCTCGGCCGCAAGCTCTCGCAGCTCCCGGTGGACCCGCGCCTGGCCCGTATGGTCATCGAGGCCGACCGCAACGGCTGCGCCCGCGAGGTCATGGTCATCGCCGCCGCCCTCTCCATCCAGGACCCGCGCGAGCGGCCCTCGGACAAGCAGACCCAGGCCGACCAGCAGCACGCCCGGTTCAAGGACGAGACCTCCGACTTCCTGGCGTACCTGAAACTCTGGGAGTACGTCCGCGAACAGCAGCGGGAGCGCGGTTCCGCCAGCTTCCGCCGGATGTGCAAGCAGGAGTACCTGAACTTCCTGCGCATCCGCGAGTGGCAGGACATCTACTCCCAGCTGCGCACGGTCGCACGGCAGATGGACATCAAGGTCGAGGAGCCCGCGGCGGACGCGGGCATCCCCGAGCAGGCGGTGCACACCTCACTGCTGGCCGGTCTGCTTTCGCACATCGGGCTCAAGGACACCGAGAAGAACGAGTACCTGGGAGCGCGCAGCGCCAAGTTCGCGATCTTCCCGGGCTCCTCGCTCTTCAAGAAGCAGCCCCGGTTCGTGATGTCGGCCGAGCTGGTGGAGACCTCCCGGCTCTGGGCGCGCGTGAACGCGAAGGTCGAGCCGGAGTGGATCGAGCCGGTCGCCCAGCATCTGCTGAAGCGCACCTACAGCGAGCCGCACTGGGAGAAGGACCAGGCGGCGGTGATGGCGTACGAGCGGGTCACGCTCTACGGGGTACCGATCATCGCCCAGCGCAAGATCAATTTCGGCCGAATCGACCAGGAGGCGTCCCGGGACCTCTTCATCCGGAACGCGCTCGTGGAGGGGGACTGGCGGACGCACCACCAGTTCTTCCATGACAATCGCAAACTACTGGGCGAAGTCGAGGAGTTGGAGCACCGAGCCCGACGCCGCGACATCCTCGTGGACGACGAGACGCTCTTCGATTTCTACGACCAGCGCGTCCCCGAGCACATCGTCTCGGGCGCGCACTTCGACTCCTGGTGGAAGCACAAGCGCCGGGACGAGCCGGACGCGCTGGACTTCGAGCGCTCCATGCTCATCAACGAGAAGGCCGGGGCCGTCACCAAGGACGACTACCCGGACTCCTGGCGGCAGGGGAAGCTCAAGTTCAAGGTGACGTACCAGTTCGAGCCCGGCGCGGACGCGGACGGCGTGACCGTCCACATCCCGCTCCAGGTGCTCAACCAGGTCACCTCCGAGGGCTTCGACTGGCAGATCCCGGGGCTGCGCGAGGAGGTCGTCACCGAGCTGATCCGTTCGCTGCCCAAGGCGATCCGCCGCCACTACGTACCGGCTCCGAACTACGCGGACAAGTTCCTGGAACGGGCCGTCCCGCTGCAGGAGCCGTTGCCCGCCACGCTCGCCCGCGAACTCCAGCGGATGGTCGGCGTACCGGTCACGGCGGACGACTTCGACCTGGGGCGCGTACCGGATCACCTGAAGATCACCTTCCGGATCGTCGACGAGCGGCGCCGCAAGGTCGCCGAGGACAAGGACCTGGAAGCGCTCAAGCTCCAGCTGCGCCCGAAGGCCCGCCAGGCGCTCTCCAAGGCCGCCGCGGCGACCGCGGGGCCCTCGGGCGTCTCCATCGAGCGTTCGGGCCTCACCGGCTGGTCCATCGGCACGCTGGAGCGCGTCTTCGAGACCCGGCGGGCCGGGCAGCCGGTCAAGGCGTACCCGGCACTGGTGGACCAGGGCGAGACGGTGGCCGTCCGGCTCTTCGACACCGAGGCCGAACAGCAACAGGCGATGTGGCGCGGCACCCGGAAGCTGATTCTGCTGAACATCCCGGTGAACCCGGCGAAGTTCGCCTCGGACAAGCTCACCAACCAGCAGAAGCTGGCCCTCTCGCGCAATCCGCACGGCTCGGTGCAGGCGCTCTTCGACGACTGCGCGACCGCCGCCGCCGACCGCCTGATCGCCGCCCACGGCGGCCCCGCCTGGGACGAGGCCGCCTTCAGGACCTTGTACGACAAGGTCCGCGCCGACCTGGTGGACCTCACGGTCCGCACGGTCGGCCAGGTCCAGCAGATCCTGGCCGCCTGGCAGGCCTGCGAGCGCCGCCTGAAGGCCACCAACAGCCTGACGCTGATGAACAACGTCGCCGACGTGACGAAGCAGTTGGCACGGCTCGTACCGGCCGGGTTCGTCACCGCGACCGGCCTGCGCAGGCTGCCCGACCTGATGCGCTACCTCGTCGCGGCCGACCGCCGGCTGCAGCAGATGCCGACCTCCGTCCAGCGCGACACCACGCGCATGGAGAAGGTCCACGAGATGCAGGACGAGTACGCCTGGCTGCTGGAGCAGCTGCCGCAGGGTCGGCCGGTGCCTCAGGAGGTCCTGGACATCCGCTGGATGATCGAGGAGCTGCGGGTGAGCTACTTCGCGCACGCGCTGGGGACGGCTTTCCCGGTGTCGGACAAGCGGATCGTGAAGGCGATCGACGCCGCCGCGCCGTAAAGGCCGCCCCGTGGCCGACCCTTGGCTGCCCCGTGGCTGCCCCGTGGCTGCCCCGGAATTCCTGGTGGATCGGTGCACGGCGGCGGATGCGGTCCACCGCGCGGCCGAGGGGCGTCCGCATACGGGATGTATGCGGACGTTCCGGCGTCGCCGCGCGGTGCCGTGGCCGCCGCCGCGCACCCGCCGCACACCCGCCGGACATAGCGGGACGCCCTGGGGAACGGCCTGCTCACACCCCTCGCCGGGACGTGAGCGAGCCGTCACCCCGAGTGAATTCGACCTGGCCCGCCAACCTCCTGTACAGTCCTGTTTCGCAGCCGGACGAGAGTACGGAAGCGAAGAACAACAGCAAGGTCCTGTGGAGCAGTTTGGAGTGCTCGCCACCCTGTCAAGGTGGAGGCCGCGGGTTCAAATCCCGTCAGGACCGCAGTAGTCGAAAGCCCGGATCATCCTGATCCGGGCTTTCGCGCGTTCCGGGCCGCTTCGACCGGGCTTCGGAACTCCCCCCGGGACGGCGGTCGAACACCTCCGGGGCGCGCCGGCCGGCTTCTGGGGCGCACGGGCACGGCACATCGCAGCCGCCCACGGGTACGACCCGCACCCGTCGCCCGCGGGCACAGGCGCAGGCACGGGCACAGGGACGGGCGCAGGTACGGGCACAGGTACGGGCACGGGTGCGGGCACAGGCACAGGGACGGGCACGGGTGCGCGCACGGGCACAGGCGCAGGCACGGGTGCGGGCGCGGAACGATCGGGTCCGGAACGAACGGGGCATGCCGTTCCCTTCGCCGGAGGAGGTCGCCCCGCCGGTCCCCGGCCCCGCGTCGCCTCCCGTCGGCCACCTCCACCGGCCCCCCGCACGCGCCCCCGGCGGCCACCGGCGCCTCCGGCGGCCACCGGCGGGCTCTCCGGGGCTCCGGAGCCCCGGTATCCGCCCCGGAGGCGACCCGGGGAGCCCGCCGGGCCCCGACCGGCCCCGGTTCCGGCCCCTGGGGCCGTCCGGCCCGCGAGAGCACCCCCCGCAGGGCCGCACGGGCACCCCGTCCGGGTCGGCGCGTCCGCGCGGCGGCCCCCGCAGCGCCCTCGCGGACCCCCGGGGAGGGCACGGAGGCCACCCGGGCGGAGGACGAAAGTCCCCACGGACGGTGACCACCGGCGAAGCTTTCCGGCTTCCCGAAGTGGCAGGCTGGATGTTGGCAAGCGGCAGGGAGTGTGACGGGAGTCACCAGACCAGTTTTTGGACAGGGCAGCTTTACCCTCCCCATACAACAGCCGAATTTAATATGTGCAATTGCACCTCCCTCCAGGGCTCTCACGGAATCCATCCCTCCGGTTTCTCCCGACCCGTACGGGTAGCTCCCCCGCCTCCGGACAGACTCCTTCACCGGGTCACACAGAGAACCCCACACCTGCCCACACCCCCCACCCGCACCGGCCCGGAAAGCGGCATGGCAGGCTGGACGGAGAAACCCGGGAAGCGACCGGAAAGGCACCCGGAAAGCGCCCCGACGAGGCATCCGGGGCCTGCCGGAGCGGGTCCGACGGCCGCACCGGCCGCATCCGCCGGCCGCATCCGCCGCCCGCGTGTTCCGGGCGCACACCCCGGTCGGCCATGACGGCAGCACATGCCTCCCACCCGTGCCGGCAGGGCATTCAGCGGCCGTTCGGGCACAAAAAAAGATCGCGCTGGACCCGGCGGAGTCCAGCGCGATCTTCACGACGCACCCGTGCGTCGCACAGGTATGGCGCCCGTTGGGGCGGGCGCCCGTCGTATGGAGCTATGGGTGAGCGGCTGCGGTTGGGGGGCCGTCAGCTGCCCGGTCGTGATGCGGCGACAGGGGTTTCTCAGGCCTCGCTGCGCTGCTGCGGAATACCCGCAAGCAGCGCGCGGACCTCTGCCTCGCGGTATCGGCGATGTCCACCGAGCGTACGGATGGACGTGAGCTTGCCAGCCTTGGCCCAACGGGTGACCGTCTTCGGGTCCACGCGGAACATCGTGGCAACCTCAGCCGGGGTCAGCAGCGGCTCGGCATCAGGGGTGCGAGCGGTCATGAGCGGCCTCCTCGGGAGAACCGAACCATCTCGGTTCTTTCCTCTAAATTCTGCACCTTGGCCCACGTTGCCCGAAATGGCGGACGGGGGCCGAGTCGGTTATAGGACGAACGGCTTGTCCTCGGCACTACAACTACACCATCCGTCCAGCCACGTCGGCCAAACCGATGGAATTGCCCTCCCAGGTGTTCATCAGCGACGGAAGCCGATGGACCATGCCATAGCGGACAGTCACGCGTCAGTAACGATCAGTCACAGAGCGATCAGGAGTCACTGGACCCCCCATAGTGCGCAATGCAGAGCAATCCGCCCATAGTTGGACGGACAGAGTCCTCCCCGGACTCCTTGTCCTATTTTGGCACGAGGGGTAGGGATGGACGCAAGGGCGCCCTTAGTGCCGTCCGTCACGCTTGCGGCCATTGAACCGGTTCAGGACCTAAGACCTAGGCCGAAGGGCGTAGCCTTCCGTCCCACCGGTCCCGCGGGCCTCAGGAGTCGCATCCCACGGGCCGTCAGCCGGGCGTCGATGCCCGTCCGGTCCCGCCGGATCACCTCCCGGCCCAGCACCTCTCGACCCGCCCCGTGGGTTCGCGTGCGTGCTCGCACATCTCCTCGGCGATCATCGGCTCCCTCAACCCCCTTCCGGGTCACGGCCACCCGTCCGGGCCGGCCTTCCTGGCGGAGGAGGCGGTTGGCGCACCTTGGCACGATTCCATCCGGTTGGCCTGCTTGCGACCGCCTCGGCATGAGGTTGCCCCGGTTCGGACCTTTCATGCCGTCGTAGCCCGATTCGCATCCATTGGTGGTGTGGTGCGACGACACATGTTGACGCCGGACAGCCCCTTGCCCGTTCACTTCACGAAGCCGCCGGCCCGCGGGACCCTCCGATCGCTCCGAGCCACCGGAGGGCGAGCGCCTCCGTCGGCGGGCCCCCGCCGGTCAGTTGGCGGACCGGAGGTCCCGCACAGCCCCCCACCGTTCCGCGAGCCGCCCGTACGCCACCGCGGCGCGGTCGTTGTCGCCCGCGCGCAGCGCCGCGAGGCCCTCGGCCACGTCCGCCGCCGACCGGTCCTCGGCGAGCCGGGCCGCCGGCACCGCGTGCACGAGCCCCCCGTAGTCCAGTTCGACCAGGGACCGGGGGTGGAACTCCTCCAGCCAGCGGCCCACGTCGACCAGCCCGTCCGCCAACGGGCCGTCGTCCACGGTCTCGCGCAGGGTCCGCAGCCCGCGCGCCAGCCTGCGCCGCGCCTGCGCCATGGGCGTCCGGTACCGGAGCGAGACCGGTCCGCCCGCACCGTCCGGCGCCCCGTACTCCCGCTCCTCGTCGGTGAAGAGCACGAACCAGCGGACCGGTACGTGCCACACCGCCGTCCTGATCCAGGGCCGCGCGTCGGGGTTCCGGCGCTGCCACCGTTCGTGGTCGGCGGCCTGCTGGTCCCGGACCACCGGAGGCAGCACCGCGTCCAGCACATTGGCCGGAAACAGACCCCCGAGCTCCTCCAGGGCCAGCCACCCGCGCAGCCGGGTCCGCCACGGGCAGACGCAGACCACCCCGTCGATCTCCGCGACGAAGGCGTCCGCACTCTCGTGGGGACTCACCCCGACCGGTGGCGTGGGCACCAAGTCGGCCAGTGAGCGGCGGAGTTCGTCCTGGGCCGTGGGGAACTCGGCGCGTCGCGCGTAGCGCGCCCAGTGCGCGCGCTCGGCCTCCGGGAAGGCGGCGAGGGGCTCGTACACCCGCAGATAGGACGTGTAAGGGACGAGCACTGAAGACACCACCGGCATGAAGCTGATCGTGTCACGTCCGTACTCCCTCAGGGGGTGATCCCCCGGGACGGAGGCGATCCGCGCGGGAGCAGCGCCTACGCTCTGGAACGGACGGGCCGGTCCGCCGGCCCGCCGGGGCCTTCCCACCCGCAGAAGTCCCCTTCCGCCGCTTCGTACTTGGGAGTCACCACCGTGACCGATGTGACCGGCGCGCCCGTCGACGTGCTGCGCACCCTGTTCCACTCGGACCAGGGTGGACACGAGCAGCTCGTCGTCTGCCAGGACCGGGCCAGCGGCCTCAAGGCCGTCATCGCCCTCCACTCCACCGCCCTGGGCCCCGCCCTCGGCGGCACCCGCTTCCACCCGTACGCGACCGAGGCGGAGGCCGTCGCCGACGCGCTGAACCTCGCGCGCGGGATGTCGTACAAGAACGCCATGGCCGGGCTGGACCACGGCGGCGGCAAGGCCGTCGTCATCGGCGACCCGGAGCTCGTGAAGACCGAGGAACTCCTGCTCGCCTACGGGCGGTTCGTGGCTTCGCTCGGCGGACGGTACGTCACGGCCTGCGACGTCGGCACGTACGTCGAGGACATGGACGTCGTCGCCCGCGAGTGCCGCTGGACCACCGGCCGCTCCCCCGAGAACGGCGGCGCCGGGGACTCGTCGGTGCTCACCGCGTTCGGTGTCTTCCAGGGGATGCGGGCCTCGGCCCAGCACCTGTGGGGCGACCCGACCCTGCGCGGCCGGAAGGTCGGCGTCACGGGTGTCGGCAAGGTCGGCCGGCACCTCGTCCGGCACCTGCTGGAGGACGGGGCCGAGGTCGTCGTCACGGACGTGCGCGAGGAGTCGGTGCGCCGGATCACCGACGCCCACCCCGAAGTCGCCGTCGCGCCGGACACCGACGCGCTGATCCGCACCGAGGGACTCGACATCTACGCCCCCTGCGCGCTCGGCGGCGCGCTGGACGGCACCACGGTGCCGGTGCTCACGGCGAAGGTGGTGTGCGGCGCGGCCAACAACCAGCTCGCGCACCCGGGAGTGGAGAAGGACCTCGCGGACCGCGCGATCCTCTACGCCCCGGACTACGTGGTGAACGCCGGCGGGGTGATCCAGGTCGCCGAGGAACTGCACGGCTTCGACTTCGAGCGGGCCAGGGCGAAGACGGCGAAGATCTTCGACACCACCCTGGAGCTGTTCGCACTCGCGAAGGCGGACGGGGTTCCTCCCGCCGCCGCCGCGGACCGGATCGCCGAGCGGAGGATGGCCGAAGCCCGCCGCTCCCGGCGCGCCTGAGCAGGGCGGCGGGCCGACCCGAACCGGCCGGAGTCCCGCCCCTTCCGGGGCTGCTCCGGCCGACGGGCGTGGGCACGGCACCCGCGAGACAAGACTCACGCCGGTCGGCGGGTCGTACGCCGAGAAGAGGTTAAAATCGCAGTTGACCAGCGAGGACGGAGCTCCTCCTTGGTCCTGTACCGGGGTGCAAGACGCGGGCGGCGTACCGTATGGCCACGGAAGCAGGTACCGTTGAAGCTCTACGGGCACGGGCTCTCATCCGAGGGGCCGTCCCGAAACATGAACGCGTGTCAAGACTCTGGGGCCGTCGAGCCCCGTCACCGAGGGGGTCGAGCCATGGGGCGCGGCCGGGCAAAGGCCAAGCAGACAAAGGTCGCCCGCCAGCTGAAGTACAGCAGCGGCGGAACCGACCTCACACGTCTGGCCAATGAGCTGGGCGCATCACCTTCGAGTCAGCCACCGAACGCCGAGCCGTTCGAGGACGACGACGAGGACGATGACCCGTACGCACAGTACGCGGATCTTTACAACGACGACGAGGACGAGGACGACGAGTCCGGTCCTTCGTCGCAGCGCCGCGGCGCTTGACCTCGCGCTGACACAACAACCCGGTCCGGGCCTGTCCCGGACCGGGTTCTGTGCTGTCCGGTCACGGTCGGGCCGCGCTGTTCCAAGCCGTTCTGGTCCAGGCCGTGGTGTTCGGGCCCGCCTGCGCGCGGTCCGGGTCCGGGTCGGTGCGACGGCACCGCCGGTCCTCCGCCGGGGGAGGCGACCACCGTGCGGAGCACGGACCCCGCCGGCGGGCGGGCGGACGGTCGTCGAGCCGCCCTGCCCCGCCCTGCCCCGGCGGTTTCGCGTGTGATCAGCGGGCGTAGTCGCCGGTCAGCTCGGCGCCCGTGGCGTGGTCGCCGCGGTCGGTGATCTCGCCGGCGACCCAGGAGTCGACCCCTCGGTCGGCCAGCGTCGTCAGGGCCACGTCCACGGAGTCCGCCGGGACGATCGCGATCATGCCGACGCCCATGTTCAGCGTCTTCTCCAGCTCCAGCCGCTCGACCTTGCCGGCCTTGCCGACCAGGTCGAACACCGCGCCCGGGGTCCAGGTGGACCGGTCCACGGTGGCGTGCAGCCCGTCGGGAACGACCCGGGCCAGGTTGTTCGCCAGGCCGCCGCCGGTGACGTGACTGAAGCCGTGCACCTCGGTCGTACGGGTGAGGGCGAGGCAGTCCAGCGAGTAGATCCGGGTGGGCTCCAGGAGCTCCTCGCCGAGGGTCCGGCCGAACTCCTCCACCTGGCGGTCCAGGGTCCAGCCGGCCCGGTCGAACACCACGTGGCGCACGAGCGAGTACCCGTTGGAGTGAAGACCGGACGAGGCCATGGCGATGACCGCGTCACCCTTGCGGATGCGCTCGGGGCCGAGCAGGCGGTCGGCCTCGACCACGCCCGTACCCGCGCCGGCGACGTCGAAGTCGTCCGGGCCGAGAAGCCCCGGGTGCTCGGCCGTCTCGCCGCCGACCAGGGAGCAGCCGGCGAGGACACAGCCCTCGGCGATGCCCTTCACGATCGCCGCGACACGCTCGGGGTGCACCTTGCCGACGCAGATGTAGTCGGTCATGAAGAGCGGTTCGGCGCCGCAGACCACGAGGTCGTCGACGACCATGCCCACCAGGTCGTGGCCGATGGTGTCGTAGACGCCCATCTGCCGCGCCAGGTCGACCTTCGTACCGACACCGTCGGTCGCGGAGGCCAGCAGCGGACGCTCGTAGCGCTTGAGAGCGGAGGCGTCGAAGAGTCCGGCGAAACCGCCGAGCCCGCCGAGACCCTCGGTCTCGGGGCGCTTGGTCTTCTTCACCCACTGCTTCATCAGCTCGACCGCGCGGTCGCCGGCCTCGATGTCGACGCCGGCCGCCGCGTAGGAAGCACCTGTTGTCTCAGACATTGCCCGGGATCTTTCGTGTGGGAATACGGGGCTGGTGGGAACGCAGGTCGGTCCGGATCACGGACGACGCAGCGCGTCGGCCGCCGCGGTGGCGGCGGGGCCGGCGGCCAGCTCGGTCTCCAGCAGCTGCTTGCCGAGCAGCTCCGGGTCCGGAAGCTCCATCGGGTATTCACCGTCGAAGCAGGCGCGGCAGAGGTTGGGCTTCTGGATCGTCGTCGCCTCGATCATCCCGTCGAGCGAGATGTACGAGAGCGAGTCGGCACCCAGCGACGTGGCGATCTCGTCGACGGACATGCCGTTGGCGATGAGCTCGGCGCGGGTCGCGAAGTCGATGCCGAAGAAGCAGGGCCACTTGACCGGCGGGGACGAGATCCGGATGTGGATCTCGGCGGCACCGGCCTCGCGGAGCATCCGGACCAGCGCGCGCTGGGTGTTGCCGCGGACGATCGAGTCGTCGACGACCACCAGGCGCTTGCCCTTGATGACTTCTTTGAGCGGGTTCAGCTTCAGCCGGATGCCCAGCTGACGAATGGTCTGCGAGGGCTGGATGAAAGTCCGGCCGACGTAGGCGTTCTTGACCAGGCCGGCGCCGAACGGGATACCGCTGGCCTCGGCGTAACCGATCGCGGCGGGGGTGCCGGACTCCGGTGTCGCTATGACCAGGTCCGCCTCGACAGGGGCCTCGGCGGCGAGGCGCCGGCCCATCTCGACGCGGGAGAGGTAGACGTTCCGCCCGGCGATGTCGGTGTCGGGGCGGGCCAGGTAGACGTACTCGAAGACGCAGCCCTTGGGCTTCGCTTCCGCGAATCGGGAGGTGCGCAGACCGTTCTGGTCGATGGCGACGAGTTCGCCCGGCTCGATCTCGCGGACGTAGCTGGCGCCGCAGATGTCGAGGGCGGCCGACTCCGACGCGACGACCCAGCCGCGCTCCAGGCGGCCGAGGACGAGCGGTCGGATGCCCTGCGGGTCCCGGGCGGCGTAGAGGGTGTTCTCGTCCATGAAGACCAGCGAGAAAGCGCCGCGGACCTCGGGAAGCACCTTGGTGGCGGCTTCCTCGATCGTGAGCGGTTTGCCCTCCTCGTCGGTCTGCCCGGCGAGCAGCGCGGTCACGAGGTCGGTGTCGTTGGTCGCGGCGACCTGGGTGGCGCGGCCGTCCTTGCGCGGCAGGTCGGCGACCATCTCCGCGAGCCGGGCCGTGTTGACCAGGTTGCCGTTGTGGCCGAGGGCGATCGAGCCGTGCGCGGTGGCACGGAACGTCGGCTGCGCGTTCTCCCACACCGAGGCACCGGTGGTGGAGTAACGGGCATGACCGACCGCGATATGGCCCTGGAGCGACCCCAGAGACGTTTCGTCGAAGACCTGCGAGACCAGTCCCATGTCCTTGAAGACCAGGATCTGCGACCCGTTGCTCACTGCGATGCCCGCGGACTCCTGTCCACGGTGCTGCAGGGCATACAGTCCGAAATAGGTGAGCTTGGCGACCTCTTCGCCGGGAGCCCAGACACCGAAGACGCCGCAAGCGTCCTGGGGGCCCTTCTCGCCGGGGAGCAGGTCGTGGTTGAGTCGTCCATCACCACGAGGCACGCCACCGAGTGTAGGCGAGGTCGACCACTGGTCCGAATTGGGGACGGGCCCCGCACCGGCGCCCGGAGCCGCCCGGACGTGCGCGGACGCGAAGCGGGAAGTCCGTTTCCGGGGGGTCTCGTTGATCACCGGGAGTGATCACCGCTCGATCCCGGAGAACGGCCCCTGGGCGGCCTGACCGCCGGAGCCCAGCACTGCGGCCTCTCCCGGCCGACGGGGGTGCCGCGGCGACCGTCGGCGGCCCGCCCCGTCCGTCGCTCTGGGTGAGGCGGGCCCGGAGGCGGGCGGAGGCCCACTCCGGGCGTCCGTTCCGTGGCGAGCCTCACACTGCACGGCGCCGCAGACGGGCGCCGAGGACCGTGCCGACGCTCCGAGCGGCGCTCCGAGTCCGGATAGCGGTACGCCCGTCCGTACCGCGAGACGATCATTGACACGGGCACGTCCAGACGGCAGGCTCCGGGGCCATGCAGCCCCTCGGTGATCTCTCGGTCACGCTCGTGGAGCGCCGCCACGTCGATCTGGGACGCCTGGCGAGCGCCATCTGTCGCTGCTCCTGAGCGCCCGCGCCGCCGAGCTCCTGAGTCCCCGGACCCAGGGACGCCCGGGCTCGTGAATCCCTGAGCGCGCTGCCCGCACCGCATGTGCGGGCCCCCTCGCGTACCCCTCGGCAGTGGATCCCTCCCGGGCCCACCCGTGCCGTCGGGTGTCCGCACCGCCTTCCCCCTCTGCTTCCCGCCCGCTTCCGTACGGGTCCGGGTGCGCCCGTGCGCGCCCGGCTGCCCCGCGGAGGCCCCGTGCCCGGAGTCGCCATGTCTTCCGCCCCGAACCAGAACGAGAACCAGAGCCGCAACCAGGGCCAGAACCCGGACCGGAACGCCGGTGCCGACGGGCCGTCCGGTTCGCTCTCCCGCCGCGCCTTCGGCACCGCCGTCGGCGCGACCGCCGCCACCGCGGCCGTGGGACTGTCGGCCGGACCCGCGTCCGCCGCCCCGGCCGGCGCGTCGCCGAAGCCGGACGCCGGGGAGAGGCCGTTCCGGGCGGCGCGCGGCAGGCACTCCCGCCGTCCCAACATCCTCTACATCCTCGGCGACGACCTCGGCTGGGCCGACCTCTCCTCGTACGGCGCCCCGCACATCAGGACGCCGAACCTGGACCGTATCGGCCGCCAGGGCGTGCGGTTCACCGACGCGTACGCGGGCTCCGCCACCTGCTCGCCGACCCGCTTCAGCCTCTACACCGGCCGCTACCCGGGGCGCACCGCGGGCGGGCTCGCGGAGCCGATCGCGGACCGGTCGGTGGGGCTGGAGCCGACCCACCCGACGCTCGCCTCACTGCTGCGTTCCACCGGTTACGCCACCGCGCTGATCGGCAAGTGGCACTGCGGTTACCTGCCGGACTACAGCCCCACCAAGTCGGGTTGAGACGAGTTCTTCGGCAACTTCGGCGGGGCGCTGGAGTACTACTCCAAGCTCGGCCTCGGCGGCGAGTACGACCTCTACGAGGGCGACGCCGAGTACAAGGACCTCCGCTACTACACGCGCATCCTCACCGAGCGGGCGAGCGAGTACGTCCGGCGTGACCACGACAAGCCGTGGCTGCTGAACCTCAACTTCACCACCCCGCACTGGCCGTGGATCGCGGACGGCGACACCGAGGAGAGCGCGGAGGTCGTCCGGAAGATCAAGGCGGGCAATGCCGCCGCCCTGTTCCACAACGACGGCGGGTCGGTCGAGAAGTACAAGGAGATGGTCGAGGACCTCGACCGTTCGGTCGGAAAGGTGCTCGACGCGCTGAAGAAGTCGGGTCAGGAGGAGGACACTCTGGTCTTCTTCGCCAGCGACAACGGCGGCGAGCGCTTCTCGTACCAGTGGCCGCTCTCCGGCAACAAGAGCTCGCTCCAGGAGGGCGGCATCCGGGTGCCGGCGGTGCTGCGCTGGCCGGTCCGGATCGACGCCGGACAGGTCAGCGACCTGCCGGTGTTCTCGCCGGACTGGACCGCGACGCTGCTGGAGATCGCGGGCGCCCGCCCCGCCCCCGCGTACCCGCTGGACGGCACCAGCCTCGGCGGCTATCTGCTGCGGGGCGAAGAGGTGCCGGAGCGCGAGCTGTTCTGGCGGGTGCGCGGCGAGCGCGCGGTGCGCCGGGGCGACTGGAAGTACTACCGGGGCAAGTCCGGCGGGGACCAGCTCTTCAACCTGCGCGAGGACCAGCGCGAGCAGGCGAACCGGGCCACCGAGGAGCCGGAGTTGCTGGCGGAGCTGCGGGCGTTCTGGGAGCGGACGGACGCGGAGCTGCTGCCGTACCCGGCGAGCACGGGCACCTCGCCGTTCTGATCCCGCGTCCCGGCGCACGCCGGGACCCGTTCCGCCCTCTCTCACCGGACCCGTCCCGCCGCCCGTACCTGACACCGGGCGGCGGGACGTTCCTGCCGGTCAGCCCCTCACCTGCCGCTCAGCCCATCAGCGGCAGCAGCCCCGCGAGATCGGCGCGTTCCCCGCTCGCGGAGATCCGCGCCGCGTCCCGTTCCCCGGCCCAGCCGGCCCGCCCGGTGGCCAGCCGGATCCAGGTGAGCGGGTCGGTCTCCACGACGTTGGGGGGCGTGCCGCGCGTGTGCTGGGGCCCGCCGAGGCACTGGACCACGGCGAACGGCGGGACGCGCACCTCCACCGAGCCGCCGGGCGCCCGTTCGGCGAGGGCGTCCGCGAGAAGCCGGGTGGCGGCGGCCAGGGCCTGCCGGTCGTACGGGATGTCCAGGCCGGTCGCCGCGTTGAGGTCGTCGGTGTGTGCGATCAGCTCGACGGTCCGGGTGACCAGGTAGTCGCCGAGGCGCATCGAGCCGGTGCGGGTCGGCAGCAGCCGGTCGGGGTCGGCGGGGCCCACCACTGCCTCGAAGCGGGCCGCGACCTCTCCGTACAGAGCTGCCGGTCCGGGGTGGGCGGCGGCGAGCGCGCGGACGTCCTCGTCGATCTGCTCGGCTCGCGCCGCCGTCGAGAACGGCCACTGGACCAAGGTCAGTTCCGGCTTCGCGCCGCGCGGCTCGGGCAGCTCCAGGTTCCGGCACACCGCCGAGAGCGCCTCCGTGAGGTGGACGGCCAGCTCCCGCACGGTCCAGTCGCCGAGCCGGGTGGGCAGCGCGAGTTGATCGCCGGTCAGTCCCGCGACCGCCTGCCCGACCAGCGTGAACTGGGCCAGTACGGCGGTACGGGTGCGGACGGGGTCGTAGCGGCGGGCGCGCTTGCGGGACGGCGGCATGGCAACGAGCGTACGGCTTCGAGGGGCGCCGGACACCGGCCCGCGGGGCCCGCCCTCGGACAGCGCGATGCCCCCGCCCGGCGGGCGGGGGCATCGGCGTACGTAACGCAGCAGGGAGACTCAGGCGAGGAGCGCCGGAATCGTGCCCTCGTGTGCGGTCCGCAGCTCGCTCAGCGGGATGCTGAACTCGCCCTGGACCTCGATCTCGTCACCGTCCACGACACCGATGCGGGTGACGGGCAGACCTCGCGCGCCGCACATGTCGTTGAAGCGGAGCTCCTCGCTGCGAGGCACCGAGACGACCGCGCGCCCCGCCGACTCGGAGAAGAGGAAGGTGAACGCGTCCAGGCCGTCCGGGACGACCAGCCGGGCGCCCTTCCCGCCGCGCAGGCAGGACTCGGTGACCGCCTGGACGAGACCGCCGTCGGACAGGTCGTGCGCGGCGTCGATCATGCCGTCGCGCGACGCGGAGATCAGGATCTCGCCGAGCAGCTTCTCGCGGCCCAGGTCGACCTTGGGCGGCATCCCGCCGAGGTGCTGGTGGACGACCTCGGACCAGGCCGAGCCGCCGAACTCGTCGTGCGTGTCGCCGAGCAGGTAGAGCAGCTGCCCCTCCTGCGAGAACGCCACCGGGGTGCGCCGGGTGACGTCGTCGATCACACCGAGCACGGCCACGACCGGCGTCGGGTGGATCGCGGTGTCACCGGTCTGGTTGTACAGCGAGACGTTGCCGCCGGTGACCGGGGTGCCGAGCTCCAGGCAGCCGTCCGCGAGACCGCGGGTGGCCTCGGCGAACTGCCACATGACGTCCGGGTCCTCGGGCGAACCGAAGTTCAGGCAGTCCGAGATCGCGAGCGGCTTGGCACCGGAGGCGGCGACGTTGCGGTACGACTCCGCCAGCGCGAGCTGCGCACCGGTGTAGGGGTCGAGCTTCGCGTAGCGGCCGTTGCCGTCGGTCGCCATGGCCACGCCGAGGTTGGTCTCCTCGTCGATGCGGACCATGCCGGCGTCCTCGGGCATCGCGAGCACGGTGTTGCCCTGCACGAACCGGTCGTACTGGTCCGTGATCCACGTCTTCGACGCCTGGTTCGGCGAGGAGACGAGCTGGAGGACCTGCGCGCGCAGCTCGGCGGCGTTCGCCGGACGGGCCAGCTTGCCGGCGTCGTCGGCCTGGAGCGCGTCCTGCCACTCGGGGCGGGCGAACGGGCGGTGGTAGGTCGGGCCCTCGTGGGCGACGGACCGCGGCGGAACGTCCACGATCTGCTCGCCGTGCCAGAAGATCTCCAGCTGGGAGCCCTCGGTCACCTCACCGATGACGGTGGCGATGACTTCCCACTTCTCGCAGATCTCCAGGAAGCGGTCCACGTGCTGCGGCTCGACGATCGCGCACATGCGCTCCTGCGACTCGCTCATGAGGATTTCCTCGGGCGAGAGGGAGGAGTCGCGCAGCGGCACGGTGTCCAGCTCGACGCGCATCCCGCCGGAACCGGCGGACGCCAGCTCGGACGTGGCGCAGGAGAGCCCGGCGCCGCCGAGGTCCTGGATGCCCGCGACGAGCTTCTCCTGGAAGATCTCCAGGGTGCACTCGATGAGGAGCTTCTCCTGGAACGGGTCGCCGACCTGGACGGCCGGGCGCTTGGCCGGGCCGGTCGACTCGAAGGTCTCGGACGCGAGGACCGAGACGCCGCCGATGCCGTCGCCGCCGGTGCGGGCACCGTAGAGGATGACCTTGTTGCCGGGGCCGGACGCCTGGGCGAGGTGGATGTCCTCGTGCTTCATCACGCCGATGCAGCCGGCGTTGACGAGCGGGTTGCCCTGGTAGCAGGCGTCGAAGACGACCTCGCCGCCGATGTTCGGCAGGCCGAGGCAGTTGCCGTAACCGCCGATGCCCGCGACGACGCCCGGCAGGACGCGCTTGGTGTCGGGGTGGTCGGCCGCGCCGAAGCGCAGCGGGTCGACGACCGCGATCGGGCGGGCGCCCATGGCGAGGATGTCGCGGACGATGCCGCCGACGCCGGTCGCCGCACCCTGGTAGGGCTCGATGTACGACGGGTGGTTGTGGGACTCGACCTTGAAGGTGACCGCGTAACCCTGGCCGACGTCGACCACACCGGCGTTCTCGCCGATGCCGACGAGCATCGCGTCGTTGGCGGGGACCTTCTCGCCGAACTGCTTGAGGTGGACCTTGCTGCTCTTGTAGGAGCAGTGCTCGGACCACATCACGGAGTACATGGCGAGCTCGGCGCCGGTGGGACGGCGGCCCAGGATCTCGCGGATGCGGGCGTACTCGTCCTCCTTGAGGCCGAGTTCCTTCCAGGGCTGTTCGGCGTCCGGGGTCTCGGCCGCGTGCTTGACCGTATCCAGGCTCATGCGTTGACCAGCTTCTTGATGATCGAGGTGAAGAAACCGAGGCCGTCCGTGCCGCCGGTGCCGATCAGCGGCTCGACCGCGTGCTCGGGGTGCGGCATGAGGCCGACGACGTTGCCGGCGGCGTTGCTGATGCCGGCGATGTCACGGAGCGAGCCGTTGGGGTTCACGTCCAGGTAGCGGAACGCGACGCGGCCCTCGGCCTCCAGCTCGTCGAGCGTGCGCTCGTCGGCGGTGTAGCGGCCGTCCATGTTCTTCAGCGGTACGGAGATCTCCTGGCCGTCCGCGTAGTCCGCGGTCCAGGCCGTCCCCGTGTTCTCCACCCGCAGCTTCTGGTCGCGGCAGATGAAGTGGAGGTGGTTGTTGCGCAGCATCGCGCCGGGCAGCAGATGCGCCTCGGTCAGGATCTGGAAGCCGTTGCAGATGCCGAGGACCGGCATGCCCGCCTTCGCCTGCTCGATGATGGTCTCCATCACCGGCGAGAAGCGGGAGATGGCTCCGGCCCGCAGGTAGTCGCCGTAGGAGAAGCCGCCCGCGAGGACGACCGCGTCGACCTGATGCAGGTCCTTGTCGCGGTGCCACAGCGACACGGGTTCGGCCCCCGCGACCCGGACCGCGCGCAGCGCGTCCTTGTCGTCGAGGGTGCCGGGGAAAGTGACGACGCCGATACGAGCGGTCACTTCGCGGCCTCCTCGGACTCCACCTTCACGACGAAGTCCTCGATGACGGTGTTCGCGAGGAAGGTCTCGGCGAGTTCGTTGATCCGGGCCAGGGCGGCGTCATCGACCGGCCCTTCGACCTGAAGCTCGAAACGCTTCCCCTGGCGAACGTCGGCGATTCCCTCGAAGCCGAGACGGGGCAGTGCGCGCTGCACCGCCTGTCCCTGCGGGTCGAGGATCTCCGGCTTGAGCATGACGTCGACTACGACGCGTGCCACTGGCACTCCCAATGGTGTGGTGCGGCTGGGTCTCCGGGGGGTTCCCCAGACCCCGGCGGGTCCTGTCAGCGTACCTGCCGGAAATTTCTACGCGGGTAGACAAGGATCCTCGGATCACGTACGGATATCGATCACCACTGGTTCGGGGAAAAGTCCGGGGAAAAAATCAGTACCGATTGCGGACGGACACGCGAAACAATTGAGCGGGCTTCACAATGCCGTACCACCGCTGTACAAATGATTACCGAGGAAAGCAACACGGCTCGAAGAACACCGGAAGACCGACGCCTCGGGATCGGGCCGGAGCCCGCGAGCCCGGCCTGATCCGACGACACAACCCCAGGCAGCCGGAAGGCCGGCGGCCGCGCACGTCAGACGCGCGGGCGCCGCAGGAAAGGACCGATATCCGTGGCGCAACGCGTAGTGGTCACGCTCTCCGACGACATCGACGGAGGACAGGCGGCGGAAACGGTTACTTTCGCCATCGACGGGAAGTCCTACGAGATCGATCTCAATCCCGTCAACGCGAAAAAGCTGCGGAAGACGCTGGCTCCGTACGTGGCGGCCGGCCGAAAGCAGACAAAAGCCGGAAAGCACGGCAAGACCCCCGTTTCCTATCACCACACCTCCCTCGCCCCCGACCCGGCGGCCGTCCGCGCGTGGGCGCGGTCGCACCAGCTGGACGTGCCGGCCCGGGGACGCATCCCGAAGAGGGTCTACGAGGCGTTCGAACAAGCGAGTTGAGCGAGGGGCAGAACACGGTGGCGGCACCCGGAGGTCCGCAGGGACCTCCGGGGCGACCGCTGCGGAGCGTCACCACGACATCGGCGGGGGAGCCGACTTGCGCTTCACCCCTGGAGTTCGGATAGAGTCTGGATCACGCCAAGGGGCAAGGCCGAAAGGCCCCAACCACAGCAGCGTGCGGGTGTAGTTCAGTAGTAGAACACCCCCCTTCCAGGGGGGAGGCGCAGTGTGCGATTCCTGTCACCCGCTCTGCATCGCTTTCCGACCACTCCGGTGGATCGGGTAGAGTGGTGCTCGCGCCGCCCGGTGAAAGCCGAGCGGAGGCAATGCGGACGTAGCTCAGTTGGTAGAGCGCAACCTTGCCAAGGTTGAGGTCGCCAGTTCGAACCTGGTCGTCCGCTCCAAAAGAAAGACCCCGGTCGATTTCGACCGGGGTCTTTCTCGTGTGCGCGGGATGCGTGCGCGGGGCCGGGGCCGACCCTTTTCCTTTCGGGGATCCGGTTCTCCTCGGCCGTCGTCCGTGTCCGTGCCCGTGCCCGTGCCCGTGTCCGTCATGACAGATGTCATGCGGGGGGGTGACGGCTCGCACTGCCGCCGGGCCCCCGCCCCGGCCAGCCTTGAGTGCATGACCAGAGACGACGGCCACGACGGCATGCCTGCCCCTGCCGGTACGGCGGTGATCGAG
This sequence comes from Streptomyces sp. NPDC008125, assembly GCF_042957125.1. Classification (NCBI taxonomy): domain Bacteria; kingdom Bacillati; phylum Actinomycetota; class Actinomycetes; order Kitasatosporales; family Streptomycetaceae; genus Streptomyces; species Streptomyces sp. NPDC008125. Next base: position 57,032 of record NZ_JBIBHR010000014.1, read on the forward strand.
GCCCACGCGGTGCGACGGCGGTACGCGGACGGCTTCGAGGCCGTCTCGGGGATCTCCTTCTCCGTACCGCGCGGGGAGCTCTTCGCCCTGCTCGGCACCAACGGTGCCGGGAAGACCTCCACGGTGGAGCTGCTGGAGGGGCTCGCGGTGCCGGACGCCGGGACCGTACGCGTCCTCGGCCACGACCCGTACCGCGAGCGGGGTGCCGTCCGGGCCCGGACCGGGGTGATGCTCCAGGAGGGCGGTTTCCCGTCCGACCTGACGGTGACCGAGACCGTACGGATGTGGGCCGCGTGCACCAGCGGTGCCCGGCCCGTCGGGGAGGTGCTGGAGCTGGTGGGGCTGACCGGCCGCGCCCGGGTCCGCGTCAAGCAGCTCTCGGGCGGTGAGCGGCGGCGCCTCGACCTGGGGCTGGCCCTGGTCGCCCGCCCGGAGGTCCTCTTCCTGGACGAGCCGACGACCGGGCTCGACGCGAAGGGCCGGCGCGACACCTGGGAGCTCGTCAGGAGCCTGCGGGACGGCGGCACGACCGTGTTGCTGACCACGCATCACCTGGAGGAGGCCGAGGCGCTCGCAGACCGGCTGGCGATCATGCACGGTGGCCGGATCGTGGCCTCCGGGACGACGGCCGAGGTCACGGCCGGGCAGCCGGCCCGCATCAGGTTCCGGCTGCCCGAGGACGTCCCGGCCGGCCGGCTGCCCGCGGGCCCGGGGGGCCCGGACCGGACGGTGGTGGGCGGGTGGGTCGAGATCCGTACCCGCTTCCTCCAGGAGTCGCTGGGCACCCTTCTCGGCTGGGCGGCCCGTGAGGGCGTCGTCCTCGACGGGCTCGAGGCCCGGTCCGGGTCGCTGGAGGAGGCGTTCCTGGAGATCGCGCGTACCGGGGGCGGGGAGGTTCCCGGGGGCGCGGTTCCCGGGAGCCCGGAGGGAACCGGGGCACGACGGACGCAGGGGGCGGCGGCATGAGCATCACCACCACGTCGGGCATCTCCACCACCCGCACCACGGCGGGGCGGCGGCTGATCGCCCTCGCCCGAGCCGAGTTCGCACTGCTCGCCCGGAACAGGACGGCGGTCTTCGTCGCGCTCCTCATGCCCCTGGCGATGACGGTCGCCCTCAAGTCCTCGCTGGACCGGGTCGATCTCGGACCCGCCGGGATGTCCGTCGCCGGGGCCGCGCTGACCGGCGGGATCGGGGCGGCGCTGATTCAGGTCGTCCACATGAACCTCGTCTCCACGTACGTCGCCCGGCGCGAGGAGCTGGTGCTGAAGCGGCTGCGGACGGGAGAGATCCGGGACCTGGAGATCCTCGGCGGGACGGCGCTGCCCGCCGCCCTTCTGCTGCTCGCGCAGAGCGCGCTGATCGTGGCGGTCGGCGGGGCGGCGCTGGGTCTGGGGGCGCCGGAGCGGCCCGCCCTGCTGGTGGCGGGGCTGCTGCTCGGCTGCGTCCTGCTCGCCGGGCTCGCGGCGCTCACCTCGGCCGGTACCCGCACCGTGCAGACGGCGCAGCTCACCACCCTGCCGTTCTTCCTCGTCTCCGGAATGGGCTCGGGGCTCTTCGTCCCGCTCGCCGTGTTCCCGGACCGTCTCGCCGCCGCCTGCGAACTGCTGCCGCTGACCGGGGTGATGACCCTCGTCCGCGCCGGATGGCTGGGCGGCGGGTCCGGCGGTGCGCTGGTACGCGCGACGGTCGCCGCTCTGGCCTGGACCGGCTTCGCCGTGTTTGCTGGGCGGCGGTGGTTCCGATGGGACCCGCGGCGCTGACCCACGGCGGCGACGGCACGGGGGACGGAGAAACGGTGATCCGGCGTACGAGGGAATGGCGGCGCCGCTGGCAGGGGCGCGGCCGGCTCCAGCGCATCGACCTCTACCAGCGGGCGACCCTGGAGACGATGCCCTGGTTCTTCCTCCTCTCCTGGGGCCTCGCCCCGCTCGCCGCGGACCTGCGCCACGACCCGCTGCACTGGGCGCTGGGCGGCCTGTTCACCCTGGTCTGCGCCGCCCAGTGCGCGTACCTGCACCGGACCCTGCTCCCGGCCCACCGGTCCTACCTGGGCCGGGGCGCCTTCCCCGCCCGCGGTCTGGCCGTCCCGGTGGCGCTGCTCGCTGCCGGGCTCGGGCTGCTCGTGGCACTGGCCGCCACCCACGGGATCGACGGCGACGGGCTGACGATGTTCGCCCTCGACCTGCCGATCGCCTTCGTCACCCCGTACGTCCTCCTCGTGCCGGTCCGCCGCTTCCTGCTGCACTGCCTGGCGTACGCGGCGGTGAGCACCGGGCTCTTCGCCGCGGTCGGGGTGCGGGGCGGGACGCTGGCCGGGGTGGCGGGCGCGGGGCTGCTCAGCGGCCTCCTGATGCTGCTGGCGGTGCGGCCCTCCGCGTGGAGTCTGAGCGTGATGTGGCAGGCGGAGGAGGCCCGCGACCTCCAGGCACGGCTGGCGGTGGCGGAGGAACGGCTCCGGTTCGGCCGGGACATGCACGACGTGCTGGGCCGCAATCTCGCGGTGATCGCGCTGAAGAGCGAACTCGCCGTCGAGCTCGCCCGGCGCCAGAAGCCCTCGGCCGTGGACCAGATGGTCGAGGTGCAACGGATCGCCCGGGCCTCCCAGCAGGAGGTCCGCGAGGTCGTACGGGGATACCGGGAGGCGGACCTGCGCGCCGAACTCCACGGAGCTCAGGCGGTGTTGCGGTCGGCGGGCATCGACTGCGCGGTCGAGGAGGACCGGGCGGCGGCGGACCGGCTGCCCGCCGCCGCCGGATCGGCGCTCGGCTGGGTGGTGCGCGAGGCGACCACCAACGTGCTGCGCCACGGCGACCCGCGCCACTGCGTGATCCGGCTCGCGGCGGACGCGGGGACCGTGCGGCTGACGGTGGAGAACGACGGGGCGCCCGCCGCCCCTGGGCCCGGCCCTGTCCCTGCTTCCGGGGGCTCGGGCCTGCCGGGGCTGCGGGAGCGGCTCGCCGCGCTCGACGGCTCGCTGGACGCGGGGCCGGCCGGGGGCGGGCTCTTCCGGCTCACCGCCACGGTGCCGGCGGACGTGTCGGTGCCCTTGGACGTGTCGGCGCCTTTGGACGTGTCGGTGCCGGAGGGCTCGCTCATCGCGTGCGAGCCGGAACTCGTGGAGGAACGTTGACCGCCGCACCCGAATCCGCTGCTGCCGGGGCACCCGCGCCGGTGCGTCTGCTGCTCGCCGACGACGAGCATCTGATCCGGGGCGCCCTCGCGGCGCTGCTCGCGCTGGAGGACGACTTCGTCGTGGTCGCGGAGGCCGCGACCGGGCCCGAGGCGCTCGCCATGGCGCTGGCCCACCGGCCCGATGTCGCGGTCCTCGATCTCCAGATGCCGGGCGCCGACGGTGTGAGCGTGGCCACATCCCTCCGGGCCGAACTGCCCGGCTGCCGCACCATGATCGTGACGAGCCACGGCCGTCCCGGGCACCTGAAACGCGCGCTGACCGCAGGGGTGCGCGCGTTCGTGCCCAAGACGCTCAGCGCCCGCCGGCTGGCCGAGATCATCCGGATCGTGCACGGCGGAAACCGTTACGTGGAACCGGAGTTGGCCGCCGACGCGATCTCCGCCGGGGACTCGCCGCTGACCGCCCGGGAGGCCGAGGTGCTGGAACTGGCGGCGGACGGCGCCCCCGTCGCGGAGATCGCCGCGCGGGCTTCGCTCTCCCCGGGCACCGTCCGCAACTACCTCTCGTCGGCGGTCTCCAAACTGGGCGTGGAGAACCGTCATGCGGCAGTGCGTTTCGCTCGGGCTCAGGGATGGGTATAGTTGTCATCGCGCTCAGGCGCAGATGCGAACGTAGCTCAGCTGGTAGAGCGCAACCTTGCCAAGGTTGAGGTCGCGAGTTCGAACCTCGTCGTTCGCTCCACGTGAGAAAGGCCCCGGTCCTCAGGACCGGGGCCTTCTTCGTGTCCGGACGCCCCTCGGAGCCGTACCCCTTCTCCGGGGAGACGCAGTGCCGCCGCAGGGGACCAGCACAGCCGCAGGGGAGCAGCACTGCCTCGGGGGAAACGCACTGCAGGGCGGCAACGCACTGCAGGGCGGCAACGCACTGCAGGGCGGCAACGCGCTGTCTCCCGGAAGGCGCGCCGCTCCCGGACATCGCGCCGCCTCGTGCAAGTGCGCTCCCCGCCGCCCCCCGTGGTGGGGCGGCGGGGAGCGCGGGGGCGGGCTGCTTCCAGCTGCGGGGGCGGGCTACTTCCAGCTGAGGCCGGTCAGCAGCTCGTACGCCTCGATGTACTTGGCGCGGGTCGCGTCGACGACCTGCTGCGGCAGGGCGGGCGGCGGGGTCTCGCTCTTGCGGTCCCAGCCGGAGGCCGGCGAGGTCAGCCAGTCGCGGACGAACTGCTTGTCGTACGAGGGCTGGGCGTGGCCCGGCTCCCACTCGGCGAGCGGCCAGAAGCGCGAGGAGTCCGGGGTCAGCACCTCGTCGCCGAGGATCAGCTCCTCCGTGCCGTCCGCGCCGGTCGCCCAGCCGAACTCGAACTTGGTGTCGGCCAGGATGAGGCCGCGCCCGTGCGCGATGCCCCGGGCGCGCCGGTACACGTCGAGGGTGAGCTGCCGCAGCAGGGTCGCCGTCTCCACGCCGACGGTGTGCGCGACCGCCTCGTAGCTGACGTTCTCGTCGTGGTCGCCCACGGCGGCCTTCGTCGCCGGAGTGAAGATCGGGCCCGGCAGTTCGGAGCCGTCGACGAGCCCCTCGGGGAGGCCGATGCCGCAGACCGTGCGGGAGTCGTCGTACTCGACGAGCCCGGAACCCGTCAGGTAGCCGCGGGCCACGCACTCGACCGGGACCATCCGCAGCGCACGGCAGATCGTCGTGCGGCCCTCCCAGTCGGCGGGGGCGCCGGCCGGCACCTCGGTGGAGATGACATGGTTCGGCACCAGGTCGCCGAGCTGGTCGAACCACCAGAGCGACAGCGCGGTCAGCACCCGGCCCTTGTCCGGGATCTCGGTCGGCAGGACCCAGTCGTACGCGGAGATGCGGTCGCTGGCGACCATCACGAGGTCGCCCGCCTCGTTCCGGTACAGCTCACGCACCTTGCCGGTGTGCAGGTGGGTGAGGCCCGGAACCTGTACGGGCTCGGGCTTTTCTACGAAACCGGACACGCTGCCTCCGCGTAGGTTGATCCAAGGGTCGCGGGTCCGATTGTCCCGTATGCCGGTGCGGGCCCGCCGCGTGGGGCGGGCCGGAGGTGTACCCGCGGCAGGACCACACCCTGGCCCCGCCCGCCGAAGGCGCACCCGCGGCAGCCACGACACCCCGGCCCACCCGCGTCGGCGGGTCAGTCGCGCTTGCAGATCCGGTTCAGCAGGTTGGCCGTGGCCTGTTGGATGCGTGCGTCGGTGTGCCCGGGCCGGTCGAGCGCCGGCGACCAGGCGAACGTCCCGGAGGCGAAGACGAGAGCCCCGGACGGCGCCTGGTAGAGCGAGGTCTCCTGGTGGCGCCGGGCACCCTCGGAGTCCTCGTACGGCGAATGCGCGAGCAGGATGCGGCTCTCGTGCTCCGGCAGCGCCGTGCGCGGGAAGTACCGGTCGGCCTCGCCCGCCACCAGGCCGGCGATCTCCTCGCCCTCCTCGGCCCCCGTGCCCCGCCAGAGCCAGTGGTCGGCGTTGCGCACGATCAGCGGCGAGGGCTCGGGCACCCGGCCCGCGTACTGGATGCCGAGCAGCAGCTGCTCCGGTTTGTCGACCTCCCGCCAGAGCGCGGCCTTCCCCGGCCCCTGCCGCTTGCGGCAGGTGAGGAGGCGGTCGGGCACCCCGGACGGGGACGCCGAGAGCGACACCTGCCAGTACATGGTGTTGGCCGAGAGGAAGACCAGCGAGGTCCCGGTGTCCCGCGCCAGCTCCGCGGTGCGCCGCATCGGGACCGACCAGTACTCGTCGTGGCCGGGGAAGACCAGGCCCCGGTACCGGCCCGGGTCGACGCGGCCCGCGTGCAGGTCACGGGCGTCCGCGTAGGCGAGGCTGTAGTCGTACCGCTCCGCCCAGCGGATGAAGTCGTAGGCGTGGCCGACATGGAGCGGCAGCCCGGCGCCCGCGTACGGGCGGTCGAAGGAGACCGTCACCGCCGCCTCCTCCTCGCCCAGCAGTCCGCCCTTCTCGTCCCACGCGTGGTACAGGCTGGCGCCCGTCACGCCGTCCTCGGGATAGAGGTTGTACGCCTGCCACGTGATGTCCGGGAGCAGCAGCAGCAGATCGGCCGGGTGGTCGTCCCGGACCGTGAACGGGACGTGCGAACGATGGCCGTCGACGGTCGTCAGCACGGCGACATAAGCACCCACCGCCCACTCCGCCGGGATCTGCAGCCGCCAGGAAAGCCACCAATGGTGGCAGGAAACAGTCTTGTCGGCGGCGAGCGGAGCGGACTGCACGATCCCCGACTGGCGTGGCACGGTGGTGATCTTCCGGGCGCCGTCGCCGTCGTAGTGACCGATGCGGTAGATGTCGACGTAGAACGGCTGGGGCGGGTCGACCGTGATGTGGAAGTCGATCGCCTCACCGGGCGCCGCCGCCCCGGGCGACGCGAACCCCTTCACCTGCCGGCGCACGTCATCGGCGGTGCGCGGGCCGCCGCCGCTGCGCCCCAGCTCGGGATCGGCGTACCAGGGGACCACCTGCCCCGTGTCGTTGAGGTAGTTCTCGCTGTTGCGCAACCAGGGCAGCGGCCCCTGGCCGAACGGATCGCTCACGGCGTGCGCGAGGGCACCCGACTCCCAGCGGCTACTGTGCTCCGCCCCCATGACCGGCCCCTCCCTCACGTCCCCCGTACCACTCTGGCGCGCCCTGTGTCAGGGCCGATCCCAGCACATCACATAACGCATGCGCCTCGTCACCGTTCGTCGTGAATTGACGTGAACGGAACCTACCCTTCCGGGTATTGGGCCCGTACCGAAGGTCCGCACGAGCGCGCGGAAGGCGGCGTGCGCCGGGCGAGGGAGCGTGCGCGGGGCGCGAAACGGCCCCCTGTCGGCCCCGCTTGCGCGGACCGATTGCGTACACGGTGCCATATTTCCGTATACGGAGGGTTCGTTGCGACGGGCCGGGACACATTTCCGTATCCGGGGGGCGCGTTGGCTCCGCACCAGGCGCGCACACCAGCCCGAGCGCCGGGTCGCACGGTGGGCGGGAGCGCCGGGGGGCGCGGGAGCGCCGGGGCGCGGTGTTCGTCGGGCGCGGTGTTCGCCGGGGCGCAGTGTTCGCCGGGGCGCGGTGTTCGCCGGGGCGCGGTGTTCGCCGGGGCGCGGTGTTCGTCAGCTTTGTCCTGTACGGGTACGGCACGGACGTAGCTGCGCGGCTGATCGCGGATCGCGGTCAGACCAGGCGGACCGGCTTGTCCTCCCGGATGCCCAGCTCGGACAGCCAGGAGCGCAGCGGCTCCGCGTCACCGTCCTCCACCAGACTGAGCACCGGCGTGCCCAGATCCGTCCGGCGCAGCCCGTCGACCAGCAGCGCGGGGCCGTCCAGCCAGTCGAGACCGGGGGCCGCCCCGGCCGTGTCCACGGCGGCACAGCAGACCATCGCCGTGACGTGGTCGGCGAGCAGCTCCGTGCCCGTACGGGGCGGCTGGAGCGGGAAGAGCGGGAGGGGGCCGGGGCCCCAGAAGTCGAGCGGGTCCACGGTCTGGCCGCTCCCGCCGGCCGCCCCGCGGCCTGCCGAGCCGGTCGCAGCCGAGCCGGTCGCAGCCGAGCCGTTCGCAGCCGTACCCGTCGTTGTGGCGTTGGCCGCCGTGCTGTCCGCCGGGGTCGCCGCCGAGCCCTTCGCCGCGTCGGCAGCGGGAGACTTGGCCTCGGCCCGGACGGCCTCCTCCGCGGCCTCCTCGCGGGCGACCGCCGCTCCGACGGCGGCCGCGAGCTCCTCGCCGCCGCCCCGGCCCACCAGGTGGTCGATGACCCGGGCCAGCGTGGGGGCTCCGGCCTCGGCGGCCCGTACGGCTCCGTGCGCCGAGGGGCGCGGGGCGGTGTGCCCGGCGGGAGCGGGCGCGACCGGGCCGGGGGCCGCGGTGCCGAGGGCGTCCATGACACCGTGCAGCCGGGCCGCCTCCGTACGCCACTTCCGGTCGACGACCTCCTCCGGATACCGCTGCCAGTCGACCGGTGACCACTCGCCGCCCCGGGCGGGGCCGCCGTGGAAGAGCCGCGCGGCGAGCAGCGACGCCGCCTCGTCGGCCAGTCCGGGCTCCTCCAGGAGATCGCAGGCGGGGCGCTCGCCCAGGCGCGCGGCGAACCCTTCGGCGAGCCGGTCGCGCCGGGACAGCTCGGTGAGCGCGGAGACCACCCCCGCGTCCAGCCGCGCCGGCCACCGGCCCATCCGCCACGCGGGCAGCGCGACGCGGGTCAGCAGCCGGTCCCAGCCCGCATAGACGAGCCCGACCTGCTCCTGGGCGACGGCGCGTACCCCGTAGTCCACGCTCTGGGCGCGCAGCGAGGCGGAGAGCGCGACGCACCGCTCCATCTCGGCGGCGTGCCCGCGACAGCTGCGGAGCAGCAGCCGGGCGGCCCAGCCGGTGAAGGCGCGGGACATCCGGCCGAACACGCCGATCAGCGAAACGTTTGACCGCGCGGGCCCGGGCCGGGGGCCCCCGGCGTCCGCGACGACTCCGTCGAGGCCTCGGACGAACCGCCGGGCGGCAGCTATGTCGGGGTGCGCCGCGAGGCCCGTACCGGCGACGACGGGGGCGAGCACCGCGCGCAGCTCACCGACGCGCATCCACCACAGGAACGGCGACCCGATGACCAGCACCGGCGCCGCCCGTTCGCGCCGGTCCCCGGCGGCCGGCTCCTTGGCGCCGGCGCCGGTCCGCGCGGAGGGGTGGGTGCGCGCGGAGGGGTGCGTGCGGTCCTCCAGCCAGCTGTCGCAGTCGGGGGTGAGCGCTATCGCCGAAGGCGCGGGCACGTCCATGCGGTCGGCGAGCTCCCGCACGAGCCGGTAGAGGTCGGGGGCGGACTTCTCGTCGACGGCGACGGTCGGGCTGAGCGCAGGCCGGGCCCGCGCGACGGTGACGGCCACCCCGGCGGCCAGCACCAGGAACACCACGGCCGTCGCGCCCACCACCCAGCGGGCGGTGTTCCAGCCGACGCCGGCCAGACGCCCCTGCGCGGTTGCGGCGATCATGACCACGGCCACCGCCGCGGGCAGGATGGCCAGCGCCACCGCACGGCTGCGGATGCGCAGCAGCGCGAGGGCACGCGCCCGGGCGGCCCGCATGCCCAGGTCCTCAGCAGTCTCCGTACCGGACACGACCGGAAGTCACCCCCTCTGCCCCCGCGACGGTGTTGCTCACTCCCCCACTGTGGCACCGCCCTCGGACATCGCAATGCCAGTGGGCCAAGTGCCGGAATCCTTGCGCCGCACCCTAGTTGGGGGTTTCGCGGCCGTCATCCGGATGGCCCAGCCGTCACCCGATGGAATGGCTTTGGGTAAAGCTGCTGACTTATCGCCACTGATGGGCAACCCTCTCCCCCGCGCACGCAGCGCACACGCGGGAGCACGCTCCGGCGCATGGAGTGGAGAAAACGGTGGGGCGGCCGGGGTGGACGGGGGCGGCCGGGGGCGGCCGGGGCGTCGGCCGAACGGCGGGCGCGGAGGCGATGGTGCAGCGGTCCGGCCTGCGGATACGCCAGTGGCGGCCGAGGTGTCGCGCTCGGCCGCCACAGAGGGGCGTACACAGAGTGGAACTCGTCCAGCAGGTGGAAGAACCCGTCCAACAGGTGGGACCCGTCCGCAGGCGGTCGGGGATCAGACCGCGGCAGCGGCGTCCTCGGCTGCCTTCAGCGCGATGTCCGTACGGTGCTGGGAACCGTCGAGCCGGATGCGGCCGAGGGCCGCGTACGCGCGCTCGCGGGCCGTGCCGAGGTCCGGGCCGGTCGCGGTCACCGAGAGGACCCGGCCGCCCGCGCTCAGGACCGTACGCCCGTCCGCCTTCGTACCGGCGTGCAGGACGTACGCGTGCGGGGCATCCTGGGCCGCCACGTCGGCGAGACCCTCGATCGGGTCGCCCGTACGCGGGGTGTCCGGGTAGTTGTGCGAGGCGATGACCACCGTGACGGCGGCGTCGTCGAGCCAGTTCAGCGGCGGCACCTCGTCCAGCGTGCCGTTCGCGGACGCGAGCAGCAGACCGGCGAGCGGGGTCCTGAGACGGGCCAGGACCACCTGGGTCTCCGGGTCGCCGAAGCGTGCGTTGAATTCGATGACCCGCACGCCGCGCGAGGTCAGCGCGAGGCCCGCGTAGAGGAGACCGGAGAACGGGGTACCGCGTCGGCGCAGCTCGTCGACGGTGGGCTGGAGAACCGTCTCCAGGACCTCGTCGACCAGCTTCGGGTCCGCCCACGGAAGCGGGGAGTAGGCACCCATGCCGCCGGTGTTCGGGCCCTCGTCGCCGTCGAGGGCGCGCTTGAAGTCCTGGGCGGGCTGGAGCGGCACCACGGTGGTGCCGTCGGTGATCGCGAAGAGGCTCACCTCGGGGCCGTCGAGGAACTCCTCGATGACCACCCGGTCGCAGGCGAGCGCGTGGGCGCGTGCCGCCTCGATGTCGTCGGTGACGACGACACCCTTGCCGGCGGCCAGCCCGTCGTCCTTGACGACGTACGGAGCGCCGAAGGCGTCGAGCGCGGTGTCGATCTCCTCGGCGGTGGTGCAGACGTAGCTCCGGGCGGTCGGGACACCGGCCCCGGCCATGACGTCCTTGGCGAACGCCTTGGAGCCTTCGAGCTGCGCCGCCTCACCGGACGGGCCGAAGCAGGGGATGCCGGCCGCGCGCACGGCGTCGGCGACCCCGGCGACAAGCGGCGCCTCCGGGCCGACGACCACCAGCCCGGCGCCCAGTTCGGTGGCGAGGCGCGCGACGGCGTCACCGTCGAGCGCGTCCACCGGGCGCAGTTCGGCCACCTCCGCGATACCGGCGTTGCCGGGAGCGCAGTACAGAGCGGTGACCTCGGGGTCGAGGGAAAGAGAGCGGCACAGGGCGTGTTCGCGGGCGCCGCCGCCGATGACGAGGACCTTCACGGGGTGCAGCCTAACCGCCGGGGACCGGACGCCTCGACGGCCTCCGCTCCGTGGACTGTCCGCGAACCGTCCGTGGACGGCGGGGCCCGGGGCCGCGCGTTCCTTCAGGGTCCGGATCCCCGCGGTCCCCGCTACTCGTTGGTGAACTCCTCCACCACCGTGGCACCGAGCTCGCGGACGATCAGCTCGTGCCCGGAGAGCGCCGAGTCGACGAGGTCCGGGTCGTCGGCCTCAGGGGTGTCGTCCTCCGGCGCGACCGTGTGCACCGGCTCGGGCGCGGACCGCTCGTACGCCGCGGGCGCGGGTCCGGAGCCGCCCTGCCCCTGCCCGCCCTGGAACTGCTGGGGCGGCGGGGACGCCTGGGACTGGTACGGCTGCTGGGGCGGCGCGGCGGGCGGGGGGCGCTGCTCGTACGACTGCTGCGGCGGCGCCTGGTACGCGGGTCCGCCACCACCGGGGCGCCCGCCACCGCTCTGCATCGGCTGGCCACCGCCGCCGGAGGGATCGACGATCGCCTCGACGCGCCACTGGGCGTTGAACCGCTCGGCCAGCGCCTGCCGCAGCACTGCCTCGCTGCCACTGCTGGCGAACGTGTCGCGGGCACCCGCGTTGGCGAAACCGATTTGGAGCGTGGTCCCGTCGAACCCGGTGACCTGGGCATTCTGGCTGAGCAGGATCCAGGTGAAGCGGCGGTGGTTCTTCACCGCCTCCAGGATCTCCGGCCAGATGCTCCGCACCTGACCGGCGCCCTGCGCCATGTCCTGGCCCCCGGCCGGTGCGGCAGCGGGTGCCTGGGCGGCGGGAGCGGCCGGCGCGGCGGGAGCGGGAGTGGCGGGGCGGGGCGCCCCGGCCCCCGGGGCCGAGGCGGTGGGCCAGCCACCGGGACGACGGGCCTGCTCCCCGCCACCGGCAGCCGCCGGGGTGGGCCAGGCGCCGGGCCGCTGAGCGGCGGGCTCGGCCGGGGCGGCGACCGGGGGCTGTTGCCCGTACTCGGGAGACTGGGGGGCGGGGGCCTGCGGTGCGGGGGCCTGCGGTGCGGGGGCCTGCTGTACGGGGGCCTGCGGTGCGGGGGCCTGCTGCGGCGCGGCGTACGGTGCCGCGGCCGGCGGGTTGTACGGGGCGGCCGGCATCGGCGGGTGCGCCTCGGGCCCGGGTACGTACCCCAGGGCGGGCGGCGCGGCCTGGAACGCCTGCGCTCCCCCCGCTCCCCCCGCTCCCCCCGCTGCCGCCGCGAAGGCCCCGCCGCGCTCCAGGCGGTCCAGCCGCGCCTGGAACGACCGCTCGTCGTCGAAGGCGGCGGGCAGCAGCACCCGGGCGCAGATCAGCTCCACCTGGAGGCGCGGGGAGGTCGCGCCACGCATCTCCGTCAGCCCCTGGTTGACGAGGTCGGCGGCACGGCTCAGTTCGGCGGCGCCGAAGACGGACGCCTGGTCCGACATCCGCTCGACGACGTCGGCGGGGGCGTCGATGAGCCCCTTCTCCCCGGCGTCCGGCACGGCAGCCAGGATCACCAGGTCGCGCAGGCGCTCCAGCAGGTCGGCGACGAACCGGCGCGGGTCGTTGCCGCCCTCGATCACCCGGTCCACGACCTCGAAGGCCGCGGCGCCGTCGCCGGCCGCGAAGGCGTCCACCATCGAGTCGAGCAGCGACCCGTCCGTGTAACCGAGCAGCGAGGTCGCCATGGCGTACGTCACGCCGTCGTCGCCCGCACCGGCCAGGAGCTGGTCCATGACGGACATCGAGTCACGGACGGACCCGGCCCCGGCCCGCACGACGAGCGGCAGCACACCGTCCTCGACCGCGCTGTTCTCCTTGCCGCAGACCTCCGCGAGGTACGAACGCAGGGTGCCGGGCGGGACGAGCCGGAACGGGTAGTGGTGCGTACGCGACCGGATCGTGCCGATGACCTTCTCGGGCTCGGTCGTCGCGAAGATGAACTTGAGGTGCTCCGGCGGCTCCTCGACCACCTTCAGCAGGGCGTTGAACCCTGCCGGGGTGACCATGTGCGCCTCGTCGATGATGTAGATCTTGTAGCGGCTGGAAGCCGGCCCGAAGAACGCCTTCTCGCGCAGGTCACGGGCGTCGTCCACGCCACCGTGCGAAGCCGCGTCGATCTCGATGACGTCGATCGAACCCGGGCCGTTGCGCGCGAGGTCCTGGCAGGACTGGCACGTCCCGCACGGCGTCGGCGTCGGCCCCTGCTCGCAGTTCAGACAGCGGGCGAGGATGCGCGCGCTGGTCGTCTTTCCACAACCACGCGGCCCGCTGAACAGGTACGCGTGATTGACCCGGTTGTTCCGCAGGGCCTGCTGGAGCGGGTCAGTGACATGCTCCTGACCGATGACCTCGGCGAACGACTCGGGGCGGTAGCGGCGGTACAGCGCAAGGGACGACACAGTTACGAGGTTATCGGGACGCACCGACAACCGACTCCGCATCGCGCCCCGGCGACCGGGGACCCTGGTCACACCGAGGCGCAGCGCGGGCGACGAGAGGTAGATCACATGCGCGACGAATCAGCTGGGGGCGGAGTTCGAGCGCCCAGGCAAGCCTTCGGGGAACGGCACCCGAGGCGTTCGCCCCGAGGGCGAACGGACGGACCGCCGGAACGGTCCGGAAAACACAAGGGCCCCCCACGCACCCGCCAGAGCCGACCTACCCTTGCTGCCTTCCGGCCCTGGGGGAGTTCAGTCAGATAGCGCCACGTGAGGGGCTGACGCCCACCTTAGCCGATCCCCACCCCTCCGAGTCCACCCGCCCGGGTCCGGGATCTCCCCGATCCGTCCGCGACCCACCCGAGATCCGTCCGCGCGACCTCGCTCCGACGATCTTCCGGGGAACGTGTTCGCGAGCACCCCTCAACGTCTTGTATTGTTTGCGGCGGAGGATTCGCCTAGTGGCCTAGGGCGCACGCTTGGAAAGCGTGTTGGGGGCAACCCCTCACGAGTTCGAATCTCGTATCCTCCGCCATTGCTCTCACCGGGCAATACGTCGAAGGCCCCCGCAGCTCGCTGCGGGGGCCTTCGACGTTCGTAGTCTCATCTGCAGTCTCAACGAGACTCTTCGGAGCCCTCCGCGCCGCTGTCGTCAGCGTCGTTGGCCAGGATGCCGCCCGTCACGTGCTGGTACCGAGCCGCCATCGCGGTGGACGACCAGCCCATGATCTGCATCACGACCCGTTCGGGGACACCGAGGATGAGCAGAACCGTCGCCGCGGTGTGCCGGGCATCGTGCAGGCCTCCGTCCCGAACCTTCGCATCGGTCAGCAGCCGCTTCCAGGTGTCGTAGTCCGTACTACTGTAGGCACCAGCGGCTCGCCCACCGGAGAGGTGAAGACGAACCCGGACTCTCGCCAGTCCTCTCCCGCGATCGCCCGTTCGCGTGCCTGCTCTCTGCGGTGGAGCTCCAGCAGCCTCACCAGTTCGTCAGGAACACCGATGACGCGTCGGCCGGCGCGCGACTTCGTGTTGGCCGTGTCCTCGTTCTTCCTGACGCGCTTCTTGCAGAACCCCGGCTTCGTGCCGCAGTCGCCGCCGCAGCCATGCAAGTACTTCGGCCTCAGCCGGTTCTTCCTGACGCGCAGGACTCCGCTGCCCGTATTGAGGTCTGCCCACCTCAGCCCGAGCGCTTCCCCGCGCCGGAGCCCCAGAGCGAGCGCGATGGACCAGCGAGCACTGTTCCGAAGCTTGGCGGCCTCCGAGAGCAGGCGCTGCACCTCTTCGATGTCGTAAGGCTCCACCTCCTCTTCCTCGATCCTCGGCGGGACCGCGAGGGTGGCGACGTTCCGTGTGACGTGGCCGCGGCGCATCGCGCGATTCAACGCGGTACGGATCGTCCGGTGCGCCTGGTGCGCGGTGGCGGGCTTGCTGCCGTTGGCCAGCATTCGGCTATAGAAGCGCTCCAGGTGTTCGGGCTCCAGCTTGTCCAGCCGGTGAGCCCCGACGCCCGGCACGAGGTGGACCCGTACGGCCACCTCGTAACCGGCGTACGTGTTCTCTCGCACCGACGGCTTGGCAATCTCCTCGACCCAGTGCAGCAGCCACGCCTTGACGGTCCACGGCCGACCGGGCTTTCGTACCTTGCCTTCTTCCCGCTGCTTCTCCAGCGCGCGGACCTTCTTGATCACCGCCCCTTCGCTGACCTTGCTCATGACGTGTCGCCGGTCCGGCTTGCCGTCGTCACGGATTCCGACGGTCACTCGACCGTGCCAGTAGCCGTCACTGCCGAGATAGATGGATGACGCCCCGTCCGGGCGCTTGGGCCGCTTGGCCATGGATGCTCCTTACGCCGCGGCGTGGTTGATGCTGGTCTGCATGTGCTGGTTCAGGTAGTTGATGAGCGCCTGAACGGGGACTCGTCGGCTACGGCCGAACGGGACCGTCTGGACGGCTCCGTCACGGATCAGGCCGTACATCGTGGTCCGGCCGATGCTCAGGCGGCGTGCGGCTTCCTCGATCGTCACGGCGAGGAGGGTGAGATCGAGGTCCTGCGAGTTCTCTTCGTTCTTCAGCAATTCGAGCCGGGACATGGCACTCCTCGGTGCGGTCACGCGAGCTGGTGTGTGTTGAGTCCGCATTGCTGTGTGTCGCGATTCAAGCGACTCAGAGGCCGTTTCCTGGGCGGCGTGAGTCGCTTGAGTCGCGACACCGGCTATCGCCGATCGGACGGCGTGAGCGTGATGCCGGTGTACGTGGGCACCTGCCGGCCGTACGCGTCGCGGGGACGCGCCCGGTGCAGTTGCGGCACGACGGAGAGCAGATTCCGTCCGAACATCTGCTTGGTCCCGACGGCTCGTACGCCGTTGTCCTCGGCCCACTCGCGCCAGACCGCCCACAAGGTGTCGACCGGAACCTCACAGGCGGCTCCGACGGTGCAGCGCTCGCGAATGAACGCGCTCGTCGGCGAGGCTGTGTCCTGCATCGTGATGACCGCTTCCTGCGAGGAAGGCGGGTCGGTGATCCGGCCGATGCGCTGGAGACGGGCCAGCCCTTCCAGGGCCCAATTGAGAATCCCGGGCATCTCGGCGGCCAGCTTGTCGGTGAGGTTGGTGTCTTCCTTGCCGAGCCAGGACACCGTCATGTTGAGCACGATGAACCGGCGGGCGATGACACCGGAGGAGTCCCCGAAGCTCGGCAGCTCATTGGTGAGAATCATCAGCCGCGTGGGCAGTTTGCCGGTCCACGGGTCGCGGAACTTGCGGTCGATGTCGATGGTGTCCTCCCAGAGATGGTGAGAAGCCGTTCGACGACCTGCCCGCCGTCCTTGCCGGACAGACGGGCATCGGAGATGACCGCGAGCGGCTTGCCGAGCAGCGTGGACAAACCGAAGTTGCTGCCGAGCCCGGCGAGCGTCGGCCCGGCGAGATTCTCACGCCCGACCAGTTCCTTGAGGACTCGGGCGATGGTCCCTTTGCCCGAGCGGGACGGCCCCTTGATGAGCAGAACCTTCTGTTGGTCGGTACGGCCGGAGAGGACGTACCCGAACCATTCCTGCAACGCGTCCAGCGCCGCTTGGTCGTCCGGCCAGATCTGCCGCAGGAAGCGTTCCCACGCATTGGACTGCTGCCGGCTGGCCGGGGAAGATCAACTGGCACGGACGCTCGCAGACGAAGTGTTGCGCGCCGGAACGGATTTCGACGGTACAGAGCGGTCACCTATGCGGAACTCCGAAGCGCGGGTAACCCTGGGCGTCGCCGCGGCGCGCGACGGAGATCTCGAACAAGCACTCGTCTATGGCGAGCGGGCTCTACAGGGCGAGCGGCAGTCCGTCCCGTCTCTCAACATGACCAGTCGAGAACTCGCGGCCGTCATGAGACAGCGCTACAGCGCCGAACCAACGGCACAGGAATACCTGAGTCATCTGCATGAGCTGGGCAGGGAGAAGCCAGGCTTCCTACTCTTCTGATAGGTGTGCGCGTGGCATCTGGCGGGCCAGGGTCATCTGCGTCAGAACAAGTGCTTGATTGTGACGCCGTCCCAGCGCCTTGCCAGGTACTCCGCTACCAACCTACGATGGCAGCGATGCGGTTTGTCCTCGCTGCAGAGAAGCACAGCGTTGGCCAGCAATTCCTGTGGGACAGAGTCTTCGATGCTCCGCTCTTCCATAAGCCCCAGAAATCTCTCCTCATAAGTCGCCCAGTCGGCGCCATGCTTTTTGAAGTCATCCAACATGCTCTGCGTCGGCGCCAAATCGGGACGATGACTATACGCCATACCGCAAAGCTCTTCCAGGAAATACTCCAAGTCATTCCGCTTGGCGAAACCTGACAGTTGCGACACGTTATTGAGTCGAACGTCAACAAGGATTTCAGCCCCCGACGCCCGCAAGAGGTCGAAGAAGTCCTTGGCAGACTTTTTCGTGAAGCCAATCGTATGGATTTTCATACATCTGCCGTCTGATCGACAGGAAAGTCTTGGTTCACGTACGCAATTCGCTCTTCCTGGCGACTTAGCGCGTCTTCGATTCGCTCGGCCGGCGTACGGAATAGTTCAGGCTCCGCCAGCCCAAACTTAGCCATTAGACGCTCCATCGCCGAAGCATGGCTCTCACTCCACCCGTCACTGTGAACGTGCTTAACGCTCACCCCACGCTGTGTGAGCACCTGGGAAATTAGCACCGTGCGATGGCAATTCAATGGCTCCCCCTCAGTGCACATGATGGCGATCCGCTCAGCCGCTGAGCCCTTCATCAAGCGATCAATGCCATCCAAGAAGTCAGGCGTCCGCGCAAGGCGACCGTACTTTACCCGCCCGTCGACATAGCACGTGGTGTCCTTCGTTCGCGCTCCAAGCTCCTTACCTAGGTAAACATATTTGACGCCCGACTCTTTAAGCCCTTGCTCTAACGCGCCTCTATTGAACTGTGGCGCGAACTGGCTGCTAGGAGTCGATCGGACATCGGCTACTGCCGTAACGCCACTCTCCCGAAGCAGTTCGACAAACTTACTGAAGTGATGCGTGGAATGACCAATCGTCAGCATCATGATGGAGTTCACCTGTCATTTGGCTGCACTTTTGGGGCGTTCAATTATAGCCGCCACCAATTTGTAGTAGTAATCCTTCCATTCCTCGCCCAAACTAACAGTGAGGAATGATTCACCTATTTTGTGGTGCCCTACCCCTTTTGCCCTGAAGCGATCCGCATGCACACAGTCGGTCACCTTTAATACATACGGCGAATCCGCGTGCCAGAACTCGATTCGCACATCAAGTTCTCTATTCGCGTCATAGGGTCGATCCACTATAATTTTAGCGGAATCCACGTGGATAATTTTAAGGGAGTCCACTAACTCACTCGACTGGGCTACCGAGACACGATCATTCACTCCTTTTATTGTATTATCTCCGCTATTTATCCATAAGCTCGAAGGGTGTCGCTCCAGAAGGAGCAGATCATCCCACTTTACCCGCCCCAACTTGGTCCAACGTGCGGAAGAATCAATAAGCCAGTTTTCCCGTTGAAATTCATACTCATGACGCCGAATAAATTTCATCGCTATGACGTCAAGAGGCTGTGGCTCCACGCCGCCGACATATTGCCGCTCAAGTTTTGAAACCTCGTGACCCGACCGATGACTGATAGGACGAACCCAGTCCCTTGACTCAAGATCGATCCCAGCGATACATCTGCCCCCATGCTTGCGGGAATTAGCCAGGCAGATTAGTTGCTTGGTCGTTTCCACAGACCCCCCCAACACTGTCACACCCCTGTGCGCACCACGGTAGCGCAAGGGTCAACGCGCGCCAATAGGAACGGCACATCGCTGCTTCCCACCAACCAGGTTCGCAAGTACAGCTATAAATAGCTGTCCGCTTAGGTCCTGAACAGGTCAGGTGCAACGTAGCGGTCACATTCGATTTCTAGAAAGCGCGCCTGCACGACCTACTAGCACTGAACCGTCGTGTCCTTCGCCCCCACCTCTGCACTGGCACGCCTCCTGGTCGCGTCCTGACGGAGACGTCGAAACGTGATGACCTCGGGATCAGCCGAGCCAGCGCAGTCTCATCCACAGTCTCGTTCGTGTTCGTTCGCCATCGTTCAGCAACTGGTCAGCGGCGCTCTGTCCCTCCCCCTGAACGCCCCTGAACGGGCCCGGACGTGCTCCTGCAGAGTTGGAAAGCGTGTTGGGGGCAACCCCTCACGAGTTCGAATCTCGTATCCTCCGCCATTGCTCTCACCGGGCCTTCGACGTTGCTGGTCTCAGTTCTGGTCTCATTCATTTCCGACATAAGAGACATTTCATTCCGCCGACTTGCCGTCACCGGGTCGAGTCGCAGGACATCGCCTTCACTCAGAAGCGGGTTTCTGCCGACTCAGGACGCATGCGTCCCCCGCGATCCGCCATTCTGGGTCTGTGCAGGACCGATTCCGGTCGGAGACCACTGGCACTCGTCCTTGTGAGGTGTCCCCATCGGCAAGCCCAGCGGATCTACTCTGGCCACGTGGCTGAGTGATCTGGAAGTCGACCGGCTTGAGCGGGTCCTGGCAGCTCGCCCGGATGCCGTGTCCCCGCCGGAACCACGATCGTTCGGCGAACTCGCGGACCGCCTTCAGCGCCCGGCGTCGGTGGCCCCGGTGCTGCCCGGACTCGCGCTGCCACACCTGCAGGTAGCCGAGGCACTGGCAGCATGGGGGCCCGTCCCGTGTGCCGCCCTGGCCGATCTGCTGGATGCGACCGGAACGGAGAGCACTCGCGGGCTGGACGCGGCCTTGGAGGCGCTGGCCGACCGCGCACTCGTCTGGCCGGACGGCGAAGGGCTGCTGCGCATGGCGACGCCGTTGCGGCAGGCGTGGGACTCGCCGCTGGGGCTGGACGCTCCGCTCACCCGGCTACTGGCGAACACGACCTCCGAGGAACTGCGCCGCATGCTGGCGGCCCTGGGCATCTCGTCGCCCGGCACCACCAAGAAGCATCGGCTGACCGCCCTGCTGGAACACCACAGCAATCCGGAGCGGGTGGCCGCGGTGATCGCTTCGGCACCTGCGTCCACCCGGAAGCTGCTTGAGCGGCGAGCGTCTCACCAGGGTGAACAGGCTCAATCACCGGCGCGTTTGATCGCGTTCAGGGCCCCGTCGGGCGACTCCGAGCCGGGTGCGCGCTGGGCACTGGAGCGGGGGCTGCTGGTCCAGGACCGGTACTCCGGGTACGGATCCACACGCATGCCCGCCGAGGTGGCGCTCGCACTGCGCGGAGTCGGCTGGCACGCCCCCTTTGACCCCGTTCCGCCCGTCGTGAGGACGGCGTCCGTCACCTCGGCGGAAGTGGACCGGGAGGCGGCGGCAGCCGCCACGGCGTTCGCCGCACATGCCGCGTCGGTCCTGGCGACGTGCTCCGCTGCTCCGCCGGTCCTGCTGAAGTCCGGTGGGGTCGGAACACGTGAGTTGTCCCGGATCAGCAAGGCGGCGCAGTGCGACGACATCGTCGTACGCCTTGTTCTGGAGACGGCGTACGGCGCCGGGCTGCTGGCCCAGGACGGCGACCGGGTCGCGGCAACGGACGGCTACGACACCTGGGCGGAACGAGAACCGGCGGAGCAGCTCACCGCGCTTCTCCACACCTGGCGGACGCTGCCGCTCACTCCGGCCCAGGCCCGCGACGAGGACGGCAAGGTACTGCCCGCGCTCGCCGGAACACCGCCCTGCGACGGCTGTCTACAGGCCCGAGAAGGGCTCCTCGCCGCCGCAGCGGAGTTCCCGGCGCACCGGGGAGTGCACAGCCCCGCGGAACTGGGGCCGATGGTTGCCTGGCACCGCCCGCTCGCCGAACAACTCCCCCAGGACACCGCGCCCTTCGCCACCGCAATCCGGGAAGCGGAACTGCTCGGGGTCGTCGCCCGCGGCTGCCTGTCCCCCATCGGTGCCGCTCTGCGGGCCGACGACACCGAAGTCGCCAAAACGCTCGCCGCTGCCTGTGAGCGGCTGCTGCCGGCAGCCACCAGGGCAGCCCGTTTCGGCGCGGACCTCACCGCCGTCGTCACCGGCACACCGTCCGCCCGCCTCGCCGCACTGCTGGACACCGTCGCGGACAAGGAAGTCGGTGGCACGGCATCGGTGTGGCGGTTCAGCCCCACAACCGTTCGCCGTGCCCTGGACACGGGCCGCACGGCGGATGCCATCGCGGCCGACCTGGGCGCCGTCGCGGTCGGCGCCTTCCCCCAGCCGCTGGTGTACCTGATCAACGACTCCGCACGCACTCACGGCCGTGTGCGCATCGCCCCCGCTGCCTGTGTGATCCATGGCGAAGAGGCCGCCCTCCTCGCCGAACTCGTCACTCACAGAAAGCTCGCCGCCCTCGGCCTACGCGTGTTGGCACCGACCGTCCTGGTCAGCCGGACCTCACTCGACAAGACCCTCGCCGCGCTCCGGGCCGCCGGCTACGCCCCCGTCGCCGAGAGGGCCGACGGAACCGTACGCGTCGAGAAGACCCGGCGCCGACGTGCCGCCGCCCCGGTCCCGGTCCCCCCACTCCCAGGCCGGCGGCAGCGGTCCGTGCCGACGGTGACTCAGACGACTCCGGTGACCGTCGACCTGAGCGCGCTGGCCGCCAGGCTGCGGGCCGCCCCGCCGACACTCCCGGCTCCCGACCCGTTCGGCACCGGGGTCCCCTACGGCACGGACACCGAGGAGATCGTCGCCGCGTACGCGAAGAACCTGTCGTACAGCGATGTCCGCCAGCTCGCCCATGCCGTTGACGTCGGCACAGCCATCACGGTCGAGTACGTCGCCGCCTCGGGCAACCGGACCGTACGTATCCTCAGCGAGCCCGTGCTCGACCCGCCCTACCTGTACGCCTGGTGCCACCTGCGCGACGACGAACGCGTCTTCACCCTCTCCCGCATCCACGGCATCATGCCCGGGTAGCCGGGATCCGCGTCGTGGCTCGGTGTTCGGCCGGTCACTGCGGCCATGCCCCGCCACCAAGCACTGTGACGAGCCGCAACTACGATCGCCGACCATGGACTGGGTCGAGCGCACCGCGCAGTTGAGGCAGTGGACCAGGAGCGGGGCGCGGGCTCCGCACAAGCCGTTGCTGTTCCTGTACGCGCTCGGCCGGTTCCAGCAGGACGCCGACGACGAGCTGCTGTACAGCACGGTGGAGCAGGACCTGCGACGGCTGCTCGCGGAGTACGGTCCTGGGAACCGGACGACGCCCGCCTATCCCTTCCATCATCTGGTGAGTGACGGCGTGTGGGAGGTGTGCACCGAGCGCGGTCCGGGCAGCCCCGGGACCGGGGTCAGGGAGCTGCGCGCAACCGGCGCCGCTGGGCGGCTGACGCCGGAGCTACGGGCGGCGCTGCGGCGGGATCCGCCCCTGCTCGGCCGAATGACACGTGTACTCCTCGATCTGAACTTCCCGCCCTCCCTCCACGGCGAGCTGTGCGAAGCCGTCGGCCTGGAACTGGAGGAGGCCGAGACCGGACTGGTCTCGGCCAAGCGCAGGCAGCGGGACCGGCGCATGCGGGAGATGGTCCTGACGGCGTACGAGTACCAGTGCGCCTTCTGCGGGTACGACGGCAGGATCGGCACGGTGCCGGTCGGGCTTGAGGCCGCCCATGTCCGCTGGTGGGCGTTCGACGGGCCGGACGACCTCGAAAACGGGCTGTGCCTGTGCTCGCTGCACCACAAGCTGTTCGACAAAGGCGTACTCGGACTCGGCGAGGGCCGTGGCGAGGGCCACCGCATCCTGGTCTCACAGAGCTTCGTCGGCCGCAGCACCGCCGCCCGCGAGCACGTCATCACGCTCGCCGGCCGTCCGGTCATCGGCCCCCAGTCGGGCCTCCGCCCCATCGCCGCCGCCCATCGTTCCTGGCACGCCAGCCAGGTCTTCCAAGGCAGCCCACGTCCCGCCACGACCGCCTGAACGTCGACCCGGCGGTCACGAGAACGCACTGGTACGGGGTGTGATACCGAGAGTATGGTCTCTTGTATGGCCATGAAGAAGGTAACGGTGACGATTCCCGAGGATCTCCTGGAAGAGATCCGCGCGGAGGCGGCAGAACGGGGAATGTCGGCGTACGTCGCCGAAGCGCTGCGCTTCAAGCGCGACCGGGACCGGCTGCGGGAACTGTCGGACTGGCTGCAGGAGGAATACGGCCCCCTCACTGAGGAGGAGCGCACAGCAGCGTTCGAGGAACTGGAGGACCTCGACGCCGAACACGAACGCCGCCGCGCCGCTGGAAAGCACAACGCCGGAGAGGCCGCGTGAAGAAGCGTGCCACTGAGCACAGGCAGCGACCATTGCGCATCTTCGTGCTCGACTGCGAAGCCCTGTCCCTGGCTGTGCGCGGCGACCGGAAGATGATCGCCTGGCTCGACCTCGCGGCCCGGGGGGAAGCCGAAGTGGTGACGTCTCCGCTGACGCTGGTCGAGGCGTACGACGGCAGAACCACCGAGCAGCGCTGGGACTGGGTGCTCTCCCGGCTCAAGGTCGCCGACATCGGGAAGGACGAGGCCCGCCAGGCCCGCCGCCTCCTGGCCGACGCCAAGCTGCACGGCCACAAGTACGCGATCGACGCGGTGCTCGCCGTCATCGCGCGACAACAGAAGGGTCAGGTCACCGTCTTCACCTCGGACGTGGACGACCTGGAGAAGCTGGTCCCGGAGTCGATCATCGTCCTCAAGGTCTGACCCGGCTCTCCGGTCTCGGTCTTGGTCTCGTTCACCCTCGTCCAGCGCCGTCAATCACCCACCCGACGCCCCGCTCCGCCGCAGGTCAGAACGCTCCTGATCACTTCCCGCATCTCTCATCGATACCTCCGGAGATGTACTCGACTCCACACTTGATATGTCAGGGAGGCCCTCATGAGCCGGACGGTCATCGACCTGGACGACGAGCTGGTCGCGGACGTGGCGAAGTTCCTCGGGACGAGTACCAAGAAGGAGACCGTCAACACCGCCCTCCGCGAGGTACTGGAAAGCCGTCGGCGCGCTCTGGCTCTCGCTCGGCTGCGGGCTGCGGCCGGCGACGGCGGGTTCGATCTGGAGCTGTTCGAGAACAGGGGGAACTACCGGCGGTGAACGCGGCCCAGTTCCTGATCGACACCAGCGCGCTCGCCCGGTTCATGCGCGCGGATGCGGAGCAGTACGGCTGGGACCAGGCGGCGGCCGGGCTCATCGCGACCTGCCCGATCACCGAGCTCGAGTTCTTCCACAGCGCCCGGTCGGCCGCTGACCGGGCGCGCGGCATCGAGGACATGCGGCTGATCTTCGGTTGGGTCCCCGTCGACGACCGGGCCTACGACCGCGCCTGGCAGGTGCAGGAAGCGCTCACCAAGTAGGAGGACGGGCCGGTACGGCGATGGGCTCCGCAGCAAGCGAGCTGCGGGGCCCATCGCCGTAGCTGCGGGGCCGCCCATCGCCGTACCGGGTCGTGCCGCGGCCGCTATCCCACCGTGAACTTCTGCGCGGCGGAGCTGTTGCAGTCCCAGATCTGGAGCCGGGTGCCGTTGGCGGTGGCGCCGCTCGGGGAGTCGATGCAGCGGCCGCTGGTCGGGTTCTTCAGGGAGCCGTCGGACTGCTTCACCCAGGACTGGTAGCCGCCGGTGTTGCAGGTGGCGAGCTGGAGCTTCGTGCCGGCCGCGCTGTTGCCGCCGGCGATGTCGAGGCACTTGCCGAGGGTCTGGAGCGTCTGGCCGCTCCAGGTCCAGTGCTGGTCCTTGGCCGCCGCCTGGCAGTCCCAGAGCTGGACGGCGGTGCCGTCGCCGCCGGTGTCGTCACCGGCGACGTCCACGCACTTGCCGCCGGGACCGACGATCGTCGAACCGCCCGTGTTGCCGCCGCCCGAGCCGGGTGCCTTGTTGTACACGGCCACCGAGTCGATGATCAGCTTGCCGCCGGAGACCGTGGCCGCGTTCGGGCCGCCTCCGAAGGCGTCCGGGAAGCCGCCGCCGATCGCCAGGTCGTAGATGATGAAGAAGGGGTGGTCGATCGCGTCGGCCCAGGTCGTCGCGTCGACCTGGTTGGCGCTGACGGTGAAGAAGTTGTTCCCGTCGAGGTAGAACCGGACCCGCTCGGGCGAGACCGAGCGGTCGATCTCCACCGCGTAGTCGTGGAAGCCGGTCTGGCAGCCGGAACAGGCGCGCTCGCCGGAGCCGATGCCGGTCGACTCGCCGCACGGGCCACCGGGGTTGACGCCGCAGTGGATGGTGGAGAAGTCGGAGCTGCGGCCGTTGATGTCCTCCATGATGTCGATCTCGCCGGACTTCGGCCAGGTGACACCGGAGCGCAGGGGTGCGCCGAGCATCCAGAACGCCGGCCAGTAGCCCGCCCCGTTGGCGGTGGTGACGTTGGGCTGCTGGAGGACGGACTCCATGCGTACGACTCCGCCTGCCGGGGCGCCGAAGGTCGCCGCCTGGGTCTCCACACGTCCGGAGGTCCATCCGGCCCTCGGGTCGGAGCCGGAGTGCAGCGCCTGGAGGACCAGGTGGCTCTGGCCGTCGTAGTAGATGTTCGACGTGCTGTTGGTCATGGTCTCGATCTCACCGGTGCCGAAGCTGCTGCCCGGTCCCGTGTCGTACTTCCACAGGCCCTGGTCGATGCCGGTGCCGGACGCGCCGTTGAAGTCGTCGCTCCAGGTGAGGGTGAAGCCCGACGGCGGCGCCGGTACGGACGCCTCGGCGGTCGCCGTACCGCCGACGGTGAACGCCGCCGTGACCGCGACGACGGGTAGCAGCCTGAGCGCTTTGGTCCACCCGCCGCGCCGCGATTCAGCCCATGTCAAGCGCATATGTCCGACCTCCGGGGAGAAGCGTGCCTCCGCATGGCCGGCATGGCCGCTCGGGCAAGCCTGACGGGGCATCACCAGGTATGGACCTGGGATGTCATGAACACAGCTTGTCGGTGGGTCCTGCATTCGACAAGACACCTGACACGTTCTCCTTCGGGTGCATTCGCCTTCACAGGTTGAAGGGAGGCCCCCCTCGCACGGCTGCCGCCCCGGGAACGCGACCGGCCCTTCCGGGAGAACCGCGGAGGTTTCCCGGAAGGGCCGTACGGAGGGACGCGCGCCCCCGCCGACCGTGCGACGGAGACGTTGGACCGCTGCCTACCGCAGACCGGGCAGGCGCAGCGGCTCCCGCCAGTCGGTGGGCGGCGACCAGCCGCCGTGCGAGCCGGAGGCTCCCACGCCGTGGCCGCCGCCGGCCGTGACCGGCCGGTCGTCTCGGTCGGTGGACCGCAGCCCGACCGTGTAGGTCCGGGTGACCGCGCCGTCGGCCGAGGTCACCCTGATGGTGCGGGTGGTGAACCTGGAACCGGTGCCGGAACCGGAGCCGGAGGACGAGAGGACCGTGCTGCCCTCGGTGACCTTCACCTTCGCACCGGGCTGGGCCGGTACGGCGGTGACGGCGGGGGTCCTCCCGTTCTTCGCCACGTCCACCACGTACGTGGAGACCTGCGGGTCGAACCCGTCGATCGCCACGCCGCCGACCGTGATCGCGCTCGCGTCGGCGATCGCGGCCTCGGTGGCGTCGGCGAAGTTGGTCACGGTGACCGAGCCGTCCGCGTCGACGACCACCTGCGCGGCCATGGCGGCGGCCAGGTTGATCCGCTCCCAGCTCTCCTCGCCGTCACCGGTGAGGTCGAGCGGGTAGCCGGAGTCCGTGGCGGTCTGCTCGATGATCTGGGTGCGCTGCTCGGCGGTGAGGTCCGGGAAGGCCGTGATCAGCAGGGCCGCCGCGTCGGCGGGCGCCTGGAGCGCCTGGCCCGACTGCCCGACCTGGGAGAAGCCGTAGCTCAGGCGGCGCGTGTACACGTCGACCTGCTGGCCGGTGCTCAGTCCGGCGTAGGCGTCGCCCTGGCAGGCCGTGAGGGTGGTGCCGTATCCCTCCTTCGCACAACTCGCGAGCAGTACGTTCTCGATCTCGGTGTGGGCCTGGGCGAGCAGCTCCTCGAAGGCGGGGTCCGCCCAGCGGTGGGCCACGGTGGCCTGGGCGCTCATCCGGCCGCCCATGACGTCCAGGGGGTAGTGGAAGCCGAGGATGACGCGGTTGTTGCCGTACTCCGAGGCGCGGGCGAGGATCGACGGCGCCAGCTCCGGCAGGAGGGTGGCGAGGACGGTCCCGGCCTCGTAGCCGCCATAGGTGTGGCCGCTGGGGTAGGAGCCGCTGGTGGTGAGGTTGCCGTACGAACCGTCCTGCGACTCGTAAACGCGGCCTCCGTCACCGACGAAGCCGAGCCGGACGTAGGGGCGTTGATAGGCGTAGTGGTTCTTCACCGTGTCCACCTCGTCGAGTTGCGAGGAGACGCGGGAGAACAGGGCGCTGGTCTTGGGCAGTCGGCCGTCGCTCAGGGCGTCGGCGTAGATCGTGCCGAGCCGGGAGCCGAGGCCGTCGGCCATCGTGACGGTGGCGCTGTGCGTCGCGTCGACCTCGGCGCGGTCCACCTCCTTCTGGGTCGCCGCGTTGTTGATGGAGACGGCGATCCTGTCGTTCTCGGCGGTGAGCGGGGTGCCGGCGGGCACCTTGGCGTTGGCACCGCGGATGTCGGTGCCGAGATCGGCGAAGCCGTCGAGCAGGTGACGGAAGTAGTCGCTTCCGTCACCGGTCGCGGGCCACTCGTCCGACGGGTAGCTCGCGTCGAGCGTGTCCGCCGGGAAGGCGGAGGGCTCGTACGGAGCGGTCTCCGCAGCGGTGGGGACCGTGGCCTGGCCGGCGGAGGTTCCGGCCAGGGTCACGGCGGTCACCGTGGCGGTCTGCGCCTTCGCCCTGCCGTCGGTGGTGAGCAGCGCGGTGTCCGCCGTGGCGGAGAGGTGCGCGGTGGTGCCGTCGCCGAGGCGGACGGTGTAGCCGAGGACCGGGAATCCGCCGTCGGCGACGGGACGCCAGGTCACCCGGGTGTGCTTGCCCTGGGTGATCACGCCGGTCACGGTCGGCTGCTGCGGCTTGCCGCCCGCGGTCACCACGGGTGCCGTGGCGGCGCTGGGGCGCGAGGTGCCGTACGCGTTCACCGCGCGGACCCGCGCGGTGAACGAGCGGCCCGGCCGCAGCCCGGTGAAGGTGGTGCTCCGGCTGTCCGGGTCGGCGATCCGGACCTGGTGGCCGTCGTCGAGCGTGACGGTCCAGCCGGTGACGGGTGAGCCGCCGTCGTCCGCGGGGGCGGACCAGGCGACGGTGACGCTGGTGCCGGACGAGCTCGCCGAGACCGCGTCGGGCGCGGCCGATGCCGACCTGGGCCTGGTGGTGAGCGCCGGGACGGCGTGCCGGAGGGCGTCGTACCGTGCGGTGAGCGTCGCGTCCGTGGCCGCGCCGTCGGCCACGGCCGTCTTCGCCGCGGTGAGCGCGGTGGTGAACGCCTTCCAGGAGGCGTCGGTGTAGCGCGTGTTCTCCAGGGCCGAGGCGGTCTCGACCAGGTCCTCCAGGGTGAGCCGTGCCAGCGGGATCAGCTGGTTCGCCGCGAGGGTGAGGCTGCGGGCGCGGGTGTCGACTTCGAGCCGGGTCGCGTCGTCGGCGTCCAGCAGGGCGCGTGCGGCGTCGAGTTCGCGCTGGTACACCCCGAAGTCGATCGCGTCGTACCGGTCGGAGTGGTCGGCGAGGCCCTCGTACTGCTCGATCGCCTTGCGCAGCGCGGACGGGTCCGTCGCGGCGGGGGTGTCGACGTGGTCGAAGGTGATCCGGCCGAGGTTCGCCACGTACGGGTGCGCCGAGTCCGCGGTGGTCACCAGGCGCAGGTGGAGACCGTGGATGCCGGTGATGCCCTCGGGCAGCGTCAGACTCGTCGTACCGCCGGACGACCAGGCGCTCCCGGTGACGGGCAGCGGGACGACTGCGTACGGGGTCCCGGGAGCGGCGGGGTCGAAGGCGTCCAGGTAGATCTGGACGGCCGAACCGGTGCCGCAGCGTGCGGAGTTGTTGGAGTACGTGACGGTGACGGTGTTCTTCGCGGCGGAGCCGAACGTGATGTCACCGTAGTCGAGCCAGGCTCCGTCGTAGGTGCCGCCGAGGTCCGTGGTGGACCCGGCGCCGCTCCAGCCGGCCGGTTCGCTCTTGAGCCCGCCGCCGCTGTTCGAGCGGAAGGCGGTGGCGTCGACCGCCACGGGGGCGGCGGCGTCCTGCGCCAGGGTCAGTGAGTAGACGTTGGCCACGTAGGGCTGGGCGGACGTCTGGGTGGTGGACGCGAAGACCGCGTAGACGTCCTGGACGCCCTTGAAGACGGCCGGGTCGAGACGGACGGTGGTGGTGGCGAGGGTGCCCCAGCCCGGACCGGTGTAGTCGAGCGGGATGTCGGCGGCCTTCGGGCCGTCCGCCGTGCCGAGGTGCAGCTCGATGTGCGAGTCGGACGCGGCGCGCGTCTGCGGCTTGTCGTAGCTGACGGCGACGGTGTCGGCGCCGGTGCCGAGGCCGGTGGCCTTCCACTCGGCCCAGGCGCCGTTCGTCGTGTTCTCGAAGATGCCGCCGGACGTCTTGAGGGGAAGCGAACCCCCGCCGGTCGACGTGGCGTCGGCCGCGGTCAGCGTGGCCAGAGTGGTCGAGGAGGACGCGGCGACCGGGTACGGCGAGAACTGGTACCAGTCGAAGTTCGACACCCACTGCTGTCCGGCCGGGGCGTGGAACACGAAGGCCGCGCTCTTCGCGGCCAGCAGGGCGTCCGGGTCGGTGACGGTCGCCTGGACCGTGGTCCAGTACTGCCAGCCGCCGGTGCCGGGGAGCTGGGCGGTGGCGACGACCGGGCCGTCGGCTCCGCCCGCGTGGATGTCGACGCTGCTCGGCTTGGCGTTGGTCGCCTGGGAGTTGGCGTAGCGGATCGAGAGGCTGCGCGGGGCGACGCCACCGAAGTCCAGCGTGGTGTAGCGCTCCCACGAGCCCTCGGTGACGCCGCCGAGGTCGCCGTCCGAGCTGTTGCGCTCGCTGACGAGGTTCGGGCCCTCCTTCTCGTCGGGGGACTCGGCCTGGAGGACCGCGTAGCCGCCCTCGTCGATGGTGAGGGTGGTGACGGCCGAGCGCAGCGCGTCCTCGGCTGCCATGATCGTGCCGGTCGCGGAGGCGGAGTCCGCGAGGACGGTCCGCGCGCGCTCCAGCGCCGACCGGAAGAGGTTCCAGGAGCCGTCCGAGTAGTTGCCCGCGCGCACCGGGGACGCCTGGGTGACGAGTGCGCCCAGGGTCCTACGGTGCACCGCGGCGGCGGAGAGGGTGAGCGGGTCGGTCGGGGAGATCCCGGTACCGCGCACCGTGGATGCCTTCGCCCCGTGCGCGAAGGCCGCGTCGCCGAAGGTGATGCCGACGTGCGCGTCCACCTCGGCGGTGCCCTTGAGCGACACGGTCGCGGTGTGCGCGTCGGTGACCCGGAGGTCGGCGGTGACGCCGCCCGGCAGGCCGGTGACGGTGGCCGCGCCGGACGTGGTCAGGCTGGTGCCCTTGCGGGCGGCGAAGGCGGCCGGTCCGGAGAGGGTGAGCCGCACGCTGCCGTCGACGGTGCCGTCGGCCTCGGTCGCGAGGGTGGCCGGCTTCGCGGAGACGACGGTGTCCCCCTGGCCCGGGGCCGTCCCGGAACCGGTGTCACCGGCGTCGGTGTTCAGCGAGTACGCGGGCTTCGTGGCGGCGCCCCAGGTGGAGGGTTTGGCGCCCATGGTGAAGTCGAGGGTGCCGCCCGCGATGATCTGCGCGTAGTCCAGCCAGGTGTTGTCGAACTTCTTGCCGTTGAGCTTCGCGCTCTGCACGTAGTAGTTGCCCGGCGAGACGCCGTTCGCCTTCACGGTGAACGTGGCGCCGTTGGCGTAGCTGATCGTCGTCGAGTCGAAGAACGGGCTGCCGATCTGGAACTGGCTCGACCCGGCGGTCACCGGGAACAACCCCAGGGCGGCGCCGACGAACATGGTCGACATGGTGCCCGCGTCATTGTCCATGGTCGGCAGGAAGCCGTTCGGGGAGAGCTTGTAGACCTGCGTCTTCACCGGCGGGGTGAACTGGCCGCCTCCGCTCGGGGCTTCGCTGGTGGAGCCGGTCGCGAGGTACCGGTTCCAGGTGGTGCCGGTGTAGATGGAGCGCACCCACTTCTGCGTCAGGCTCGGCTCGCCGACGTAATTGAAGAGGTACGGGGCCTGCAGGTCGATCTCGTTCGCGTTGGAGTGCAGCATGGTCGAGCCGTCGTCGGCGGAGGAATCCTCGCCGAACATGTGCTCGACGGCGGCCTTGCCCGCCTTGTCGCCGCCCATGGCCTCGATGAGGCCGCCCATGTCGTACGCGTCGTACCAGTGGTACTGCCAGAGCGTGCCCTGGTAGAGCCCGGCCTCCTCGAACTTCTCGTAGTCGGCCGCCTGCCAGTCGCCGCTCGCGGCGCGCGGGGTGAGCAGGCCGACCCGGGTGCCGTCGGGAGCCTGCCAGGCGCCGGACTTCACCAGGTTGTCGATCGCCATGGTCGACTGCTCGCGCAGCTTCACCGCGTCGTCCGTCCTGCCGAGCGCACCGGCGATGACGGAGAGCGCCCACTGGTCGTAGCCGCGCTGCACGGTCGTCCCCGGGTCGCCGGCGACGTACCCCTGCCGCAGCTGCGCACCCGTGTAGTACCCGGCGTACGCCATCAGCGCGGGGTACGCCTCGTCGAGCCGGTCGAAGTTCCTGAACCCCTTCGACAGCGCGTCGGCGACCAGTACCGCCGAACGCTCCCAGCGCACGGTCGGCACCGAGTGGGTGAGGCTGCCGATGGTCTTGCCGGTGGTACGGGTGTCGGCGAAGAGCTCGATGAGCGACTGCACCATGTCCCGGTAGGTGGCCGGGTCGATGTACGCCTCGACGGAGTACTTGCGGAAGTCGTCCCAGGTGGACCAACCGTCGTAGTACGTGAAGCCGTTGGCCTGGTGCACCGCCCCGTCGGCGCCGCGGTACGTACCGCTGGTGCTGGTGGCGTTCACGGGCAGCGCGTACATCCGGTACAGGTGGGTGTAGAACTCCTTGGTCAGCGTCGACCCCGGGTCGGACGTGGCCGAGGCCTTCACGGCGACCGCGCCGAGGGCGCTGTTCCAGGCCGCCTTCGTCTGCTCGCGCGCCTGGTCGAAGGTGAGGCCGCCGACTTCGGCCGCCTGGTCGGTCACGGCCTGTTCGGCGCTGATCGGTGACACCGTGACGCGCAGTTCGATGTCGTCCCCGTGGGACGCGTCGAAGCCGAGCACCGCGCCGGTGTCGGTCCCGTCCCGCTCGGTCGCGTCGCTCAGCCTGCCGTCGCCGCCCCAGCTCTTCAGCGACGTCACGGGGACGTTCGTGGTGGCGGCGTAATACATCCGGTACGAGGCGCCGTTGAACGACCCCGCGATGATCCCGGTGATCGACGTGGTCCCGTCCGGCAGCGTCGTCGCCTTCAGGGTCGAACGGGTGCGGCTGGTGAAGTTGTTCGCCAGGTCGAGGACGAGCTCGGGCTGCGAGCCCGCCGGGAAGCTGTACCGCTCCAGCGCCGTGCGCGTGGTCGCGGCCATCTCGGCCTCGATGGTGCCCGGACCCCGCTGCACGGAGGAGGCCGTACCGGAGAGGGCGCCGAGACCCACTGTGTACGAGCCGGGGCTCGCGGACTCGTCGTCGTGGCTGTACGCGTGGGCGTACGTGCTGGTCGCGGGGCGGCTGTCGTACCGCACCGAGGTGGGCACCACGAGCAGGTCGCCACCGCCGCCCGAGCCGCCGACCCCGTCGAGGTTGGTCGCCGTGAACCCGGCGATGTGGTCCTCGTCGTAGTCGTACCCGGGGTGGTTGCGGTTCGGCGTGGTCAGCGGGTTGACTTTGGCCAGGCCGTGCGGCGCTTGCGCGCCCGGCAGGTCGTTGCCGTCGTCACCGGCGGTGGACACGAACGGGTCGACGAGCGCGGTCCAGTCCGTGCCGGACGCACCGGCGGAGGTGCTCGCGACGGGCGCGGCGACGGCCGGGCCGCCACCCGCCAGCGCGGCGGCGCCGAGCGCCCCGGCGAGCAGGAAGGCGACCGCCGCGCGCAGGGGCCGGCGCCCGGCGGGGGCCGCTCCCGCGCGTATCGCGGGAGGCAAGGGGGGATGGGATCTGATGGACACGGAACCTCTCAGGCGTCGCACTGCGCCGCACGGTTCGGCCTCACCGGAAGACAACGTTGTCAGCCCACGACACCGGGCGTGCAACCCAGAAACAGCAGGACGGAAGTGAACACCGCGATCATCCCCGCCGCGTTCACGACCGTCCACCATCAGACACGGAGAAAACGTACGAGGGGCAAACGGTTCCCGCCGGGGAGGTGGCCGGGCCCGGCGCGCGCACCCGGCATCCGGTCCGCGGGGGCGGGCGGGGGCGCCGGCAGACGACAGGGGACAACAGAAGGGCGGTACGCGCGCGGGAGGGAATGCGTGGCATGCGCGCGATCAGCTGTGTACGGTGAGCCTCTTCGGACGCGGACGCGCGAGTGAATACGGGGGACTTGGCGTCATGACGCACGAGCCGGACGGGGCACACCCGCATCCGCCGATGCCCGCACAGCCACCGAGGCCCGCACCGCAGGAGCCACCGAGGCCCGCAGCGCCGCGGCCCGCACCGCCGGAGCCACCGCGGCCCGATCACGCTCCGCCGAAGTGGTCCTGGTGGGTCGTCGGCATACTGGTGCCCGTCCTCGGGCTGATCGTCACGCTGGTCGTCCAGACGGGGAACAACACGTCCCGCGACCCTCTCGCGCCGCCGTCGGCAGCGGCCCGGGACTCGGCGGAGCCCGGATCGCCGGTCGCCCCCGGGACGTCGGAGACCGCCGCCCCGGCCGAGACGCCCGCCGACGACGTCGTCACCACGACGTCCCCTTCGCCGTCACCCTCGGAAGGCTCGGCGAAGATCCTCAGGACGGGGGAGTTCACGCTCGCCGAGGGGACCAGCGCCGACCTCGAACACGGCACGGTCGGAGCCTCGGTGGCGAGCCCGGACATGGCATGGAGCGGCGGCGGCTCGTTCTCGGCTCTGAACGGTCGAGTGGCCGAACCCTCCCAGGGCGCCACCCCGAAGGTGTGCGACCACGTGCTGCGCACCTTTCCGCAGCCCACGGGGGAGATGAACTCCGGGCTGGAGGGGACGTGGTTCTGCATGCCGACCAGCGCGAACCACCTGGCGGCCGTCGCGTGGCTGGGCCGGGGGGAGGACGGGATGCGGTTCCACTACATCGTCTGGGACACCCCCGCGCCCTCCGACGACGAGTAGGCCGACACCCGGCGACCGGTCACCGGCCCGCAGCCGGCTCCTCCGGCGCCGCCGGTACCAGGTCGGCGTGGCTCCCCGGGTCCGCCACCGGGTGCGGCAGCGCGCACACCCGGCCGGTCCGGTCGTCGCACCGCCCCTGCGGGCGTCAGCCGACGGCGTCTTCCGCGCGGGTGTGCGCGACCAGCGCGTTGGCGTGGCCGTGGCCCAGGCCGTGGGCGGACTTGAGCCAGGTGACCAGCTCCATGTGCGTGGACAGGGGTGACGCGCGGATCAGCTCCTTCCATTCCGCCACGGGGCGGCCGTACTTCTTCTCGATCGAGGGAAAGTAACTCGCGGGGCCCTGCACTGAGTTGGTCATGTCGGGGTAGACCCTTCGGCCGCCGGGAAACCATCGGCCGACGAGAGTGGCCCGCGTCACACGTGCACGGGGGTGCGGTACGGCGCGAACCCTCGTACCGCACCCCCGTGCAGGCGGTTCCCCTTACTGTCCGGCCGCGTTGAGCAGGTCGAGGACGCTCTGCTGGCAGCCGTAGTCGCTGCCGCCCGAGCCCCCGTTCCAGTGCGGGCCGTACTGGTCGAGCGCGTTGCGGTCCTTGGCGTACGCCGCGTCGGCCCAGCGGTCGAGGGCCGCCGCGTACGGGTGGTCGCTCAGCTGCGTGTCGAGCCTCCCGAGGCCGCGTGCGTACGCGCCCTTGAAGGACGGGCCGTCGCCGGTGCACTCGTCGCCCTCGCCGGGCTCCCGCAGCACGCCGTCGGTCTGGAGGCGGACGGTCGACGCGTCGGCGAGGGTGCGGGCGGTGGTCAGCAGCGCGGAGTCACCGGTGGCGCGGTACAGCTCGGTGAGACCGCCGAGGACCACGCCCTGGTTGTACGTCCAGGTGGGCTGGCCGTTGTTGGCGCAGGCGTCGGTGAGCCCGTCGTTGATCATGTGGTCGCCGTTGATCATGCCGCTCCCCCGGAACCACGACCACTCGGCCTTCGCCCGGCCCAGGTAGACCGTGTCGCCGGAAATGCGGTTGTGGAGTGCCGCGTTGAGCTGGAGGAAGAGCTCGTTGGTGATGGCGTTCTTGTACGTCGTCGTCCGGTTCCACAACACCCCGCCGCCGCAGGTCCCGTTCCAGTAGGCCTGCATGTGATCGGCGTCGGCGCGCGCGGTGTTGAGGTACCGGCTGTCGCCGGTCGCGTCGTAGGCGGCGACCCAGGCCAGGCCCCACCAGCCGGTGTCGTCCAGGTAGTCGTTGCGGAAGCTGCCGCCCTGGGCGTTGATGTTCTTGTCGTAGGTGGAGGCGATGGCGTACTGGTAGCTCGGCATGCCGCTGAGGCGCGCGTTGTCGAGGACGGCGGTGAGCGCGTTGGCGGCGGTCCACCAGCCGTTTCCGCCGAAGAGGCCCGTGCCCCGGTCGTACGACATCATCAGCCCGGTCGCGGCGGCGGTGGAGCGGCTCCAGGCGTTCCAGTTCACCCGTGCCCAGCCGGTGCAGGTGATCTCGGGGCGGTCCGCGGCCTTGCCGCAGGCGCGCAGGGCGCCGACTCCGGCGGTGTTCCAGTCGTCGACGTTGTACATCCGGGTGCGCCAGCCGTTCGATCCGGCGGGGACGGCCGTCGCGCCCAGCCTGCTCCCGGAGGCCCAGCTCCGGCCGCCGTCGAAGGAGCGGTCGATCCAGACCTCGTCCCCGGGCGAACCGTTCTCGATCGACCCCCAGCCCATGACATCGTTGTCGGAGAGGTGCAGCCGGACGCCGCGTCCGTACAGCGCGCTGCTCACCGGCGTCCGGTCGGACGTCGCGGCTGCGGGATCGCGGGCGTCGCACTGCTTGTTGCAGATGGCCGCCTCGGCGGTGGTCGCGGCTCCGGAGCCGGAGGCGGATCCGGCGGCCCGCGCGGTCGCCGCCGGGAGGGCGGTGAGCAGCAGGCTCGCGAAGAGGGCGAGGACGGCCGGGCGCCGGCCTCTGCGGGGGTAGGGCATGCGACAACTCCTTGCGGATGGTGGGGGGAAGCGTCGGCGGTCGGCCGACCCGATCAGCCGACCGGATGACCAGGTGCATGTCAATACGCCTGCACGGACGAGCCCGTCGGACAAGCCGGGGACCGGTGGGTGCCGGCCACTCGTGCGGGTGACATGCCGCGTCCCCGCCCCGGCCCCGCCCGCCGGGCCGCGAGACTGGCCGGGCCCGTAAACGCACACCGAAGGATCGTCATGGCGGAAGAGCTGTACGCGACGTTGAAGACCAACCAGGGTGACATCGAGATCCGGCTGCTGCCGAACCACGCGCCCAAGACGGTGCGCAACTTCGTGGACCTCGCGACGGGCGCGCGCGAGTGGATCGACCCGAACACCTCGCACCCCAGCAGCGCCCCGCTGTACGACGGGACGGTGTTCCACCGGGTCATCGAGGGCTTCATGATCCAGGGCGGCGACCCCCTGGGCAACGGCTCGGGCGGCCCCGGCTACAAGTTCGCCGACGAGTTCCACCCGGACCTGGCGTTCACCAAGCCCTACCTGCTGGCCATGGCGAACGCCGGTCCGGCCACCAACGGATCGCAGTTCTTCATCACCCTCGCCCCGACCACCTGGCTCACCGGCAAGCACACCATCTTCGGCGAGGTCACGAACGACGCGAGCAAGAAGGTCGTGGACGCCATCGGGGCCGCGGAGACCAACCCGCGCACCGACCGCCCGGTCCAGGACATGGTCATCGAGCAGGTCGTCGTCGAGACCCGCTGACCGCCCGGGTCCTACGGCCCGACCTCCAGGTGCCCCAGCACCGTGCGCGCGGCCCGCTCCACCGCGCGGCGGGCCGGGTCGGTGTGGTCGACCGCCTCGAAGCCGTGGCGCGCACCGGGCACGGGGATCACCTCCAGCCGGAGCTCCGTTCCCTCGGCGGCGAGGAGGAACTCCTCGACCGTGGCGTCGATCTCCGGCCGCTCCTTCTCGACCCGGCTCAGCACGAAGGGCAGCGGCCCCGCGGAGCGTACGGCCTCCACGGGGTTGAACCGCCCCGCCGTCCGGGGTCAGCTCCGCAGCGGGGCGAGCATCGGGTAGTTCGCCGCGACGCAGCGCAGCCACGCCGGGGGCGCGACCAGCCACTCGGCGGAGAGCAGCGAACCGGCGGAGAAGAACCAGAGGGCGACCCGGTCCGCGTCGACGCGCGGGTCGGCACGGACCTGGCCGACCGTCTCGGCGAGGTCGCCTGCGGCGGTGGCGAGGTCACCGACGCCGTGCATCCGGTGGTCCAGCACGGCGCCGACCACGCCCAGACCGGCGGCGTACCTGCCGTATCCGACGAACGACGGCCAGTCGCGGGGCGTGGGCCGCGCGTCGGCCGCGACCGGGCCGCCGTGGACGAACACGATCGCCGGACGCGGGCCCTCGGCGTCGGGGAGGTAGAGGTCGACGCGGCCGTGCCGCTCCCGCTCGCGTTCGGGTACGTCCAGCAGGAACGGCCCGAGGTGCTGGGGCGATCCGCCCTCCGGCGCCTCGACGCGCTGCCCCTCACCGGCCACCGCGCGCCGCAGCACGTCGGCGAGTTCGGCGGGGGCGGAGAGCATCGGCCAGTGGCCGGTGGGGAGTTCGAAGAGGGTGACTCCGGGCCGGGTGAGCGCCCGGACGCGCGGCTCCCCCATCGCGGCCAGGGAGTGGACCAGTTCGAGGGTCGATCCGTTGCGCGTGGCGAGGAGGCCCGTGTACGGGACGGAGGCGGCGGCCCCCGTCGCCGGCAGTGGCTGTACGAGCGTGGCCGCCGGGTGCGGGACCGCCCGCCGCGCCAGCAGCCGCACCGCCTCGTCGGACAGGTCGTCGGCGCCCGGCCGGCCGCGCCATTCCTCGGCGGACGGCGGGGCGACCAGGTGGGAGTCCGGCCCCTCGGGCGGGCCCGTCACGGCCGCCACCGCCCGCTCGCGCACCGCCGGGTCCAGCTCGATGACGAGGGCCGGTTCACCGTCCTGGGGCAGCCCGGCGTCCACGTTGACGATCCGGGCGACCCGCTCCGGGCGCAGGGCCGCCGCGCCGAGGACGGGAAGAATTCCGTAGTCGTGGCCGACGAGGACCACCTCGGTCTCCTCGCCGGGCATCGCGTCGACGATCCGCACCAGATCGTCGATGTGGGCGGCGAGGCTCGTCCCGGACCCGCCCGACGCGTCGCCCTCGCCCAGCCCGGTGAGGGTGACCGGGACAGCCGTGTCTCCCGCCTCACCCAGCAGCCGTGCCACGTGGTCCCAGATCCAGCCCCCGGTGAACGTGCCGGGCACCAACAGGAAAGCCGTCATCGGCCGCCTCCGCCTCCTTCTACCGCGCGGACCGGAGCACGCACGCGCCGAGCACGCCCCCGTACACCGTCAACTCCGCAGGGGTAGGAGTGAGTTCCTGTCCGCACGCGCAATCACCCGCCCGTGGCCGAGTATCCCGCGTACGGCCGGTTCAGCCCGGGTGGCGTGCGGTGATCCGACCCACCGCGTCGGCCAGCAGGTACGCGCTCCGCCCGTGCCCGGAGACCGTCACCCGGACGACGGGCGCCGGGCTGCCGGGCTCGGGCGTGATGTCGATCCGCCAGGTCTCGGGGTCCTCGATCCCGAGCCCCGTACGCGCGGAGTCCACGAGTCCGGGGAACAGCTCGTACGGGAGCGCGCGCAGGCTCATCGGGAGGGCGCCGCCGGTGGACGTGCCCTTGCTGCCCACGGCCGACATCACCTTCTCCTCGATGGTGATCCGGGTGCCCAGTTCGGTACCCATCCCCGTGACCAGAGTGTCCGCGAGCCGGCGCATCTCGCCGGGGCGGAGGGTCGAGGCGGAGGAGGCGGAGCCAGTGACCGTGGTGACGGTGGTGGTGGTCCCGCTGCTCGCTCCCGGGATCACCGTGGAGGCGGCCGAAGGGCCGGACGGGGCGGGCGCGGCGTCACCGAAACGCGAGTCCAGCTCGCTCCGAAGGGGGAGGAGCGCCAGGGCAGCCCCGGTGAGGACACCCAGCAGCACCGCCACGCACCCGGACCAGCCGGCGTCGTCGGGCTTCACCCGGGTGTGCTCGGGCGCGGTGTCGATGCGCGCGCCCGCAGCCCGGCGCGCCCACCCCTCCGTGGGACGCCGGTCCAGCTCCACCCCGGAGGGCTGTGCCTCGGGGTACGTCACCACGACGATCCGGCCCTCGGGATAGTCCGCCAGGTCGACCAGGTTGATCTGCTCGTGGACGTACACCCGGTAGGCGGGAGCGTCGTCGGGGGCCACCGTGAGGTCGAACCGCACGGGCACGTCGGCGAACTCCCCGTTCGTGGCCCGCCGGTGCTCGATCCGGGCGAGAGCGACCCGGGGCACCGGTACGGGCGCCCGCGACCGCCGCATCCGCGCGGGCACCACCACCAGCAGCACCGACACCAGCAGCCCGCCGAGACCGCCGCAGAACAGCGCGCCGTCCTTCAGCATCACGCCGACGACCACGGCGGTCAGCGTGCCGCCGGCCAAGGCGCTCACCACGATCACGGCCAGCAGGGAGAAGAGCCGCCGGGCCGCCGACCGCGTCGGGCGTGCGGACGTTTCCCCCGTCGTCACCATGGCCGCGATTGTCCACGGCCCGGGTGACGACGGGAAGACGAATGGCGGAACCTCCCGGGTTCCGCCGTACCGGCGTCCGGGTGAAACCGGCGGACCCCCGGTGCCGGACGCGGGCGCGGGCGGACCGGGTCGGCATCGTGGCCTCAGCCCGGCCCGCCCTTCCCGTCCGGCTCGCTCCGTACCGTCCGGCTCGCTCCGGCCCGTCCCCCGCATCCCGGCCCGCCCCTCCCGTACTGCCCGCCCCTGTCCCGGCCCGACCCGACCCTGCCCCGCCCCGTTCCGACCCGACCCGACCCGACCCCCAGGAGGACTCATGCTCGGCACCGACTTCCGTACCGGATCGCCCAACTGGCTCGACCTCGGCAGCCCCGACACCCGGGCCGCCGCCGCCTTCTACCGGGCTCTCTTCGGCTGGGAGTTCGTCTCCGCCGGGCCCGAGACCGGCGGGTACGGGTTCTTCCAGACCGACGGGAAGACCGCCGCGGCCATCGGCCCGCTCACCGAGGAGGGGGCCACGTCCGCCTGGACGGTCCACTTCAGGACCGACGACATCGGGGCCACCGTGCAGGCGGTCAGGGACGGCGGCGGGAGCGTCCGGACGGAGCCCGTGGACGTCATGGGCGAGGGGACGCTGGCCCAGGTCACCGATGCGCAGGGCGCCGACTTCGCGCTCTGGCAGCCCGGCAGGACCGCCGGGCTGGAGATCGCGTCCGCACCGGGCAGCCTGATCTGGGTGGAGCTGCACGTGCCCGACCCGGTGGCGGACATCGCCTTCTACCAGGGCCTGTTCGGCTGGCGGACCCAGGACATGCCGGTGCCCGGTATGACGTACCGGGTACTGAGCACCGAGGACGGCGACCTGGAGGACGCCACCTTCGGCGGGGCCGCTCCGGCGGACGACAGCAGCGGCGGCGAGCAGTCCCGCTGGGTGCCCTACTTCCACGTGGTGGACGTGGACGCCACCGTCGAGGCGACCCGGTCGCACGGGGGAACCGTGCTGATGCCGGCCGCCGACATGTCCGACGTCGGCCGGATGGCCTGGCTCGCGGACCCCTTCGGCGCGGTGTTCGCGCTGCTGAAGCCCGACCCCCGCATGTAGGAGCCCCCGGACGGACGCCCGGGGCTCATGCGGGAGGCCCGGGCGCGTGCGGGAGGCCCGGGCTCATGCGGGAGGCCCGGGTCAGTCGTCCCCGCCCTCCAGCTCGCCCTCGGTCTCCAGGAAGACCTGGCGCAGCGCCTCCAGGACGGCCGGGTCGGGCTTCGCCCACATCCCGCGCGACTCGGCCTCCAGGAGGCGTTCGGCGATCCCGTGCAGCGCCCAGGGGTTGGCCTGCTGGAGGAACTCCCGGTTCTCCGGGTCGAGTACGTAACTCTGAGTGAGCTTGTCGTACATCCAGTCGGCGACGACCCCGGTGGTGGCGTCGTAGCCGAACAGGTAGTCGACCGTGGCGGCGAGTTCGAAGGCGCCCTTGTAGCCGTGGCGGCGCATCGCCTCGATCCAGCGGGGGTTGACCACGCGGGCGCGGAAGACGCGCGAGGTCTCCTCGACCAGGGTGCGGGTGCGGACGGTCTCGGGGCGGGTGGAGTCGCCGATGTACGCCTCCGGGGCGGTGCCCTTCAGCGCGCGCACGGCCGCCACCATGCCGCCGTGGTACTGGAAGTAGTCGTCCGAGTCCGCGATGTCGTGCTCACGGGTGTCGGTGTTCTTCGCGGCGACCTCGATGCGCTTGTACGCGGTCTCCATCTCCTCGCGGGCCGGGCGCCCGTCGAGCTCACGCCCGTAGGCGTAGCCGCCCCACACGGTGTAGACCTCGGCGAGGTCGGCGTCGGTGCGCCAGTCGCGGGAGTCGATGAGCTGGAGGAGCCCGGCGCCGTACGTTCCCGGGCGCGAGCCGAAGATCCGGGTGGTGGCCCGGCGTTCGTCGCCGTGCTCGGCGAGGTCCGCCTGGGTGTGGGCGCGTACGAAGTTGTGCTCGGCCGGTTCGTCGAGCGAGGCGGCGAGCCGTACGGCGTCGTCCAGCAGGCCCACCGTGTGCGGGAAGGCGTCGCGGAAGAAGCCGGAGATGCGGAGCGTCACGTCGATGCGGGGGCGGCCCAGCTCTTCGTACCCGATGGGCTCCAGGCCGGTGACGCGGCGCGAGGCGTCGTCCCAGACGGGGCGGATGCCGAGCAGCGCGAAGGCCTCGGCGATGTCGTCGCCCGCCGTACGCATCGCGCTGGTGCCCCAGAGCGAGAGGCCGACGGAGGAGGGCCAGTCGCCGTTGTCGGTGCGGTAGCGGGTCAGCAGCGAGTCGGCGAGGGCCTGCCCGGTCTCCCAGGCGAGCTTGGAGGGGACGGCCTTCGGGTCGACGGAGTAGAAGTTGCGTCCGGTCGGCAGCACGTTGACGAGGCCGCGCAGCGGGGAACCCGAGGGCCCGGCGGGTACGAAGCCGCCGTTCAACGCGTGCACGGCGTGGGTGAGTTCGTCGGTGGTGGCGGCGAGCCGCGGCACCACCTCGGTGGCGGCGAAGGCGAGGATGTCGGCGACGGCCGGCGCCAGGCCTGCCGCGACGGCCGCGACGGCGGACGGGTCCCAGTCGGCGTCCTCCATCGCCTGGACCAGGGTGCGGGCCTGCTCCTCGATCTCGTCGGCGGCGGTACGGGTGGCGGCCGACTCGTCCAGGCCGAGCGCCTCGCGCAGCCCGGGCAGCGAGGCGGTACCGCCCCAGATCTGGCGGGCGCGGAGCACCGCGAGGACCAGGTTGACCCGGTCGTTCCCGGCCGGGGGGTTGCCCAGCACGTGAAGGCCGTCGCGGATCTGGACGTCCTTGATCTCACAGAGCCAGCCGTCGAGATGCATGATGAACTCGTCGAAGCCCTCATCCTCCGGGCGGTCTTCGAGCCCGAGGTCGTGGTCGAGCTTCGCGGCCTGGATGAGCGTCCAGATCTGGGCGCGGATCGCGGGCAGCTTCGCCGGGTCCATCGCGGCGATCTGGGCGTGCTCGTCGAGGAGTTGCTCAAGCCGCGCGATGTCGCCGTAGCTGTCGGCGCGGGCCATCGGCGGCACCAGGTGGTCGACCAGCGTGGCGTGGGTCCGGCGCTTGGCCTGGGTGCCCTCGCCCGGGTCGTTGACGAGGAACGGGTAGACCAGCGGCAGGTCGCCGAGGGCCGCGTCCGGTCCGCAGGCGGCGGAGAGCCCGGCGTTCTTGCCGGGCAGCCACTCCAGGTTGCCGTGCTTGCCGAGGTGGATCATCGCGTCGGCTCCGAAGCCGCCGTCCTCGGCGGTGGCGGCGATCCAGCGGTAGGCGGCCAGGTAGTGGTGCGAGGGCGGCAGATCGGGGTCGTGGTAGATCGCGATCGGGTTCTCGCCGAAGCCGCGCGGCGGCTGGATGAGGATCAGCAGATTGCCGCGCCGCAGCGCCGCGAGGACGATGTCGCCCTCCGGGTTCGCCGAGCGGTCCACGAACATCTCGCCGGGCGCCGGGCCCCAGTGCTCCTCAACGGCGGATCGCAGCTCGGCGGGGAGGGTGGCGAACCAGCGACGGTAGTCGGCCGCCGGGATGCGCACCGGGTTGGCGGCCAACTGCTCCTCGGTCAGCCACTCCTGGTCGTGGCCGCCCGCCTCGATCAGGGCGTAGATCAGCTCGTCGCCGTCGCCGGAGACCAGGCCCGGGATCTCGTCCACGGGCCCGAAGTCGTACCCCTCGGCGCGCAGCCGGCGCAGCAGGGCGACGGCGCTCGCGGGGGTGTCCAGGCCGACCGCGTTGCCGATGCGGGAGTGCTTGGTCGGGTACGCGGAGAGCACCAGGGCGATCCGCTTCTCCGCGTTCGGGATGTGCCGCAGGCGGGCGTGGCGGACGGCGATCCCGGCGACCCGGGCGGCGCGCTCGGGGTCGGGGACGTACGCGGGCAGGCCGTCCGCGTCGATCTCCTTGAAGGAGAACGGCACCGTGATCAGGCGCCCGTCGAACTCCGGCACCGCTATCTGGGTGGCCGCGTCCAGCGGTGAGACGCCCTCGTCGTTCTCCTCCCACGCGGCGCGCGAGCCGGTCAGGCAGAGCGCCTGGAGGATCGGTACGTCGAGCCCGGTCAGCGCGCCCGCGTCCCAGGACTCGTCGTCGCCGCCCGCCGACGCCTCGGCGGGACGGGTACCGCCCGCCGCGAGGACGGTGGTCACGATCGCGTCGGCCGCGCGCAGGGCGTCGATCAGCCCGGGTTCGGGGGTACGGAGCGAGGCCACGTACAGCGGCAGCGGGCGGGCCCCGGCATCCTCCACGGCGGTGCAGAGCGCGTCCACGAACGCGGTGTTGCCGCTCATGTGGTGGGCGCGGTAGTAGAGCACCGCCACCGTGGGCGCGGCCTCGGAAAGCTCGCGGGCGGTCCGCTCCAGCGGGCCCCAGGCGGGGGCCGGGGCGGGCGGCTCGAAGCCGTGGCCGGTGAGCAGCACGGTGTCGGAGAGGAACCGGGCCAGCTGGTCGAGGTTGTCCGGGCCGCCGTGCGCGAGGTAGGCGTGGGCCTCGGCGGCGATGCCGATCGGGACGGTGGACGCGGCCATCAGCTGGGCGTCGGGGGCCTGTTCGCCGGTGAGGACGACGACCGGCAGGCCGGCGGCCCTGACCTGGTCGAGCCCCTCCTCCCAGGCGCGCACCCCGCCGAGAAGGCGCACCACCACGAGCTCGGCGCCGTCGAGGAGCGCCGGGAGCCGGTCGAGCGGGAGCCGGGAGGGGTTGGCGTAGCGGTAGCGGACCGGGCCCTCGCAGGCGCGGGCGCT
Organism: Streptomyces sp. NPDC008125; assembly: GCF_042957125.1. Classification (NCBI taxonomy): domain Bacteria; kingdom Bacillati; phylum Actinomycetota; class Actinomycetes; order Kitasatosporales; family Streptomycetaceae; genus Streptomyces; species Streptomyces sp. NPDC008125. The sequence continues at coordinate 101,454 of NZ_JBIBHR010000014.1, forward strand.
CAGCAGGTCGGTGTCGGAGGTCGACAGGAGCAGGATCATGCCGAGTCAGCCCTTCCTCGGGGTGTCCACGCCCCGGGCGGTGTCGGACGGCGGGAGTTCCTGACTCGTACGGCCGCGTCAGCGGGACGTACTCACAGTGGCGGGACCGCGCCGGAATCTCACCGGGCTTCCTCCCATGGCGCCGTCTGGCGTCGGCGGACCGAATGGTCCACCGCGAGCATCCTAAGGGCCCTGCCTCCGGCGCGGCAGGGGGCCTCCGGGGGCGGCACAGGTCACAGGTGCGCACCGGTGACCTCCTCGGGGACGTGGGTATGCTCGCCGCCATGTCCGCAACCGCCGATTCGCCCGGTTCCCCGGCCGCCGGTACCGCCCGGACCGGCGGCGACTCCTGCCCGGGAACGCTGCGGCTGCACCGTGCGGACGACGGTGCGCTGGCGCGCGTACGGATACCCGGCGGGGTGCTGACCGCCGCTCAGGCACGCACCCTGCTGGCCGCCGCCGAGCGGCTCGGCGACGGCGAACTGCACCTCACCTCGCGCGGCAACCTCCAACTCCGGGGCCTGGGCGTCGACTGCGGCGGCGAGCTCGCCGAACTCCTGCGCGGTGCCGGGATGTTGCCCTCCGACCGGCACGAGCGGGTGCGAAATGCCGTCGTCTCCCCGCTCTCCGGTCTCGACACCTCCGGGCACCCCGACATACGGTCCTGGCTCACCGGGTTGGACGCCCTGCTCTGCGGGAGCGAGCGGGCCGCCGCACTCTCCGGACGCTTCCTCTTCGCGCTCGACGACGGCCGGGGCGACGTGGACGCGCTGGGCGCCGACCTCACCCTGATCGCGGTCGACGGCGCACGGGCGCTGCTCCGGACCGGCGCGGGCGGCCCCCTCCTCCCCGTCCCCTTCGACGCGGCCCCGCGCGCCGCGCTGATCGCCGCCGAGGTCTTCCTCGACCTGGCGGCCGACCCGGGCGTCTGGCGGATCTCCGCCCTCCCCGACGCCGCCCGCGCCGCCCTTCCCGCCGAGGTCGCCCGACGCGCGGGGCTCGTGGTGCCGCCCGTCGGGGAACCGCCCGGCCCGCCGCCTCCGCGTCCTGCCCGGGCCCCTGCGCCCGGCGCCGTGACCGGTCCCGGTGGCGCGGTCGCGCTGCACCTCGGCGTACCGATGGGGCGGCTGACCGGCGCGCGGTGGCGGGCGCTCGTGGAGACCGCCGAACGCCTCGGCTCCGGCGAGCTGCGCTGCACGCCGTGGCGCGGGGTCGTCGTGCCGGGTCTGGCCGCCGGAGCCGCCCGGGAGGCCCTGGACGTACTCGCCGAAGCCGGTCTGGTGACCGGGCCCGACTCGCCGTGGGCCGGGGTCGGCGCCTGCGTCGGGCGCCCCGGCTGCGCGAAGTCGCTGGCCGACGTGCGGGCCGAGGCGGAGGCCGCGCTCGCACCCCGCCCCGTACCCGCGCTGCTGCCCGTGTACTGGTCCGGGTGCGAACGCCGCTGCGGCCACCCGCACGGGGAGTGGATCGACGTCGTCGCGACCCCGGCGGGACACCGGATCGCGCGGGTGCGGGGGGACTCCCGGGACGCCCCGGTGACCGTCCCGGACGATCCGGCCGCGCTCGCCGCAGCGGTGGCGGCGGCCCGAGGCGCCCGCACCTGACCGCCCGCGCCCCGAACACGCGTCCCACCTGACCCACCTGCCCCACGCACCCCACCCGCCCCACCGAACCGACCACGCCGCGGCACACGGCCGCCCGTGCCCGACCGAAGAAAGCGACAGCACTGTGCATCAGTACGAGAAGGACGGACCGGCGATCTACCGCCAGTCCTTCGCCACCATCCGCGCGGAGGCGGATCTCGCCGGTCTGCCCGCCGACGTCAGCCAGGTCGCGGTCCGGATGATCCACGCGTGCGGCATGGTCGACCTCGTACGCGACCTCGCCTTCTCCCCCACCGCCGTGGCCGACGCCCGCGCCGCGCTCCGGGCCGGAGCCCCGGTCCTCTGCGACGTGGCGATGGTCGCCAGCGGGGTCACCCGCAAGCGGCTGCCCGCCGACAACGAGGTCGTCTGCACCCTCTCCGACCCCTCGGTGCCCGAGCTGGCCCGCGAGCTGGGCACCACGCGCAGCGCCGCCGCGCTGGAGCTGTGGCGGGACCGGCTGGAGGACTCGGTCGTCGCCATCGGCAACGCGCCCACCGCGCTCTTCCGGCTGCTGGAGATGATCGAGGAGGGCGCCCCGCTGCCCGCCGCCGTCATCGGCGTCCCGGTCGGTTTCATCGGCGCGGCCGAGTCCAAGGAGGCCCTCGCGGCGCACGTCTCCGGCGTCCAGCACCTCGTGGTGCGCGGCCGTCGAGGCGGCAGCGCCCTGGCGGCGGCGGCCGTCAACGCCCTCGCGAGCGAGGAGGAGTGACCGGGACCGTCGCGGCGAACGAGAACGCCGCACACGCGACCGCCCCCGTGCACGCCGACGCCGCGACCGGGACCGCGGGCCGGCTCTACGGGGTCGGCCTCGGCCCCGGCGACCCGGAGCTGATGACCGTCCGCGCGGTGCGGGCCATCGCCGAGGCGGACGTGATCGCCTTCCACAGCGCCCGGCACGGCCGCTCGATCGCCCGGTCCATCGCCGCCGCCCACATCCGGCCCGACCACATCGAGGAACCGCTGGTCTACCCCGTCACGACGGAGACCACCGACCACCCGGGCGGCTACCGGGGCGCGCTGGAGGACTTCTACGCCGAGGCGGCGGCCCGGCTCGCCGTACACCTGGACGCGGGCCGCACGGTGGCCGTCCTCGCCGAGGGCGACCCGCTCTTCTACGGCTCGTACATGCACATGCACAAGCGGCTGGCGGACCGTTACCCCGCCGAGGTCATCCCCGGGGTCACCTCGGTCAGCGCCGCCGCCGCGCGGCTGGGCACCCCGCTCGTGGAGGGCGAGGAGATCCTCACCATCCTCCCCGGCACCCTGCCGGAGGAGGAGCTGACGGCCCGTCTCGCGTCGACCGACTCCGCCGTGGTGATGAAGCTCGGCCGGACCTTCCCGGCGGTGCGCCGCGCGTTCGAGGCGTCCGGGCGGCTGCCCGAGGCGCGGTACGTCGAGCGCGCCACGATGGCCGGCGAGCGCACCGGCGAGCTCGCGGAGGTGGAGCCCGGCTCGGTGCCGTACTTCGCGGTCGCCGTGGTGCCCAGCCGGATCGACGCCCCCCGGCCCGAGCCGGAGCCCGGCTCGGGCGAGGTCGTGGTGGTCGGCACCGGACCGGCCGGGCCGCTCTGGCTGACGCCCGAGACGCGCGGGGCGCTGGCCGCCGCCGACGCGGTGGTCGGCTACACCACCTACCTCGACCGGGTTCCGGTCCGGCCCGGCCAGGCCCGCCACGGCTCGGACAACAAGGTGGAGGCGGAGCGCGCCGAGTTCGCCCTCGACCTGGCCCGGCGCGGACAGCGGGTGGCCGTGGTCTCCGGCGGCGACCCGGGCGTCTTCGCCATGGCCACCGCCGTCCTGGAGGCCGCCGCGCAACCGGAGTACGCGGACCTCCCGGTACGCGTCCTGCCCGGCGTCACCGCGGCGAACGCGGCCGCCGCCCGCGCGGGCGCCCCGCTCGGCCACGACTACGCGACGATCTCCCTCTCCGACCGGCTCAAGCCCTGGGAGGTCATCGCCGGACGGCTGCGCGCCGCAGCGGCGGCCGACCTGGTGATCGCGCTCTACAACCCGGGCTCGAAGAGCCGCACCTGGCAGGTCGGCAAGGCCCGCGACCTGCTCCTCGAACACCGCTCCCCGGACACCCCGGTGGTGCTCGCCCGGGACGTCGGCGGCCCCGGTGAGAGCGTACGTACGGTGCGTCTCGCCGATCTCGATCCGGCCGAGGTGGACATGCGCACCCTGCTGATCATCGGGTCCTCGCAGACCCGCCGGGCGGACCGGCCGGACGGCGGTCACCTCGTCTGGACCCCGCGCCGCTACCCGGAGGCGTAGTCCGGCCCGAGGGCTCAGCCCCGGCCCAGGCAGGCGTTCAGCCAGGCCAGGGCCTCGGCCGGGGTCGCGGCCACCGGTACCCCTTCCGGGACCGGTGGCCGCCGCACGACCACCACCGGAATTCCGGCCTCCCGGGCCGCCGCCAGCTTCGGCGCGGTGGCCGCGCCCCCGCTGTCCTTGGTGACCAGCACCTCGACGCCGTACCGCCGGATCAGCTCGCGCTCGCCCGCCAGGGTGAACGGCCCCCGGTCCAGGAGCACCTCCATCCGCGCCGGGTACGGCGGCTCCGGAGCGTCCACCGACCGCATCAGGAACCAGAGCTCGTCCAGCCCCGCGAAGGCGGCCAGCCCCGTCCGGCCGGTGGTGAGGAAGACCCGCCGCCCCAGCGACGGCAGCAGGGCCGCGGCCTCCTCCAGGGAGCCGGCCGGGTGCCAGTCGTCGGCCGGGCCGGCCACCCAGCCGGGGCGGCGGAGCGCCAGCAGGGGAACATGGGCCGAGGCGGCGGCACGGGCCGCGTGGAAACTGATCGTTCCGGCGAAAGGATGGGTGGCGTCGATGAGCGCATTCACCCGGTGCTCCCGCAGCCACGCGGCGAGCCCCTCCGTACCGCCGAAACCGCCGACGCGGACCTCGCCCGGCGGCAGCACCGGCCGGGCCACCCGGCCGGCGAGCGAACTCGTCACCCGCAGGGGCCTGCGCCCCCCGGCCGGTATCTCCGCGTCCAGCGCCTCCGCCAGCCGGCGGGCCTCGGTCGTGCCGCCGAGCACGAGGACGTGCTCCGGGGACTCGGGATCGTCCGGCATGTCGGGCAGCGGTATCGGCACCATCGAGGGGGACCTTCCGTGAGCAGTGAGGCCACCGTCGGGGGGACCTGCCATGAGCAGTGAGGCGAAGGGCGGGCGCGAGGCCCAACTCAAACACACCGGCCTGCGCCCCGGTTGGACCACCGGTGCCTGTGCGACGGCGGCGACCACCGCCGCGTACACCGCGCTGCTGACCGGGGAGTTCCCCGACCCGGTGACCATCACCCTGCCGAAGGGCCGGACCCCCGCGTTCGCGCTCGCCGTCGAATCGCTGGTGGACGGTACCGCGACCGCCGGGGTGGTCAAGGACGCGGGCGACGACCCGGACGTGACCCACGGCGCGCTGGTCAGGTCGACGGTACGGGCACTGCCGCCGGGCTCCGGCGTGGTCTTCCGGGCCGGTCCGGGCGTCGGCACGGTGACCCTCCCCGGCCTGCCGCTGGACGTCGGCGAACCGGCCATCAACCCGGTGCCCCGGCAGCTGATGCGCGAGCACGTGGCCCGGGTCGCGGCGGAGCACGGCGGGACCGGGGACGTGGAGGTCACGATCTCCGTGGACGACGGGGAGGAGATCGCACGTTTCACGTGGAACGGTCGCCTCGGCATCCTGGGCGGGCTCTCCATCCTCGGCACCACCGGGGTCGTCGTGCCGTACTCCTGCTCGGCGTGGATCGACTCGATCCGGCGCGGGGTCGACGTGGCGCTGGCCGCCGGGCGGACCCATGTGGCCGGGTGCACCGGCTCGACCTCGGAGAAGACGGTCGTCGCGGAGTACGGCCTGCCCGAGATCGCCCTGCTGGACATGGGCGACTTCGCGGGGGCCGTGCTCAAATACGTACGCCGCCATCCGGTGCCCCGGCTCACCGTCTGCGGCGGCTTCGCCAAGCTGTCGAAGCTCGCCGCCGGGCACATGGACCTGCACTCGGCGCGGTCCCAGGTGGACAAGGGGTTCCTCGCCGGACTGGCCCGGACGGGCGGTGCGGACGAGGCGCTGGCCGAGGCGGTGGCGGGCGCCAACACCGGGCTCGCCGCACTCCAGTTGTGCGCGGCGGCCGGGGTGCCGCTGGGCGACCTGGTGGCGGTGGCCGCCCGGGACCAGGCCCTGGAGGTGCTGCGCGGGGCGCCGGTCGCGGTGGACGTGATCTGCGTCGACCGGGCCGGGACGGTGGTCGGGCGCAGCGCGGTCCGCTGAGGAGGGACCCGTGTTTCAGCAGGTGTGGCGGTCGCGCTCCGGCGAGTAGAGGTGGCTGTCGCGGAACTGCTCCGCGCCCAGGGTGCGCCCGACCAGGATGACCGCCGTACGGATCACCCCGGCGTCCTTCACCTGGCCCGCGATGGTCTCCAGGGTGCCGCGCAGGACGATCTCGTCGGGCCGGGAGGCCATCGCCACCACGGCGGCCGGGCAGTCCGCCCCGTAGTGCGGCAGCAGCTCCTCCACCACCCGGTCCGCGTACCGGGCGGCCAGATGGAGCACCAGCAGGGCGCCGCTGCGGCCGAGCGTGGCCAGGTCCTCGCCCTCCGGCATGGCGGTGGCCCGCTGCGCGATGCGGGTCAGGATGACCGTCTGACCGACCGTCGGCACGGTCAGCTCCCGCCTGAGCGCCGCCGCGGCGGCGGCGAAGGCGGGGACTCCGGGCACCACTTCGTACGGCACCCCGGCGTCGTCGAGCCGCTTCATCTGCTCGTTGACCGCGCTGAAGACGGACGGGTCGCCGGAGTGCAGCCGGGCGACGTCGTGGCCCTCGGTGTGGGCGCGGACCAGTTCGGCGGTGATCCGGTCGATGTCCAGGCCCTGGGTGTCGATCAGCCTGGCCTCCGGCGGGCAGTCGGCGAGCAGCTCGCGGGGCACCAGGCTGCCCGCGTACAGGCAGACCGGGCTGGCGGCGAGGAGCCGGGCACCGCGCACCGTGATCAGGTCGGCCGCGCCGGGTCCCGCGCCGATGAAGTACACGGTCATGAGGTCTCTCCCGAGGAGTCGTGGGGCTTGCGTACGGACCACTGGGTGACGGGCATCGCCTGGCGCCAGCCGGTGAAACCGCCGACCGGGACGGCGTGGGCCACCGCGAGCCGGACGAGTTCGCCGCCGTGGCGGCGGTAGCGGTCGGTGAGCAGCGCCTCCGACTCCAGCGTGACGGTGTTGGCGACCAGCCGGCCCCCGGCGGGCAGCGCGTCCCAGCAGGCGTCGATCAGCCCGGGGGCGGTCAGCCCGCCGCCGATGAAGACGGCGTCCGGCACCGGAAGTCCGGCGAGGGCCTGCGGGGCGCGGCCGGGGACCACCCGCAGACCGGGCACGCCGAGCCGGTCGGCGTTGCGGCCGATCCGGGCGGCTCGCGCCCCGTCGCGTTCGACGGTGACCGCGCGGCAGGACGGGTGGGCGCGCATCCACTCGACGGCGATCGAGCCGGAGCCGCCGCCGATGTCCCAGAGGAGCTCGCCGGGCGCGGGGGCCAGCGCGGCGAGGGTCGCGGCCCGCACATGGCGCTTGGTGAGCTGCCCGTCGTGCTCGTACGCGGTGTCGGGCAGCCCGGGGACGAGGCCGAGGCGGAGCGCCTCGGGGGTGGCGCGGCACTCCACGGCGACGAGGTTCAGCGGGTCGCCCGCCGGGCGGTCCCAGTCCTCGGCGGATCCCTCGTGGTGGGCCTCGGCGGCCGAGCCGAGCTGTTCGAGGACGGTCAGCCGGCTCGGGCCGAAGCCGTGCGCGGTGAGCAGCGCGGCCACCGTCGCGGGGGTGGTCGCGTCGGCGCTCAGCACCAGCAGCCGGCGGCCGTCGTGCAGGGCGGCGAGCAGCCGGGCAGCGGGGCGGCCCACCAGGGTGACGGTCTCGGTGTCCTCGGCGGGCCAGCCGAGCCGGGCGCAGGCGTACGCCACCGAGGAGGGGTGCGGCAGCACGCGCAGTGCCCCGGCGCCCAGCTCCTCGGTGAGCGCGCGGCCGATCCCGTAGAACATCGGGTCCCCGCTCGCCAGCACGGCGATCCGGCGGCCCCGGTGGGCGGCGAGCAGACCCGCGACGGCGGGCCGCAGCGGTGAGGGCCACGCCACCCGCAGGCCCGCGCAGACGGCGGGCAGCAGGCCGAGCTGGCGCCCGCCGCCGATCAGCACCTCCGCCTCCAGCAGCGCGCTGCGGGCGGGCTCCGCCAGTCCCGCCCAGCCGTCCGCGCCGACGCCCACGACGACCACCGGGAGCGCCGGGGGCACGGCGGGCGGGGGCTCGGGGGAGTCGGGGGATGCGGGCGGGGCGGTGGGCACGGCCGGACCTCGGTGTTCGGGGCGTTCGTCGGGAAGCCGGAGGGGGAGACGCTGCCGCACTCTACTGTCCGGTCCCCGGGCGACCACCGGCCGGGCCCGGCGGGCCCGCTCGCGCGGGCGGCCCGTCCGGTGTCCGATGGAGTGAAGGGCAGGGGGCGACGACGGCGGAGGTGCAGGCGTATGAAGTACCTGGTGATGGTGCAGGGCTCGCAGGCCGACTACGACGCGATGTCCGGCCACGGGTCCGCCGAGGGCGGCCCGGCGTGGGGCGAACAGGACCGGAAGGCGATGTTCGCGCACATGGAAGCGCTCAACAAGGACCTGGAGGCTTCCGGCGAGATGCTCTACTGCGACGGCCTCACCGCCCCGGACGAGGCCCGGTTCGTCACGGCGGGGCCGAACGGCGGACCCCCGGTCGTCGCCGACGCCCCGTACAACCGGACGCAGGTGCTGATCGCCGGGTACTGGGTGCTGGAGTGTCCGGGCCTGGAGCGGGTCACGGAGATCGCCGCCCGTGTCGTCGCCTGCCCGCAGCCCGCGGGCGCCCCGTACCGCGCGGTGGCGATCCGCCCGATCGGCGAGGCCCCGGAAGGGGACTGAAGTCTCCTGCCGGCAGCAGCCGGAGTCGCCGACGGCCGCGTCCGCCCCCACCATCGGCAGTATGACCACGAGCAGCAAGACCGCCGGGCAGTCCGGTGACGACGGCGGGTCCGGAGGGAACGGCGGCTCCGGAGGGAACGGCGGGTCGGGTGAGAACGGCGTCCCCGCCCTCCGGATCGCGCAGCAGCCGGAGGCGGACGAGCTGCTGGCCCGCAGCCCGCTGGCCGCCCTGGTCGGCATGCTGCTCGACCAGCAGGTCCCCATGGAGTGGGCCTTCACCGGGCCGCACTCGCTGGCCCTGCGGATGGAGTCCGACGATCTGGACGCCCGGGAGATCGCCGGGTACTCCCCCGAGGCGTTCACCGCGTTCTTCACCGACAAACCGGCCCTGCACCGCTACCCCGGCTCGATGGCGAAGCGGGTGCAGCAGCTGTGCCAGTACCTCGTGGCGGAGTACGACGGCGACGCCGGAGCGGTCTGGGCCGACGCAGCCACCGGCGCGGAGCTGCTGTCCCGGCTGAAGGCGCTGCCCGGCTTCGGCACCCAGAAGGCGCAGATCTTCCTGGCACTGCTGGGCAAACAGTTCGGCGTACGGCCGCCCGGCTGGCGGGAGGCGGCGGGGGCGTACGGGGAGCAGGGCGGCCACCGCTCGGTCGCCGACATCACCGGCCCCGAGTCGCTCGCCGAGGTACGCGCGTTCAAGCAGCGGGCGAAGGCGGAAGCCAAGGAGGCCAAGGCGGCGGCGCCCGCCAGGAAGGCCGCCCGGTGAACGCTCCCGCGCGGACCCGCCGCGCGCTGCCGCTCCCGGAGGCCGCGAAGGTCCCGGAGGGCGCGAAGGTCCCGGAGGCCGCGAAGGTCCCGGAGGGCGCGAAGGTCCCGGAGGGCGCGAAGGTCCCGCCTGTCCGCCGACGCCTGGCCCGCACGCTCGCCGCATTGTCGGGATCACCCCGGTCCCACGCCCTCGCCGCCGCCGCGCTGCTCCCCCCGCTGCTGCTGGGCGCGGCAGCCCCGCCGCCCGCCGCGGAGCCGGACCCGGCGCGGGAGGCCGCCCGGCTCTCCCGGGAGCTCGTCGCCGCCTCCTCCGCCACGGGCGCGTACCGGCATCTGCGCCGCTTCCAGGAGGCGGCCGACGCGGCGGGCGGAAACCGGGCCGCCGGATCGGCGGGCCACGACGCCTCGGCCGCGTACGTCCTCCAGCAGCTCCGCCGGGCCGGTTACGACGCCGGGTACGCGTCCTTCCCCTTCACCTGGACCGAGACCCTCGCCGAGAAGCTGGCCGTCGTCGCCCCGGAGCCCCGGGACGCGGAGGTGGAGGCGATGACGTACACCGCGTCGACCGAGGAGGGCGGGCTCACCGCCGAGCTGGTCCGGGTCCCGGTGGACACGACGACCGGCTGCGAGGCGGCCGACTACGCGGAGACCGATGTCAGCGGGCGGATCGCGCTGATCCGGCGGGGCGGCTGCTCCTTCGTGCAGAAGCAGGCAGCCGCGGCCGGAGCGGGCGCGGCCGGGGCGCTGATCTCCAACGACCTGGACGGCAGACTCACCGGCACCCTCGGCGACCCCGAAGCCGTCCGCATCCCCACCGGAGGCATCAGCCGGGCCGAGGGCGACGCGCTGGCCACCGCGCTGGACGGGGACGAACAGGTCACCGTGACCCTCGAACTCCGCCAGCGCCAGGAGAAACGCACCACCCGCAACGTCGTCGCCCAGACCCCGGGCGGCGACCCCGCGCACACCGTCATGCTCGGCGCGCACCTGGACTCCGTCCCCGAGGGACCCGGCATCAACGACAACGGCTCCGGCTCGGCCGGGCTCCTCGAAGTCGCCCTGCGACTCGCGGCGACGCACCGCACCCCGGCGAACGCCGTCCGGTTCGCCTGGTGGTCGGCCGAGGAGAGCGGACTCGTCGGCTCGGACGCGTACGTCGCCGGGCTGACCGCCACCCAGCGCCAACAGATCGCCCTCTACCTCAACTTCGACATGATCGCCTCACCCAACGGCGTCCAGTTCGTCTTCGACGGCGACGACTCCGAAGCCTCCGGCTCGGGCCCCGGCCCGGACGGCTCCGCCCAACTGGAGCGCGGGATCACCGAGTTCCTCGACCGCCGCAAGACCCCGTACGAGAGCACCGACTTCACCGGGCGGTCCGACTACGGGCCGTTCATCGAGGCCGGCATCCCGGCAGGCGGTACGGACACCGGGGCTGAGGGAATCAAGTCGGCGCCGCAGGCGGCCGAGTTCGGCGGCAAGGAAGGGATCGCGTACGACCCCTGCTACCACGCGGCCTGCGACACCCTCGACAACATCGACCCCGCCTCCTTCGAGACCAACATCGACGTGATCGCGGACGCGGTCGGCAGCTACGCGCAGGACCTGCGTCCGCTCACCGGCCCGGCCCCGGCGGCGGCGCGCACGGACCGTCACGGAAGCGGCCGGCTCCGTACCGGCCACGGCCGTGACAGGGCGTGAGGACGCTTCCTCACCGCGCGGGTCGGGCCCGTCAGGGCCCTCCGCGCGGGCCGGGGCGCGGAGGCGCGGTGCGCGCCGCTGCCCGCGCCGGGGGCCGGGGACCGCTCCCGTTCACCCCGACACCACCCACCCTCCCTCCACCGGCCACCCGAGGCGGGCGAACTCCCCCTCGTTCCAGGGGCGTCGGCGTGATGTACACCCCTTCGTCACCGCTTCTGCAGGAGATCACCCTTCCGTTTTCAGGGGATTCACTCACTTTCGACCGACATCAGGACCCCCTTCCCCGGCTGCGCACGGTGGTTGTTCCCCGGTAGGCTTTCCGTGTGATCTTCAAGCGCATCGGAAATGGGCGGCCATACCCCGACCACGGCCGGGAAAGCACCCGCCAGTGGGCCGACGTCGCGCCGCGCCCGGTTCGCCTCGACCAGCTCGTGACCACGAAGGGCGAGCTGGACCTGGAAACGCTTCTCGCCGAGGACTCCACCTTCTACGGCGATCTCTTCGCGCACGTCGTGAAGTGGCAGGGCGACCTCTACCTGGAGGACGGGCTGCACCGGGCGGTCCGCGCCGCGCTCCAGCAGCGCCAGGTGCTCCACGCCCGCGTGCTCGAACTCGGCTGACGGCACCACCCGGTGCGGCTCGGGCCGCCCCCTACCACCGCACCGCGCCGGACTCCGCACCGTCGGGCCCTTTCGAGTGTTTTCCGACGCATGCGGGTGCCATCGGTTGATCATTTAGTACGCAACATCGGCGGCCCGCACTACGCTGCGCACATGAGCATGCTCACTCCCCCCGGCATGGGCGGAAAGTACCGCATCACGGGCAACGCCTATCCCCGGATGCGCCGCCCCCGGCACCGCCGCAGGCTCGCCCTCGCCGTCGTCGCCTCCCTGGCGGCCCTCGGGCTGGCCGGCTGGGGCACGCTGCAGCTCATCGACGTCTACTCGGGCGGCGACACGAAGGCACAGGCGGCCGACCACAAGCGGGAGTGCGCGACCGTTCCGAAGCAGGCGGTGGCCGTGAAGACGCTGCCCGCGCCGAACCGGATCACGGTGAACGTCTTCAACGCGACCCCGCGCAGCGGCCTGGCCAAATCCGCCGCCGACGAGCTGAAGAAGCGCGGCTTCAAGATCGGCGAGGTGGGCAACGCTCCCGCCGCGTACGACAAGAAGGTCCCCGGCACCGGTCTGCTGCTCGGCCCGCCGACCGCCGCCGACAGCGCGTTCCCGGTCCTGGAGACCCAGCTGCCGGGCATCGCCCGGAAGACCGAGGCCCGCGAGAACGCCGAGGTGGACCTGATCCTGGGCACCCGGTTCACGGCGTTCAGCACCCCGCAGGCCGCCGCCGCCGCGCTGACGGCGCTGACGAAGCCCGCCCCCGCCCCCGCCTCCTCCGCCTGCTGAGCGGGAAGCTCGCACGGACACGACGACGGCCGGTCACCCCACCTGTGACCGGCCGTCGTCGTCGTGCGGAGGGACCCTAGTCGGCCGTGCCGTACATCCGGTCGCCCGCGTCGCCCAGACCCGGCACGATGTAGCCGTTCTCGTTGAGCCGCTCGTCCACCGAGGCGGTGACCACGGTGACCGGGGCGTCCGCCAGCTCGCGCTCCATGATCTCGACGCCCTCCGGCGCCGCCAGCAGCACGACGGCGGTGACGTCGTCGGCGCCCCGCTTGATGAGCTCGCGGATCGCGGCGACGAGCGTCCCGCCGGTCGCCAGCATCGGGTCGAGGACGTAGACCTGGCGGCCGGAGAGGTCCTCCGGCATCCGGGTCGCGTACGTCTCCGCCTGGAGCGTCTCCTCGTTGCGGATCATGCCGAGGAAACCGACCTCCGCGGTCGGCAGCAGCCGCACCATGCCGTCCAGCATGCCGAGGCCGGCGCGCAGGATCGGTACGACGAGGGGCCGGGGGTACGACAGCTTCACGCCCGCCGTCCGCGCGACCGGGGTCTCGATGTCGACCAGCTCGGTCCGCACGTCCCGGGTCGCCTCGTAGGCGAGCAGGGTGACCAGCTCGTCGGCGAGCCGGCGGAAGGTCGGGGAGTCGGTGCGCTTGTCGCGCAGGGTGGTGAGTTTGTGCGCCACCAGTGGGTGGTCGACGACATGGATCCGCATGCCGTCAACACTAACGGCCTCCCGCGCGCCGCGAGCTTCCTCCCCGGCGGAGGCGGGGACCGCCCGAGTCCGCCCGTACGCCAGCACTGGCATCATCCACTCGTTCGGGGGGAAGGTGAGGCGTACGGACCAGCCTTGGGGTGGTGTGCGGATGCCTGACCGGGAGCCGAAGCGGAACGAGCCCGCGACGCGGGGACGACTCGAAGCACGTGACGAGCGCGACGAGCGCGACGCGCCGACCAGCACGGAGCACACGCAGGAGAGTGACGCGGCCCGCCGCCGTCGCCGGGCGCAGTTCCTCCGTGAGCTGCACGAGGCGAAGCAGCTGCGGGACCGGGTCCAGCCCCGCCGGGCCCGCGCGGCCCGTATGCGCCAACAGATGCGGATGCGCACCTTCCGCTGGTGACGGGGGCTCCGACGGGCGCGTTCGCCCCCGCCGGAGTGCTCCGGAGCGGCTTCCGCCGACCGGGCCCTTGCGGAACTGATGGCCGACGCAACGTCCGAAGAGGTCTCGCTCGGCCGATGTTTCTGCCACGATGCCGATTGGGCGGGGCTCGGCGCAGTCGGACAATCGTCTGCCCTCCCGTCGGACCGATATCACCTCTGACCAGTGGGAGTGTCACGGTGTACTTCGCCGCACTGCTCGCGCGCACCGAAGACGGGTGGGAAGCGAGCGATACGGAGCTCGACGATGTGGAGGCCCTGTCCGACCTGACGGATCTGGCCCGGGACGCCTCGGTGGACGAGGACACGGTCCTCGTCTACATCGAGCAGGAGGACGCGTGGTTCGGCGTCGTCCGCGTGGATGGTGAGGAGGACCCCCGGATCTACGTCTCGGACGCCGCCGCCGCCGCCCGTTCCTCGTACGGGGAGATCCTGCTCACCGACGAACTGCTCGGCCGCGAACCGGGGGCCGAGGACGAGATCGCCGCTCTGGAGGAACTCGTCGGGCTCGAAGACGACGAGGCCGACGATCCGGAGTTCGGCCACGGAGACGACGGCGCCACCGCCCGGCGGGCCGTCGAAGCGGACGACGACCCCGATGCCGTGCCGGCGGGACCGATCGGGGACGCCTCGATCCTCGCCGACCTCGGCCTCTCCGAGCAGGCGCTGCTGACCCTGCGCACCGACGCGCTGGCGGAGATCGCCGACGCGCTGGGGGCGGACGAGGTACTGGAGAGCGTCCGCTAAGGTCCGCGGGTGACCGCGCGCCCCCCCGAAGAACCCCCGCCCCCGACTTCCCCCACACCCCTTCTCGCGTCCTACGCCGCCGATCCCGTACGGGACCCGTGGCGGGCCCCGATGCGCCACGCCCTGGACGAGGCGGCGCAGGCGGCGCTGGCCGGTGATGTTCCGGTCGGCGCGGTCGTCCTGGGACCGGACGGATCGACGATCGCCACGGGCCGCAACGAGCGCGAGGCGACCGGCGACCCGACCGCGCACGCGGAGATCCTCGCCGTACGTGGAGCCGCCACCGCCCTCGGGCAGTGGCGGCTTCACGGCTGCACGCTCGTGGTCACCCTGGAGCCGTGCACGATGTGCGCGGGCGCGCTCGTGCAGTCGCGCGTGGACCGGGTCGTCTACGGTGCGCGCGACGACAAGGCCGGGGCCGCCGGCTCGCTCTTCGACGTGGTGCGCGACCGTCGGCTCAACCACCGGCCCGAGGTGATCCACGGGGTCCTGGAAGAGGAGTGTTCGGCACAGCTCACGGCGTTTTTCCGGGCTCTGTGACAACTGATTTCTGATCCCGGGCCGTCATGGTCTAAGCTCTCTCTCGGTAGCGTGTCCGAGCGGCCGAAGGAGCTCGCCTCGAAAGCGAGTGTGGGGAAACTCACCGAGGGTTCAAATCCCTCCGCTACCGCTCTCACACCCCTCTGATCTGCGGAAACGCGATCAGGGGGGTGTTTTGCGTGCGGTGCGCACCTCGACATGCGGGCAGTCGGCAGCGGAAACGGCCGGAGGGGCGGACACAGCCTCGCCCCTGCCGCAGAAGCGACAGCACTGCATGCAGGTCACGGGGGACGCTGTGGCGACTCCGACCGTCCGGGGGCTCGACGACGCGATACACGCCCGGCTGCGCGCACGGGCCGCGCGGCACCGGTGAAAGGCCCCTGTCGCAGGACCGTTGGTCCCGGGGGGACCGGGCACCGCGTGCCGGACCTCCCGCAGCGTTCGAACAACGATCGTCCACGACCCCCGAATCCGACCAGGTGTACGGATACAATCTGCCGACCGCGCGCGGGACCGACGGGGAGGCAGGGGCTGTGGCGCAAGCGAGGAAGATCGCGCTCTACATCGTGGTGGTCTTCGTGCTCTACACGATCATCACGTCGCCCGCGAGGGCCGCCGACCTCGTCCAGGTAGGGTTCGAAGGCATCTCCAGCGCCGCCCAGGGCGTCGGGGACTTCATGTCCGAGCTGGTGAAGTAGGAGCGACCACCGATGATCCGCCACCTGGTCCTGTTCAAGCTGAACGACGGCGTCGAGCGGGACGATCCGCGGGTCGTGGCCGGTGAGAAGGCCTTCCGCGAACTGGACGGGCTCGTCCCCGAGCTGGAGTTCTGGGAGTGCGCCTGGAACATCACCGACCGGCCCATCGCGTACGACTTCGCCATCAACTCCGCCGTCGCCGACGCGGACGCGCTCGTGCGGTACATCGAGCACCCGGCACACCAGGCGGCGGCCGGACAGTGGCGCGAATTCGCCACCTGGGTCATCGCCGACTACCCCTTCTGAGCCCTGCACGCCCCGGCGCGCGGCCCGTTCACGGGTCGTGCGCGCGCCTCGGGCCCCGGTCGCACCTCGCCTTCGCGCGGGTGGCGCCGCCTTCGTACGGACGCCCCCGCGCGGTGCGGTCAAGGCCCATCGGTCGCCGGTCACAGCCCCTCGCCTCTCAGGTGGGGGGCTTTTGTTGGTTTTTAAACCCGTTTGACTCCAACACGGCTATATACGGTGCTTGCACACAGTGGACATGTCTTGTGATGCTATGACCGCTTTTGATGGATGAATTGACCGCAGTTGTCCGTCACGTTGGCTGTCAGTCGACCGTGCAGTTCGACCATGAAGCGTGACCGCGAAGTCGACCGTGAAGGGGTGGCGTCACCGTGCCGGCCAGTGCAGCGCCTCAAGTGCCTCCCCAGACCGTCCAGAAGGACCGGACCGAGCCGTCCGACGACATCCAGACGGAGACGCCCGACCCCTCCGCGCCCCCCGCCAGAACCCGGGGTGCCGACACCAGGGCGCTCACCCAGCTGCTCTTCGGGCAGCTCAAGGACCTCGCGCCGGGCACGGCCGAGCACCGCAGGGTGCGGGCCGCGCTGATCGAGGCGAACCTGCCGCTGGTGCGGTACGCGGCGGCGCGCTTCCGGAGCCGCAACGAGCCGATGGAGGACGTCGTCCAGGTCGGCACCATCGGCCTGATCAACGCGATCGACCGGTTCGACCCCGAACGGGGCGTCCAGTTCCCCACGTTCGCCATGCCGACCGTGGTGGGCGAGATCAAGCGCTACTTCCGGGACAACGTCCGCACCGTCCACGTGCCCCGCCGCCTGCACGAACTCTGGGTGCAGGTCACCGGGGCGACCGAGGACCTGACGACCGCTCACGGACGCTCCCCGACCACCGCCGAGATCGCCGAGCGGCTGCGGATCTCCGAGGACGAGGTGCTGGCCTGCATCGAGGCCGGCCGGTCCTACCACGCGACTTCGCTGGAGGCCGCCCAGGAGGGCGATGGGCTGCCCGGCCTGCTCGACCGCCTCGGGTACGAGGACCCGGCGCTCGCCGGGGTCGAACACCGCGATCTCGTACGGCACCTGCTCGTGCAACTGCCCGAGCGCGAGCAGCGGATCCTGCTGCTGCGCTACTACAGCAACCTGACACAGTCCCAGATCAGTGCCGAACTGGGCGTCTCCCAGATGCACGTGTCAAGACTTTTGGCCAGAAGTTTCGCCCGACTGCGATCCGCAAACAGGATCGAGGCCTAACCAGAACGGGTAGACCGTCTCCAAGCGGTTTTCCGGCGCCCTTCTTCCCCGCACCCCCTGCTTCCTGCGCATACGCGGCGCTGACTTATCGACATGTCACTACAGCGTGTTGCCGACATGTGACATTCTGCTGGAACCGCGTTTGCCGCAGCCTCCCCTCCGGTATTCAGGTGGAGGCTGCGTTCCTCCGATGGTCGCGGCCACCGCGACCGTCCGCGACCTCAAGGGGGTGGCATGTCCGTAGACCAGGGCAGCTCGAAGGTGCTCACGCTCACGAAGAGCGCGCCCGCGCCTGCCGTGCTCACCAGCTCGTCGGAAGCCATCGACACCCGTACGCTGTCCCGCTCCCTGTTCCTGCGGCTCGCCGCACTCGGTCCCGAGGGAACGGACAGCCCGGAGCGGGCCTACGTACGCGACACACTCATCGAGCTCAACCTCCCGCTGGTGCGGTACGCGGCGGCGCGGTTCCGCAGCCGCAACGAACCGATGGAGGACATCGTCCAGGTCGGCACCATCGGCCTGATCAAGGCGATCGACCGGTTCGACTGCGAACGGGGGGTGGAGTTCCCGACGTTCGCCATGCCGACCGTCGTGGGCGAGATCAAGCGGTTCTTCCGTGACACCTCGTGGTCCGTGCGGGTCCCCCGCCGGCTCCAGGAGCTGCGCCTGGCGCTCACCAAGACCAGCGACGAACTGGCGCAGCGGCTCGACCGCTCGCCGACCGTCCCGGAGCTCGCCAAGGCGCTCGGTGTCTCCGAGGAGGACGTCGTCGACGGGCTCGCCGTCGGCAACGCCTACACCGCCTCCTCGCTCGACTCCCCGTCCCCCGAGGACGACGGCGGCGAGGGCTCCCTCGCGGACCGTCTGGGGTACGAGGACACCGCGCTGGAGGGGGTCGAGTACCGCGAGTCCCTGAAGCCGCTGCTGGCCAAGCTCGCCCCCCGCGAGCGGCAGATCATCATGCTGCGGTTCTTCGCCAACATGACCCAGTCGCAGATCGGCGAGGAGGTCGGCATCTCGCAGATGCACGTCTCCCGCCTGCTGACCCGGACGCTCGCGCAGTTGCGCGAGGGGCTCATCACCGACTGACGGGTCCCGGCCGCCGGAGACGCGCCCACGCGCCCCCGGCGGTACCCCCAGAGCCCGGGCCGCGCCCGGACGTCCCCGGGTCGCGCCCCGGTACGTCCGGCCGGTCCGGTTCCCGGTTCCAGGCGCCGTGACGCACCTGCGCGGCGGGCCGCCGGCCGTGGGCCGTTCCCTGTGTGCCGCGCGCCACGTGCCGTGCACCGGCGCCCGGAAACGCGTCGGCGGCCCCCGCAGGACGGAGGCCGCCGCATGGCCGGACGGTGCCGCGGGTCAGCCGAGCGCGAGCCAGGCGACCGCGGCGAGGACGACGACGACCGCGACGACGGCCACGATCACCCCGGTCTTCGGACCACCGGACGGGGCGGCCTGCTGCGGCCGGCGCTGCGGCTCTCCGTCGTCGACGAAGGCGCGGAACATCTGCGTGCTGCCCGCCGGGTCGTCATTGCCCGCGGGGCCCTGCTGAGGGGCGTGGGGGTTGTGTGCCATGGGCCAGGACCCTAGCGAACTCGGGCCTTCCGCCCAACCCCTGGGGGACAGGCGGGCGCCGGTTCGTACGGACATTCCCCTCATCTCCACAACACCGCCCGCCGTCAACATGAGCACTTAGATCGACTCACCCTGTGGTGTGAGACACACAGTTGACTCACTGGAGCCACACGCTGCGGCTTTGACCGGGAGTCTACGGAGCCTTTTAGGTTCCTTTACTTATGCAAGCCTCATTTCGTTTGCCTGCAGCAACCAACGGCTTCTATGGTTGCCCTAAGCAACAAGATGCAGAGCAGAAGTCTG
The DNA here is from genome assembly GCF_042957125.1 of Streptomyces sp. NPDC008125. Taxonomy (NCBI): domain Bacteria; kingdom Bacillati; phylum Actinomycetota; class Actinomycetes; order Kitasatosporales; family Streptomycetaceae; genus Streptomyces; species Streptomyces sp. NPDC008125. The sequence goes on from NZ_JBIBHR010000014.1 coordinate 120,506, forward strand.
GGGGTGCCCCGTGGCCGCACGGAGTCAGTACGAGGAACTGGCCCGGCACCTCAGCGCCATAGGGGTCGTGAAGCGCGGTCTCTCCCGCGCTCTTCCGGCCGACTGCCCGGGCGGCTCTGCCGCGGTGCTCGCGCTCCTCGGCCAGCACGGCGAGATGCGTATCAGCAGGCTCGCCGAGCTGCTCTCCGTGGACATGTCCGTGACCAGTCGGCACGTCGCCCACGTGGCGGAACGCGGCTGGATAGAGCGGTTTCCCGATCCTTCGGACAAGCGCTCCCGCATCTTGCGGCTGACCTCCTCCGGACACGACGTGCTCGTCGACCTCAGTCGTCGGAGCACGGAAGTGTTCGCACACAACCTCGCGGACTGGTCCGACGACGAAGTCGGACAACTCGTCACCTTGCTGGCACGGCTCTGCGGCAGCTTCGCCGCCCGCACGCCCAGTGCGTGCGCCCCCGGACGGCACACCGACGACTGTCGCGCGCGGCTCACCGGACCCAGCGTCCCGAAGGGTTCCGACCTGGACGAGAAGCCCGCGGAAGGGCTCGTTCCGGTCGCCGACGGCCCGACGGACACCCGTACACCTCTGTAACAGAAGCAAAGCAAAGGACATTCATGGCTACGACCACACCAACCGGTGTGCGGGGCGGCCACGCCAAGCACGGGGGCGCGGAAGCTCCCGCCGGCACGCCGATGACTCACCGGCAGATCATGGAGGCCCTGACCGGGCTCCTGCTCGGCATGTTCGTCGCGATCCTGTCGTCGACGGTCGTCTCGAACGCCCTTCCCCACATCATCTCCGACCTCGGCGGCGGCCAGAGCGCCTACACCTGGGTGGTCACGGCCTCCCTGCTGGCGATGACCGCGACCACCCCGATCTGGGGCAAGCTCTCGGACCTCTTCTCCAAGAAGCTGCTGGTCCAGATAGCCCTGGTCATCTACGTGCTGGGCTCCTGCGCCGCCGGTCTCTCGACCAGCTCCGGGATGCTCATCGTCTTCCGCGTGGTCCAGGGCATCGGCGTCGGCGGTCTCTCCGCCCTCGCCCAGGTCGTGCTCGCCGCGATGATCTCCCCGCGTGAGCGCGGCCGGTACAGCGGCTACCTCGGCGCCGTCTTCGCCGTCGCCACCGTGGGCGGTCCGCTGCTCGGCGGTGTCATCACCGACACCAGCTGGATGGGCTGGCGCTGGTGCTTCTACGTGGGTGTGCCGTTCGCGATCATCGCCCTCTTCGTGCTCCAGAAGACCCTGAAGCTCCCGGTCGTCAAGCGTGACGTCAAGGTCGACTGGACCGGCGCGTTCTTCATCAGCGCGGGTGTCTCGCTGCTGCTGCTCTGGGTGACCTTCGCCGGCGACAAGTACGCCTGGGGTTCCTGGCAGACCGTCGTGATGCTGCTGGGCGTCGTGGTCCTCATCGCCGCGTTCGTCTTCACCGAGTCGAAGGCCCGCGAGCCGATCATCCCGCTGCGGCTCTTCCGCAACCGGACGATCACGCTGGCCTCGGTGGCCTCGCTCTTCGTCGGTGTCGCGATGTTCGCGGGCACCGTCTTCTTCAGCCAGTACTTCCAGCTGGCGCGCGGCAAGTCGCCGACGATGTCCGGCGTCATGACGATCCCGATGATCGCGGGTCTCTTCCTCTCCTCGACCATCTCCGGCCAGGTCATCACCCGCACCGGCCGCTGGAAGTACTGGCTCGTCTCCGGTGGCGTCCTGGTCACCGCGGGTCTCGGCCTGCTGGGCACGATCCGGTACGACACGACGTACTGGCACGTCGGGATCTTCATGTTCCTCGTCGGCGCCGGCGTCGGCATGATGATGCAGAACCTGGTCCTCGCCGCGCAGAACCAGGTCGCTCCCCAGGACCTCGGTGCGGCCAGCTCCGTGGTCACGTTCTTCCGTTCGCTCGGTGGCGCCATCGGCGTCTCGGCGCTCGGCGCCGTCATGGCCAACCGCGTCACCCACTACGTGACGGACGGCCTCTCGGACCTCGGTGTCAAGAGCACCGGCGGCACCGGCGGAGGCATCCCGGACCTGGCGACGCTGCCCGCCCCGATGCGTGCGGTCGTCGAGTCCGCGTACGGCCACGGCGTCGGTGACGTCTTCCTGTTCGCCGCCCCGTGCGCACTGCTCGCCTTCCTCTTCGCCATCTTCATCAAGGAGGTCGCGCTGCGGACGAACGCCGGCGGCGAGGCCGCCCCGGCTCCGGCTCCGGCCGCCGCCGTCGCCACCCCGGCGGACGCCGCCCCGGCCGCCCCGGCCGAGACCGTCGCCGCCCCGGCCGAGACCGTCGCCGCCCCGGTGGCCGCCGCTCCGGCGGTCGCCCCGACCGAGGCGCCCGTCATCCAGGGCACCCCGGTGCGCGGTGTGGTGCGCGGCGCGGACAACGCTCCGGTCGCCCGGGCCGCCGTCACGCTGATCTCGCTCGGCGGCCGTCAGCTGGGCCGTTCGGTGGCCCAGGAGGACGGCTCGTACGTCCTCGACGCCCCCGGCAACGGCAGCTACGTGCTGATCGCGTCCGCCGACGGCTGCCAGCCGCAGGCGTCCACGATCGTCGTCGGTGACGAGCCGCTCGCCTTCGACATCCTGCTCTCCGGCACCAGCGGACTGGCCGGTACGGTGCGGGCCGCCGAGGCCGGCACCCCGATCCAGGGCGCCATGGTCATCGTGACCGACGTGCGCGGCGACGTGCTCGCCACCGGCACCTCCGGCGAGACCGGCGACTTCGCCTTCGGCGAGCTGGTCCCCGGCACGGTGACCCTCGCGGTGAACGCGGCCGGATACCGTCCGCTGGCCCTCCCGGTGGAGATCGCCGGCACGGGTGTCACCCGGATCGAGGCCGCCCTCCAGGCGGGTGCTCTGGTCCAGGGCACGGTGCGCGCCGGTTCCGCCGGCAACGCCCTCACGGACGCCCGCGTCACCCTGATCGACGCGGCGGGCAATGTCGTCGCCACCTCCACGACCGGTGCGGACGGCGCGTACGCCTTCACCGACCTGGACGCCGGTGAGTACTCCGTCGTCGCGACCGGCTACCCGCCGGTGGCGAGCACCGTGACCGTCACCGGTCACGGAATCGACGGACACGACATCGAACTCGTCCACCCCGGCGAGTGACCGGGCGATAAGCCCCCTGCCGGGACAGCACTTTCAGCGGAGAGTCTGTCCCGGCCGGTGGAAATGGGCCCCGGTGGCGCGTGCGGCAGGCAGGGGACGGCCTGCCGCCCCGCCGCCGGGGCCCGACTCGTTCCATGAGTCAGCGAGTCAGCGAGTCAGTGAACAAGGAGAGAGAACGGTATGGGACTTCGCGCACAGGTACGGACGCGGGACGGCTGGGCGGTCCAGCACGCGATCGTCACGGTCACCGACATGACCGGCAACCAGATACTGCGCGCCACGGCCGACGAGGACGGAGCGACCCGCACGGACGAGCCGCTGCCCGCCGGCGCGTACACGGTGATCGTGACCGCCGTCGGTTACGCGCCCGCCGCGTCCACCGCCCTCGTCACGGCCAGCGGCCGTATCGAGGCCGGCACCGTGGTCCTGGCCCGCCAGGGCGGCGTGGAACTCCCGCCGCCCGGCGACTGGTCGCTGGACCCCGCCCACAGCTCGGTGGCCGCCTCCGCCCAGCACCTGGGCATCTCCAGCGTGCGAGGCCGCTTCACCGAGTTCAGCGGCCGGATCGTGATCGCCGAGGACGTCGCCCGCTCCCGGGTGGACGCCGTCATCGACGCGGCCAGCATCGACACCGGCAACGACATGCGCGACAAGCACCTGCGCTCGGCGGACTTCCTCGACGTGGACCGGTTCCCCGAGCTCGCGTACAACTCCACCGGGCTGACCCCGGCAGGACCGGACCGCTGGACCGTGCACGGCGAGCTGACGATGCGGGGCATCGCCCGCCCCGTCGACCTCGATCTCACCTACCTCGGTACCGGCCCCGACCCGTGGGGCGGGGTCAGGGCGGCGTTCCGCGCCACGGCCGAACTGCGCCGCGACGACTTCGCGATGAACTACAACCAGGTCGTGAAGGCGGGCATCTCCGCCATCGGCACGACGCTCCGCGTGGAGCTGGACATCCAGGCGGCGCAGGGGGACTCGCTGCCCTCCTGAGCCGTACGCCGGGCGGCCCCCGAGCCGAACGCCGGAGCGGTCCCCCGAGCCGTACGCGACGGGCCGGGCACCGGGGAAGGTACGCCTTCCGCCGGTGCCCGGCCCGTCGTGCGTCGTGGGTACTCCTGGTCAGGGCGTCGCCGGAGAAGCGGGACTTCCGGAGCACGTTCTAGGCTGGCCGCATGGCTCCCCACATCGCGACCAACACCACCGCCGACCGTGACGCGTTGCTGGAGTTCGTCCGGCCCCGCCACCGGGCGCTGCTGATCACCGCCCGGTCCGACGGCCGACCGCAGGCCTCCCCGCTGACCTGCGGGGTCGACGACTCCGGCCGGATCGTGGTCTCCACCTATCCGGAGCGTGCCAAGACCCGCAACGCCAAGCGGAACGACCAGGTCAGCGTGGTCGTCCTCTCCGACGACTGGAACGGCCCCTGGGTACAGATCGACGGCACCGCCGAGGTCGTCGACGCACCCGATTCGGTCGAGCCGCTCGTGGAGTACTTCCGCAACATCTCCGGCGAGCACCCGGACTGGGACGAGTACCGGGCCGCCATGGTCAAGCAGGGCAAGTCGATCATCCGGATCACCCCGGAACGCTGGGGCCCGATCGCCACCGGCGGCTTCCCCGCCCGGCTGGTGACCGACACCGACGCCTGAGGACCGGACCCATGACCGCCACCGCCACGACGTCCGAGGACCGCCCGGAGTGCATCCCGTGACCGCCCTGCCCGACCCCGCCCTCCTCGCCCGTGCCCGGCTGCTCACCGCCCCCGACCTCGCACCGGCGGTGCGTGACGGGCTGGCGGAGATCACCGGCCGCCCCTGGACCGCGTACCCGGAGCAGGTGACCTCCGGCGGACCGGACGGTGGACCGGACAGTGGGCCGGTCGTCTACGTCGGGGCGACGCGCCCGGCGGGCCTGCCGGAGGAGGACCTGCTCTGGTACCACAGCGTCAACGCCGGTACGGACGCCCTGCTCGCCCCCGGGCCCTGGCCCGCCGGGGCGCTGCTGACCCGGACGGTCGGCCGGATGGGCGCGCGGATCGCGCAGTACGTCCTCGCCTGGGTGCTCGCCGAGTGCCAGTCCGTACCGGAGTTCGCCGCCATGCACGCGCGCGAGGAGTGGCGGCGCATGCCGTCCGAACTCGCCGCGGGACAGCTCGCCCTGGTCCACGGCACCGGCCGGATCGGCTCGGCGGTCGCTTCGCGCCTGCGTGCCTGCGGGCTGCGTACGGTCGGTGTGGCCCGGACCGTGCCCGCCGCCCCGCCGCCCGGCTTCGACCGGGTGGTGCCGGCCGGCGGGGAGGCGGAGCGGGAGGCACTCGGCAAGGCGCGCTGGGTCGTCGCGGCGCTGCCGCTCACCCCCGGCACGGAGAACTACTTCGGAGCGGAGCGCTTCGGGTACGTACGGGGGGCCTCGTTCGTCAACGTGGGGCGCGGGGCGACGGTGGATCTGGCGGCGCTGGGCGCGGCGCTGGGGACCGGAGCCGTACGGCGTGCGGTGCTGGACGTGCTGCCGTCCGAACCGGCCGCCCCCGGCGACCCCTGCTGGCGGCTGCCACGTACGGTCGTCACTTCGCACTCGGCGGGGATCACGGCGGACGATGACGTCCTCACCGACTTCGCGGCCTGCTGGGCCGAGTTGCGTGCGGGACGGCGGCCCGCGCTGACCGTGGACGTGGGGCGCGGGTACTGACCGGCCGTCTCGCGAGCCCCTTCAGCGGTTCGGCATCTTCCGGACTGCCTGACGGCTCACGCCCGGTTCACGGGCGATGTCCGCCTGCGAGACGCCCTGGCCGATGAGTCCCCGCAGCAGAGCGCGGCGCTCGACCGCGAGCTGCCCGGCCACGCCCGCCGGGCCGGGCGGCCCGCCCCTGCCCCGTACCGCCTACCGGTCCCGCATCACCTCGATGCCCGCGATCAGCAGGTCGAGCGCGAAGGTGAAGTCCCGCTCGCGCATCTCCTCGACGGTGTCGCCGCCGCGCGCGTCCATCAGGTCCTGCGAGACGTCGACGACCTGCTTGAGGCTCGGCTCGGAGCGGTACGCGGTCATCGCCTGCCGGAAGTACTCGTCCTGGCTGACCCCGGCGGCGGCGGAGCGCCTGCGGAGGTCGCCCTCGATGGTGCCGAAGCCGTACACGAACTGGAACACCGCCGACAGCGCTCCGGTCTGCTGGTGCAGCCGCAGACCGGTCGCCCGGATCACGTCCTGCACGGCGCGGGTGAAGCGCAGGGAGTGCGGGCCGATGTTGAGGAAGCTCCCGGCGAGTGACGAGGCCCATACGTGGCGTACCAGCAGCGCCCGGTACTCGCTCGCGAGTGCGCGCAGGCGGTCGGCCCAGGGGGCGTCCTCGGGGGGCGGCGTGATCTCTCCGTGGACGGCGTCGAGGGCGAGCTCCAGCAGGTCGTCCTTGGTGTCGACGTACCAGTAGAGGGACATCGCCGTGACGTCGAGCTCGGCGGCGAGGCGGCGCATGGAGAACTTCGCGAGTCCCTCCGCGTCCAGCAGCCGGACCGTCGCGGCGGTGATCCGTTCGCGGTCGAGACCGGCGGGCGAGCCCTCCGACCTGCGGGTGCGCGAGGCCGGTCGGCGGACCAGCCACACGCTGGTCCGTACGGCCGGCAAGGACGCGTCGGCCGCCTCCGGTGCGGGCTCCTGCGCGGGGTCGGCCGCGGACACCATGACGCACTCTCCTCGTTCTCCGGGGACGGACCGGACGGGGGACGGACCGGACGGGGGACGGACCGGACGGGGCACCGTCACGGATGCCCCGGATGTCCGGTCCGATGCTATGCCGCCGAACCGGTCGGCTCCCCTGCCGTGTCCGCCTTCCCGTCCGGCGCCGGTCCGCCCTCGTCGATCGTCGCCCGCGGCGCGCGTTCCGCCCTCCGCAGCAGGAGGGCCGCGACCAGCCCGCCGGCCAGCACCGCTGCCGAGCCGACCAGTTGGCCCCGCTCCAGACCCGCCGCGAAGGCGTCGGTGACGGCGGCGCGCTCCGGGCCGTCCCCGGCGGTCGCCAGCACGGCGGGCAGGGAGGCGGCACCGGCGGCGGCGAGCGGGAGCAGGGCACTGAAGCGGGAGGTGAGGACCGCGCCGAGGACGGCGACCCCGAGGCCGTTGCCGAACTCGGCGAGCGTGCCGTTGACGCCCGCCCCCACCCCCGCGCGCTCCGGCGGGATGGCGCCCATGATCGCGGCGGCCATCGCGGGGGCCGCCAGGGCGATTCCCGTCCCCATCACGACCAGGCCGAGCAGCATGCCGCCGTACCCCTGCCCGGCGAGCAGCGCCACGGCGGCGAGACCGGCCGCCAGCAGGGACATCCCGGCAGCGATCGTGGCGGGCGTGCCCAGCCGGGGGACCAGCCGGGCGCCGAACCCGGTGAGGTTGAGCGCGACCACGGTGAGCGCCAGCGGGGCGGTACGCAGGCCCGCCTCCAACGGGCCGTGACCGAGCACGAACTGGAGGTGCTGGGTGAGCAGGAAGAGCGAGCCGCCCATCCCGAACGCCACCAGCATCGTGCCCGCCACCGCGCCGGTGAACGAGCGGTCCCGGAAGAACCGCAGGTCGAGCATCGGGGACGGCACCCGCAGCTCCCAGAGCGCGAACCCGGCCAGCACGGCGGTCCCGGCGAACGCGGTGAGCAGGACCCTCAGGGAGCTCCAGCCGTGTTCCGGGCCGGAGATGATCGCGTACACCACGGCGCTCATGCCGAGGGTGGAGAGCAACGCGCCCACCGGATCGGGGCGTTCGCCCGAAGGGTTCTTGAACTCCGGTACGAGCAGCGCCACCGCGACCAGGGCGAGGGCGGCGACGGGGAGGTTGACGAAAAAGATCGCGCCCCACCGGAAGTGGCCCAGGAGCACTCCGCCGAGGAGCGGACCGGCGGCGAACCCGAGGGAGTTGACCGTGGCCCAGAGCCCGATCGCGCGGATTCGCTCGGTCGCGTCGAAGACCTGGACCACCACGGCGAGCGTACTGGTCAGCAGGAACGCGGCACCGACGCCCATCTCCGCACGGGCCGCGACGAGTTGGCCGGGGCTGTCGGCGAGCCCCGCCGCGAGGGACCCGAGGCCGAACACGGCGAGCCCGGCGAGCAGCAGCCGCTTGCGGCCGTAGCGGTCGGAGGCGCTGCCGGCGGTGAGCAGCAGGCCGGACTGGACGAGCGAGTAGGCATTGATCATCCACTGCAGCTCGGCGCCGGACGCGCCCAACTCCTCCGTGAGGGAGGGGATCGCGACGTTGAGGACGGTGTTGTCGAGCAGCACGGTGAGCTGGGCCAGACAGATCACGCCGAGGATCAGCCAGCGCCGGGGATGACCGGTCGGGCCGAGGTCGGTGGCCGGGGTGGAGGTGTTCGCCGTCATGCGGTCTCCTTGGGCCTCTCGCGCCGCGGCGGGCCTGGCGGTGCGGTACAGGCTGGGCAGCGGCGGGAGGAGCCGATCGCCATACACCGTACGGCGATCGCTCTACGGTGTACAAGACTCGCTTCCGGCACTCATCCGAACGGGCGAACAGCCGACCGCACGGGTCGAACGGACGTACAGCCGGCCGGCGCCCCCGCCGCATCCCGGTCGGCGCGGGAGTCGTCCGCGCGGCGAACGGGCCGGGAAGGTGGGACCCATGACGACGGACTTGCGCGCATTCCTGGACCCTTACGTCGAACGGGGCGCCGTCCCCGGTGCCGTGGCGCTCGTGGCACGCGGCGACCGGGTGGACGTGGCCGCGTCCGGCTCGGCGGACACCGGCGGCAGCACACCGATGGCCCGCGACACCCTCTTCCGGATCGCCTCCCTCACCAAACCGGTCACCGCCGCCGCCACGATGGTGCTGGTCGACGAGGGGCGGCTCACCCCCGGCCAGCCCGTCGGGACCTGGCTGCCGGAGCTGGCCTCCCCCAAGGTCGTACGCACCCCGGACGGCCCGGTCGAGGACGTCGTACCGGCCCGGCGGCCGATCACGGTGTTCGACCTGCTCACCTTCCGCGCCGGGTACGGCTTCCCCTCCGACTTCGCGCTCCCGGCCGTCGCACCGCTCTTCTCCGAGCTGCACCAGGGCCCGCCGCAGCCGCAGGCGGTGGCGGAGCCGGACACCTGGATGCGGACCTTGTCCCACATCCCGTTGCTCCGCCAGCCCGGCGAGGCGTGGCTCTACAACACCTGTTCGGACATCCTCGGGGTGCTCGTCGCCCGGGTCTCGGGGCGTTCGCTGCCGGAGTTCCTGGCGGAGCGGGTGTTCGAGCCGCTCGGGATGAAGGACACCGGGTTCGCCGTACCGGCGAGGGATCTCGGCCGGTTCACCGGCTACTACCGGGCGCACCCGGACGGCGGGTTCGACCTGGTGGACCCGGCGGACGGGCAGTGGAGCACGCTGCCCGCGTTCCCCTCGGGTGCGGGCGGCCTGGTCTCCACCGCCGACGACTGGCTCGCCTTCGCCCGGATGCTCCTCGCGGGCGGTCTGACCGGCGACGGGCGGCGGCTGCTGTCGGCCGGCTCGGTGCGGCAGATGCTGACCGACCACCTCACTCCCGCCCAGCGCGAGGCGAGCGGGCTCTTCACGGAGGGGCAGGGCTGGGGGTTCGGCGGGTCGGTCGACGTGGAGACCCGGGATCCGTGGAACGTACGCGGGCGGTACGGCTGGGTCGGCGGCACCGGCACCGCCGGACACCTCGTCCCGTCGACGGGGCTGATCACCCTGCTGCTGACCCAGGTCGAGCTGGGCGGGCCGAAGCCGCCGGAGCTGATGCGGGACTTCTGGACGTACGCGGCGCGGCGCGACGCGTCGGGGGACTGAGCGGCGCCCCTCCGCGAGCACCCGGACACGACCGAGGCGGGCCCGGACAGTCGCCGGGCCCGCCTGCCCGTGGGGACGGGTGGTCATGAGGTGGTGCGGTCGCGGTGGACCGACGTCAGCTCTCGGGCTGCGTCAGGTCGTAGAAGGTGGCGCTCCCGACGGTCACCTCCTTGTAGTTGGCCTCGACCCAGGACGAGATCTTCGAGGACGTGCCGCTGTCGCCGCCGCCCATGCCCGTCCCGCCGCCGACGAAGTAGTGGATCTTCCCGTCGGCCACGTACTCCTTGAACTGGGCCAGGGTCGGGGACGGGTCGCTGCCGTTGAAACCGCCGACGGCCATCACCGGGTCCTCGGTGGCGAGCTGGTAGCCGGCGGAGTTCTGCGAGCCGATGGCCGCGGCGACCCAGGTGTAGTCGTCGGCGTTCTTCTCCAGGAGCTTCTTCGCGGCGTCGGAGACCGTGGCGCCGTTGAGCAGGCCGCCCATGCCGCCGCCCCCTCCGCCGCCGGGGCCGCCTTCACCCGTTCCGCCGCCGGGCATCCGGCCGGAGTTCTGGCCGTTCGTGCCGTTCTGCCGGTTGGTGCCCTGGCCGGGCATCTGCCCCGCCGTACCGTTCGGGGCCGTACCGGTGGGAGGCGTGCCGGTGGGAGGCGTGCCGGTGGGAGGCGTACCGCCGCCTGGGCCCTGGCTGTTCCGGCCGAAGCCCTGGCCGCCGTTGCCCTGGCCGCCGGTGGTGCCGCCCGGAGGCTGCATGCCGCCGCCGGGGCCGCCGCCACCGCCCATCGTGCTGGCGCCTGAGGGGCCGGCCGTGACGATGGAGCCCTCATGTCCGGTGTTCAGCGTGGACACGGTGTACGCGGCCGGGCCGGCCAGCGAAGCGAGGACCGCGACCGCCGCCACCACGAGCCCCAGGGGCCGGCCCAGCCGTCCCGCGAACACCAGCCATACGGCGCTGATCAGGCCGAAGAGCAGGACCGCCCAGCGCAGCCACGGGAGGTAGTCCGGCGTGCGGGCGAGAAGCACGTACGCCCAGACCGCCGTGGTCGCGACGGTGCCGCCGAGTACCGCGCTCGCCCACCAGGCGGCCCGCTCCTCCCAGAGCGCGACGGCACCGATGCCGACGAGCGCAGCGAGGTAGGGGGCGAGGGCCACCGTGTAGTACTGGTGGAAGATGCCGGCCATGAAGCTGAAGACCACCGCGGTCATCAGCAGCGAGCCGCCCCACGCGAGGAACGCGGCCCGGCGCGCGTCGGTGCGCGGTGCCTTCCGGGTGAGCCAGAGCCCGGCCAGCAGGAGGATCAGCGCGGCGGGCAGCAGCCACGAGATCTGGCTGCCGATCTCGGAGTTGAACATGCGCCCGATGCCGGTCTCGCCCCAGCCGCCGCCCTGACCGCCACCCCCACCGCCGCCGACGCTGCCGGTCTCGTCGCCGCTGATGCGGCCGAGTCCGTTGTATCCGAAGGTCAGTTCCAGGAAGGAGTTGTTCTGCGAGCCGCCGACGTAGGGGCGGGAGGAGGCGGGCCAGAGCTCGACGGTCGCCACCCACCAGCCCGCCGCGCCGACCATCGTCACGGCGGAAAGGGCGAGTTGGCCGAACCGCTTCCGTACGGGCACGGGCGCGAGCACCGCGTACACCACGGCCAGCGGCGGCAGGATCAGGAACGCCTGGAGGGTCTTCGCCAGAAAGGCGATCCCGACCGCGAGACCCGCCCACACCAGCCACCTGCTGCGGCCGTTCTCCACCGCGCGGAGCACGCAGTACACGGTGACGGTCATCAGCAGGGCGAGGAGCGCGTCCGGATTGTTGAAGCGGAACATCAGGGCGGCGACCGGGGTCAGCGCGAACGCGCCCACCGTGAGGAGGCCCGCCGCCGCGCTGAAGCGGCGGCGTACGGCCGCGTACAGCACCCCGGCGGTGGCGACGCCCATCAGCACCTCGGGCAGGAGGATCGCCCAGGAGCCGAGGCCGAACATCCGCACCGAGATCGCCATCGGCCAGAGGGCGGCCGGCGGCTTGTCGACGGTGATCGCGTTGGCCGCGTCCGAGGAGCCGAAGAAGAACGCCTTCCAGCTCTCGCTGCCGGCCTGGACGGCCGCGGAGTAGAAGGAGTTGGCGTACCCGGAGGCGCTGAGGTTCCAGAGGTAGGCGAGCGCGACCACCAGCAGCAGGCCGAGGAAGGCCGGCCGCGCCCAGGACGGGTCCTCGGGCCGGCCGCGCCAGAACCGTCCGGCCCGGCCGGCCCCGGCGGAGGGGACCGCCCGATGGGGCGCCTGCGGCGCGGCGGGCGGCACCGGGGGCGGCGGCGCGGGGTACGCGTCGGGGTGGAGAGAGGCGGTCATCGGGCGTTCCTCAGTTCGTCGTCGGCGTACGGGTCGGTGCCGGGGGCCGTGATCGGAGCCGTACGGGCGCCCCTGACCGGAGCGGCGTGCGGGGCGGTACCGAAGGCGTCGAAGGGGGCCGGGTGTCCGGCGGGGAGCACGGTGGGCCGGTCGTCGGCGGCGGGGTGCCGGGCAGGGGCCGGGTGTTCGGCGGGGAGCACGATGGGCCGGTCGTCGTCGGTGGCCGGCACCGGGGCGGTCCGGTCGCCCGGCCGCTCCGGGAAGACCCAGGCGCGCAGGAGCAGGAAGCGCAGCACGGTCGCCGCGAGGTTGGCCGCGATCAGCACGGCGACCTCCGTGGAGTGCGAGGTGGACGGGGCCGTGGTGGACAACGCGGCGAGCGAACCGCTGGTGAGCGCGAGGCCGATGGCGAAGACCACGAGCCCCTGCGCCTGGTGGCGGACCGCGCCGCCCCGGCCGCGTACCCCGAAGGTGAGGCGCCGGTTCGCGGCCGTGTTGGCGACGGCGGAGACCAGCAGGGCCCCCGCGTTGGCGAGTTGCGGGCCGACGCCCAGCCGGAAGAGCGAGTAGAGCGCGAGGTAGACGGCGGTCGAGAGCGCCCCGACCACGCAGAAACCGACCAGCTGCCGGGCCAGCCCGCGCGGTACGCCGGGCACCGTACGGTCCCGGGGGTCGTCGCCGAACGGCCGGGCCAGCCGGTCGAGGGGCAGCGCGCCGACGGCGAGTGCCCGCCCCACCCGCCAGACGCCCTTCAGGTCATCGGTGGCGGTCTTCACGATGTGCACCGTGGAGTGCGGATCGTCGATCCAGTCGACCGGCACCTCGTGGATGCGCAGCCCGGCCCGCTCTGCGAGGACCAGCATCTCGGTGTCGAAGAACCAGCCGGTGTCCTCGACCATCGGCAGCAGCCGTTCGGCCACCTCGCGCCGGATCGCCTTGAAGCCGCACTGGGCGTCGCTGAACCGGGCGGAGAGCGAGGAGCGCAGGATCAGGTTGTAGGAGCGCGACACGAACTCGCGCTTCGACCCGCGCACCACCCGCGCGCTGCGCGCCAGCCGGGACCCGATCGCCAGGTCCGAGTGGCCGGAGATCAGCGGCGCCACCAGCGGCAGCAGCGCGTTCAGGTCGGTCGAGAGGTCGACGTCCATGTAGGCGAGGACCGGTGCGCCGGACCGCGACCACACCGTGCGCAGCGCGCGCCCGCGTCCCTTCTGCTCCAGCCGGTACGCGACCACCTCCGGCAGCAGCGCTTCGAGCCGGGACGCCACCCGCGGGGTGGTGTCGGTGCTCGCGTTGTCCGCGATCGTGATGCGGAAGCGGTAGGGGAAGGTCCGGGTCAGGTGCTCGTGCAGCCGCCGGACACACGTTTCGAGGTCCTTCTCCTCGTTGTACACGGGCACGACCACGTCGAGTACGAGTACGGGCGCTCCGTGCGCGTCCACCGTCCCGGCCGGGAGATGCTGCCGGGCCGGCAGGGCACTGGTGCCGGCGCTCCAGGGGTTGTCGGTTCGCATGGTCACGACATTCGCGGGCCGCGCTGTCACGACGGTGTGCTGAGGCTGTGGTCAGGCTGTGAGTTGCCGGGAACACCTGACTGACCCTCACATGCCTTTTTCTCTAAGGTGTTTGAGGTGAACGGCGGATGTCTCGGCGCGCTTCGCACCGGGCTGCGCACCGGGTTCCGCGCAGGCCGGCAGCCGGACGGAGAACACCGTCTCGCCCGGCACCGAACGCACCGCGACGTCCCCGCCGTGCGCGGCCGTGACCGCCTGCACGATGGCGAGTCCCAACCCGGTGGAGCCCGCGTGGCGCGAGCGCGAGGCGTCGCCCCGGGCGAACCGCTCGAAGACGTGCGGCAGCAGCGCGGCCGGGATCCCCGGTCCGTCGTCCCGTACCTCCAGCGTCACCCAGGGAACCCCCGGCCCGGCGGGGCGCACGCCCGCGGTGACGGTGGTACCGGGCGGGGTATGGGTGCGCGCGTTGCCGAGCAGGTTGACCAGCACCTGGTGGACGCGGGTCGCGTCGGCCCGTACCGTCGCCGGGGTGTCCGGCAGTTCCAGCCGCCAGAGGTGGCCGCCCTCCGCCGACCGGCCGCGGTCCGCCGCGCGGGCGTCGCCCACCGCGTCCACCACGAGCGGCGAGAGGTCGGTGGGCCGGTGGTCGAGCGGGCGGCCCGCGTCGAGCCGGGCCAGCAGCAGCAGGTCCTCCACCATCCCGGTCATCCGCTCGGCCTCGGACTCGATGCGCCCCAGTGCGTGCCGGGTGTCGGGCCCGACGGACTCGCGCCCGCGGCGGGTCAGTTCGGCGTACCCGCGGATCGAGGCGAGCGGGGTGCGCAGCTCGTGGCTGGCGTCGGCGACGAACTGCCGGACCCGCGTCTCGCTCTCCTGCCGGACGGCCAGGGCCGAACCCACGTGCCCCAGCATCCGGTTGAGCGCGGCCCCGACCTGTCCGACCTCGGTACGGGGATCGGCTTCTGCCTCGGGCACCCGGACCAGCGGGGCCACCTCGCCGCTGTGGAGCGGGAGTTCGGCGACGCGCGTCGCCGTCGCGGCGACCCGGCGCAGCGGGCGCAGCGCCACCCCGACCATGGTGGCCCCCGCGATTCCGGCGGCGATGAGTCCCGCCCCGGTGACGCACACCTCCACCAGGATGAGCGCGGTGATGTCGCTGCTCACCTCCTCGCTCGGGATGCCGACGAGGAAGGTGACGCCGCCCTTCCCGGCGGCGGACTCGACGCGGTAGGAGCCGAGTCCGGGCAGCCCGACATCGTGCGTGGCGGAGTCGCCCGCCGCCCCGGAGGACTCCAGCGCCTTGGACTGGGCACCGGTCAGCGGCGTGGAGCTGGGCATGGTGTCCTCGCCGAGGTCGGCGAGGACCTTCGAGTCGAGGACCGTACCGTCCTCGGCGACGACCGCGCCGACCGTACCGATGGGCTGGCCGCCGTTGCCGATGAAGTCGAGCAGGCCGCCGCCCGGAACCCCGCGCGGCCCCGGCTCACCGGCCCCGGGGCCGAGCCCCGCCCGGACCGCGACGGAGTCCAGCTGGGCGTCGAGCTTCCCGTACATGTAGCTGTGGAAGGCGATCGCGGTCACCGAACCGATCACCGCCGCGACGACGGCGATGAGCGAGACGGCGGAGACCACCAGACGGGTCCGCAGCGTCCAGGGCCGGCCGCCCCTGCGCCCGCCACCGGCGCGGCCACGGGTGGCCGCCTGCCGGCCGGTACGGCTGCGCATGCCCGTTACTCACCGGGCTTGATGAGATAGCCCGCGCCCCGGCGGGTGTGGATCATCGGCGTGCGGCCCGCGTCGATCTTCTTGCGCAGGTAGGAGATGTACAGCTCGACGACGTTGGCCTGGCCGCCGAAGTCGTAGTTCCATACCCGGTCCAGGATCTGTGCCTTGCTGAGCACCCGGCGGGGGTTGCGCATGAGGAAGCGCAGCAGCTCGAACTCGGTGGCGGTGAGGTGGATCGAGGTCCCGCCCCGGCTCACCTCGTGGCTGTCCTCGTCGAGCAGCAGGTCGCCGACGACGAGCGTGGACTCGCTGCGGGCGCTGGTGTGCGTACCGGAGCGGCGGATCAGCCCGCGCAGCCGCGCCACGACCTCCTCCAGGCTGAACGGCTTGGTGACGTAGTCGTCGCCGCCCGCCGTGAGCCCCGCGATCCGGTCCTCCACCGCGTCCCGGGCCGTCAGGAAGAGCACCGGCACGTCGGCGTGGTCGCGGCGCAGTCTGCTGAGCACCGCGAGACCGTCCATGTCCGGCAGCATCACGTCGAGCACCACCGCGTCGGGGCGGAAGTCCCGGGCGGTCCGCAGGGCACCGGCACCGTCCCCGGCGCTCCGTACGTCCCATCCCTCGTACCTCAGGGCCATCGAGAGCAGCTCGGCGAGCGGCGGCTCATCGTCCACGACCAGCACGCGGACGGGGTTGCCGGAGTTGCGGTCGGCCCTGAGCAGTTCGGTCCGCCCCTGGGGCGAGGTCGTCGTCATCCCCCCACCCTGTGAGACCGCTCTGAGAGGGAGCTTGCCCGTTTCTGTGAAAAGCCTGAGAAACGGGTCAGGCTCTGGTCATGCAGACACCAAGACGCACCAAGACCGAACCTCACGGGGGCGGAACCAGTCAGAACTGACCGTCCGCACGCATGTCCGCGCGCTCGGACGCACACTTGTCCGCACACTTGTCCGCGCGCTCGGACACGCGCTCAGAAGAGCCCGTCCTGAACCCCGCCGCGCCCCAGGTCGTCGACCGGAACGGTCACCCCCGAGCCCCGGCCGTCGCCGCCCGCTCCGCCGGCTCCGGTGCCCGCCGCCGCCCGTACGAGCTCCCAGCCCGTCATCAGCCGGGTGTCGAGCACCACCACCGCACCGCCGTCGCCGGTCGCCAGGTGCAGATCCGGTCCGGCCGCCGCCACCAGACGCCCGGCCACCCCGCCGTCCGCGACCAGCTCCCGTACCGCCCCGACGCCCGCCCCGCCCTCAAGGCCGGACAGCCCGAACAGCCCGGCGTGGTCCACCGCCTCGTACGGCAGCCGCTCCAGCGACTCCGGCCAGCCGCGCCCTTCGAGCGCCGCCGCCCGGCCGTACAGCTCCGCCACCTCGCCTGCGCGCTCCCGGGCCCCCGGCAGCACCCCGCGGACCGCGCGCTTACGGGCGTACGGAATCCGGTCCGGCACCCCGAGCGCGGCGCGCAGCACCTCCTCGGTCCGCCGCGCCGCCATCAGCGGCCCCCGGCCCAGCCAGCTGAAGACCACGGCGCCCTGTTCCCGCAGCCGCGCGGCCCCCCGTTCCTCGGCGGTGATCCCGACCTTCACCATCGCGGGCCCGAACCAGGCGAGGTAGACCCGGTACGTACGCGGGTCGTCCGCGATCGTGTCCGCCGCCACCGAGTGCGCCCGGTCCAGCCGCGCGCACTCCGCGCACCGGGCCCCCGTACTCCGGCCGGGCACGGGCGCCGCCAGCGGGCAGGCGTTCCCCCGCGCCCCCACACAGCTCCGCTCCCCGAGGGCCCGGAAGCCGAGGTCGCTCCCGAACGCGAGAACACTCCCGCGCCGGTCCCGGCCGTTCACCCAGCCCAGCTCGGGGGCGTCCCCGGGCCACCGCAGTCCGGTGCACCGCCAACCCACGTCGAGAACCCCCGGTCGCTTTCACGCTCACCATCGGCGAGGGACCAACCCTACGGGTGGCGCACCGTGGCGATCCCGGCACGGAATTCCCGTGCCCTCACCGGGCGCCCCGGCCGGCTGCGGCACTACCATCCTGCCCATGGCACTGACCATGGACGACGTGGACCGGTTCGAGGCATCCCGACCGCGCCTGGAAGCCATCGCGTACCGCCTCCTCGGCTCCGCGAGCGACGCCGAGGACGCCGTCCAGGACACCTTTCTGCGCTGGCAGGCCGCCGACGTCGGCCGCATCGAGGTCCCCGAGGCCTGGCTGACGAAGGTCCTCACCAACCTCTGCCTCAACCAGCTGACCTCGGCCCGCGCCCGCCGAGAGACGTACGTCGGCCAGTGGCTGCCCGAACCGCTGCTCGCCGGGGACCCGATGCTCGGCCCCGCCGACACCGTGGAGCAGCGCGAGTCCGTCTCGTACGCGGTGCTCGCCCTCATGGAACGCCTCTCCCCCAACGAGCGCGTGGTGTACGTGCTGCGGGAGGCCTTCGACTACCCGCACCGCAGGATCGCGGAGATCCTCGACATCACCGAGGCCTCCTGCCAGCAGCTCTTCCACCGCGCGAAGCAGCACGTCGCGGACGGCAGGTCGCGCGCCGAGATCGACGGAGCCGCCGCCCGGCGGATCGTCCAGGAATTCCTCGCCGCCGCCACGAGCGGCCGCACCGAACCCCTCGTGGCGCTGCTCACCGGCGACGCCATCGCGGTCGGCGACGGCGGCGGCAAGGTCCCGGCCCGTGCCTCGGCGTTCGAGGGAGCCCTCGCGGTCGCGAGGTTCATGCGGGGCCTCTTCAAGCCCAGCCAGGCCAAGCGCGACCTCGTCGGCGGCTCCCCCGGGTTCTACGCCTCGACCGCCAACAACAGGCCCGCCCTGGTGGTGGTCCTCGACGGCCGGGTCATCGGGGTCGTCTGCATGGAGATCACCGCCGAGGGCATCGCCGCGTTCCGCAGCCAGGTCAACCCGGACAAGCTGGTCCGCGCGACCGAGCGGTGGGCGGCGGCGGGCGGGCACGGCGAACCCCTGGCCCGCCCGTTCTGACCCCACCTCCACACCATGTGACCTGCTTCACATCGCATCCCTGTCAGGAATCGTCGGGCTGCCCGGTTCAAGAGGCGAACCGCGCCGAGAGGCGAACCGCGCGGGACAGGACGCGAGACAGGGAGCCAGGGAAATGAAGGACCACACCGTCCGCAAGCACCGCATCATCGTCCTCGGAGCCGGCTACACCGGAGCCATCGCCGCGGGGCGCCTCGCCAGGCGGCTGCGGAGCGAGGACGTCGACATCACCCTCGTCAACGCCGAGTCCGACTTCGTCGAGCGGGTCCGGCTGCACCAGCTGGCGGTCGGCCAGGAGCTCAGGCCCCGGCCCTTCGCCGGAATGTTCGCCAACACCGGCGTGGAACTCAGGCTCGGCAGGGTCACCGCCGTCGACGCCGACCGCAGGACCGTCACCGTCACCGCCCCGGACACCGCCCCGGCCGCCACCCCAGCCGCCGAGACCGAGGAACTGGCGTACGACACCCTCGTGTACGCCCTCGGCAGCGGCTGGAACACCCACGGCGTCCCCGGCACGGCGGAGCACGCCCACGACATCGCCGGCCGCCCGGGCGCCCTCCGGCTCCGCGAGCGCCTGGCCGCCCTCGGCGCCGGACAGCCCGTGGTCGTCGTCGGTGGCGGCCTCACCGGCGTGGAGGCCGCCACCGAGATCGCCGAAGCCCGCCCCGAGCTCGACGTCACCCTCGCCGTACGCGGTGAACTCGGCGACTGGCTCTCCCCCAAGGGCCGCCGCCACCTGCGGAAGGTGAGCGACAGGCTCGGCATCACCGTGCGCGAGCACACCACCGTCGCCGAGGTGGCGGCCGGCCACGTGGTCACCGCCGACGGCACCGCCTTCCCCGCCGCCGTCACCGTGTGGACCACCGGCTTCGCGGTCCACCCGATCGCGAAGGCCACCACCCTGGAGGTCACCGGCAGCGGCCAGATCGTGGTCGACAGGACCCTGCGCTCGGTCTCGCACCCCGACGTCTACGCCATCGGCGACGCCGCCCTCGCGATGGGCCCGGGCGACAAGCCGCTCCGCATGTCCTGCGCCTCGGGCGTCCCCACCGCCTGGCAGGCCGCCGACACCATCGCGGCCCGCCTGACCGGGGACGAGCTCCCGGAGCCCACGGTCCGCTACTTCAACCAGTGCGTCTCGCTGGGTCGCAAGGAGGGCCTCATCCAGTACGTCACCGCCGACGACCGCGCCGTAGGCGCCGCCCTGACCGGCCGGCTCGCCGCCTTCTACAAGGAGCTCGTCTGCAAGGGCGCCGCCTGGGGCGTCGCCCACCCCGCCCTCGGCCTCCCGTCGCGGCGCCGGCCGGTGGTCCGCCGAGCCACCGCGCCGGTCACGGACACGCCGTCCCTGCCGGGCGCGCGGCCCGTACCGCCCGTGCCGGCGGAGTCCTGACTCCCGCCGGGCACCCGGCGGGCCGTGGCGCCGCGTCCTACGGCACCACGGCCCGTCCGTGTCAGGGTTCTCCGGGTGCTACCGCCACCGGCTCCGCCGGAGCCACTGGACCCGCTAGAGCCGCTTCAGGTTCCCGTCCAGGATCTCCCGGAGCCGGTCCACGTCCGCCGGACCCCGGGCGCCCCGCTTGGGCACCACCGCGATCCCGGCCGCACGGTCACCGGTCAGCAGCACGAAGAGCCCGGGCGTCTCCAGGTACGCCCGGTGCATGGCCCATTCCGAGCTGAAGGACCCCCGCTCACCCGTACTGACCGAGCCCGTTTCGTCGGCCACCGTGCGGCACTCCCCGTACGGCTCCGTCAGGCTGGCCATGCGGCGGGCCATGGTGCGCATGCTGCGCAGGGAGATCAAGGCCCCCCACCCGGCGGCGAGCACCACCGCAACGCTCCAGACCATCAGCGAGTCGTCGCTCAGGTACCCGACGACACCGACGGCCACAGGCAGCAACACCGGAGGCAGAAGCGCCTGGACCCTCCCCGCCGCCGACCGCCGCGCCCGCCCGCGAAGTGCCTGCTCGAAGTCCTCGGCCGTCAGCCGGTAGACGAACTCGGCGCCGACGGCCGTATCGCGCTCCGCCTCCGGCCGTGATGCTGCCCCACCCCTGGTATCCATGAGCGGTGATCGTAATGGGAGGACACAGCGCCCTGAATCCGGATTCCGGCGACGGTGGTCGGCGGCGGCCGCCGATGCACGCGGCTCGTCCGCCCACGGCACGTCAGGTCTGCTCGTCGCCCTCCGGCTCCCCGTGACCGTCGGGGGCCAAGCCCGGCACCGGACCCCGTGCAGATCCCTCAGCGATCGTGCTGATCCTCAGGCAGCCGTCGCTGCCGAACATGTCTACCAACTGCGATAAATGAGCGCGAGCCATGCTGCGTGCAGGGGCCTCCTCGGCAGTCACTGCGGTTCCCCCAGGTCCGCCCATACGATCTTGCCCCAGCGCCGCTCGTCCGTGCCCCAGCCGGTCGCCAGCGCCGCCACGAGAAACAGGCCCCGTCCTTCCTCCGCCTCCTCCCCAGACTCACACAACAGTGGAAGTGCACGGGAGAAGTCCGCGACGGCCACACGAACCGTCCGCACGGCAGTACGTTCCACCACGACGCGGATGGCCCCTCTCCGGGCGTGCCGCACTGCGTTGGCCACCAGCTCCGTCACCACCAGAGCGCAGTCGTCGGCCATCTCCTCCAATCCCCAGCAGGAAAGGGCGGCACTCGTGAGGCGACGCGCGGTGGCAGCGCTCCGGGGCTCGCGCGGCAGGGTCTCGCTGTAACCGGAGTGCCCGGTCGAACGGGCCCGAGTCGTGGGTTGCGGCATGTCGGTCTGCTCTCGGATCGGCCGAGCCCCGGGACCGTTCGTACGGTCGCCAGGGCGCTGTTCGCACCCCATGAAAGCGACATGTCGGGAACGTCAACAGGGGCGCAACGTCCCACTTTCGGCACGCTAGGGCTTTTCGTTTGGATCGGGCCGGGGCCCGGCATGATCCAACGAGGGGCCCTAAGCGTCGATCCCCAGAAACTCCGCCAACGGCCGCAGTCCCGGCGGGTGGTTGGGCAGTACCCACAGGTCACGCACGATGGCCACGGCCAACGTGTGGTGTCGCATCCACGTCGGAGCCATCCTCCTCAGGGACTCCAGGGTCTTCACCGCCCCGGAAGCGTCCCCGACGTCCGTGTGGGCCCGGGCCACGTCCAACAGCAGCCAGGTCCGCCAGGACGGCGGGATGTCCTTGCTCATCCGCATGCCCTTGGCGAGCGCCAGAGCGTCCTGCGGGTGCCCGTACTGGACCGCGAGCCGGACACGTTCGATCCGGACCGAAGACGGGCTGAATACACTGACCATGCGGTTGTCGCCGCCGTCCGGCAGTTTCGAGACCCGCGACGCCTCCCTCTCCGCCTTCTCCATCATGTCGGCGGCACGCTCGTAGTCGCCGCTCCGCGCGGCCGAGGTGGCCCCACTCATGGTCAGCGCGCCCCACGCCTTGAGGCCGTCGGCCGTATCGGTACGACCGGCGTCCGACAGGTCGTCGGCCGCACGGACGGCGATGCTCAACGCGTCCTCCAGACGCCCCTGCCGCTGATAGGTCCACGCGACGGAGTTGACGATCATGGGGAGGAGCAACGGGTCGGAGGACTGCCTCGCAGCGGCCGTCGCCCGCTCCAGGCTCGTCAGGGCAAGGTCCGTCTTGCCCATCCGTACGGATACGTGGCCGGCGAGCTGAAGTGCCTTCCCCAGGGCTGCAAATCCGGCCCCGCAGTCGCCGCCGCCCGGGCCCGGAACCGTGGCCGAGCGCGCCTCCGCGAGCAGGCCCGGCAGCGCGTCCATCACCGCGTCGAACTCGGCGGCGTGGTACCGCGACCAGCCCTCCGCGATCCGCTCGCGCAGCCGGTCCAGCGAGAAGTCCGGTCCCGGCGGCTCGGGCTCCGGACCCCAGAGCGCCGGCATGATGGCGCGGCGTACCGCGACGAACCGCGGCCCGTCGTTCTCACCGGAAGCAGAGACCGCAGGCGGGTCGCCGAGAAGCGTGGTCAGCTCCACACCGAGGCCGTTCGCCAACGCGTGCAACGTGGGGAGGCGGGCTGAGTGCTTGCGTCGCTGCTCCAGCTGACGGATCACGTCCACAGACACACTGGACCGCTCGGCCAACTCTTCTTGGGTCAGAGAGGCCAGGCGTCGCAAGCGGCGCAGAGTCCGGCCAAGGTCTTCGGTTGCCACACCGCCACGGTATGCCGCCGTACCGCCCCGCTTCTCCAGCAGCCGCAGAGCCGGCAGCTCCAGCGGGCCGGGACGATCCACCACCAACACCCGCCACGACATACGACAGAGGCCCTCAGGATTTCTCCTGAGGGCCTCTGGCCTGCTGTGCACTCGGCAGGATTCGAACCTGCAACCTTCTGATCCGTAGTCAGATGCTCTATCCGTTAAGCTACGAGTGCTTGGCGTTCCGGGCTTTTTTCTTCCCGGTCGGCGTTGCGAGAACAACATTACATGAACCGCGCCGGGACGCGAAATCCGTTAGCCAAACCCCCTCTGACCTGCGGAAACACCCCCAGAGGGTGAATCAGGACCGTTCCGGGCCCCGCTCCCGCACCCGCCCTCCCGCCGCTTCGGCTGACAGAAACCGTCCGAATGGGCCTCCGGGGCGGGGAGCCGCCACGATCCGGGCACGACTCCCTCACGATCACGACCGGGAACGGTCGGTGCCCGGCCATCAGGTGCGGTCGGCGGTCCGCGTACGACCGGGACCACGGGCACGACCGCCGCCCTGCGCGGGCCGGCAGCCGGAGTCCGAGTGGAGCCGCGATCGGAACCGGACCGGACGGGCTGGACCCGGGCCCTCGGGCCGATCACCTCGGGCCGCCGAGCCGGAAACGGGCACCCCCAGGAACGGCCACCCCCGGGAACGACCGAAGCCCCGTGCCAGCGGCACGGGGCTTCGGATGGGGCGGAGGCGGAGGGATTTGAACCCTCGATGGGTTTTAAAACCCAAACCGCATTAGCAGTGCGGCGCCATAGACCGGACTAGGCGACGCCTCCAGCACACCTCGCGCAAGCGCGAGTGGTGCGTGCAGATGATGACACAGACGAGTGCGGTGTCACCAATCGCGGCCCACGGTACTAGCCAGGTGGGCGCGAGGGCAAAGGACATACGCCCCCGATTCGGGGAAGGTCCGGCACGCCCGTGTTCCGGGCCGGCTCCTCACCGCCCACCTCCCTTCCCTTACGCCCCCGCCCGCTCCCCCGTACGCCCGGGCGTGCGCTTCTGCTTGCTCCGTGCGGCCCCGTCGGATCGCGCAACGTCGGCGCGGGAGGGACGTTAGGGACACCAGGAAGGGCCGACGTGATCCAGGGACACGAGATGGGTCAGCCGCTGCCCGCCGCCACCCGTGCCCGTGCCCCAGGACCAGGAGTCACGCAATGCTGCGCCGTCTCGCCCTCACCGCCGTCGTCTCGATCGCCGCGCTGTCCGCCGCCGCCCCCCTCGCCGCAGCCGTCGGACCGCTGCCCGTGCCCATCGAGGGGTCCGGGCCGCTCCCCGTGTCCGAGCAGTCGGGGCCGGTCGCCTCGCCCGGGCCCGCCGGTTCTCCGTACAGCGGGATGCTCCGCCCCGCGCGGAAGGGCGCCGGGCCGGCGGAGGCCCGTGGACCGCGGGACACGGACGTCCCCGCCCTCCCCGGCCGCAACAACAACGACCTGCCGGGGGACACGACCGGCCCCACCACGCTCCCGGCGCCCGTCACCCTTCCGGCACCCACCACCGGCGGGCCCACGGCAGACACGGGAGCCAAGGGAGACACCGGGGCCGAGGCCGACGCCACCACCCGGCTCACGGTGACGGTCCAGGACTCCGGGAACACCGAGTCGGGGAAGACGGGCTCCGCCGACTCCTCGGGGCGCCTCGTCCGGGACGGTTCGTACGAGCTGACGTGCGCGCCCGCCGCCGGTACCCGGTCGGGCACCCGGGGCGGGGGCGACCACCCGGAGGCGCAGGCGGCCTGCGACCGGCTCACGGAGGCGGAGGGAGCGGGCGAGGACCTGTTCCGGCCGGTCGACAAGGACGCGATGTGCACCCAGATGTACGGCGGACCGGCCACCGCCCGGATCACCGGGACCTGGCGCGGACGCCCGGTCGACACGACCGTGAACCGCAAGAACGGCTGCGAGATCGCCCGCTGGAACGCCCTGCGCCCGCTTCTCCCGGCCACCGGCCAGTAGTCCGGCCGACACCCCGGGGCGGGAGCCCGGCCGCCACCCCGGGCCAGTAGTCCGGCCGACACCCCGGGGCGGGAACCGGCCGACACCCCGGGCGGGAGCCCGCTCGACGCACAGCAGACGCACATCGGACGCACATGCGGGTCCCGAGCGCCCGCCCAGTAGGCCGAATGGGCCTTTTCCCGGCCCTTCTCGCACCCCGTGAGCCCTCCCTCGGGCTCCTGGCGTACGGCTCCGTCCAGACCTCCGGAGCCGTACGTACGGGGCGCGTTGAGGCGTTTGGGGGCTTCCGGCGTGCACCGGTTGTACAGAAGCTCGATGAGAGCTCCCCCTCATCCACCGTTCCTGCCCGCTCCGGTGCCCGTAGACTCCTCCCGTGACAGCCTGTGGCCCGAGGGGCAAGATGGGGCCCCGGGCCGGCAAGGTGCGGTAAACAGGGAGGAAGCGCGTCGTGAGCAGCAGGCCATCCCGAGGCACTGCTCGCCTCGCAGCCATACTCGACGCCCTCCCTGACGGGCTGCTGCTCGTCAACGCCAACGGCACGGTCGTCAACGCCAACACCATCGCGCTCGAAATGTTCGAGTCGCCCGGTACCGGCCTGGTGGGCCGTGGACTCCTCGATCTGCTCACCGAGTTCGACTCGCGGCTGATCCCCGGCTCGATGCGCCGGCCGGACGCGGCGGACTCCCGGGGCCGGACCAAGCCGACGCGGATGACCGCGCGCCGGACGGACGGCCAGGAGTTCCCGGTCGAGGTCACCAGCGCGAGCCTCGACAGCGGCCAGGCGGCGTACAACGACTTCCCCACCTCCTCGTTCACCGGCGACGAGCTGCTGATGCTCGTCGTGCGGGACCTCTCCGGCACCGTCGACACCGAGGCCGAACTGGCCCGTTCGCAGCGACAGACCGAGATGATCCTGCGGGCCGCCTCCGAGGGCGTGGTCGGCACGGACACCGATGGCCGGGTCGTCCTGGTCAACCCGGCCGCCGCGCAGATCCTCGGCTTCCGCGCCAGCGACCTGGGCGGCAAGGAGCTGCACCCGCTGATCCTGCACTCGCGCGCGGAGGGCGAGCCGTTCCCGTACGAGGAGTCGCCGCTCGCCGACACGCTGCGCTCCGGGCGCAAGCACCGGGTGCGCGGGCAGGTGCTCTGGTCGAAGAGCGGTGCGCGGGTCCCGGTGGACCTGACGACCGCTCCGGTACGCGACGGGGACCAGCTGGTCGGCGCGGTGATGACGTTCACCGACCGCAGGCCGTACGAGGAGCTGACCGAGCAGCACACGGCCGAGGTCGCGGAGCTGACCGAACAGCACGCCGCCGGGATCGCCGCCCTGACGGAGAAGCACGCGGCCGAGGTCGCGGAGCTGACCGAGAGCCACACCGCCGCCGTCACGGAGCTCACGGAGAGCCACACCACCGAGGTGTCCGGTCTCACCGAGAGCCACGCGTCCGAACTGGCCGACCGCACCGAACGGTACGCCTCCGAGCTGGAGGAGCAGGCCGATCACATCGCCCTGCTCGGGGCGCAGCACACGCAGCTGACGGCCGTTCTCGGCGAGTCGCTGCGCGGGCCGCTGGAGGAGCTGCGGACCGAACTCGCGACCCTCGCCTCCGACCCGGCCGGGCAGCTCTGGCCCGAGGCGAACCAGATCCTGCACCACCTGGCCGCCGGGTACGCCCGGATGACCACCCTGGTCGACAACGTCCTGGGCTACCAGCGCCTGGACTTCGGCACGGAAACGCTCGACAAGGCGCCGGCGCCGATCGACGCGGTCGTGACGGCGGGCATCGACGGCGCGGTCGAGCTGATCGGTCCGGGGCGCGCGCAGTTCGCGGTGCACGCCCCGCCGATCGAGGCCGAGGTCGACGCACGCCGGCTGGCGACCGCCCTGGCCCACCTGGTCGCGGACGTCGCCGGGATCGACTCCACCGGCAAGACCCGGATCGCCCCCGGCGGCGGTTATCTGGACTCGACCGTCGTGGTGGCCGCGGCTCAGCGCGGGGACGTCGTACGGATCGAGGTGCGCGGCCCGTTCGCCGGCGGCGACCCGGTGCACACGCCGATCGTGAGCGGGATCGTGCGGGCGCACGGAGGGGTGCTCCAGACCCACGAGATGCCCGGCATGGCGGGCAGCGCGTACGTGCTCGAAGTTCCGCTGGGTTCGGGTTCCGGCACGGTCCAGCAGCAGTCTCCGCAGCAGCAGGGCGCGGTGCCGGAGCAGGCCCCGCAGCAGGAGGTCGCGGCCTTCGAGGCCGTCGGCGCTCCCGCCGTCGTCAGCGGTGGCCGGCGCAGGGCCCGCAGGTCGTCGACGGACGCGTTCCTGGAGAGCGCGATGAGCCCGGAGGAGGCGGAGAGCCTCGCGGGCGCCGAGGGCGCGGTGCCGGTGGCGGGGGCCGCCGACGAGGGTGCAGCGGGCGTCGAGGGTGCCCCGGGTGCTCCCGTGGGCGCGTCGGACGAGACCGGCGGCGCCGGTCCGACCGGGCGGCGGCGGGCGCGGCGGGGTCCCGCGGCGGTGGAGGAACAGGCGGAGGAGGCATTCGTGCCCCGGCCGAGCGAGGGTTCGGGCCGCAGGCGCGGCCGTCCCAGCCCGGCGGAGACCGCCCCGGTTCCGGCGCAGCCGGCGGGTGCCCCGGAGTCCGTACGGTCGTCCGTACCGGTACCGGCGCAGGGCGGGCCCCAGCAGCAGCCGGCGCCCGTTCCGGCCCAGGCGGGTCCGGCGCAGGCCGGTCCCGCGCAGCAGCTCTCGCCCGCGCAGGCGCGTCCGCGCGGCGCCGGGCAGGCTCTCGCGCTCCCGGCGGCCGGTGGCGTCCCTTCGGAGGGCTCGGTCGTGACGGCGGCGGAGGGCGCCCAGGGCGCGGGCCGTCCGCAGCGCGGGCAGACCGTGCCTCCGCAGGGTGTTCCGGCAGCCCCGCAGGGGCCGGGACAGCAGGCACCGGGCGCGCAGGGCCGGCCGGCAGCCGCACCGCAGGCACCGCAGGGACGTCCGGCGCTGCCGGTGCGGTCGCCCGTGGTCCACGACGACGGCATCCCGCAGCCCGAGGCGCTCGCGCCGGAGCTCCAGCCCGCGGGCCGTCGTGCCCGGCGTGCGCTGGCTGCGGCGCAGGAGCGGCTGGCGGCCGAGAACGCGGGGCCGCGCACCCCGTTCGCGCTGCCGCCCGCCGACGCGGACCGGCCCGGCGAGCCCGGGGCGGTACCGGACCGGCACGACGCCACCGCCATGGGGCCGGACGAGGACCACACCCCGCCGCAGCCGCACCCGGTGTCCCCTTCCCCGTCCGGCCGTCGGCGGGCCCGTCCCGCCGAGGCGGCGGGTTCGCCGGAGAGCTGGTCGCTGGTCGACTCGACGGACCGGGTCGGCGGCCCGGACCCGGCCGCCCGGGCGGCGCACCACGGCCCGCTCGACGACGAGGCCGAGGGCGAGGACGACGAGGTGTCGGAGCCCGCTCTCGCGTACGCGGCACGCGCCCGCACCGCCTCCGGGGCGCCGGTGCCGCCCGCAACCGCCGTACCGGCCACCGCGCCCGCGGCCCCCGCGGGTCCGGCCCCCGCGGCTCCGGCCGTCGCCCCGGCCGCCCCGGCCGCCCCGCCCGAGCCGGTCTCCGGCGACGGGCCCACGGCGCACGCGACCGGCAGCACCCCGGTGCCGCCCGCCGCCGTGCCCGCTGCCCGTCGCCAGCCGCTGCCCGCCGAGATGCCGATGCCCGGCGGTTCGGACACCCAGGGCCGGGCCTTCAGTGTGCGGACACTGGGACAGGGCGTACCGCTGGTCCAGCATCTGGGGCACCAGCAGAACCAGACGCTCGGCGGGGCCGGCCGGCGCCGCAAGCTGTCGGCGCCCCCGGGTGCCGAGATCCCGCCTCCCGCCGCCCGGCCGCAGGGCCTTCCGCAGGTTGCGGCCCCGCAGCCCGCACGGCCCGGCACGGGTCTCCAGAAGCCGCAGAGCGCGCAGCCCGGCGCCACCGCCTCGGCCTCCGGGCAGCTCATGGCCCAGGTGGCCGAGGGCCGTTCGTACGCCATAGGAGCACCGGACGAGGGCGCCGAAGGGCCGGAGCCGCTGGACGGTCCGGGCGGCGCGGTCGAGATCGCCAACCGCCCGCAGCCCGTGCCGGTCGACGACGAGCTGCCCCCGGAGCCGCTGGACAACCCCCGGCGGCTGCTGGTCTGGCCCGCTCCCGACGTCTCGACGCAAGCGGCGCTCAGCGACCGGGGCTACCGGCCGGTGATCGTGCACTCGCGCGAGGAGGTGGACGCGCAGATCGCCGCGTTCCCCGCCGCGCTCTTCGTGGACCCGCTGACCGGGCCCATCACGCGTACCGCCCTCCAGTCGTTGCGCCAGGCGGCGGTGGCGGCCGAGGTGCCGGTGCTGGTCACGGCGGGGCTGGGCCAGGCGAGCCGGGAGGCGGCGTACGGCGCCGACCCGGCCGTCCTCCTCAAGGCGCTCGCCCCGCGCGACAGTGAGCAGCACCCGCCCCGGGTGCTCGTCATCGAGGAGCGCGAGGAGATCGCGACGGCCCTCACGCAGACCCTGGAGCGGCGGGGCATGCAGGCCGTCCGGGCGGCGACCGACAGCGAGGCGGTCGACCTGGCCGCGCGGATGCGGCCGAACCTGGTGGTGATGGACCTGATGCAGGTACGTCGTCGGCGGGCCGGGATCATCGACTGGCTGCGGGCCAACGGGCGCCTGAACCACACCCCGCTGGTCGTCTACACCTCGGCCGGACTGGACGGCCCGGAGCTGTCGTCGCTCGCTTCCGGCGAGACGGCGCTCTTCCTGGCCGAACGCTCCACCAGCGACGAGGTGCAGTCCAGGATCGTCGATCTGCTGGCGAAGATAGGGACCAACTGAGCCTGCGGTGCCGGAAGCGAGGGGCGGTACGGATCTCCGTACCGCCCCTCGCCGCACCTGTCCGCGCCGTGCGGCCCGACGTGACGGGCCGGACGCGACGGATCAGACGACGGTGACGTCCAGTTCGCCGTCCGCGTGCTGTCTGCGGATCACCTTCTTGTCGAACTTCCCGACGCTCGTCTTCGGTACCGCCGCGATGACCGTCCACCGTTCCGGGAGCTGCCACCTGGCGACGCCGGACTCGGCGAGGAAGTCCTTGAGGCCGTCGAAGCCGACGGTGGCGCCCTCCTTGAGGACGACCGTGGCCAGCGGGCGCTCGCCCCACTTCTCGTCGGGTACGGCGACCACGGCGGCCTCGGCCACCTCGGGGTGGGCCATGATCGCGTTCTCCAGCTCCACGCTGGAGATCCACTCGCCGCCGGACTTGATGACGTCCTTGGCGCGGTCGGTGAGGGTGAGGAACCCGTCGGGGCTGATCACACCGACGTCACCGGTCTTCAGCCAGCCGTCCGCGCTGAACTTGTCCTCGGGGCGCAGGTGTTCGCCGTCCGACCCGCCGTAGTACGCGCCGGCGATCCACGGTCCGCGTACTTCCAGCTCGCCGGCCGACTCGTTGTCCCAGGGCAGGTGTTCGCCGCCCGGGCCGACCAGCCGTCCCTCCACACCGGCCGGGAAGCGGCCCTGGGTGACGCGGTACGGCCACTCCTCCTCGGGGGTCAGCCCGGCGGGCGGGTTGGCCATGGTGCCGAGGGGTGAGGTCTCCGTCATGCCCCAGGCGTGGTGGAGGCGGACGCCCAGCTTGTCGTACGCCTCCATCAGCGAGGGCGGACAGGCGGCGCCGCCGATGGTGACGCGGGTCATCGAGGTGAGATCGCGCGGCCTGGCGGTGACCTCCGCGAGCAGGCCCTGCCAGATGGTGGGGACCGCGGCCGCGTGGGTCGGGCGCTCCTTCTCGATCATCTCGGCGAGGGGGGCCGGCTGGAGGAAACGGTCCGGCATCAACATGTTCACCCCGGACATGAAGGCCGCATGGGGCAGACCCCAGGAGTTCACATGGAATTGCGGGACGACGGCGAGGGTGGTGTCGGCGTCCGTCAGCCCCATCGACTCGGTCGCGTTGACCTGCATCGAGTGCAGATAGATCGAACGGTGCGAGTAGACGACCCCCTTGGGGTCCCCCGTGGTGCCGGAGGTGTAACACATGGCGGCGGCCTGGCGTTCGTCGATCTCGGGCCAGTCGAAGGTGTCCGGGCGGCCCGCGAGGAGCTCCTCGTAGTCGTGGACACGCGGTACGGCCCCGTCGAGCAGGGACAGGTCGCCGGGGCCGGCGACGACCACGTGCTCCACGGACGGCAGGTGGGGCAGGAGCGGTGCGAGCAGCGGCAGCACCGAGCCGTTGACGATCACCACCTTGTCGTCCGCGTGGTTGACGACCCAGACGAGCTGCTCGGCGGGGAGCCGCAGGTTGAGGGTGTGGAGCACGGCACCCATGGCCGGAATCGCCAGGTACGCCTCGACATGGACCGAGTTGTTCCACATCAGGGTCGCGACCCGCTGGTCGCCGTCGATCCCCAGTTCGTCACGGAGGGCGTTGGCGAGCCGGATCGCGCGGGTGCCGATCTCCGCGAAACTGGCGCGGTGCGGCTCGGGTTCGCCGGTCCAGGTCGTGACCTGGGACTTCCCGTGAATCGTCATCCCATGGGTCAGGATGCGGGTGACAGTCAGCGGTACGTCCTGCATGGTGCTCAGCACGGCGTCCTCCCGGAGGCGCTACGCGGCAGTAAGGTTCCGCTGATTCTGCGCACATACCGCGCGGTATGTCACTACTCCGGGCCCTTCCAATCGGTACGCGCCCCGGCCTGTCCCCGGCGCGGCGATCACCGCGCGGGGGTCAGCTCCGGGTCCTCGCGGAGCTTGCGGAGCGCACGGGAGACGGCGCTCTTCACCGTACCCACGGACACCCCGAGCACCTCGGCGGTCTGGACCTCGCTGAGGTCCTCGTAGTACCGCAGGACGACCATGGCCCGCTGCCGGTCGGGCAGCTTGAGCACGGCACGCCACATCGCGTCGTGGAGCGACTGGTGTTCGGCGGGGTCGGGGGCCGGGGCGGTCTCCGGCTCGGGCAGGTCTTCGCAGGCGTACTCGTCGACCTTGCGCTTGCGCCACTGGGAGGTGCGCGTGTTCACCAGGGCCCGGCGGACGTATCCGTCCAGCGCCCCGTGGTCCTCTATCCGCTCCCAGGCCGCATAGGTCTTGGCCAGCGCGGTCTGGAGCAGATCCTCGGCGTCGCTCGGATTCGCGGTGAGCGAGCGGGCGGTGCGCAGCAGGACGGGCCCGCGTGCCCTGACGTACGAGGTGAACGACGGGTAGGGCGGGGTGTGTCCGGCGGCAGCGGGGTGCCTGAGGGCGCCCGCGCAGACTGGCGTGGTCATCTCTCCAACCTAGGAGCGAAGGCCGGGCGACGGATCGGCCCCAGGTCCCGAAGACGCGTCCCCCTCAGGTTGTAGGCGCCGGGAGGCGTCCACCTCCTGGGGGTGGAGGGCGCGCGGACCGGGCTCGGGGTCGCACGTGCTCCGCGTCACCGGTCCACCGGAGCCGCGCCCCCGGTGGACCGGTGACGCATCCCTGGCCGGCGCCGGGCCTCGCACGGACGGCGAGGACGGGAAGGACGGCGAGGGCAGGGAGGACGGGAACGGCCCGCGCGACGCCCCGGAGTGCCGTCGCGCGGGCCGGCCGCCGGCTCCTCGGGGGCGGCGCGTCATCCCCCGTAGGTGTCGCGGGACCTCGCTCAGCCGAGCCGCAGGCTCTCCGGCGGGCCGAGATAGACCGGGCGCAGGCCGCCGGTGTCGACCACCAGCTTCTGGACCACCACGGTCGGGTCGATCATCCAGAACTTCAGCACGTGCTCTCCCGGCCGGGTGATGACGTGCTCGGTGGCTGTGCGGTTGACGTTGTCGGAGGTGGCGCGCGCCCACTGCACGTTCATGGTGCCGTCGTCCCCGCCGGTGACCGCCGTGACGTTCACCGTGGTCGGCACCTCGTCGTCGAAGGAGACCGCGTACTTCAGGCCGTCGCCCGGGAGCGGGTTGTTCCTCGGCGAGAGGTACGCCCAGACGGTGACCGGCCCGGTGGTGAAGAGGCTCAGCGTGTACTCGAGCCGGGGCCCCCGGCCCGCCGACTGGCGGGCCGCCGTCACCGGGAAGGGCTCCATGCCGCCCGCCGTACGGCCGACGTCGGGCAGGCGGCGCCAGCCGGCCGACCCGCTGCCGACCGCGCGGCTGTAGTGCTCGGCCTCCATCGACACGTACCCGCCGGCCTCCACGAACCCCTTGAGGCCCGACTTCGGCGTCCTGGGCCGGTCGACGACGGCGGTCACGACGACGCTCGCCCCGCCGGGGCCGCTCACCGTCACCGGTATCCGGGTGACGCCCTGCGGCGCGCGCTTCCAGTCGACGCGCAGGGTGACCCGGGTCTGCGTGGTGACCCGCCCGCGCGGCCGGTCCACCACCAGCCAGGACTTCCCGGTGGTGATCCGGTAGTCGAACGGCTCCTGCCCCCGGTTGAAGACGTCGAGGTACGGGTCGGGGCCGTTGCCGTACGGGGAGAACACCGGCAGCACCGCCTCGCCCGTGCCGCCGCCCGGCCACCAGTCCTCGCTGCCCTCGACGGCCACGCCCATCCCGGCCGCCCGGGGCAGCTCGATGCGCTTCACCGCCGGGTAGATCTCGTCGGCGAGCGCCACGTTGTTCAACTCGGGCTGTTGCCAGGGCGCGTTGGGCCCGTAGCGGTCGACGTCTCCGTACCCGATGTGCGGCTGGGTCTGGAAGCCGTCCCACTTGCCGCCCGCCACCCGGGTGTTGAACTTCTTCGCCAGGGCGAAGTCGTCCGCGAGGCGGGCCTCGGCCCGCGCGGCCAGCTCGTTGGTCAGGGCCCGGCCCTGGTCCGCGTAGAAGAGGTTGGTGAACTGCGCCTCGCGCAGCTCGTAGAGGTTGGCGGTGGCCTCGACCTCGTACCCGACGAGCTCGAACCAGGCGTCCTGCGAGGAGGCGGGCAGGCGCGTGCCGACCTCGCGTGCCTTCGCCGCGAGGGCCCGCCAGCGTCCGGTGACCCACTCCAGTTCACGGTGGTCCACGATGCTGAACGGGGTCGCCCTGTCGTCGTAGACGATCGCCGAGGCGTCGGTGGCCGGGTTCTTGGTGGGGTCCAGGGTGATGCGCCGGTTGAGCAGCTCCGGCTTGCGGATCTGCTGGAGGTGCGCGTACTCGGAGAGCACCTCGGCGATCCGATCGGCCTGCTTCTCGCCGAAGTGCTGACGGGCGTAACCGACTTCCCACTCCGGGAGGCTGTCGAGGTCCCAGCGAGCCGGGCTCCAGGCGTACTCCATGAAGAACTGCGTGGAGAGCTCGTTGCCCTTGAGGTCACCGACGTTGGTGACCCACAGGTTCCGGTTGCCGTAGGTGTAGGACTGGTTGAGCTGGTCCCACATGTTGGGCAGCGACGTGGTGTCCACCCACTTGTAGTTGCGGCCGACGCCCACGTAGTCGAAGTGGTAGTAGAGGCCGTAGCCGCCGGCGCGGTCGTCGGTGGCGAGCTGGGGCAGCTTGCGGATGTTGCCCCAGTTGTCGTCGGTGAGCACCACGGTCACGTCGTCGGGGACGCGCAGACCCCGGTCCCAGTAGCGCTGCACCTCCTTGTAGAGGGTCCACACCTGCGGGACGGACTTCTCGTCGCCGGTGACGTCGGCGATGATGGCGCGCTGGCTCGCGATGATCTCGCTCATCAGCTCGATGCCGTCGCCGTCCGGCAGGCTGGTGTCGCCGTTGCCGCGCATGCCGAGGGTGACCACGCCCTCGAAGCCCTGCTCCTTCATGCGCCGGATGCCGTCGGCCCAGTACGCCTTCAGCGCATCGGAGTTGCGCCGGAACGACCACTCGCCGGTACCGCCGTAGGGGTCGTGGCCGGGGGTGGTGATGGTGCCCGAGCTGTCGCGCACGGCGGCCACCGCGTGCCGGTTCCACTCCTCGATGCCGCGCATCATGGGGGCCTCGTGCGAGGTGCCCATGACGATCCCGTACGCCGTCGCGGTGGCGTGGTTCAGCGGGTCGTCCTCGGCGAAGGCCCGGCCCCAGACCGCCGGCCAGAGGTAGTTGGCCTTGAGGCGGAGCAGCACCTCGAAGATCCGGGCGTAGAAGTCGGCATTGAGCCCGCCCTCGAACCCGGCCGCCTTGCCGGGGCCGAAGAACTTGGGCGCCCAGGTACCGAGCGAGGGGTTCTCGTCGTTGATGAAGATGCCGCGGTACTTCACCGAGGGAGTGCCCTGGGTGTGGCGGCCGGGACGGACGTGGATCTGGTCGCGGTGCTCCGGCACCACGTCGTCCCACCAGTACCAGGGGGAGACCCCGATGCCCCGGGAGACGTCGTACGCGCCGAAGATCGTGCCGCGCTGGTCGCTGCCGGCGATCACGAACGCCCGGTCCACGCCGGGCATCGGCCGCTCGACGACCGCCTGCAGGGACGTCTCCCACTTGCCCGCGATCCCGCTCACGTCGAGCTTGCCCGCGTCCACGAGCGCGTCGATCAGCGGACTGCGCCCGATGGTGCCGACGATCGCGATCTCCCGTTGCCCGGCCCCCGCCTTCCGCACCACGGCCGGGCGCACCCCGGTGACCCGCTCGATGTCGGACTGCAGGTCGCCGACGGCCCGGATGACACCCGCGTAGTCCGCGCCGCTGACGACGAGAGGGACCGCACGGCCCGACTTCACCAGGGTGAACCCGCCGGACACCGGGGTGAACGAGAGGTAGGCACCGGGGTCGGTGGCCCGGCCCGCCGAGCCCCGCACCCCGCCCGCGGACCGCGTCCCACCGGCACCCGGGGCGCCGAGGGGCGCCGCCAGGGCGGGCGTCGCACCGCCGAGCGGGAGAAGCGGGGACGCCAGAGCGCTCAGGCCGAGTCCGAGGGCGAGGACGGACCTGCGGCCGACGCGGCCCGGAGCGGGCGCGTCCATGGCATCGGAGAGATGGGGGTCCCTCTGCGAGCCCGGAATCTGCGGGCCCGGAATCTGTGATTCCACGAATGACCTCCGATAAAAGTTTCGAGAAAAGAGTCGCCACCACGGACATGAGGAAGAGCGCGCAGGTCAGAGCCTCGAACAGCGGGAGCCTGGGCAACGGGCACCAGGATTTCACCGCTCACCGATCTCTCCCTTATCAAGCCAAGGCGCCCGAATACGAGGAATTCCGACATCGAGCCGCCCGAGCGTCCCGCGCCGGATCGAAACATTTCGAATATGTCCCCGCAATTTTCTGGAAACCTAAAGCCCGCCTTTTCCAGCGGTCAATCCCCCTGCACCAACCGATTCCGGAAAGGGCGGCACGGAAGCGGCCCGGACCACCGGGGGCGGGGCGGGGTGCCCAGAGTCACCCTCAATCCCGTTGCCTTCTTCGAACGCTTGTACGAACATGACTCCATGGCCCCCACCGACCGGCAGATCGCCACCCTGGCCCTGGCCCACGCGCTGAACGCCGCGGAGCGGGGGCTCCCCGTCATCCCGCTCACCGCCGCCCGGCTCCCCGCACTGCCGTCGGCGCACCGGGGCAGCACCGCGCGCACCGCCTGTACCGGCCTGTGCGGGCGGCCCGGTCACGGGGTGCACGACGCGACCACCGACCCGGCGGCCGTCCGCGCCCTCTTCGCCGCGGCCCCGCACGCCGCCGGGTACGGCATCGCCTGCGGCCAGGGCCCGCACCGCCTGATCGGCATCGATCTGGACGCGGAGGACGGACCCGGCCCGGCCGCCCGTACGGAAGCGGGCGCGGGCTCGGCCACCGGTACGGGGGCACGGTCGGCCGGGGCGCTGCGCCAGCTCGCCCTCCAGCACCTCTTCGCGATCCCGCCGACCCTCACCGTGCTCACCCCGGGCGGCGGCCGGCACCTCTGGCTGACCGTGCCTCCCGAGGTCGCGGTGGCCGGCTCGTCGAGCCGCCTCGCCCCCGGCGTCGACGTCCGGGGCACCGGCGGCTACCTCGTCGGACCGGGCTCGGTCACCCCGCACGGCACCTACCGCCTCGCCCCCGGCACCGCGCACCTCCCGCCGGCCCCCTGCCCGCGCACCCTGCTGCGCCTGCTGACGCCCCCGGCCCGCCGGTCACGCGGAGCGGGAAACCCGGCTGGAGCCCGTACGCCGCGCGGCCCCGAACCCGGCGAAGGGCTGGTCCACTTCGTGCTCGCCGCCCGCTCGGGCCAGCGCAACACCCGGCTGTTCTGGGCCGCCTGCCGCGCGTACGAACACGGTCTCGGCGACGCCCTCGCCCCCGCCCTCGCCGAGGCGGCCGTAAGCGCCGGCCTCCCCGCCCACGAGGCCCGTGCCACCCTCGCCTCCGCCGCCCGGCTGGCGGCGGGCCGCTCCGAGGCCGCCTGAGGCCCTGAGGCCGCCGGAGACCGCCGGAGATCGCAGGAGACCGCCGGAGACCGCCGGAGGCCGGTCGAGCGGGGAGAGTAGGGTTCTTTCCGGTCTCCGCAGCCCGCAGGACCGGTGGACGCGAACCGCGTCCCGTACACCCCGCCCCGCCCCGCAGAGATCGGCCTCCCATGTCCGCCGCAGCGCCCACCGCCCGGGGGCACGGTGACATCAGGACGGCGGACCGCACCCCACGCCGGTTCCCCGCCGGCTCCGGCCGGTACGCCCTCCTCGCCGTCGCCCTCTTCCTCTGCGTACGGGCGCTCGGCCTCGCCGCCCTGGCCGTACGCGCCGCTTCGACGGGCAAGAGCCCGCGCGTGCTGCTGTCGGAGCGCTGGGACTCCCTCTGGTACGCCCGGGTCGCCGAACACGGCTACGCCTTCACCCTGAACGCGCCGGACGGCCGCTCCCTGTCGAGTACGGCCTTCTTCCCTCTGCTCCCCTGGCTGGAGCGGTCCGTCCACGCGGTGAGCGGCCTGAGCCTGCCCGCCGCCGGACTGCTGGTCTCCGCCCTCGCCTCCGTCCTCGCGGCCTGGGGGATCTTCCTCGTGGTGCGCCACGCCCACGGCGACCGGGCCGGGGTCGTCTGCGTGGTGCTGTGGGCGGCCGTGCCGGTCGGCATCGTCCAGTCGATGGCGTACAGCGAGGCCCTCTTCACCGCCCTCGCGGCCTGGGGGCTCCTGTGCGTGCTGCGCGAGAAGTGGGTGAGCGCGGGCGTCCTGGCGAGCCTCGCGGGCCTGACCCGCCCGGTCGGACTCGCCGTCACGGCAGCCCTGTTCCTGGCCGTATGGCTCCACCACCGCAGCGGGACCGGCACTGCGGCCCCGGCCCGTACGCGAGCCGTTCTCGGCTGCCTGATCGCCCCGGCGGGCGCCGCCGCGTACATCCTCTGGGTGGGCGTCCGGCGCGGACACCTGCTGGGCTACCTCGACGTACAGAGCGAGTGGGGCAACGGCTTCGACGGCGGCTGGGCCTTCGCCCGCTTCCTGACCGGCGGCTCCGCCGCACTCGCCGTGATCGCCCTCGCCGCCCTGCTGCTCCTGGCGTACTGGCCCCACCACATCGGCGCGCGGCAGCTGCAACCCCCGCCGCTGATCGCCTACTCGGCGCTCGTCACCGTGCTCGCCGTCGGCGCCTCGGGCTACTTCGGTTCCAAACCCCGCCTGCTGCTCCCCGCGTTCCCCCTGCTGATCCCCCTCGCCGTCGTCCTCACCAGGCGCCGCCCCGCCCTCACCCGGACCGTCCTCGCCGCCCTGACCCTCGGCTCGGCGGTGTACGGGGCGTACTGGCTCACGGGATCGGGGCCGCCGTAGCCACGTGGCGGCGTGGAGCTGTCCGTACGGGACCGGAGAGGCGGAGCCGGCCGGAATCGCGGCGTCCGGCTCAGAAGGTCCTCAAGACTTCCCGCTTCGGTTCCCCCGAGCACGGGCGGGATGCGACGTTCGTCTTCCACGCCCGACGGCACACGGCCGCCCGGCGGACGACTGCCCACCGGCAGCAGAGGAGACCGACATGCTGGCAACACTGCGTCCCGGCGAAGTGATCGTCATCGTCCTCACCTTCGTCGTCCTCGCGGGCATCGGGGCACTCACCCTCCGCCGGCTCGGAGGCCGCAAGCGGTAGATAACCTCCTGAACTCGGCGGGTGCACGCGGGTGCACGGTCACGACTCCGCCCTCACGTACGGGGAATCACGAGCGCCACCGGACTCCTCCTGCCCACCGTCGCCGCCGCGCTCCTGGCCTCGGTCAGCGCCTGCAGCGCCTCCTCCGCGCCGGACGCCCCGGCGACGCGAGCGGACAGGGGCGTCCGGTGGACGACCCGGCCTCGTGGAAGGTCCGCGGCTCCCAGCCGGGCCCGAACCAGCCGGCCGGCGACGGTCCGGTGGCCTTCGGCGTGGTCACGTTCTCGGAGAGCTGCCCGAACACGACGCCGTAGCCACGAGGAGGCCGGCCGGTGTGAGACGGAATCCATGCAGAAGGGGCGCCCCTGGTGAGGAGCGCCCCTTCTGCTCGGCACGTTCGCCGAATCGCGCGGTGGGTGTGGGATTTGAACCCACGGTGACATCGCTGCCACGACGGTTTTCAAGACCGTTCCCTTAGGCCGCTCGGGCAACCCACCCCGGTCCCCGGAGCGACGGGGTCGCCGCCGGGGAACGGCCTACAGCCTAGCCGGTCAGCTGTCGCCCTTGCGCTCGCCCAGGGTGAGTTCGACGGTGGACTCCTTGCCGTCGCGCTCGTACGTCAGCGTGACCCGGTCGCCCGGCTTGTGGGTCCAGATCTCGCCGATGAGGGTCGGGCCGCTGTCGACGGGGGTGTCGTTGAACTTGGTGATGACGTCGCCCGCCTTCAGGCCCGCCTTGGCGGCGGGACCGCCCTCGGAGACGGCGGAGGTGCTGCCGGAGCCCTGGTCGGAGATGACCGCGCCCTCACCGTTCTCCGACATGGTGACCGTCGCGCCGATGACCGGGTAGACGGGCTGGCCGGTCTTGATGAGCTGCTCGGCGACGTTCTTCGCCTGGTTGATCGGGATGGCGAACCCGAGGCCGATGGAGCCGGCCTGGGTCTGGCCCGACGAGCTGCCGGTCGACTGGATGGCGGAGTTGATGCCGATGACCGCGCCGGTGGCGTCGAGCAGCGGGCCGCCGGAGTTGCCCGGGTTGATCGAGGCGTCGGTCTGCAGGGCGCTCATGTAGGAGCTGCTGCTGGAGGCGGAACCGTCGCTGGAGGCCACCGGGCGGTTCTTCGCGCTGATAATGCCCGTGGTGACCGTGTTCGACAGGCCGAAGGGGGCACCGATCGCGATCGTCGAGTCGCCGACCGCCACGTTGTCGGAGTTGCCGAGGGCCAACGGGTTCAGACCGGACGGGGCGTTCTTCAGCTTGATGACGGCGACGTCGTAGCCCTCGGCGCGGCCGACCACCTCGGCTTCGTACTTCTTGCCGTTGGAGAAGGTCGCGGTGAGCTTGCCGCTCTCCGCCGCGGAGGCCACCACGTGGTTGTTCGTGAGGATGTGGCCCTCCTTGTCGTAGATGAAGCCGGTGCCCGTGCCGCCCTCTCCGTCGCCGTTCTGGGCGTCGATCGTGACCACGCTGGGCAGGGACTTGGCGGCCACGCCCGCCACGGTGCCGTCGGCGCGCTTGAGCGCCTTGGGGGTGTCGGCGGCGCTGATCGTCGTCGAACCGGAGGAGCCGCCGTCGTTGCTGTCGGCGGCCCAGAAGCCGAGTGCGCCGCCGATGCCGCCGGCGACGAGCGCCGTCGCGGCGACCAGGGCGACGAGCCCGCCCGCCCGGCGCTTGCCGGGGCCCTTGGGAGCCTGCTCGGCGGAGGCACCCCAGACCTCGCCGCCATGACCGCCGTGACCGCCGTCGCCGCCGGCGGCGTACGCCGGGACGGCCGGCGGGGCCGGGGGCGGCCACGAACCGGCGGGCGCGGCGGTGTGCGGCGCGGGGTACGCCGGGGCGGCCTGCGGCGCCGGGTAGGCGGGCGGAGGCGTGTGCGGCGCCGGGGCGTGCGGCGGGAGGGGCTGCGTCGCGTCGGCCGCCGGAGCGTGCGCGGGCGCCTGCGGCTGCTCCTGAGCCGCGGCGTGCCCGACCGGGGCGGGAGGGGTGCCGTACGGTCCGGCGGGCTCGGCCGACGGGGAGGTGTCGTCGGCCCGGCCGTCCGCGTACGGCGGTTCCTGGGACTGCTCGGCGGGCTCGGACGGCCCCTGCGGCGCCGGAGCCGCGTCGTCCTGATGCGCCGCCGCCGGTGCCGCGGGCGCCGGAGGTACCTCCCGGCGGGGGTCCTCAGGAGCGGCGGCCGGCACGGGAGGTACTGACGGAGCGGGCGGTACGGCGGGGACCGCGGCGCCCTCGTGGCCCTCGTTCTCGGTGCTCACAGCTCTTTACTCCTCGGTTCCACTCGGCGTTCGGCAAGAGATCCGCTCTGCAGTGTCTGGGCCCAAGCTTTGCCCAGAACACGTCAGGCCACTGTAAACAGGACCTGTGCATCCGCACGCCAATCTTTACATCAGACAAATCGGCGCTCCTGGCACAAGGAACGCACAGCCGTCGCGTCGCGGTGACACCATGACGCGGTGACCGAAGCGCACCAGCCCTCCAGCCCGTCATCCATCCAGGTCGTGGCCCATCGAGGGGCCTCCGACGACGCCCCCGAACACACCCTGGCCGCGTACCGGAAAGCCATCGAGGACGGCGCGGACGCGCTGGAGTGCGATGTCCGGCTCACCGCCGACGGACAGCTCGTCTGCGTGCACGACCGGCGGGTCAACCGCACCTCCAACGGGCGGGGCGCGGTCTCCGCACTCGAACTCTCGGAGCTCGCCGCGCTCGACTTCGGCTCCTGGAAGGACCGCGAGGAGTCCCCCGACTGGGACCCGGTGCCCGGCGAGCTCACCTCCGTCCTCACCCTGGAACGCCTGCTGGACCTGGTCACCCAGGTACGGGCGGCGGGACGGCCGCTCCAGCTCGCCATCGAGACCAAGCACCCGACCCGGTGGGCCGGGCAGGTCGAGGAGCGGCTGCTGCGCCTGCTCAAGGAGTTCGGCCTCGACGCCCCGCCGGCCGAAGGCCCCTCGCCGGTCCGCGTCATGAGCTTCTCCGCCCGGTCCCTGCACCGGGTCCGCACCGCGGCCCCCACCCTGCCCACCGTCTACCTGATGCAGTTCCTCACCCCCCGCCTGCGGGACGGGCGGCTGCCCGTCGGCACGCGGATCGCCGGGCCGGGGATGCGGATCGTACGCAACCACCCCGACTACGTCCGCCGGTTGCACCGCGCCGGGCACCAGGTGCACGTCTGGACCGTGAACGAGCCGGATGACGTGGCCCTCTGCGCCGAACTGGGGGTCGAGGCAATCATCACCAATCGGCCGAAACAGGTACTTTCACTGCTCGAACGGCCGTAAGGAGCGTCGCCGCAGCGCCGTCACCCCTCTTCCCGGACCGGTCACAGGGAGTGCACCGGCGCGTGCGATGCGTGCAGCCCCGTTACGAGTGCGTCACCGGAGATGCTCCGACCGGTTTCCGGCGCAGCTCAGAAGGGCATCCCATTCGTGGCGTGGGGCAAAGGAGGTCTCGGGGGTGACGTTGGTGGTGGCACAAGAAGTGCCCACGTCGTCGAGCATGGCCGTTCCTCACGGTCCTGCGGGCGTGAGGCAGGCGCG
This sequence comes from Streptomyces sp. NPDC008125, assembly GCF_042957125.1. Taxonomy (NCBI): domain Bacteria; kingdom Bacillati; phylum Actinomycetota; class Actinomycetes; order Kitasatosporales; family Streptomycetaceae; genus Streptomyces; species Streptomyces sp. NPDC008125. Next base: position 162,600 of record NZ_JBIBHR010000014.1, read on the forward strand.
GCACCGGATGCGCGCGCAACTACGGGACAACGGGGTCTCGGACACGGTCGTCGACGACGCGGTCCTGATCCTTTCCGAACTCCTCAGCAACGCCTGCCGGCACGGCAGGCCGCTGGGACAGCACGTGGACGTCGGTGACGGCGACGTCCGCGCCGCGTGGCACGTGGACCGCCGGGGCGGCCTGACCGTGGAGGTCACGGACGGAGGCGGGCCGACGCGGCCCATCCCCTCCACCCCCTCGGTGACGGCCCGGGGCGGACGCGGGCTGAACATCATCAGTGCCCTTTCCGAGAAGTGGGGCGTCAGGGACGACGCCCCGGGCGAGGTCACGGTCTGGGCGCTGGTGGCGGCGGAGGAACGGTTCGACGGGCTGGAAGGCCTGGACGGTCTCGCCGGGTTCCGGGCGCTGCCGGGATTCGACGGTTTCGACGGCCTGGACCTCGACGGGCTGACGGCCTAGGAGCCGCACAGCGGGTCCGCACAGCGGGTCCGTACAACGGGTCGTACAAGGGGTCCGTACAGCGGGTCCGTACAGCGGGTCCGTACAAGGGGTCCGTACAGCGGGTCCGTACGACAGTTCCGTACGGAACGTGCCGGGCGCAGCCCCGGCGGCAGAGCCGGACGACGGGGTCCGGTACCGGAGCGACGCGCCGTGATCCCCACCGCGACGGGCGGGGCGGCGCGAGGCGGCGCCGGGGGCGCGGTCGGCGGTCGGGTCGGAAGCGGGCGAGGCACTAGGCTCGCGCCTCAGACAGCACCGTCGCAACCGGGAGAATGCCGACCATGGCCAAGAAGCGCCCTCAGACGACCAAGGCCGCGAAGCCGCAGGTGAAGGACGGGGAGATCCCCGTCGTCGGGGCCCGTGAGCCCTGCCCCTGCGGTTCGGGACGCCGGTACAAGGCGTGTCACGGACGCACCGCCGCGCACGCGGTGACCGAGCTGGTCCAGCGCCCGTTCGAGGGGCTGCCCGGGGAGTGCGACTGGGTCGCGCTGCGCGAACTGGTGCCCGCCGCGACGGTCCCGCTGACGCTGAAGGACGGGCTGCCCGAGGGCGTCCCGTCCGTCACGCTGGCGACCGTGCTGCCGATGGCCTGGCCGGCGCTGCGCCGCGACGACGGCTCCATCCTGCTCGCCCTGCAGAACGACACCTCGTCCGGCGACCTGAGCCGCGGTCTGGCCGACGCCCTCCAGCAGGCGCTGGAGGCCGCGCCCGGCACGCCGATCGCCGCCCGCAGGGTCGCCGCGGACGGTCCGCGCCTGCAGGACCTGCTCGACGCCGACGCGCCCTTCGAGCCCGTCGTCCACTCCGGCTTCGAGTTCTGGGTGCCGGACGCGGAGAACGCCACGGCCGAGGTGACCGCTTCCCTGGAGCGCGCCAACGACGCCGCGATCCCGACCTCGCTGCTCTCCTCCGTAGACGCCGCGTACTGGTGCGAGACCCCGGAGAAGAACCACCTGCGCTGGGTCATGCCGCACCCCGAGGAGAAGCTCCTCGACGCGCTCGCCCGGCTGCACGCCGCCGGCACCTCCTCGCTCGGCGAGGGGACGCGGCTGGTCGGTTCGTTCCGTGCGCACGGTCTCGTCGTCCCGGTGTGGGACCTGCCGAGCGCCATGACCGCCGAGGAGTGCGAGAAGCCGGCGGCCGAGTTCGCCGGGCGGCTCTCCGAGGCGCTGGCTTCCGACGCCCCGCTGACCGCCGAGGAGCGCAGGGCGCGCGGCGGGCTCACCAACCGCCAAGTGACGCTCAGCTGACAGTGACGGAGAGCGGGTCCGATCGGTGACTCGCGTCACAACAGGACGTGCCGACGAGTAAATCCCCGCCCTCATAGGCGAGATCGAATTTGCGAACGGCAGATCTCTTGTTACGGTTCTGAAAGCCCGGTCGCTGGTGCATCCCCCGTCGCCAGCGATCGGGCGCCTCAATTCCGGGTACGGCCCGGCCCGCGGCGAAGCCGTGAGCGGCCCGCCTCCCCCTCGACGACGGGCCCGATCCCCCCTCGCACCCACCGCCCGGCCTTCCCGTACGACGGCCGCCCGGCGCCGCGCGCCACCGCGGCCCCTGAGGTGATGACGCCTCAACCCGCCTCGTGCGCCGGGTGCTTGCCACCCGCACCCCTGCCCGCGTCCCGTCGCGCCCCGTCTCCCCGCCGCCGCGCGTGCCCCGCCCCCGCAGCGGACGGCGGCTCACCCCGGCTACCGCGTACGGCAGTTGTGGTCCAGCTGTGCGCCGCCTGTGGACTCCGGAGCACCCGGCCCTTCCGGGCAGCGCGCAGAAAACGGATACGGACGGAAGTCCGACGCCGCATTCCTTATTCGAAAGATATCCAGGAACGGTCGGGGAAGGCATTCCAGAAAGGCGGTCAGGTTCGACATTCGTTCATTGATTCGCACGCGCCTCACTCCGCCCCTTACCGCTCCTGGATGCCCCGTGAATCCGTCCACGAAGGTCTGCGGGAATGCACCTGCGCGATGCTCTGCGTGACGCTCTGCGCAGGGGGCGGCCAGAACTCTCCCATCGGGTACGTCGCGACATGGCCGGATCGCCCGGATTCACATCCCGTACGCGGACGACGCGCGACCGCCCCCGGACGCCCGCCCTTCAGTAGGCGAGCCGGCTCCCGCCGCCCGGCGCCCCCGTACTGGCCTCCACGAGCGCGTCCAGGACCGTCCCGACGTCCGGCAGCCAGGGCGCGGCGCGCTTCGTCAGCGGGCGCCGCTCCCACCGCACCGGACCGTCACCCTTCCCCTCGGGCGGCACCACCAGGTAGCCGCCCTCCCCGTGGAAGCGCAGCGAACTCGGCACCCACGCCTGGGCGTGCAGCAGCTCGCCCAGGCGCTCCAGGGTGTACGGGCGGACCAGCAGCGCCCACCGGGTCGGCGTCGCGATCACCGGCCCGAGCCGCAGGCCCCGCGCGTCCAGCACCGCGAGTGCCTGCGCGCCGCTCGCCGCCGGCAGACTCACCGCGCACGGTGCCCGGCCGCCGGTGGCCAGCAGCACCGGCGCCGCGGTGCGGCCGGTCCACCACCAGCGCACCATCCGGGCGTCCGTGGTGGCCGCGAGCAGTCCGGGATCGAAGGGGTGTGCGCCGGGTACCACGCACTCGGGGTCGGGGCAGGCGCAGCCGCTCCGGACCGCGGACAGCCCCACTCCGGGGAGGACCGGCCACTGCCAGCCGATGGCGCAGGTCAGCGCCGCGTCGAGCCGGGCGGTGCCGTCCCCGCGCCGGAACAGTTTCCCGCGTCGCCTTCCGGGGATCTCGCGCATGAGCGCTCGTTCCTTTCCGTTGAACGCCGAGGTCCACGTCACCGCCCGCGCATCGCGCTGCTTCGCGTCGGCGACTCTGACTGTGCGTAAAACACTGCGTAAACCACTGCGCATGTCACTGCATGGATCAATGCGTACATCGCTGCCGCGTGCATCACCGTGCGTGCTCATCGGGCCGCTTCACGGACGCCTGGGGCGCCGGACGGAGCCGGGCCGAGCGCGATGGAGCGAAGACGGGTCGAACCGGACCGAGCCTGAGTCGAACGGCCTTACGGAGTCGAGCTGTCGAGAGCCGGGCCACGTCGTGCGGCGCCCCGGCCGCGGCGGTACGAGGAAGCGGTACCCCTCGCACGTGCCGCCCGAGCGAGGTTTCGCTGCTCCTGGGCGGGGCGTCACGGACAAGGACGCCCACTCCCGCCGCCGGGTTCCGGGGCGGACCCGACTGCTCCGCGCTCCTAGGACTACGTACCCCGCACGACCGGAATGACGCTCCACCCCGCACAACACCCCGGAGGGCACCGCCCGTCGAACTCGACCAGTCGACCGCAAATGCCAGTCGCCTGCCCCATTTTTCGGCCAAGTTAAGTATCGCGTGGACACCAGGAGCCCCGCAAGGACAATGCTGGACATCGCCTTACTTGTACGTGTACATGTGGATGCCTTGATAGTGGCGCAGAATGACAGGGGGGTTTGCGATGCTATTCGACGGAACTCGCCGGTCGGAAAGCCGGAGGCCATGAGCGCCCGACACCTGCCAAAAGTGGCTGGAATCAATCCAACAGTTCCGGTTTCAACGCACACTCCGGAGCCACTGACCAGCGTGCCGCCCGCACCGGGCGCCTTCCTCCAGGACCGGTTGGCCGGATGGGTCTCGGATCTCACCACCCTCCACGAGCTAACCGAGCGCCTCGCCGCGACGCACACGCTCGACGGCGCGCTCCCGGAGATGCTGAGCGCCGGAGCCGCTCTCGTCGGGGCGCGCCGCGGCCTCCTGGTCCTCGAACCGGCCGACGGCCGCGGCCCGCGCACCACCATCGGCCTGGGGCTCGGCCACGCCGACCTCGGCACCCTCGAAACCGTCCCGCGCGGCGCCACCCCGCAGGGCAGGATCCTCGACGGGCCGCCCGCCACCGCGGCCCCGGTGAGCAGCCCGGACCTCTTCGCCGAAGCGGACCTCGACCCCCGGCACCGCGAGGTCGCCGGGCGACTCGGCTACGCCGCCAGCTATGCCCTCCCCTTCGCCGCCCGGTCCGGTGCCCTGCTCGGCGCGGCCGTCTGGTTCTACGACGAGCCGGCCGAACCCCTGGAGCGACAGCGGCACCTGGCCGGGCTGTACGGGCGGTACGCCGCCGAGCACGTGGCCCGCCTCCTCGAACTCGAACGCGCCCGGTCCGACCTGGCGGCCGTCGCCGAGGAACTCCTGCCGAGCCGGCTCCCCCGCGTCCCCGGCGTGCGGCTGGCCGCCCGCCACCACCCCGCACCGGACGGCGGCGGCGACTGGTACGACGCCCTGCCGCTCCCGGACGGCGCGCTCGGCCTCTCGGTGGGCTCCGCCGACGGCTCCGGCCCCGGCGCGATGGCCACCATGGGACGGCTCCGCTCGGGGCTGCGCGCGTACGCCGTCATGGAGGGCGAGGACCCCGTCGCCGTCCTCTCCGACCTGGAACTGCTGCTGCGGCTCACCGAGCCCGCCCGCACCGCGACCGCGCTCTTCGCCTACTGCGAGCCGGCGCTGCGCCGGATCGTGCTGGCCGGTGCCGGGCACGCCCCGCCGCTCGTGGTCGGCGACCGGCGCACCGAGTTCGTCGAGACCACCGTCTCCGCCCCGCTCGGCATGCTCGCCTGCTGGGAGGCGCCGAGCGTGGAATTCACCCCTGAGTCGGGGGAAACCGTTCTTCTCTACACCGACGGACTGCTGCGCCGCACCGGCGACTCGACGGACCGGGCGTTCTCACGGCTGCACGCCGCCGCCGCCGGGGTGCCCCGGACCGCCCGCCGCGACCCGGAGGCGGTCGCCGACCACGTACTGCGCACCCTGCTGCCCGGGAACGGGAACATCCCCGCGGACCGCACCGACGACGTGGTCCTCCTCGCGGTGCGCTTCGACTGACCGCCCGGCCCGCCGTCCCTGCGGACGCTTCCCGGAGCCACTCCCTCCGCTTTTGGCATCCGCGCAGATCAGCCGCGCTTTCCGGGCTCCGCGCGAGGCACACGCCTCCCCGTTCGGTAAGAGGCCCTTCGCCCCTGGGCCCCCTTCCGTACGCCCGTACGATGGTGGTGCCCAGTGTCGTAGCAAGGAGAGACGAACCGTGTCCGACGAGCGCACCCCGGAGACCCCGGAAATCGAAGCGACCGAAGCGGCCGAAGAGAACGAGCCGATCAAGACCCGGAAGAACGGCCTGTACCCGGCCGTCTCCGACGAGCTCGCCGACAACATGAAGTCGGGCTGGGCCGACACCGAGCTGCACGGCCTCGCGCCGCTGCCGCAGGCCGCCCACACCGCCGACCGCCGCGCCGCGCTCTCCGCGCGCTTCCCGGGCGAGCGCCTCGTCGTCCCCGCGGGCAACCTGAAGACCCGCGCCAACGACACGGAGTACGCGTTCCGCGCCTCCTCCGAGTACGCCTACCTCACCGGCGACCAGACGCACGACGGCGTCCTCGTCCTGGAGCCGAAGTCCGGCGGCGGCCACGACGCGACCGTCTACCTGCTGCCGCGCTCCGACCGCGAGAACGGCGAGTTCTGGCTCGACGGCCAGGGCGAGCTGTGGGTCGGCCGCCGCCACTCCCTCACCGAGGCCGAGCAGGTGCTGGGCATCCCGGCGAAGGACGTCCGCGAGCTCACCGCCGCGCTGAAGGAGGCCACCGGCCCGGTCCGCGCCGTCCGGGGCTACGACGCCGGCATCGAGGCGGCCCTGACCGACAAGGTCACCGCCGAGCGCGACGAGGAACTGCGGGTGTACCTCTCCGAGGCGCGCCTGGTGAAGGACGCCTTCGAGATCGCCGAGCTCCAGAAGGCGTGCGACATCACCGCGCGCGGCTTCGAGGACGTCGTGAAGGTGCTCGACAAGGCCGAGGCGACGAGCGAGCGCTACATCGAGGGCACGTTCTTCCTGCGCGCCCGCGTCGAGGGCAACGACATCGGCTACGGCTCCATCTGCGCCGCCGGCCCGCACGCCACCACGCTGCACTGGGTCCGCAACGACGGCGCCGTCCGCGCCGGCGAGCTGCTGCTGCTCGACGCCGGCGTGGAGACCAACGACCTCTACACCGCCGACGTGACGCGGACCCTGCCGGTCAACGGGACGTTCTCGCCGCTCCAGCGGAAGATCTACGACGCGGTGTACGCGGCGCAGGAGGCGGGCATCGCCGCCGTGAAGCCCGGCGCCGACTTCCGCGACTTCCACGACGCCGCGCAGCGTGTGCTCGCCGAGCACCTCGTCGCGTGGGGCCTGCTCGGCGACCTCACCGTCGAGAAGGTCCTGGAGCTGGGGCTCCAGCGCCGCTGGACCCTGCACGGCACCGGCCACATGCTCGGCATGGACGTCCACGACTGCGCCGCCGCGCGCACCGAGACGTACGTCAACGGCACGCTGGAGCCGGGCATGTGCCTGACGGTGGAGCCCGGTCTGTACTTCCAGGCCGACGACCTGACGGTGCCGGAGGAGTACCGCGGCATCGGCGTCCGGATCGAGGACGACATCCTCGTCACCGAGGACGGCAACCGGAACCTCTCCGACAAGCTGCCGCGCAGCTCCGGCGAGGTCGAGACCTGGATCGCCGGTCTCAAGGGCTGACGCCCGCCGCACGGAAACCGCGCCGGGGGCGCGCCGCTCAGGAAACCATGAGCAGCGCGCCCTCGCGCCATTTCAGGATCTTGTCGAAACTCACCACGGTCCCGCGTCCCGGCCGGTTGCCGATGTGGACGTGGTCGGCGAGCTGTTCGATGAGTCCCAGGCCACGGCCGCTCTCGGCCACGTCCCAGGGGTCGGTGGCGCAGTCCGGCTTCGCCGCCGGTGCGCCACGGGTATCGGAAGGATGTGCTGCGGGGCGAAGGGTTCGCCGGCTGGGAAAGCCCGGTCCGGAGTCCGCTACCTCGATACGGCACGTCTCGCCGTCCAGATACGCGGTGACCCGGTACTGACCACAGGCGCCCGCGTACCGGTCCTTACCGGCCCGGCCGGAGGCGGTGCCCCCGTGGTCGCCCTGGTCGGCGGCACCGTCCCCGCCGTGTTCGACGGCGTTGGCACAGGCCTCGGTGAGCGCCACCGACAGGTCGTAGGAGATGTCCGGATCCACTCCCGCCGTCTCCATGCTGCCGAGGAGAAATCGACGGGCGAGCGGAACGCTCGCGGCTTCGCGCCGCAAATGGAGTGACCACCACATGCTCATGCTCCAGCCTCCTGGCTGCGGCTCGACATACCGATACGTATTGCCGTGGAGAGCACCCCGTAAGCACGGTTCTGCCGTGATGGCCCTCATTCGGCGGACGCGAATATTCCGCTTGCCGGTGTATGTCCGGACCCGAGAGCCCGGGGCACCTCTGTCACCAGCTACAACGACCGTCACACCCGTCACGTTCTGCACCCCCCGCAACAGTTCCGCTTCCCGTACAACGTGCCCCGAACCGTACGGATGATGACCTTCCGGACCTGCCGCCCCACGGACGGGGGCTCAGTGCGATGATGGCTCGGCCATGTCTACGCCTGACGCACGGTCCGTCACACGCGCCGGAGCCGGTCTGCGGCTCCTGAGGGCCTCGGTGTTCGCCGCGGTCTGCGTCGTGCTGTCCGCGGCGGGACATGCCATCGCCTCCGCCTCGGCCGTGCCCTGGTGGGCGTTGCTCTGCGGGTTCCTCCTCGTGCTGGCGGTGGTGACCCCGCTCGCCGGACGCGAACGCTCGCTGCTGTCGATCGCGGCGGTCCTGGCCGGCGGACAGCTCGCGCTGCACACGCTCTTCGGACTCGCCCACCCCATGACGGCCGCCGCCATGGGGACGGGCCCCGCCTCCGCGGCCCCGGCGTCCGGGGACGCGTCGCTCGTCCGGTTCGCCGCCTCGCTGGTCTGTGGGGACACCCCGGGCTCGATCAGCCTCGCCCAGGCCCACCGCATCGTCACGGACGCGGGCGTGGACCCGGCGGCCGTGACGGGCTCCCACGTCCACCTCGCGGCCTCCGCCGCGTCGGGTGGCGCGACGGGAATGCTGCCCGGCCTCCCCATGCTCCTCGGCCACCTGCTGGCCGCGCTCGTCACGGGGTGGCTGCTGCGCAGGGGCGAGATCGCGCTGTTCGCGGTGGCGCGGCTCTCCGCGCAGGGCGGCCGTGAACTCGCCGCCGCCGCACGGCTGCGCTCGCTGCGCGCCGCGCTCGCGCTCGTACGGGTGCTGAGCGCGGGGCTCCCGGGTGCCCCGACGGCCGGGCCGCGCCCGGCCCGAACCCCCGTGGACGCACCGGTCCCGGCCACCGGTGATCCACTCCAGCATCTGGTGATCAGGCGCGGGCCTCCCGCCGCGTACGCCCTCGCAGCCTGACGCGACATCCTCCCCCGCGCCGTACGCGGCGTGACGGCGGTGTCGCGATGCCGTCGCGCACCCGCGCGCCGGACCACCTTCCTGCGCTCCGTGGAGTGATCACTGCCATGAACGTTTCCCGTATCGCCGTCGCGGGCGGCATCGCCGCGACCACCGTTCTGCTGCTCGCCGGTCCCGCCTCCGCGCACGTCAGCGTGCAGCCCCAGGGCGAGGCGGCCAAGGGCGGTTACGCCACCATCAACTTCAAGGTCCCCAACGAGCGCGACAACGCCTCGACGGTGAAGCTCGAAGTCAACTTCCCCACGGACCACCCGCTCTCCTCGGTCAGCCCGCAGGCCGTGCCGGGGTGGAAGATCGACGTCACCAAGGCCACGCTCGCCAAGCCGCTCGACGTCCACGGCAAGAAGGTGACCGAGGCCGTCTCCAAGGTCACCTGGACCGCCGACGCCTCCGCCGCGATCAAGCCCGGGTACTTCCAGCAGTTCCCGCTCTCGGTGGGCCAGCTCCCCGACGACGCCGACCAGCTCGTCTTCAAGGCCCTCCAGACGTACAGCAACAAGGAGATCGTCCGCTGGATCGAGGAGACCCCGGCGAGCGGCGAAGAGCCCGAGAACCCGGCGCCGGTCCTGACCCTGACCGACGCCGCGGCGGACGCCCACGGCGCCGCCGCGTCCGACTCCGCCTCCTCGGACGACAAGAGCACCGGCACCGAAGCGGCCGGTCACACCACCGAGGCCGCGGAGGACTCCGGCTCGGCGAGCGACAGCACCGCCCGGGTCCTGGGCGTGGTCGGCATCGTCATCGGCATCGCGGGCGTCGCGTTCGGCGTGCTCGCCCGCCGTCGTACCGTCTGACCCGACCAGGCCGTGTTCTGAAAGTCCTTCGGAACACGACCCAGTCCTCACGTCCCGGCCGCGCCGGGACCGGGCCGGGTGCACACGCGCCCGTCCCGGTCCCGGAACGCCCCGGGCCACCCACCGCACCACAGACCAGGAACACATCCTTCATGCGCACCAAGAAACTGGCGTCGGCCGTGGCGTTCGCCGCGGCGGCGGCACTGGCCCTGACCGCCTGCGGCTCGAACGACGACTCCGCCGCCAAGCCGGTGGCCGACGTCTCCACGTCCCCCACCACCAAGGCCGCCACCGTCCTCGACCAGCCGTTCACCAAGCCGGACCTCGTCCTGACGGACACCCACGGCAAGACGTACGACCTCCGCAAGGAGACCAAGGGCAAGCCGACGCTCATCTACTACGGCTACACCAACTGCCCCGACGTCTGCCCGCTGACCATGAGCAACATCGCGCTCGCCAAGCGCGCGCTGCCCGCCGCCGAGCAGGCCGAGCTCAAGGTCGTCTTCATCACCACCGACCCCGAGCGGGACACCCCGGCCTCGCTGGGCTCCTGGCTCAAGGCCCAGGACCCCGACTTCATCGGCCTCACCGGTGATTTCAAGACCATCCAGGCGGGCGCCCGGTCGATGGGCATCGGCATCGACCCCGCGACGACGGAGAAGGACGGCACCGTCGTCTCCATGCACGGCGCCCAGGTCATGGCGTTCTCCCCGAAGACCGACGCCGGGTACGTCATCTACAGCGAGGACACCACCGCCGACGACTACACCGCGGACCTCCCCAAGCTCATCGAGGGGGCGAACCCGTGACAGGCCGGGCGGCCCTCGCCGGCGGACTGGCCCTCGTCACGGGCCTGACCCTCGCGGGATGCTCCGCCGGAAGCTCCCCCGAGCTGAAGGTCGTCGGGGCCTTCATGCCGCAGCCCGTCAGCGACATCGCGGCGGCGTTCCTCGTCGTGGAGAACAAGGGCGGGGCCACCGACCGGCTGACCTCCGTGACCAGCCCGATCTCCGACCACGTCACGATCCACGAGACCGAGGGACAGGCCATGCGGATGGTCTCGTCCTTCGAGGTACCCGCGCGCGGCGAACTGGACCTCGAACGCGGCGGCAGCCACATCATGTTCAGCGCACTCAAGCGGCAGCCGAAGCGGGGGCAGAAAATCTCCGTGGAACTGCACTTCGAGAAGACCGGCCCGATCACGGTCGAGCTTCCCGTCGAGGAGACGACCTACAACCCGGCGAAGCAGTGAGGGACTGATCCATGACAGCCACCGCCCCGCGCGCAGGTCGTGTCCGGCCTTTCCCGACAGGCCGGCCGCTCACCGCGTCCGCGCTCCTCGCCACGCTGATCGGCCTGCTCCTCGGCCTGATGCTGGCGGGCGCGTCGCCCGCGTCCGCGCACGCCGCCCTCACGGGAAGCGATCCGCAGGACGGGGCGGTGGTCGACGCCGCACCCCGGGACGTCACCCTCTCCTTCTCCGAGTCCGTCTCGCTCAGCGACGACGCGATCCGGGTGCTCGACCCGTCCGGCAAGCGGGCCGACACCGGCGCGCCCCGCGCGGTGGGCGACGGCAAGGCCGCGCGGTACGCCGTCACCCTCCACACCGGGCTCCCCGACGGCACCTACACGGTGGCCTGGCAGGCGGTCTCCGCCGACAGCCATCCGGTCTCGGGCGCCTTCACCTTCTCCATCGGAGCGCCGTCCACCACCACCGTCGCACTGCCCGCCCAGGCAGCGGGCGGCGGACTGGTGGGCACGCTCTACGGCATCGCGCGCTACGCCGCGTACGCCGGTTTCATCCTGCTCGCGGGCGGCTCCGCGTTCGTCCTCGGGTGCTGGCGGGGCGGCGCCTCGGCCCGCCCGCTGCAACGGCTCGTGCTCGCCGGCTGGCTCACCCTCACGGCGTCCACCCTGGTGATGCTGGTGCTGCGGTACCCGTACACCGGCAGCGGGAAGCTCTCCGACGCCTTCGACCTCTCCGGCCTCCAGGCGTCGCTGGACACCAAGCCGGGGGCCGCGCTGGTCTCCCGGCTGCTCCTGCTGGGAGCCTCCGCGCTCTTCGTCGCCGTGCTGTTCGGTACGTACCCGCGCCGCGAGGACGAGAAGGAGCGCAAGGACCTCACCTTCGGTCTCTCGCTCGGCGGCGCGGTCGTCGCCACCGGCATCGCGGGCACCTGGTCACTCGCCGAACACGCCTCCGTCGGTCTCCAGGCGGGCATCGCCATGCCGGTCGACATGGCGCATCTGCTGGCGGTCGCGGCCTGGCTGGGCGGTCTGGCGGCCCTGCTGACCGCCCTGTACCGCGTTCCGGACCTGCCCGCCGCAGCCGTACGCCGGTTCTCCCGGACGGCCTTCTGCAGCGTGGTGGTGCTCGCCGCGACGGGGCTCTACCAGTCCTGGCGTCAGGTCGGCTCCTGGTCCGCGCTGACCGGGACCGCCTACGGCCGGCTGCTGCTGGTCAAGGTCGGACTGGTCGCGGTTCTCGTGGGCGTCGCCTGGATCTCCCGGCGCTGGACCGGCCGGCTGACGGGCGGGGAGTCGGTGGCGGTGCCGGTGGCGGGGCCGGAACAGGCGGTGGCGGAACAGGCGGTACCGGAGCAGGCGGTGACAGTGGAGGCGGAAGCCGGCCTGGTGCCCGCCGTGGCCGCCGGGCCGGCCGCCGGTACGGACCCCGTCCCAGCTCCTGCCACGGATTCCGGCGCGGACCCCGTCACGCCCCCAGTGACGGGCCTCGTCCCGGATCCCGAGCGGGCCGCCCAACTGGCGCGCCAGCGGGCCGCGCTGACGGCGACGAAGGAGCGGAAGGCCCGCGACGCCGACCCCGGCCGCTCCGGGCTGCGCCGCTCGGTCCTCGTCGAGACCGGCATCGCCGTGATCCTGCTGGCCGTCACCACCATCCTCTCCTCGACCGAACCGGGCCGTACGGAGGAGGAGGCGGCACGCACCAGCACCGTCGCCGCCCCGGCGGTCGCCCAGCCGGTCACCGTGAGCCTGCCCTTCGACACCGGCGGCCCCGACGGCAAGGGCACGGTCCAGCTGGACATGGACCCCGGCCGGACCGGCTCCAACGACGTGCACCTGTGGATAGCGGACGACCAGGGCACGGCGCTGGACGTACCCGAGGTACGGATGGCGCTGACGCTGGAGGCGAAGGACATCGGCCCCCTACCGGTCGTCCCCGACCGGCTCGCCGAGGGCCACTGGGCCGCGAGCGGCGTACAGATCCCGATGGCGGGCGAGTGGAAGCTCGCGGTCACCGTCCGCACCTCGGACATCGACGAGACCACCGTCACCAAGAACGTGAAGATCGGCTGACCGGCGTGAGCAAGCGGAACACGAACGTGCAGAGCCCCCGGGAAAGTGCCGGGGCGGACACCGGGAGCACCCCCCGGGGTTCCACCGGGAGCACCTCCTCCAGCGGTGCCCCGGGCGGGGTCTCCCGGCGGAAGCTGCTCGGGGGCGCCGGGGCGGCCGGTGCCGCCGGACTGGTGCTGGGCGCGGCGGGGGGTGCCACCGGGTACGCCGCGACGCGCCCCGAAGCGCCCGCGGCGCTCGCTTCGATCGGTTCGACCGAGGCGATGTTTCACGGGAAACATCAGCCGGGGATCACCACTCCGCTCCAGGCCAGTGGGCATCTCGTCGCCTTCGACCTCACGGCGGGCGCCGGACGTACCGAGGCGGCCGCACTGATGCGGCGCTGGTCGGTGCTGGCCGAGGAGTTGATGGCGGGCAGCTCCGCGGGGTCCGGTGGGTCCGGCGGTGACACCGGAATCGCGCTGGACGCCGGACCGTCCTCGCTGACGCTCACCTTCGGCTTCGGGCGGACCTTCTTCGACCGCACCGGGCTGCAGGGGCGGCGGCCGGCCGGGCTCGACCCACTGCCCGCGTTCTCCTCCGACCACCTCGACCCGGGGCGGTCGAACGGCGACCTCTGGGTGCAGATCGGCGCCGACGACGCGCTCGTCGCCTTCCACGCGCTCCGCGCGGTCCAGCGGGCCGCCGGATCGGCGGCACGGGTGCGCTGGCAGATGAACGGCTTCAACCGCACCCCGGGCGCGACCGCCCGCCCCATGACGGCCCGCAACCTGATGGGCCAGCTGGACGGGACCAACAACCCCAAGCCCGCCGACGCCGACTTCGACACCCGGATCTTCGTGCCCGCGCCAGCCGGCTCCGCCGCCGGCGAACCGGCGCAGGACTGGCTCGCGGGCGGCTCCTACGCGGTCGTGCGCCGCATCCGGATGCTGCTGGACGACTGGGAGAAGCTCTCCGTCGCACACCAGGAGCGGGTCATCGGCCGGCGCAAGGACACGGGCGCCCCGCTCAGTGGCGGCAGCGAGACCACCGCGATGGATCTGGACAAGCCCGGCGCGGACGGCAAGCCGGCGATCCCGTCCAACGCCCACGCCCGGATCTCCTCGCCCGGGAAGAACGGCGGGGCGGCGATGCTGCGGCGCCCGTTCTCGTACCACGACGGCATCGACCCGGACGGGACACCGGACGCGGGGCTGCTCTTCGTGTGCTGGCAGGCGGACCCGTTCCGGGGCTTCGTGCCGGTCCAGCGCAAGCTCGACCGGGGGGACGCGCTCTCGCCGTTCATCCGGCACGAGGCGAGCGGTGTCTTCGCGGTGCCGGGCGGCGCCGCGAAGGGGGAGTACGTGGGACAGCGACTGCTGGAGTCCTGACCGTCCCGGGCCGGTCCGGCGGACCCCCGCCCGACCGGCCCGGGGCGGTGGGGGTCCGCCGGACACCGCCTAGAGTGACCGTATGTCCGCCACGCGTTACGCCTACCTCGGCCCCGAGGGCACCTTCACCGAGGTGGCGCTCCGTACGCTCCCGGAAGCCGCCACCCGCGAACTCGTCCCCATGGTCTCCGTACCGGCGGCACTGGACGCGGTACGGAACGGGGAGGCCGCCGCCGCCCTCGTACCGATCGAGAACTCGGTCGAGGGCGGGATCACCGCGACCCTGGACGAACTGGCGGTGGGCGCGCCGCTGATGATCTACCGCGAGGTGCTGCTCTCCATCTCGTTCGCGCTGCTGGTGCGGCCCGGTACCCGGCTGGAGGACATCAAGTCCGTCACCGCGCACCCGGCCGCACAGCCGCAGGTACGCAACTGGCTGGCCGCCCACCTCCCGGGGGCCGTGTGGGAGTCGGCCGCGTCCAACGCGGACGGTGCCCGGCTGGTCCGGGACGGACGGTACGACGCTGCTTTCGCCGGGGAGTTCGCGGCGGCGACCTACGGGCTCGTGCCGCTCGCCACCGAGATCCACGACGCGGTGAACGCGCAGACCCGCTTCGTCCTCGTCGGCCGCCCGGCCCGGCCCGCCGCGCCGACCGGCGCCGACAAGACCTCCGTGGTCCTCTGGCTGGGCGAGGACCGTCCGGGCGCCCTGCTCGAACTGCTCCAGGAGTTCGCGGTGCGCGGGGTGAACCTGATGCTGATCCAGTCCCGGCCGACCGGCAAGGGGATCGGCGACTACTGCTTCGCGGTGGACGCGGAGGGACACATCTCGGACCGGCGGGTGGGTGAGGCGCTGATGGGGCTGAAGCGCATCTGCCCGAACCTGCGCTTCCTCGGCTCCTACCCCCGGGCCGGAGTGGACCCGGAGGACGTGAGCCCGCTGCGCGTGGGCACCTCGGACCCGGACTTCGCCGCCGCCTCGGACTGGCTGGCCCGCAGCCAGGACGGACGCGTCTGACAGGCGGATCGACAGGCGCGACCCGCACATTTGCGCGGGCGCATCCACCGATGGTCGTTTACCCACAGAGTTATCCACAGGGCGCCGGTCGAACCTGGGGACAAGTCGACACCGGCGGTCGACATCATCGACAAATCGCCCCAGGTGATCCCATGGGGGCGCGAAGCCCTCCAGGGCTGCCCATGATCCTCATCCAGCCCGTTCGGCCCAATTACCTTGATCAACGACACAGAATGACGAATTACCACTCGAATGAGTGCCCGAAAGGCGGTTTGAACGATGAATCCATGAGCCCGGGACCCGCCGGAGCCTCTTCTGGATGGCCGACTTCGCGCATCCACAGATTTTCCACACAGCCTGTGGATAACTGATCCGGAGCGGCCCACCCTGTGGACAACCCCGGACGGGGCTGGCCCCCAACTCCCCGTCAGGACAGGGTGGTACGTCACGGCCGGAGCGGCTTTCCACCCGATTCGAGGCAATGGACCCGCCTCTATCGACACGGACGCCGGTGCCCCGCCTCCAGCCCCCTTCGCTCGCGCCCGCCCCAGGATCTCCCCTCGGATTCCCGTCGCACCCGTGTTCGCGCCACCGGACGAATACCGGCGGACGCGCCTCCCGCCCGGCCCCCGGTCCGCCTCCCTCGCGGAATCGCGGGATTCCAGGATTCCCCCCAGAGATACCATTCACGGCAATTCGGGCATAGTGACACGCTTGTCACTATCGATTCGAGTAGCCGAAGTCCCACCGGTAGCCTGGTGGGGTGATTGACCTTCGCCTGCTCCGTGAGGACCCCGACCGTGTTCGCGCCTCCCAGCGCGCCCGTGGAGAGGACGTCGCGCTCGTCGACGCCCTGCTCTCCGCCGACGAGCTGCGCAGGTCGTCCGGCGTCCGCTTCGACGAACTCCGCTCCGAGCAGAAATCGCTCGGCAAGCTGATCCCCAAGGCCTCCCCCGAGGAGCGGACGGAGCTGCTGAAGCGCGCCGACCAGCTCAAGGCGGACGTCCGTGCCGCCGACGCCGCGCAGAACGAGGCGGACGCGGAGGCCAAGCGCCTGCTGCTGCAGCTCGGCAACATCGTCCAGGAGGACGTGCCGGTCGGCGGCGAGGAGGACTTCGTCGTCCTGGAGACGCACGGCACCATCCGCGACTTCGGTGCCGAGGGCTTCGAGCCCAGGGACCACCTGGAGCTCGGCGAGGCGCTCGGCGCCATCGACATGGAGCGCGGTGCCAAGGTCTCCGGTTCGCGCTTCTACTACCTGACGGGCATCGGCGCCCTGCTGGAGCTCGCCCTCGTCAACGCGGCCATCGCGCAGGCGACCGAGGCCGGTTTCATCCCCATGCTCACCCCCGCGCTGGTCCGCCCGCGTGCCATGGAGGGCACCGGCTTCCTCGGCCAGGCCGCCGAGAACGTCTACCACCTGGAGAAGGACGACTTCTACCTGGTCGGCACCTCCGAGGTCCCCCTCGCCGCGTACCACATGGACGAGATCATCGAGGCCGACAAGCTGCCCCTGCGGTACGCCGGCTTCTCGCCCTGCTTCCGCCGCGAGGCCGGTACGTACGGCAAGGACACCCGGGGCATCTTCCGCGTCCACCAGTTCGACAAGGTCGAGATGTTCTCGTACGTCGACCCCGCCGAGGCCGAGGCCGAGCACCGCAGGCTGCTGGAGTGGGAGAAGCAGTGGCTGACCGGGCTGGAGCTGCCGTTCCAGGTGATCGACGTGGCCACCGGCGACCTCGGGGCCTCGGCCTCGCGGAAGTTCGACTGCGAGGCGTGGATCCCCACCCAGGGCAAGTACCGCGAGCTGACCTCCGCCTCCAACTGCGACAGCTTCCAGGCCCGTCGCCTGTCGGTGCGCATGCGGGACGGCAAGAAGGTCCAGCCGCTGGCCACTCTGAACGGCACGCTCTGCGCCGTACCGCGCACGATCGTGGCGATCCTGGAGAACCACCAGCTCGCGGACGGCTCCGTGCGCGTGCCCGAGATGCTCCGTCCGTACCTGGGCGGGCGCGAGGTCCTGGAGCCGGTCGCCAAGTGACCTTCCCCTTCAGGCTCGTCGCCACCGATCTCGACGGCACGCTGCTCCGCGACGACCACACGGTCTCCGTACGGACGCGCGAAGCGCTGGCCGCCGCCACCGAGGCGGGTGCCGCGCACATCGTCGTCACCGGCCGGGCGGTGCCGTGGACGCGGCAGATACTGGACGACCTGGGCTACGACGGCCTCGCCGTCTGCGGCCAGGGCGCGCAGGTCTACCACGCGGGCGAGCACAAACTGCTCACCTCGCTCACGCTGGACCGGCAGCTGGCCGGGCTCGCGCTCTCCAAGATCGAGGCGGAGGTGGGCCCGCTGCTCCTCGCGGCGAGCCGTGACGGGCTGGACGGCGAGGTCCTGGTCGGCCCCGGTTACCGGGTCCACGAGGGCCCGCTGCCGGTGGTCCACGTCGAAGACGCGAACGAGATGTGGACCGCGCCGCTGAACAAGGTCTACATCCAGCACCCCGAGCTCGACGACGACCGGCTCACCGCCGCCGCCCGGGCGGTCGTGGGCAGCCTCGTCAACATCGTGATGGCGGGCCCCGGTGTCGTGGAGATCCTCCCGCTCGGCCTCAGCAAGGCGACGGGTCTCTCGCTCGCCGCGCGCCGGCTCGGCGTGAAGGCGGCGGACACCATCGCCTTCGGCGACATGCCCAACGACATCCCGATGTTCGGCTGGGCGCGGCACGGCGTGGCCATGGCCAACGCGCACGACGAGCTCAAGGCCGTGGCGCACGAGGTCACCGCCTCCAACGACGACGACGGCATCGCGGTCGTCCTGGAGGAACTCCTCGCCGGCGGAACGCGGTAACGACGCCCGCCGTCGTCGCCGGACGACCTCGTCCCCGTACGACCGACTGCCCGCGGCCCGCGAAGGCCGCGGGCAGTCGTGTGTCCGCCCCCGTTACGGTTCGGGCCTCAGCTCCTTCAGCCGGTGCGCCACGTCGCCCAGCCGGGCGTCGACCCGCCGTACCTCGTGCGCGACGTCGGCCAGCCGGACGCTCATCGCGCCGACGGCCTCATGGGTCGCCCCCGGCTTCCGGTCCAGGCTGTCGAACCGCTCCGACATCCGGCGCAGGACCGGTCCGAGCTCCTGGAGGGCCGAACCGACTCCGGCCAGGCAGCTCTCGATGCGGGTGACCCGGAAGTCGTCGACGCGCACCATCTGCTCGACGCGCAGCGCGCGGGATTCGAGCAGGGCGACTTCCGTGGGCATGAGCATGCCTTCCGTACGCCGGAACACCGGGGGACGGCCCTCTCCCGGGCTTCAGGGGCGGAGGTCGCTCACGGCTGCCACGTGCTCGATGGCCGGCTTCCACGGTGCTCACGCACCGGGGCCGGCATTCCCCGGGGCCGGCATTCCTCTGCTTCACGTACGCGTCGTCGTCACGGATTCCAGTTGCCTCCACGCATCCGGCCCAACGACCCGGCACATGCGCGGTCACGCGAGGGGAACGGTCGCTCACGGGGCTGCCCTCCGGGGCAGCCTGCCGACGGGGCCGGAGAACACGACAACCCCCGTCCGTCGGACGAGGGTTGTCCCGCGCGGGGCCGCCTCACGGGCCGGCCTGCCGCCTCACTCCTCGCCGGCCAGCTTGAGCGTCCGCAGCTTCTGGCCCGCGTACCAGGTGGCTCCGACGGTCACCACGACCAGCAGCACGGTGGCGAGCGGGAGTTGGACCTCGGCGGTGATCGCGCCCTCCGCGCCGGTCTTCTCGGCGACGGCGAGCGCCCACTGCTGCACGCTCAGCGTGCGCGCCCCGGGCACCTGGCTGCCGAAGAGGGCCTCCCACACCAGCGCGTAGACCAGGCCGAGCACGACCGCGTGCCGGCTGACCGTACCGAGCAGCAGGAAGAGCGCGCTGTACGCGATCGAGGCGACCAGCGCCCCGACGGTGTACGCCACCGCGATCTGCTGTCCGTTGCCGTTGAGGATGAGCCCCGCGATCAGGGTGGGCAGCGCGGAGAAGACCATCGTCACGGCGATCGCGACGATCAGTTTGGTGAAGATGATCGTGGGGCGCTTCACCGGCTTCGCCAGCAGGTAGACGATCGAACCGTCGTCGATCTCGGGGCCGATGGCCCCCGTGCCCGCGATGACACCGATCAGCGGGACCATCACGGCGAGGGCGAAGCCGCCGAGGACGTCCGACGTGATCTGGTCGTCGGCTCCCGCCAGGACCCGTACGGCAAGGGCGATCGCGATCAGCAGCGCGGGCAGGACGAACAGGATGGCGGCCCGGCGCCGGCCGAGCAGGGCCCGGTAGGTGAGCCGGGCGACTGTGGGGTCGTACATGACGCTTCACAGCTCCTTTCTGGCCACTACTCAGGCCGATACGAGGTACGAGAAGACCGATTCGAGGGACTCGTCGGACGGCGAGACGGCCAGCAGCCGGATGCCGCGCTCCTGCGCCACCCGCGGCAACAGCGTGGTGAAACGGCCGAAATCGACCGCCTGGATCAGCAGCGCGCCCTCCTGGTGGTCGACCTCGATCCCGGCCGTCGACGGGTCGGCGATCAGGGCCGCCGCCAGCGCGCGGTCGTCGCTGGAGCGCACGAGATAGCGGTGCGGGCGGTCCGTCATCAGCCGGCGGATCCGCCGGAAGTCGCCGGAGGCCGCATGCCGGCCGGCCACGATCACCTCGATGTGCGAGGCGAGCTGCTCGACCTCTTCGAGGATGTGGGAGGAGAAGAGCACGGTGCGTCCCTCCGCGCCCATCCGCCGCAGCAGATCCATCAGCTGCATCCGCTGGCGGGGGTCCATGCCGTTGAACGGTTCGTCCAGCAGCAGAACCGAAGGGTCGTGGACGAGCGCCGAGGCCATCTTCACGCGCTGGCGCATGCCCTTGCTGTACGTCTGGATCTTGCGGTCCTGCGCGTACTCCATCTCCACCGTGGCCAGCGCGCGCGCCGCCTGCGCGGCGCCCAGACCGTGCAGTTCGGCGTTGGCGACGACGAACTCGCGGCCGGTCAGGAAGTCGTACATGCCCTCCCGCTCGGGGACGATGCCGATCTCCTGGTAGACCGGCTCGTTGCGCCAGATCGGGCGCCCGTCGAGCGTGACCGTGCCCGTGGAGGGAGCGAGAAATCCGGCCATCAGGTTGATCAGTGTGGACTTGCCCGCGCCGTTGGGTCCGAGCAGCCCCGTGACCCCCGGGCCGATCGTCATGCTCACGTCGTTGACGGCGACGACGTTCCCGAACCAGCGGGAGGCGTGGTCGATCTCGATGGTGGTCACAGCCCGACCCTCCGGTAGCGGCGCAGCAGAGCGGCGTACGAGCCGGCGATGAGCGCGAGGACAACGAACAGATAGACCACGCCCAGCGCGGCCCCCGGGCCCTCTCCGCCGGGGAAGGCGGAGGTGGCGCCGAGGAACGCGGTCTGCACCCCGTCGATGAGCGTGATCGGGGAGAACAGCCCGAACCAGGCGACGGCCCCGTCGGTCCCGGTCGAGTAGGCGATGGCCTGGATCGTGGAGACGGCTCCGTACGTGATGGTCAGCACGGCGATCACCGCCGCCACACCGAAGCCGCGGCGCGGGGTCACCGCGGCCACCACCAGCGCGAGCGCGGCGAACAGCACGGACAGCAGGGCCACCGACACCAGTCCCTGGGCGAACCAGCCGGTCTGGTCGCCGAAGTCGAACTTCGCGAGCAGCGAGCCCGCGTAGAGGATGAGCAGCGGCGTCCCGGTGAGCACGAAGACGGCGGTCGCCATCGCCGCCAGCTTCGCCAGGACGTAGTCGGCGTGCGCGATCGGCCGCGAGAAGTACAGCGGAACCGTCCGGAACCGCAGGTCCCGCGAGACGCTCTGCGGGGCCTGCGAGGCCACGAACAGACCGATGACGGCCTGCAGGAAGATCGCGTACGAGGTGTACTTCACGACCAGCTTCGTGGCGCCGGGCGCGGCCATCGACACGGCCACGATGATCGCCGCGACCAGGCACATCACCGCCAGCATCAGCAGCGGCAGGACCTTGGACTTGGCCGACCGCCCGAGCCCGAACGCGCCCTTGAGGGACTGGACGTAGAGCGAGCGGCGGGCGTACGACCGCCCCAGCCTCGGGCCGTCGTACGAGCGGTAGCCGATGTCGTGGATGCGGGAGGCGTCGCCGGGCAGCGCGCCTCCGGCCCTGGTCTCAGTGCTCATCGGGACCGCTCCCCTTCTGCTGTACGGCCCCGGGTGCCGGAACCTGATGGACGGACCCGGGTGCCGGGATCCCGGACTGGGCCTGCGGTACGACTCCGGGGGCCGGGCCGGACGCTGCCGCGGCGACCGCCGGGACCGGGTCCGGCTGAGCGTTCTCGCCCGCGCGGAAGACCTCGGCGATGTGGTGGCGGCGCTGCTCCATGCGGACGAGCCCGAGACCGAGACCGGCCACGCTGTCGCGCACCAGGTCGTACGTCTCCTCGCCGGTCGCCTCGACGAGCAGGATGTGACCGGCGCCCGGCAGGCCGCCGGTGTCGACGCCGTCGCTCCCGATCAGCTTCACACCGGCCCCGAGGAGCTCGCGGCGCAGCGCGTCGGTGCCGTCCGGGTGGGTGTCGCTGTCGGTGACCTCGATCCCGAGAGTGGTGGTGGTCTGCGTGAACTCGCTGGTGGAGCTGGACCGGAGCAGCGTGCCGCCGTCGATGACGACGACGTGGTCACAGGTGCGCTCCAGCTCGCCCAGGAGGTGCGAAGTGACGAGCACGGAGATACCGAAGTCGGTGTGCACCCGGCGGATGAGCCCGAGCATCTCGTCGCGGCCGACCGGGTCGAGGCCGTTCGTCGGCTCGTCGAGCAGCACCAGCCGCGGGTCGTGGACCAGCGCCTGGGCCAGCTTCACGCGCTGCTTCATGCCGGTCGAGTAGCCCCCGATGGGGCGGTAGCGCTCCTCGTAGAGCCCGACGTGGCGCAGGGTGTCGGCGGTGCGTTCCCGGGCCGCCGTCGGCGGCAGGCCGGACATCCGCGCCATGTGGACGACGAATTCGGTCGCCGAGACGTCCGGCGGCAGGCAGTCGTGCTCCGGCATGTACCCGACCCGTTCCCGGATCGCGGCACCGTGCGTGGCGACGTCCAGCCCGAGTACCGAGGCAGAGCCCTCGGTGGCGGGAGAGAGGCCCAGCAGGATCTTGATCAGGGTGGACTTGCCGGCCCCGTTGGCACCCACCAGGCCGGTCACGCCCGGTCCGATGTCCAAGGAGAGCCGGTCAAGAGCGGTCACCCGTGGGTACCGCTTGCTCAAGGCGTTCAGCGCGATCACAGTCACCTCGACGACGGTAGTGGCGCGGGCATCCCAGGTCGTCAGACCTGACGGTCGCATACACGTCACACTTGAGTTGTAGAGACCCGTAGGGGCGTCGGGCGGAGGAGTGACCCGGGTCCACGGGCGGTGGAACGGCCGACGGGTCTCGGCGAGCGGTGCGGTGGGGCGACCCGCGGGAATCGGCGTGCGCCTCGGCGGACCGACGGCCCCCTCCGCCTTCCGGTTCTCCGCGGGCGGTTGTCCACGGGCCGTTGTCAACGGACGTTTTTTCACGCGCGGTTGTCAACGGGCGGTTGTCCACGCGCGGTTGTCCACAGACGGTTCTCCACAGGCGGTTCTCCACAGGCGGGGCTGCCCCCTTGACCCTTCGGCCGGCCTGGTCACATTCTTCAGTGTCACGTTACTGGCGCGTACAGCTCGCCGAGTGCGCTGCCCGGACGTCGGGTCCGGGCAGCCGGGGCCGAGGAAGACGGGCGGCGCACGAGCGGCGCCCGACCGAGGAGAGGTGGCGGGATGCAACTGCCGGGAGCGCGCGAGCGCTGGGTACGCACGGGCGGCATCGAGCTCTGCGTGGCCGAGCTGGGCAATCCGGACCTGCCCACCGTGGTGCTGGTGCACGGCTATCCGGACAGCAAGGAGGTGTGGTCGCGGGTGGCTCCGGCGCTGGCCGAGCAGTGGCACGTGGTGCTCTACGACGTACGCGGCCACGGCCGTTCGAGCGCGCCGAAGCCGCTGCGCGGCGGTTTCACGCTGGAGAAGCTGACCGACGACTTCCTCGCCGTGCTGGATGAGGTGAGTCCTGGCCGGCCGGTGCATCTGGTGGGCCACGACTGGGGTTCGGTGCAGTCCTGGGAGTTCGCCACGGTCGAGCGGACCAAGGGCAGGATCGCCTCCTTCACCTCGATGTCCGGGCCGTCGCTGGACCACTTCGGCCACTGGATCCGGAGCCGTATGACCCGGCCCACCCCCCGGCGGGTGGTCCAGCTCGCCGGACAGGGCGCCAAGTCCTGGTACGTCTACCTCCTGCACACCCCCGTCCTGCCCGAACTCGCCTGGCGCGGACCGCTGGGGCGCCGGTGGCCACGCATCCTGGAGCGCCTGGAGAAGGTGCCCGCGGGCGACTACCCCACCGCCTCGCTGCCCCGGGACGCGGCCCACGGCGCCTGGCTCTACCGCGACAACGTCCGTACCCGGCTGCGCAGGCCGCGCCCGGACGCGTACGCGCACGTACCGGTGCAGCTGATCACCCCGACCGGTGACGCCTTCCTGTCGGAGTACCTCTACGACGACCTGGAGCAGTGGGCTCCGCGCCTGGTCCGGCGCCGGCTCCCCGCCCAGCACTGGGTTCCGCGAACCCGTCCCGACCAGCTCGTCTCCTGGATCTCGGAGTTCGTGGCCGCCAACGAGCCCTCGGCGAAGGCCGCCCGTACACCGTCGGCGGAGCCGGTGGGGCCCGGCCGGTACGCGGACCGGTTCGCCGGCCGGCTTGTGCTGGTGACGGGCGCGGCCGGCGGGATCGGACGGGCCACCGCCCTGGCGTTCGCCGGGGCCGGGGCGCGGGTGGTGGCCGTGGACCAGGACGCGGCGGGCGCCGCCCGTACGGCGGAGACGTCGCTGCTCGTCGGGGCACCGGCCGCCTGGGCGGAGACCGCCGAACCGGGCGACGAGCAGGCGATGGAGAAGCTCGGCGCGAAGGTGGCGGCGGAGTACGGCACCGTCGACGTGCTGGTCAACCTCGCGGGCGAGGCGCCCTCCGGGCCCTTCCTGGAGACCACGTCCGAGGAGTGGCGGGGCCTGCTCGACGCGGGGTTCCTGGGGGTCGTCCACAGCTGCCGGGTGTTCGGCGGGCCGATGGCCGAGCGCGGGCAGGGCGGCCACATCGTCAACGTGCTCCCGAGCATCCCCGGCCCGGCGCGCCGGGCACCGGGGGCCGCCACGTACGGCACGGCACAGGCGGCCGTCCTGGCTCTCAGCCAGGGACTGCGGGCCGAACTGGCGCCGCGTACCGTCTCGGTGAGTGCGGTACGGCCGGGAGCGGTCTGCGCCGGGGCCGGCGAAGCCGGGGCGCGTGCGGGAGCGGGTGTCGCGGCGGGCGCCTCGACAACGGGCGCGGCATCCAACGGCGTTGACGCGGACGCTGTCGCCCCGTCACGCCGTTCTCGCGGCCGTACGCCGGAGCAGGTCGCCGAGGCCGTGCTGGAAGCGGTGGCCCACGACCGGGCTCTCGTCCTGGTCCCCGGACGTCCGACAGGTCTCCGCCGCCTGTTCCGGGGCGGTACGGAGTCACTCCGCAAAAACCGCTGAGCGAGGCCGAGTCGGGTGAGTCACCCCCGCTCGTCCGGTGGGCGCCGGGCCCGTGACCGCAGGACCGGGGTGCGGGCTACCGGCGCCTTCGGTGGCGGACTTGGCTTCGTGCCGGGTCATCCGAGCTGCGAGGGGGACGAGTTCGGGGTCTTCGGTCGTCACCAGACGCCTCGCACGACCGGAACCGGCCGAGCGGCTCGCCCGCCTCGGGCGAGCCGCGTGGCTGGGACGGGCCGTGGTGGAGACCACGACCCCGGGATGCGGCTTTCCCCAGGCGTGGACGGCATCCTGTGGACAGAACGGCGTTCAGACTATGAGCTGTTCGCCGCGATGAAGCTGATCCGGGCGTTGTCCACACGGCGGGCGCGCCAGGAGCACGTCACCGGCGAGCAGGACGGAAGGAACGGTTCCTCCCTTCGCGCAAGCGGCTTGTGCTGCATGGCACGTGGTCGCACTCCGGAGCCGGCGCTTTGACGGGGAGTCCAGAACTGGAGTCGTGGAGATACCCTTTTGCTGACAAATGGGATATCTAGCCTATTCAGTAATCTAGTTGACCAAAGGCGTCACTCCGCAAGTCCGTTGTCCACAGATTCGCCAAATACCCTGTGGATAAGTCAAGTTGCTTGTGGATCAAACACCGGCGGACTCACCAGTTTCCGGCGCTCGGAAAATCCGGATGCACCGGCGGAAGGGGCCGGGCACTCTGGCGGGATGGACGACAGACGCACCGTGAAGGTGTCGAAGTACCTATCCAAGCACCTGCGGCATCAGCCGGAACGCATCGGGCTGACACTCGACCCGAACGGATGGGTGGATGTGGCGAAGCTGCTGGCAGCCGCGGCCCGTCACCACTTCCCGATCACCCGGGCCGAACTCGAACACGTGGTGGCGGTGAACGACAAGCAGCGCTTCACCCTGGAGGGGGACCGGCTGCGCGCCAACCAGGGTCACACCGTCGCCGTCGACCTGGACCTGCCCCCGGCCGAGCCGCCGCCGTTCCTCTACCACGGCACGGTGGCCCGGTCCCTGGCGGCGATCCGGACCGAAGGGCTGCGTCCGATGGCCCGCCACCACGTCCACCTCTCACCCGACCGGGAGACGGCCACCCGGGTCGGGGCACGGCGCGGCAGGCCCGTGGTGCTCTCCGTGGACGCGGCGGCGATGCGCCGCGCCGGTCACGTCTTCCGCGTCAGCGCCAACGGGGTGTGGCTGGCGGATTCCGTCCCGCCGGAGTACCTGCGCTTCCAGGGCTGACGGGCGAGAGGCGAAGGGAGCGGGCGCACGCAGCGCCTGCCCGGACTCGGGGGCCGTGCCGGCCACCGTCCGCAGCCCGTACGGCCGCCTCCGTGGACCGGCCCCCCGCACCGGCCTCCGTACGACCGCCCACGCACAACGGCTCCCGTGCACCGGCCGCCGGTCAGCCCAGCTGGGCGAGGGCCTCGGTGGCGATCCGCTCGAAGACGGCCGGGTCGGTGGCGAAGTCCGAGTCCGGGATCGGCCAGTGGACGACCAGTTCGGTGAAGCCCAGCTCCTGGTGGCGGCCGGCGAAGTCCACGAAGGCGTCGACCGACTCGAACGGGCGGTTGCGGTCCGGGGTGAACGCGGTGAGCAGGATCTTGTCCAGCTCCGCGACGTCCCGCCCGGTGTCCACGCACGCCTTGCCGAGCTTCTCGATCTGGCCGCGCAACGCCTCGACCGACTGCTCGGGCGTGCCGTCCTCGAACAGCTTCGGGTCGCCCGTGGTCACCCACGCCTGGCCGTACCGGGCGGCCAGCTTCAGCCCGCGCGGTCCGGTCGCGGCGACGGCGAAGGGCAGCCGGGGCGACTGGACGCAGCCGGGGATGTTCCGGGCCTCCTCGGCCGTGTAGAAGGTGCCCTGCTGCGAGACCGCGCCTTCGGTGAGCAGTCGGTCCAGCAGCGGTACGAACTCGCCGAAACGGTCGGCCCTCTCGCGCGGCGTCCACGGCTCCTGCCCGAGCGCCGTGGCGTCGAAGCCGTTGCCGCCCGCGCCGATCCCGAGGGTGACCCGGCCGCCCGAGACGTCGTCGAGCGAGATCAGCTCCTTGGCCAGCGTCACGGGGTGGCGGAAGTTCGGCGAGGTCACGAGGGTGCCCAGGCGCATGGTCCCGGTGACCACGGCCGCCGCCGTCAGTGTCGGGAGCGCCCCGAACCAGGTCTCCTCCCGGAACGAACGCCAGGAGAGGTGGTCGTAGGTGTACGCGGCGTGGAAACCGAGCTCCTCGGCGCGCTGCCACTTCGCACGGCCCCCCTCGTGCCAGCGGTCGACAGGGAGGATCACGGTACTCAGGCGCAGGCTCATGGGCCGAGCCTACGTCCCCCGCCCCGGCCCCACCGGGTCGAGGCCGCCCGGTGGGGACCGCCCCCGCCGGCCCACCACCGGATGCGCCACGTGCTCTCGCCCCCCGGCCGGTCCGACGGCCCAAACCCACCGCATCGGGCCGCTCCCGCCTGCTCAAGCCCGCAGGCCCCCGCCAAGATCGCGGCCCGTCGCCTTGGCATATGCCAACGGCCTATCCCGCAGTTCAGAGGCGCGCGTCTCTCATATGTGCGCCCACCCGCACGCCCGTGCGCCGAATGCGGGAGAATGGACCGGTGACCACGCCTACCGAAGCACCGCCTGTCGCCGTGCCGCGGCTGATAGCCACCGATCTGGACGGCACCCTGCTGCGCGACGACAAGACCCTGTCGTCGCGCACGATCGCCGCGCTCGCGGCGACCGAACGGGCGGGCGTGCACGTCCTCTTCGTCACCGGGCGCCCGCCCCGCTGGATGGACGCGGTGGTGTCCCATCTGCCGGGGCACGGGACGGCGATCTGCGCGAACGGCGCCGCCGTGGTCGACCTGAGCGCCGGCGGCCGACTGATCAAGGTCCACCCGCTCGGCCGGGCGGAGGCGCTCGACGTCGCGCACCGGGTACGGGCCGCCGCGCCCGGCACCTCGTTCGCGGTGGAGTTCACCACCGGCTTCCACCACGAACCGCTCTACCCGCCGTTCCGCCAGGACCCCGGGGCGGTGGTCGCCCCCGTCGAGAAGCTGCTGGCCGAGCAGACACCGGGCACGGGCGCCCCGGTGCTGAAGCTCCTGGCCCACCACACCGCGATCGCCCCCGACGCGTTCCTCGCCCTGGCCCGCGAGGCTGCCGGGGACCGGGTGTCCTTCACCCGGTCCAGCCCCTCCGCCCTGCTGGAGGCCGGCGGTGCGGGCGTCTCCAAGGCCCGCACGCTCGCGGAGTACTGCGCGGAGCGCGGGGTGCTCCCCGAGGAGGTCGTCGCCTTCGGGGACATGCCGAACGACGTCGAGATGCTGAACTGGGCCGGCACCTCGTACGCGATGGCCAACGCCCACCCGGCCGCGGTCTCCGCCGCGTCGGGACGGACGCTCACCAACGAGGAGGACGGGGTGGCGGTCGTCCTCGAACGCCTCCTCGCCTCCGGCTGAAGCCCGCGCCCGCCGGAGCCCTGGCCGCCGGCCCCGCCGACCCCGTACGCGCCGACCCCGTACGCGCCGACCCCGTACGCGCCGGCCCCGCCGACCCCGTACGCGCCGGCCGAGTCCCCCGGGCCCTTCAGAGGGGAGCCTCCCAGGTCACCGACGTGCCGCCGCCGCCCTCCCCGAGGCCCGGGCCGAACCAGCTGGCTCCGCCCAGCGACTCCGCCCGGCGGGCCAGATTGCGCAGCCCGCTCCGTCGACCGCCCTCCGGGATGCCGACCCCGTCGTCGGAGACGGTCAGCCGGACGGCATCCCGCCCGTCCGGCAGGGTGGCCGTGGCGTCGACGACCACGTCGATCACCGAGGCCCGGGCGTGCCGGAAAGCGTTGGAGAGGGCCTCGCGCAGGGCGGCGATCAGGTTCTTCCCGGTGGACTCGCTCACCAGGGTGTCGATCGCCCCGAGGAAGCGGTGCGAGGGCGTGAAGCCGAGAGGGACCGCCGCCATGTTGAGCTCGCGCAGCACCCGGACACGCAGTCCGGACGGCGCCTCGGCCGGCTCCTGCTGGAGGGCGAAAATGGCGGTGCGGATCTCCTGGATGGTGGTGTCCAGCTCGTCCACGGCGCGGCCGACGCCCTCCCGTACCTCCGGCA
This sequence comes from Streptomyces sp. NPDC008125, assembly GCF_042957125.1. Taxonomy (NCBI): domain Bacteria; kingdom Bacillati; phylum Actinomycetota; class Actinomycetes; order Kitasatosporales; family Streptomycetaceae; genus Streptomyces; species Streptomyces sp. NPDC008125. The sequence continues at coordinate 191,644 of NZ_JBIBHR010000014.1, forward strand.
CCACCGAACGGCGCTGGGCACTCTCCAGCATCATCCCGGTGGCGTACAGCCGCTGGATGACCAGGTCGTGGAGGTCCCGGGCGATCCGGTCGCGGTCCTCGTACACCGCGAGGCGCTCCCTGTCGCGCTGCGCCTCCGCCATCATCAGGGCGAGCGCGGCCTGCGCGGCGAACTGCGCGGCGAGGGTCCGTTCCGCCTCGCTGAACGGGCGCTGCCCCTGCTTCCGGGGCATGGAGAGGGCGCCGAGCATCCGGCCGCCGCTGCGCATCGGCAGCAGCATGTTCGGGCCGTACCGTTCGGACGCGCGGCTGATCAGGCGCGGGTCGGTGGCGGCGTCGTCGACGAAGACGGGCTCCCCGGCCAGCAGCGCGGAGATGACCGGGCTCTCGGGGCCGATGATCACGCCCAGCGAGGTGGACGGATCGTCCGAGGCGACCGCCACGACCTCCAGTCCGTCGGCCCCGTTCCTTCCCACCGGCAGCAGTACGGCGCCGGCGGCCGATTCGGCGAGTCTGCGGGCCTGTTCGGCGACGACGCTCAGGGCGTCGTCCGCGTCCCCGCCGGCGAGCAGGGCCGTGGTGACAGCGACCGATCCGTCGATCCACCGTTCGCGCCGGCGGGCGGCCTCGTAGAGGCGGGCGTTGCCGATGGCGATGCCCGCCTCCGTGGCGAGTACCCGGACCATGTGCAGGTCGTAGTCGTTGAACGTGCCGCCGTGGTGCTTCTCGGCAAGGTACAGATTGCCGAAGATCTGCCCCTGGACGCGGATGGGGACGCCCAGGAAGGTGCGCATCGGGGGATGGCCCGGCGGGAATCCGGCGTACCGCGGATCGGTGGTCAGATCGGTCAGCACCACCGGAGCCGGCTCGTGGATGAGCGCCCCGAGGAGTCCGGTGTGCCCGCTCGGAGGCCGCCCGATCCTGCGCGCCTGCTCCTCCGACATGCCGTGGGTGACGAAGTCGAGGAGCCCGTCGACGGACTCGTCCACGACGCCGATCGCGGCGTACCGGGCGTGGGCCAGTTCGGCGGCGGTCTCGCAGATGCGGTCGAGCGTGGAGTGCAGGTCCAGCCCGGTACCGACCGACCGCATGGCCTCCAGCAACTGCGGCACGCGGGCGGTGAGCTCCGGGGAGAGGCCCCCCAGATCGCTGGCGGCCCGGGCGGCGGCTTCGAGGGCCTCGGGATCCCACGCGCTCCGGCTCGGCCCGTCCCCGTCCCCGTCCGCCCCGCCCCGGCTCCCCGCGCCCTGGTGCCCCTGCCGCTCTGCCATGCGTCGAGCGTACGGAGGGACCCCGCGCACGGAAAGTCGGGATTGCCTCGTTTCTCCGGTCCGGGTACGCCGGTCCCGGCGCTTCTCAGACGTGGGCCGTTCGGGCCGGTTCCGGCGGGCGGACCACGCGGAGGCCGACCTCGCGTTCGCGCTCCAGCATCCGGAGCAACGGTCCGTCCACCGCGGCGAGCTCGGCGTACGCACCGCGCTGGACCACCCGGCCGCCGTCCAGCACCAGGATCTCGTCCACCGCGTCCAGGCCCGCCAGGCGGTGGGTGATGAGCACGGTGGTACGTCCCCGGGTGACGTCGAGCAGGTCCTCGGTCAGGGCGTCGGCGGTGGCGATGTCGAGATGCTCGGCGGGCTCGTCGAGTACGAGGACGGGGAAGTCGGCGAGGAGGGCGCGGGCGAGCGCGAGGCGCTGCCGCTGACCGCCGGAGAGCCGGGCGCCGTGTTCGCCCACCAGGGTGTCGAGGCCGTCCGGCAGCGAGTCGGTCCAGTCGAGCAGCCGCGCCCCGGCGAGCGCGTCCCGCAGGTCCTCCTCGGTGGCGTCGGTGCGGGCGAGCCGCAGGTTCTCCCGCACCGAACTGTCGAAGACGTGCGCGTCCTGGGCGCAGAGCCCGACGTACGTACGGACCGTGTCGCCGTCGAGCGCGGAGGCGTCCGTGCCGCCGAGCCGGTAGGTGCCGCTCTCCGCGTCCAGGAAGCGGAGCAGGACCTGCGCGAGGGTGGTCTTGCCGGAGCCGGACGGGCCCACGACCGCGATCCGGCGCCCCTGCTCCAGGGTCAGGTCGACCGCCTCCAGGGCGGGCCGGTCCGCGTCGGGGTAGCGGGCCGTCAGGCCCCGTGCCTCCAGCGGGAACGGGGTCGCGGGGGCCGGGGCGGGGGCGGGGGGTTCGCGTACCGGTACGGGGGCGTCCAGCACCTCGTACACCCGCTCCGCGCTCCGGCGGGCGCGTCGGCGGTACTGCACGGCGAGCGGCATCCCGTTCACGGCCTCGAAGGCGGCGAGCGGGGTGAGCAGGACGACCGCGAGCTCCAGGCCGCCGAGCCGGCCGTCGTGCACGGCGGGCAGCGCCACCAGCGCGGAGGCGACCACGGTCAGCCCGCAGAGGAGCGAGGAGAGGCCGCCGCCCAGGGCCGTGGCGGAGGCGGCACGGGCGGCGATCCGGGTGAGGACCCCGTCCGCCTCCCGCACCCGCGCGGTGCGCGAGGGCAGGGCACCGGCGACGGTCAGTTCGGCGGTTCCGCCGAGGAGGTCGGTGACCCGGACGGCGAGGTCGGCGCGGGCCGGGGCGAGCCGGCGTTCCGCCCGGCGGGCGACCGCGCCGCTGACCAGCGGCACGCCCGCTCCGGCGAGAAGCAGGCCCACGGCGAGGACCACGCCCGCCTCCGGGAGGAGCAGCCCGAGGAAACCGGCGGAGGCCGCGCCGACGACCACGGCGGTACCGGCGGGGAGCAGCCAGCGGAGCCAGTAGTCCTGGAGCTCGTCGACGTCCGCCACCAGCCGGGTGAGCAGGTCGCCCCGGCGGGTGGTGCGCAGTCCGGCGGGCGCGACGCGCTCCAGTCCCCGGTAGACGGCGACCCGCAGTTCGGCGAGGAGCTGGAGCACGGTGTCGTGGGAGACGAGGCGTTCGGCGTAGCGGAAGAAGGCGCGGCCGATACCGAAGGCGCGGGTCGCCGTGACGGCGACCATGAGGTAGAGCACCGGGGGCTGTTCGGAGGCGCGGGAGATCAGCCAGCCGGAGACCGCCATCAGCCCCACCGAGGAGCCCAGCGCGAGACTGCCCAGCAGCAGGGCGAGGGCGAGGCGCCCGCGGCGGGCGCCCGCCGCCTCGCGGATGCGGGCGAGCACCTTGCCCGTGCGGGCAGGGGTCTCCCGGAGCGCCGCAGGAGCCCTGGTCGCCGTGGCGGGGGCGGGCGGGCGCACGGGGCCCGGGACGGCCCGTCGGGGCGCCTCCGCCCGACCGGTCTGCGGTCCGGCCGCGGCCGGTGCCGGCGTCACGGCAGGTTCCAGCGTCACGACCCGGTCGGCCAGCGGCAGCAGTGCGGGGCGGTGGGCGACCAGCAGGACGGTACGGCCCTCGGCCAGCCGCCGTACGGCCTCCACGATGCCCGCCTCCGTCCCGCCGTCCAGGCTCGCGGTCGGCTCGTCGAGCAGCAGCACCGGACGGTCGGCGAGGAAGGCGCGGGCCAGGGCGAGACGCTGGCGCTGCCCGGCGGAGAGCCCGGCGCCGTCCTCTCCGAGGAGGGTTCGCTCGCCCTCGGGCAGCGCGGTGACGAACCCGTGGGCGCCCGCGTCCCGCAGGGCGGCCTCCACGGCGGCGTCGTCGGCGTCCGGCCGGGCGAGGCGCACGTTCTCCGCGACGGTTCCGGCGAAGAGGACCGGGCGTTGCGGGACCCAGGCGATGCGCTCGCGCCAGCGTTCGGGCGAGACGGTGGCGAGATCCACGCCTCCCACCCGTACGGTCCCCTCGTCCGGCGCCGTGAACCCGAGGACCACGTCGAGGAGCGTGGACTTGCCGGCCCCGCTCGGGCCGACCAGTGCGACGGTCTCCCCCGGCGCCACCACCAGCGAGACACCGGCCGGCGAGGGCTCGCTCCGGCCCGGGCGCCGGACGGTCACCCCGTCCAGCTCGATACGGAGCGACTCCGGCACGTCCGCCGTACCGACCGCCGGACGCTCGGTCTCCAGCACCGCGAAGATCTCCTCCGCGGCCGACAGTCCCTCGGCCGCCGCGTGGAACTGCGCGCCGACCTGGCGGATCGGCAGATACGCCTCGGGGGCGAGGATCAGTACCAGCAGGCCGATGTACAGGTCGAGTTCGCCGTGGACCAGCCGCATGCCGATGGTGACGGCGACCAGGGCCACCGAAAGGGTGGCCAGCAGCTCCAGCGCGAAGGAGGAGAGGAACGCGATCCGCAGGGTTCGTACGGTCGCCAGCCGGTACTCCGAGGTGATCCTCCGGATCGACTCGGCCTGGGCCTTGGCCCGGCCGAAGACCTTGAGCGTGGGAAGCCCGGCGACCACGTCCAGGAAGTGGCCGGAGAGCCGCGAGAGCAGCCTCCACTGCCGGTCCATCCGGGACTGGGTGGCCCAGCCGATCAGCATCATGAAGGCGGGGATGAGCGGCAGCGTGACCACGATGATCGCGGCCGACACCCAGTCCTCGGTGACGATGCGCGCGAGGACGGCGACGGGCACCACCACCGCGAGGCCGAGTTGCGGGAGATAGCGCGCGAAGTAGTCGTCGAGCGCGTCGACGCCCCGGGTGGCGAGGGCGACGAGCGATCCGGTGCGCTGTCCGTCCAGCCACGCAGGACCGAGCTGTGCGGCCCGCTCCAGGAGCCGGCCGCGCAGCTCGGACTTGACCGCCGCACTCGCCCGGTACGCCGCCAGCTCGGTGAGCCAGGCGACCAGCGCCCGGCCCGCCGCGACGGCGGCCAGCAGGACCAGGGGCGTACGGAGACCGGAGACACCCAGCCCGTCCTCGAACCCACCGACCACGATCTCGGCCACCAGCATCGCCTGAGCGATGACCAGCACCGCACCCACGGCGCCCAGAGCCACCACGGCGACGAGGAAGAAGCGGGTGGCACGGGCGTACCGGAAGAGACGCGGATCGATCGGTTTCACGTGAAACATCCCCTGAGGTCGGTGCCGCCGGTTCGCCGGGCGACCGGTGGCGACGCGTACTCGGAGACCGTGCCCGGCGGCGACCGGTCGGGCCGCCGCCGGGCAGGGCTCTCAGTGCGTGTCGGCGATGTGCTGGGTGCCTATGCGCTTGCGGAACACCCAGTACGTCCAGCTCTGGTAGAGCAGGACCAGGGGCGTGGCGATCCCCGCGCACCAGGTCATGATCGTGAGCGTGTAGGGCGTGGACGAGGCGTTGGTGACGGTGAGACTCCACGCGCTGTTCAGCGAGGACGGCATGACGTCCGGGAAGAGCGCCAGGAAGAGCATCGCCACGGCGGCCGTGATGGTGAGACCCGAGAGCGCGAACGACCAGCCCTCACGTCCCGCCGCGATGGCCGCGATCGCGCCGGCCAGCGCCAGGACGGCGACGACCGCCGCGAGCAGCGACCAGCCGTCTCCGGTACGCGCTTGCGTCCAGATCAGGAAGCCCAGCGCCAGCACCGCGGTGAGGAACCCCAGCCGCAGGGCGAACCTCCGGGCCCGGACGCGGATCTCCCCGACCGTCTTCAACGCCGCGAACACCGCGCCGTGGAAGGTGAAGAGAGTGAGCGTCACCGCCCCGCCGAGCAGCGCGAACGGGTTGAGCAGGTCCCAGAACCCGCCCACGTACTCCATGTGCGCGTCGATCTTGACGCCGCGCACGATGTTGCCGAAGGCCACGCCCCAGAGGACGGCGGGGATCAACGAGGTCCAGAAGATCGCGTGTTCCCAGTTGGTCTGCCAGCGCTCCTCCGGTCGCTTCGCCCGGTACTCGAAGGCGACGCCCCGCAGGATCAGGCAGAGCAGGATGACCAGCAGCGGCAGGTAGAAGCCGGAGAAGAGGGTGGCGTACCAGTCGGGGAAGGCCGCGAAGGTGGCGCCTCCGGCGCTGAGCAGCCAGACCTCGTTGCCGTCCCAGACGGGCCCGATCGTGTTGATCAGGACCCGCCGCTCCTTGCGGTCGCGGGCCAGCACCTTGGTCAGGACCCCGATGCCGAAGTCGAAGCCCTCCAGGAAGAAGTAGCCGGTCCAGAGGACGGCGATGAGGACGAACCAGACGTCGTGGAGTTCCATCGTTCCGCTCCTTCCTCTCAGTACGAGAAGGCCATCGGCCGGTCGGCGTCGGCGGCGTCGTGGCCGCCGATCGTGGCGGGCGGGTTCAGGTCGTCCTCACTGAGCTCCGGAGGGCCGGCCTTGATGTACTTCACGAGCAACTTGACCTCGACCACCGCGAGGATCGCGTAGATCAGGGTGAAGGCGATCAGGGAGGCGATGACCTCGCCCTGCGAGACCCCGGGAGAGACGGCGTCCTTGGTCTTGAGGACCCCGAAGACGACCCAGGGCTGCCGCCCGGTCTCGGTGAAGATCCAGCCCCAGGAGTTGGCGATCAGCGGGAAGAGCAAGGTCCAGAGCGCGACCAGCCAGTACAGCCTGGTGAACCTCGGGCTGAGGGCCTTGTTCTTGAAGAGGACCAGATGCGGCACCTCGTCGTCGCCGGTCCGCATCGCCGGCGGCAGCATGAACTTCTTCCGGGTCAGCCAGAGTCCGAGGATGCCGAGGCCGAAGGAGGCCATCCCGAAGCCGATCATCCAGCGGAAGCCCCAGAAGGCGACCGGGATGTTGGGCCGGTAGTCCCCGGGCCCGTACTTCTCCTGCATCTGCTGGTTCAGCTCGTTGATGCCCGGAATGTACGAGGTGAAGGTGTCGTCGGCCAGGAAGGAGAGCACTCCGGGGACCGAGATCTCCACGTCGTTGCGGCCCTCGGAGACGTCGCCCACCGCGAAGATCGAGAACGGCGCGCCTTCCTGGCCCTCCCAGAGCGCCTCGGCCGCCGCCATCTTCATCGGCTGCTGCTTGAACATCACCTTGCCGAGCACGTCGCCGCTGATCGAGGTCAGCAGGCCGGCGACGACCACGGTGATCAGCCCCAGCCGAAGCGAGGTCCGCATGACCGGGATGTGCTTCTTCCGTGCCAGGTGGAATGCGGCGATCCCGACCATGAAAGCACCGCCGACGAGGAAGGCGGCCGTGATGGTGTGGAAGAACTGGGCGAGCGCGGTGTTCTGCGTCAGCACCTGCCAGAAGTCGGTGAGTTCGGCACGGCCGCGCTTCCCGTTCATGCGGTAGCCGACCGGGTGCTGCATCCAGGAGTTGGCCGCCAGGATGAAGTACGCGGAGAGGATCGTGCCGAGCGAGACCATCCAGATGCAGGCCAGGTGGATCTTCCGGGGCAGCTTGTCCCAGCCGAAGATCCAGAGACCGATGAAGGTGGACTCGAAGAAGAAGGCGATCAGCGCCTCGAAGGCGAGCGGCGCACCGAAGACGTCACCGACGAACCGCGAGTAGTCGGACCAGTTCATGCCGAACTGGAACTCCTGGACGATGCCGGTGACGACACCCATCGCGATGTTGATCAGGAAGAGCTTGCCCCAGAACTTGGTGGCCTTGAGGTACTTCTCCTTGTTGGTCCGGACCCATGCCGTCTGCAGCCCCGCCGTCAGTGCGGCGAGGGAGATCGTCATGGGGACGAAGAGGAAGTGGTAGACGGTCGTAATGCCGAACTGCCAGCGCGCCATCGTCTCGGGCGCCAGAGCAAGTTCCACGTCGTCGTCTCCTTACGTCGCCGTAGTGACAGCCGCGGTTCGCCCGCTTGGTCCCTCCCATTACGGGATCAAACGGGTGCGCTTGTGAACGCGTTCACATTCACAAGCAAGAGTATGGCGCACACGCTTCCGGATCTTCGAACGGGGGGTCCCCTGAGAGCGGCGACCCCGAGGAGCTGTGGTCGACGGGCAGCCGGCCGGGTTTTCCACTCCGAAGCTGCCCACCGGGCGCCGAGCAGAACCGGAGCACCGACACTTTTCGGACAGTGACGGGGAGCGACAGGCAGCGGAACGGGACGAGTGGGATCCCTCACACCCGTGGCCCCGGCTCCGCGGAAGAGTCCGGGAGCCGGGGCCATGGGGGCGGAAGGTGCGCTCCTCACCGCGCCCGCAACCGTGCCCGCGGCTGCGCGCAAGGACTGTGCGCAGCCGCGGACACGAGGCCGCACGGTGCAGGGTCGCACCGCACGGGTCGCACCGCACGGGGTCACACGACACCGAGGTCACACGGCACCGGGGTCACACGGCGCGAGCCCCGCTACAGCTGCGCGCGGAACGTTTCCGCCGCCTTCAGGAAGAGGTCGTTGGCCTCGTCCTCGCCGATCGTGACCCGTACGCCTTCACCGGCGAACGGCCGAACGACCACGCCCGCCCGCTCGCAGAAGGCGGCGAAGTCGCCCGTACGCTCGCCGAGCCGGAGCCAGACGAAGTTGGCCTGGCTCTCCGGCACCGTCCAGCCCTGCGCGATCAGTCCGCGGTGCACCCGGTTCCGCTCGGCCACCAGCGAGCCCACCCGCCCCAGCAGTTCGTCCTCGGCCCGCAGCGAGGCGATCGCCGCGTCCTGGGCGATCCGGCTCACACCGAAGGGCACGGCCGTCTTGCGCAGCGCCGCCGCCACCGGCTCGTGTGCCACCGCGAACCCGACCCGCAGTCCGGCCAGCCCGTACGCCTTCGAGAAGGTGCGCAGCACCGCGACGTTGGGCCGGTCGCGGTAGATCTCCAGGCCGTCCGGCACGTCGGCGTCACGGACGAACTCCTTGTACGCCTCGTCGAGCACCACCAGCACGTCGGAGGGCACCCGGTCGAGGAAGCGCTCGAGTTCGGCCCGGCGCACCACCGTCCCGGTCGGGTTGTTGGGGTTGCAGACGAAGATCAGCCGCGTCCGGTCCGTGACGGCGTCCGCCATCGCGTCCAGATCGTGCACGTCCCCGTCGGTCAGCGGCACCTTCACCGAGGTCGCCCCGCTGATCTGCGTGATGATCGGATAGGCCTCGAAGGAGCGCCAGGCGTAGATCACCTCGTCGCCGGGGCCGGACGTGGCTTGAAGCAACTGCTGCGCCACGCCCACCGATCCGGTACCGGTGGCAAGGTGCTCCAAGGGCACGCCGAACCGGTCGGCCAGCTCGTCCATCAAGCCCGCGCAGGACATGTCCGGGTAGCGGTTGAGCTCCGAGGCGGCCGCCATCGCGGATTCCAGCACCCCGGGCAGCGGCGGATAGGGGTTCTCGTTGGAGGACAGCTTGAAGGCGACCGGCCCGTCCTGGGAGGCCGCCCTGCCCGGCACATAGGCGGGGACGCCATCCAGCTCGGGGCGCAGCTTGGGGCTTTTCTCGCTCACCACAGGTCCTCCTCGACCATCGACGCACAGAATCGACGCACAGATATGCGTCTCAGCTTATGAGAGCCGTCCGGAGCGACCTGCCGCTCGGGCCCCTCCGCGGGACTCGTCCGGGACGCCCGTCGACGGGGCCGTCCACGGGGCCGGTCGGCACGCGTCTCCACCGGCCTCTCCACCGGGGGCGCACGTACGTATCGTCGCGCGCCGGTGGCTCGCGCCGTAGCGCGCGTCCCTCGAAGTGGTGAGTTGAGGGCTCCTCCCGCCACCACTCCGTGACCAGACTCAGCCCGATGGATACATGACACATCCGGCAGGTCGCCGCCAACTTCCTTGTTTTGCAAGGTAATCGTTCCTCTATGACCTTGCAGAAACGTGTCTGTCAACAGTTGCATATGCGTCCGGCCCACCAGGCCTCCTGAGCCCTACTATCGGCTCGCCATGACAGCAGCAGGGAAGCACCAGGTGAGCCGGACGGAGACCCCCCGGCGCAGCGGCCGGCCAGGACGCGCGGGAATCCGCGACGTGGCCGCCGCCGCGGGGGTCTCGATCACGACCGTCTCCGACGCGCTCAACGGCAAGGGCAGGCTCCCGGACGCCACCCGCCGCCACGTCCGCGAGGTCGCAGAGCGCCTGGGCTACCGCCCTTCGGCCGCGGCCCGCACGCTCCGCACGGGCAAGTCGGGCCTGATCGGCCTGACCGTGACCACGTACGGGGATGAACCTTTCACCTTCACCGAGTTCGCGTACTTCGCGGAGATGGCGAGGGCCGCGACCTCGGCCGCGCTCGCCCGGGGGTACGCCCTCGTGATCCTGCCCGCCACCTCGCGCCACGACGTCTGGTCCAACGTGGCCCTGGACGGAACCGTGGTGATCGACCCCTCGGACCAGGACCCGGTGGTCACCGAACTGGTCCGGCAGGGCCTGCCGGTCGTCTCCGACGGACGGCCCGCCGGATCGCTCCCGGTCACCGCCTGGGTCGACAACGACCACCGCGCGGCCGTGCTCGACCTCCTCGACCACCTCGCGGCGGCCGGCGCCCGGCGGATCGGGCTGCTCACCGGCACCACGACCGACACGTACACCCGGCTCTCCACCACCGCGTACCTGCACTGGTGCGAGCGCGTGGGCCAGGATCCGGTGTACGAGTCCTATCCGGCCCACGACCCGTGCGCCGGTGCGGTCGCCGCCGACCGGCTGCTCGCCCGCCCCGACCGGCCGGACGCCGTCTACGGCCTCTTCGACCCCAACGGCACCGACCTGCTCGCGGCGGCACGCCGGTACGGCCTGCGCGTCCCCGAAGACCTGCTGCTGGTCTGCTGCAGCGAGTCCACGGTCTACGCCACCACCGAGCCGCCCATCACGACGCTCTCGCTGAAACCGCGCCGTATCGGGACCGCGGTGGTGCAACTCCTCATCGACGCGATCGAGGGTGTCGAACACGACGGTCCGGTCGAGCAGGTGATACCGACCGAGCTCATCGTCCGGACCTCCTCGCAGCGCCGGCCGCCCCGCACGACGGTCAGCGCGCCACGCTCTCCGAGCAGGGACTGAACGGATTAATCCGGACCAATGGACAGGTGAACGGCGCACCCGCCCGGATTCACCGCCCCTGGTGCGTCACACGGGGCGATCCGCGTTCCTATGATGGGCGCACGACACCGCGGACCACCTCTACCAGGCAGGGCCCGTCAGGTGTACGGCGGCGCGACGGTGGTGGAGGGGTCGATGACTCAGGGGGCCGGTCAGGAACCCGTGGTGCGTACGGCGACGTTGCGCGACTTCCGCGTTCCGCCGTACGCACGAACGCCCATGTCCGGGGGGGAGCCGCATCCGGAGGGTGCGCTCGTGTATCCCGGGAACGCGCATCCCGGCGACGTACACCCCGGCGACGCGCTGCCGGACGGCGGCGTGCCGGAGGGCTACACGCCGACCGAGCGCGACCTGCCCGTGATCACCCCGGCCGGGGTACCCGTCGTCGCCCCCGTCCCGGACACGGGCCCCGGCGGTGCGGACGGGCTCGGGCCGCTCTACGTCGTCGGCGACGTGCACGGCTACCTCGACGAGCTGAAGGCCGCCCTCGCCGACCAGGGTCTCATCGACGTCAACGGCAACTGGTCGGCGGGCAACGCCCGGCTCTGGTTCCTCGGCGACTTCACGGACCGGGGCCCCGACGGCATCGGGGTCATCGATCTGGTCATGCAGCTCTCGGCCGAGGCCGCCGCCGCGGGCGGCTACTGCAAGGCGCTGATGGGCAACCACGAGCTGCTTCTCATCGGCGCGAAGCGGTTCGCGGACACCCCGGTGAACTCCGGCGCCGGCACCGCCACCTTCCAGGCCGCGTGGCTCCTCAACGGTGGCCAGAAGCACGACATGGAGCGGCTGCACGACGTCCACCTGCAGTGGATGTCCCGGCTGGACGCGGTCGTGGAGGAGGACGGACATCTGCTGATGCACTCCGACACGACGGCGTACCTCGACTACGGGGCGACCATCGAGGACGTCAACGACACGGTCCACGCCATCCTCACCCGTAACGACGCGGACGAGTGCTGGGACCTGTTCCGCAAGCTCACCAAGCGGTTCGCGTTCCGGGACGACGGCGGCGCGCAGGCGGTACGCGAGCTGATGGCCGCGTACGGCGGCCGTCGGGTCGTCCACGGCCACAGCCCCATTCCGTACCTCCTGGGCGAGGTCGGGTCGGAGGACGGCGAGAACGGCGCGGGCCCGGTGGTGCACGGACCCCACGTGTACGCGGACGGACTGGCCATCGCCATGGACGGCGGCGTGACCATGGCCGGAAAGCTACTGGTCGCCCAACTCCCCCTGCATGACTGACGGTCCACCGGGTAGGGCTCCGTCGATCTGATCGTTCGCGGTCGGCGGGCCTTTTTCCGGAAACAACCTGTCATCCCTCGCCCTGGGCGCTCTACCATCGGCGTATCAGTAGCAGGCTCTCCTCCGTTCCGTCCGGAATGCCCCGTCATGTGCGGGTGATCGGGCGCCACGGAGCATCGGGGGATGCAGATGACAAGCGCTCCGCACCTGCTGGCCGAAGACAGGCCCGAGTACGAGCGGATCCTCGGCGACGCACTGCGCCACGCGCACGAGCGGCCGGATCTGGACGGAGTCGGCGAACGCCTCAACCGGGAGCAGCTGCGGACCATGGCGCTGAGCGCCACCGCGCTGATCACCGCGGCCGCCGCCACCGAGTACGAGCACTACGTGAAGGCGCGCGGTGAGCTCCGTGTCCCCACCGGCGACGCCGACCAGGACACCGACGAGGTGCCGGTCCCGCCGGGAGCGACCGGCGAGAGCGTGGGGGTCGGCGCGGTCGTCACCGTGCTCGCCCCGCTCCTCGCGGGCTCCGCAGCGGTGATCTTCCTGGTGGTCGGCTATCTCCTCCAGGCGGTGAGCTCCTCACTGGCCGTCGCGGGCCCGATGGTCACCGCGGGCTGGCTCTTCGCGGCGCTCACCGCGCTGGCGATCCTCGCAGCCGCCGTCGGGCTGCTGGTCACGGCGCTCCGCAACGGCACCGACGACCCGGCCGCCGACCTGGAGGAGGACGAGACCGTGCCGGAGGAGGTCGCCCGGGCCAGGGAGGCCTGGCGCCATGCCCTGCTGGAACGCGGCATACTCCCGTTCCTCCGCGACGCACTGGACGACCCGACCGCCGCCCCGGCCGCCCGCACCCCCCGGCCGTCACCGAACCGCATCCCGAAGATCGGGTACAGCAGCCCGGACTTCTCGACCCCGCAGGACGGCTCGCGCCGAAGTCCCCGGCCGTCCTTCACCAGCCCCGACTTCAGCAGCCCCGATTTCAGCAGCCCGGACTTCGACGGTCCGGGCTTCGAAGGCCCGGGCTTCGGGAGTCCGGACCGGGACGGCTCCGCACCCTGAGATCGGCCCACCAAACGTGCACCTGCCGCCCCGGGTGGCGCCGGCCCCGTGAAGGCCGGCGCCGTCCGGCTCAGTCGGCCAGCGGCAGATAGACCCGCCCGCCGGACGCGGCGAACTCCTTCGACTTCGCCAGCATCCCCGCCTCGATCTCCTCCTCGGAGGCGGACGGAGCCAGGTCCGGCGCGAACTGTTCGGTGATGCTCCGGCTGATCTTCATCGAGCAGAACTTCGGCCCGCACATCGAGCAGAAGTGCGCCGTCTTGGCGGGTTCGGCGGGCAGCGTCTCGTCGTGGAACGCGCGGGCCGTGTCCGGGTCGAGCGCCAGGTTGAACTGGTCCTCCCAGCGGAACTCGAACCGGGCGTCCGACAGCGCGTCGTCCCACTCCTGCGCGCCCGGGTGGCCCTTGGCCAGGTCGGCGGCGTGGGCCGCGATCTTGTAGGTGATGACCCCGGTCTTCACGTCGTCCCGGTCGGGCAGCCCCAGGTGCTCCTTGGGTGTCACGTAGCAGAGCATCGCCGTGCCCCACCAGGCGATCATCGCCGCGCCGATCCCGGAGGTGATGTGGTCGTACGCCGGCGCGACATCGGTGGTCAGAGGGCCGAGGGTGTAGAACGGCGCCTCCTCGCAGATCTCCTGCTGGAGGTCGATGTTCTCCTTGATCTTGTGCATCGGGACGTGCCCCGGGCCCTCGATCATCGTCTGCACGCCGTACCGCTTGGCGATGGTGTTGAGCTCGCCGAGGGTACGCAGTTCGGCGAACTGCGCCTCGTCGTTGGCGTCGGCGATGGAACCGGGCCGCAGCCCGTCCCCGAGCGAGTACGTCACGTCGTACGTCGCCAGGAGCTCACAGAGCTCCTCGAAGTTCTCGTGGAGGAACGACTCCTTGTGGTGCGCGAGGCACCAGGCCGCCATGATCGAGCCGCCCCGGGAGACGATGCCGGTCTTGCGGCGCGCCGTCAGCGGGACGTAGGGCAGGCGCACGCCGGCGTGCACCGTCATGTAATCCACGCCCTGCTCGGCCTGCTCGACGACCGTGTCCTTGTAGATCTCCCAGGTCAGCTCCTCCGCCCGGCCGTCGACCTTCTCGAGTGCCTGGTAGAGCGGGACGGTACCGATGGGCACGGGGGAGTTCCGGAGCACCCACTCACGGGTGGTGTGGATGTTGCGGCCGGTGGACAGGTCCATGACCGTGTCGGCGCCCCACCGCGTCGCCCAGGCCATCTTGTCCACCTCCTCCTCGATGGAGGAGGTCACGGCCGAGTTGCCGATGTTGGCGTTGACCTTCACCAGGAACCGCTTGCCGATGATCATCGGCTCGATCTCCGGGTGGTTCACGTTGGCGGGCAGCACCGCCCGGCCGGCCGCGATCTCCTCACGTACGACCTCGGGGTCGACGTTCTCGCGAATCGCGACGTACTCCATCTCCGGGGTGATCTCCCCCCGCCGGGCGTACGCGAGCTGGGTGACGGGGCGGCCGTCGCGGCTGCGCCGTGGCGCGCGGGAGCCGCCGGGGAAGACCGCGTCGAGGTTGCGCAGCCCGCCGCGCGAGGCGGGCGAGCGGCCGTCGTCCTCCGGACGGACCGGGCGCCCCTCGTACTCCTCGGTGTCCCCCCGGTCCTCGATCCAGCCGCCGCGCACGGAGGCGAGACCCTGGCGGACGTCGGTGGTGACGGTGGGATCGGTGTACGGACCGGACGTGTCGTAGAGCGTCACGTCCCTGCCGTTGGTCAGGTGCACCTGACGGACCGGCACCCGGAGGCCGGGGCGCGAGCCCTCGACGTATCCCTTGTGCCAGCCGATGGACTTTCCCGCCCCGACGCTCTCGTTCGTCGTGGAGGCAGGCGTGCGTGCGTCCGATGTGGTCATGAGACCTACTCCCTACGCCGGCATTACCCGGTAACAGGTTCAGCGGTCGGCGCAGCGTGTCCCGTGAGGATTCACGAGGTCAGCGCCCTCTCAGCCCGGTGCTCCGAGCTCCCGCGTGTGCAAAGGTGCCACCACGCTAACGCCCGCCCGGCCGTGCTGACCAGGGGGCCTCCCGCGTTCTTGCGATGATCGCCCGGTGACCTCCTCCCAGGACCATCCCGAACCTCAGGACCACTCACACGGCCATACGCACAGCCATGGCCCCGCGGCACCCGTCTCGACCCATCTGCGCAAGGTCATCGCATGCGTGCTGATCCCCTTCGCCGTAGCGGTGGTCGTCGGCCTGGCGGTGCTCTGGCCCGGCGGCACTCCCGCGCACGAGCGCACCGGTGTGGGTTTCGACCGGCAGACCGAGCAGGGCGAGGTGGTGAAGGTGGAGCGGGTGAACTGCGCGGACGTCAACGCCGCCCAAGTACCCGCCACAGGGGGTGGGTCGACGGGCTCCGGGCCGGGTGCGGCGGCCGGGGAGACCGGCGACTGCAAGAAGGCCACCATCGAGGTGACCAGCGGCAAGGACAAGGGCCGCACCTTCGGCGAGATCGTCCAGCCGGAGGCGTCACGCCAGTTGAGCGAGGGCCAGGGGGTGGTGCTGGCGTACGCGCCGGACGCCCCGCACGACCTGCAGTACTCGGTCACCGACGTGGACCGGAAGCTGCCGATGGCCCTGCTGGCCGGCATCTTCGCCGTCGCCGTCGTGGTGGTGGGACGGCTGCGCGGGGTGATGGCGCTCGTGGCACTCGCCGTCTCCTTCGCCGTGCTGACCCTGTTCATCCTCCCGGCGATCCTGCAGGGGTCAAACCCGTTGCTGGTGGCGGTGGTCGGGGCGAGCGCGATCATGCTCATCGCGCTGTACACCTGCCACGGAGTGACGGCGCGAACCTCGGTGGCGGTGATCGGCACGCTGATCTCGCTGGTGCTGATCGGGCTGCTGGGCTCGGTCTTCATCGACTGGGCGGGGCTGACCGGCAACACCGACGACAACACCGGCCTGATCCACGGCCTCTATCCGGACATCGACATGAGCGGTCTGCTCCTGGCCGGTGTCATCATCGGTTCGCTCGGGGTCCTCGACGACGTGACGGTCACCCAGACGTCGGCCGTGTGGGAGCTGCACCAGGCGAACCCGACCATGGGGGCGCGCGGGCTCTACGGAGCGGGCATCAGGATCGGGCGCGACCACATCGCCTCGGTGGTCAACACCCTGGTGCTCGCGTACGCGGGCGCGGCGCTGCCCCTGCTGCTGCTGTTCTCCATCGCGCAGAGCAGTGTGGGCACGGTCGCCAACAGCGAGCTGGTAGCCGAGGAGATCGTCCGCACACTCGTCGGCTCGATCGGACTGGTCGCCTCGGTGCCCGTCACGACGGCGCTCGCCGCTCTGGTGGTGTCCGCGGACCGCACAGGGCTCGGCGCGGAAGCCGGAGCTCCTGCACCCGTACGGACCGGGAGGGGCCGCCGCCGCAGGAAGTGAGCGCGGAAGCGGGCTGGAGGGCCCAAAAGTCAGCGGGCTGACAGCCTGTCAGCCCGCGTTCTGCTCCTCGGCGAGGATCCTTCCGAGCGCCTCTTCGAGGTTGCCGTCGAAGTCACCCTGCGTGTGCTCCTGCCCCAGTGGCACCAGCTTGTCCGTCCGGTCGAGAAACGCCACGAGTGGCGCCGTGCCGGCCCGGAACAGCGCCCGGTCCGCCCCGACCTGCAGCCGGATGTGCACGTCACAGAGCCCCTCGGGTTCGGTGGGACCGATGTGCACATCACCGTCGCCGCTGGGACTGTTGAGGCCGTCGAGCAGCAGCTCACGGCCAAAAGCCCAGGTGACCGGGGCATCACCCGGCAGGTGGAAGGTCATACGGATCGCGTACGGATCGCTCACCTCGTAACGGAGCTCCACCGGAATACGGAACGAGAGCTCCTCCGAAACGAGGAAACTCATCATGACCTCTGCTTGAACCGACTCGCGCATCGTTCAACCCCGCAGTAGATGAATCTGGCCAGGAATGATCCCCCATGGCCCTATTGACGCCATCGTGGTGCACGCGATAGCAGATCACAAGGAGTGATTTTTCAGATACTGATAGAGAACACGAACGAACGCAAGAGCCGGGCCACTTCGCCACGTAGTTGTTCGACTGCGGGGAGCAACTGGTCCTGGCGGTCCCAGGGTAGAGAAATGGCCATCGCGGCGACGGCCGAACCTGCGGTGATGGGGATGGCGGCGCAGACCGTTCCGAGTGCGTACTCCTGTCGCTCAATGACAGGTTTCATACGCTCCATCGAACGCAATCGCTCAAGTAGGACCGGGCGATCTCGCACTGAGTAACGGGTCAGCGGACGCACCGGATGGCGGAGCAGGTGGTCCTCCCGCGCCTTCTCGTCGAGCTGTCCGAGCAGGCACTGACCCAGCGCGTGGGCATGCCCGGTCTCGCCGAAGGGGGCCCACTCGTCGACGGCGGGCGTCTCGGCGGAGTCCGCCACGGCGACCAGCTCGATCTCGCCCTCCCGGTAGACGGCGCAGTACACCGGGGCTCCCAACTCGTCGCACCAGCGCGCGAGGGAGTCGTTGAGCCTGCCGCGCCTGCTCTCCTCGGCCGCCCGGCCGGACATCCGCTCGGCGGCGGCGCCGAGCACGAAGACACCGTTCTCCCGCCGGAGGTAGCCCTCGTGGGCCAGGGTGCGCAGCAGGTGATAGGCCGTCGGCAGCGGCAGTCCCGCTTCCCGCGCGAGCTGCTTGGCGGGAGCGCCGTCCTGATGGGCGCCCACCGCCTCCAGCAGTCTCAGGGCCCGCTGGACCGAACCGATCAGCGTCGGGACAGTGGTGGTCGATGCCGTGGTCACGGTCACCCCCAGGCATGGTGACGGGCGGTCAGCCCTCCCGTGGAGGCCGCCCCCACGGGCGTGCCGCGAGCCCGGGCGCGCATTCGACTGTCGCGGAACCATTGGTCAGGATGGTGACGGACAGTTACTTACCCGGGCGGCGGCAGCGAACCGTCACTGTAGCCGCAGGGGCCATTCGTGGGGCGATTTCGGGCCTCGCTTAGCTCTGCCGGGCTAATCCGCGCCACTCTCCGTGATCAGCGGACCGACGCGGTCTCCTCGGCGGGCGGTAGGCCGGGAGATGCCGCGCCGCCGGGTTGGCGGTTCGCCGGGTTGGCGGTTCGCCGGGTTGGCGGTTCGTCGGTTCACGGTTCGCCGGTTCACGGTTCGCCGGTCCGCGCCTACCAGTCGCGCCGGGAATCCGAGGAGGACGAGAAGAACTTCCGTACGACGAAGATCAGACCGCCGACGAGGATGACGAACAGCAGCAGCTTGAAGAGCAGAGTGACCACGAAGGTCACCACGCTGGCGATCAGCCCGCCGAACACGGCGATCGCGATCACCGGCACCGCGATCCACTTCACCCACCAGGGCATTCCCGCGAATATCTCCCGGACCGCCATCGTCCTACCTCGTCTCTCGTGTCCCCGTCCCGTCGGACCGGGGGCTCCCGGTCCCGGCTCCCGGCCTCCCGGTTGCCGACACCGATGCTAGAGCGGGGAGAGTGGCGACGGACGGTCCGCATCCCCCGGACTCCCCTGATCGTTCCCCTAGGGTCTTCCGTTCGGACCTGGCCTGGGCAGGTTGCGGCCTTCGCCTCAGGACTCAGGACTCAGGACTCAGGACTCAGGACTCAGGACTCCGGCGGAGAGAAGACCACCATGACGCGGAGGTCCTCGGTGATGTGGTGGAACTTGTGGGCCACACCGGCCGGTACGTACACGACGCTTCCCCGGCCCACCTGGGTCGTCTCCATGCCGACCGTGATCGACGCCCGCCCGCTGACGACGAGGTACACCTCGTCCTGACCGTGCGGGCTCTGCGGATCGAGGGAGCCGGCGTCCAGCGCGTACAGCCCCACGGACATGTTCCGCTCGCGGATGAACTGCAGATAGGCGCCGTCGTTGGCGGCTCGTTCCGCTTCCAGCTCGTCGAGCCTGAATGCCTTCATACCGGTGCGCCCCTCGTGTCGTCCGGGGTGGCCGTACGGACGGTGTACCCCGTGCTCGGTGTCTGCCACGATCAGACACATGAAGAATTTCGTAGTCAAGACGACCGCCAACGCGGCCGCTCTGGCCGTGGCCATCTGGCTGCTTCAGGACATCACGCTGACCGGTACGGGCACCGGCCGGAAGGTTCTCAGCCTCGTCCTGGTCGCGCTCCTCTTCGGCTTGGTCAACTTCCTCGTCAAGCCGGTCGTCAAGCTCCTCACGCTGCCGCTCTTCATCCTCACTCTGGGTCTGATCACCCTGGTCGTCAACGCCCTCATGCTGAAGCTGACTTCGTCGCTGGCCGGAGCGGTCGACCTGAACTTCCACGTGGACGGCTTCTGGACGGCCGTGCTGGGCGGCCTGATCGTCTCCGTCGTCTCCTGGGCTCTGCACGTCGTCCTCCCCGACGAGGACTGAGACGCTCCGACGGACTTCGCTCCCGGGCTGAGAAAGTGCATACGAGCACCGGCGACGGCCCGGGAAGGAAGCAAGGAGCGCACCATGAGCACCATCGGCGACGGAACGCGGGCGGTAAGGGCGGGTCTCCCCGAGCCGCAGCAGTACGAGCCCACTCTTCCCGGACCGGTCTTCGCCGCGCATTTCCACCTCTCGGGAGAACCGGTCGGGCCGTACACCTACGGCCGGGAGACCAACCCGACGTGGACGCATCTGGAGAAGGCCATAGGTGAGCTGGAAGCGCCGGGGGAGGAGGTCGTGACGACCGTCTTCGCCTCCGGCATGGCCGCCATCTCGGCCGTCCTGTTCTCCCAGACCCGCGCCGGCGACGTCGTCGTCCTGCCGAGCGACGGCTACCAGGCGCTGCCGCTCGTACGGGAGCAGCTGGAGGCGTACGGCGTGGAGGTCCGCACCGCGCCCACCGGCGGCGACGCCCAGCTGGCCGCTCTCGAAGGGGCCAAGCTGCTCTGGATCGAGACCCCGTCCAACCCGGGCCTCGACGTCTGCGACGTCCGAAAGCTGGTCGAGGCGGCCCACGCCAACGGGACGCTGGTGGCCGTCGACAACACCCTCGCCACCCCGATCGGCCAGCGGCCCCTGGACCTGGGCGCCGACTTCGCGGTGGCCAGCGACACCAAGGGCATGACCGGCCACGGCGACATCCTGCTCGGCCACGTGACCTGCCGCGACGCCGACCTCGCCGCGGGAGTCCGCCGCTGGCGCAAGGTGGTCGGCGCGATCCCCGGCCCCATGGAGGCCTGGCTCGCGCACCGCTCGCTCGCCACGCTCCAGCTGCGCATCGAGCGCCAGTGCGCCACCGCCCTGACCCTGGCCGAGGCGCTCACCAAGCGGTCCGAAGTGACCGGGCTGCGCTACCCGGGGCTCCCCTCAGACCCCTCGTACCCGGTCGCCGTGCGGCAGATGCGGCGCTTCGGCTCCGTGGTCTCCTTCGAGCTGGCCGACCGGGAGACCGCCGAGCGCTTCCTGGAGGCGCTGCGGCTGGTCGACGACGCCACGAGCTTCGGCGGTCTGCGGTCCACCGCGGAGCGGCGCGGGCGCTGGGGCGGCGACGCGGTGTCCGAGGGCTTCGTCCGCTTCTCGGTCGGCGCCGAGGACCCGGAGGACCTGCTCGCCGACGTGGCGCAGGCCCTGGACTCGGCCACCCGCTGACCGGCCTACGGGCCTACGGGTCGGCCGGCCGACGGTCACACCGACCCGGGCTCCGGGGCGCACGGAGGGACGTCTCCGTGCGCCCCGGAGCCTTTTCGGTCTCGGTGAGCGCGTGGACGTGATGACTCCCAGGACCGCGCGGGTGCGTCCGGACGGCGGGCGGACGCTGCTGTCCGCCGTACGGGCAGCGGGCCGCGGGGAGTTTCAGAAGGGTGTCGGCGGGCCACTCTCTTGCCATGACCGAACGCCCTGTGGTCAAGCGCACCGCACGCGCCATCCTGCTGGACGGCGACCGCCTCGTCCTGATCAAGCGGACCAAGCCGGGAGTCGACCCCTACTGGGTGACACCCGGCGGCGGAGTCGAACCCGAGGACGCGACCGTCGTCGACGCCCTGCACCGCGAGGTCGACGAGGAACTGGGCGCCAAGATCGTCGACGTGGTGCCCTGCTTCGTCGACACCGTCGAGCACATCGCGGACGACGGGGCGGCGGGGGTGAAGGTCCAGCACTTCTTCGTCTGCCGGCTGGCCTCCATGGACCTCTCGAAACGCCATGGCCCCGAGATCGAGGCCCCCAGCGGGGAGTACGAGATCGTCCGGATCCCCTTCAGTCGGGTCGGGATCGCCGCCGTCCACCTCGTCCCCCTCTCCCTCCGCCACTACCTGGACGGCAACATCGAGGGCGTACGGGCCATGCACGCGCCCGACCTGGGCTGATTCAGACCGGCCCGGGCAGCGCCAACTCCTCGACCGGCTCGTGGTGAATACGCGCCGCCGGGAGGCCCGCGTCCCGCAGGGCCCACACCCCGCTACGGATCACGCCGGGCGGTCCCGCCAGACAGGCATCCCGTTCGTTCCGCGGTCCCGTCTCCCGTACCGCTTCCAGGACCTCGCCGGTCCGGCCGCGGGTCGGGCCGGCGGCGACCCCCGGGTGCACGGCGAGCCAGGGATGGTTTCGCTGGAGCCGCAGCATGGCGTCGAGGCCGTAGAGGACGCGTTCACCGCGGGCCCCGCCGAAGACGTCGACGCGTCGGCGGTCGCCGTCATGATCTGCGAGATGGCGGTGTAGGCCCGTACCCGTGCCGTCCTGCCGAGGAGGGGCGGGGCGTGGAGAGCGAGCGGTCCGCCGTCGGCGGGGCCGCGGAGGTGCGGTGGGTGGCTGCGGAGATTTGGCAGCCGGATCTCTGGTCGGAGCGTCCATGACTGTGCCTCGTCTCGAACTGTGCCTCGCATCGAACTGTCTCTCGGTCGGCTGGCTGGCCCGACACGGTTCGCGGCTCCCCGCGCCGCAGCCTGCCGGATCCTGCGACACAACGGGCGCATGACGGGAAATCCGGTACGCCCCATCGACGGCGGCGTGGGCGGGTGCGTGTTTCACGTGAAACACGGGTCACGGGCCGACATGGCACGGGACCCGTACGTTCCCACGCCGACGCCCGGCCGAGTATCGGAAGGCGTACGGACGGCGAGCCATCCGGAACAGGCGCGGAAAACCTTGGCGAAGGAAGCGACAAAACGGTGGACGGGCCGCCTCGGCGTCGGAGAGCCTGGCTCCCATGCCCACCATCCGGCACGGCCTGCCCGACGACCTGCCCATCCGGCACCTCACACGGGGCGACCTGGTCGCCTGTGCCGATCTCAGCGAGGACCGGGGCTGGCCCCGGGACGAACACCGCTGGGGGCTGCTCCTCGGGGCGGGTACGGCGTACGGCATCGACGACCCCGCCGGGAAGGGACTGGCGGCCGCCTGCGTGGTGACCTCCTACGCGCCGTCGCACGCGGCGCTCGGCATGATGCTGGTCGCGGAACGGTTCGCACGGCAGGGTCTGGGCCGCCGTCTGCTCCTTCATGTCCTCGCGGAACACGGAGAGACACCGCTGACCCTCTTCGCGACGGATCAGGGCCGGCCCCTCTACGAAGAACTCGACTTCGCCGTCGTCGGAAGTGTGGAGCGGTCCGTCGGACGGTTCCTGCCGGAGAACACCCCGGCGCAGGTGCCCGAAGGGGCTCACGGTTCGTCCGCCCCGACGACGCGTCGGGCGACGGCCCGGGATCTCCCGGCGATCATCGCGCTCGATGCCCCGGCCTTCGGGGCCGAGCGGACACACATGCTCGCCCGGCTGCCCGCTTTCTCGGACCACTTCCGGGTCGCCGAGCGGGCCGGCGCGCTGGTGGGGTTCGCCGCACTCTGGCCGAGCGACGGGAGCCATGTGGTCGGGCCTCTCGTCGCACCGGACACGGACACCGCGAAGGTGCTGGTGACCTCGCTCGCGTCGGAGACGGACCTCGTGCTGCGGACGGAGATCGACACCCGCCACACCGAACTGCGCGGCTGGCTCGCCGCACACGGCTTGGCTGCCGTGTCCCGTACCACGGTGATGACCCGAGGGTGCCCGGACGTGCCCGGCGACTGGAGCCGCAGGTTCGCACCACTGACGGTCGCGACCGGCTGACGCGACGGCCGCCGCTCTCCGGGTGCCGACAGCGGTCCTGCGGGTGCCGCCACGGAGGGACGCCCTGCGGCCGCACGGGCAGCGGGGCGTCCGGGAGAAAACCGTCAGACCAGTGAGGCGACGGCGCCCGCGGCGAAGCCATGGTCCTGCTCGGGGGCACCGCCGCCGACACCCACGGCACCGATCAGCTGACCGTCGCGGTGCACCGGCACGCCGCCCGCGATGAAGAGCAGCGGACGGTCGAGCGCGGTGGTGAGCGAGTGGAAGATCCCGCCCGGCTGGACGGCGTCCACGAGGTCGGCCGTGGGGGAGTTCAACTGCAGCGCGGTGTAGGCCTTGCGGGTGCTGGTCTCGCCCGCGATGAGAACCGCGCGGTCGTCCCGGCGGAAGGCGAGCAGGTTCCCGCCGGCGTCGAGCACGGTGACGGCGGCGGCGACACCGGCCGCCTCGGCGGCGGTACGGGCCGACGCGATCAGAGTCTCCGCGTCTTCGATGGTGAGCGGGGCGACGGCGGTGCGGGTGGGGGTGCTCATGGTGTTCTCCTGCGTGATCCGTGGTGGCGGTGGGGAGGCGGGCGGCCGTGGGGACAGCCCGCACGGGGGTGGGTCAGCACCGGGCCGCGGTCGCGGCGGCCGGTTCGGGGGTGTGGGAGGCGACGATCCGGCCGTCCCGTGCCTGGCGGCGCTCCAGCAGGCTGGACATCACGGCGAGGATCAGGGCGGCTCCCGCGAGTGCGGCGCCGACCCAGTTGGGTGCGGTGTAGCTGAAGCCGGCCGCGATCACCATGCCGCCGAGCCAGGCGGAGAGCGCGTTGCCCAGGTTGAAGGCGCCGATGTTGACCGCCGAGGCCAGCGTCGGAGCACCCGAAGCCTGGTCCAGCACCCGCTTCTGCAAGGGCGGCACGGTGGCGAATCCCAGGGCGCCGATGAGGACGACGGTGACGGCTGCGGCAGCCTTGTTGTGCGCGGTGACGGTGAACAGGGCGAGCACGACCGCGAGCGCCCCGAGCGTGACGAACAGCATCGGCATCAGATGCCGGTCCGCGAACTTCCCGCCCAGCAGGTTACCGACCACCATGCCGACGCCGAAGAGGACCAGTAGCCAGGTGACCGACGACGGCGCGAAGCCGGCGATCCCGGTCATCATCGGGGTGATGTAGGTGATCGCGGCGAAGACGCCGCCGAAGCCCAGCACGGTCATGGCCATGGCCAGCAGGACCTGCACGTTCCGGAAGGCCGCCAGCTCATGACGGAGCCGTACACCGTAGGGGCGGGGCTGCTCTGGTACGAGCTTCGCCACGCCGAGCAGGCCGAGCACGCCGAGGACGGCGACGACGAGGAAGGTGACCCGCCAGCCGGCGGTCTGGCCGATGTACGTACCCAGCGGAACACCGACCACGTTGGCGACGGTGAGTCCGGTGAACATCATGGCGATGGCACCGGCCTTCTTCTGCGGGGCCACCAGATCGGCCGCGACGACCGAACCGATGCCGAAGAAGGCTCCGTGGGCGAGCGAGGCGATCACGCGTCCGACGATCATGACGCCGAAGACCGGGGCCAGCGCCGATACGACATTGCCGATGATGAAGAGGCCCATCAGCAGCATCAGCATGCGTTTGCGGCTGACCCTGGTGCCCAGCAGCGTCATGAGGGGGGCGCCCACGACCACACCGAGCGCGTACCCCGTGACCAGGAAGCCCGCGGTCGGGATGGACACCTGGAAGTCCGCGGCCACCTCGGGGAGCAATCCCATGATCACGAACTCGGTGGTCCCGATTCCGAAAGCCCCGATGGCGAGGGCTAGAAGCGCCAGCGGCATGGATTCACCTCTCCTGAAGATTGCGTCTGCGCCTTACAAGCGTCAACAATAATTGCAGACGCTGGTTAATTGCAAGCGCGGGCTATTGCGTGCGTCCCCTATCCTGGAGGCAAGCAGCTCCCGTACGGAGGAGAGACGATGACCGCGACGGACCCCGCCCTGACCGCCCTGTCCCAGGGCTGGTGCGCTCTTTCCCTGCTGCACGGAAGGATCGAGGCGCACATCGAGCGGGCCCTCCAGACCGGTCACGACCTCAGCGTCCGCGAGTACTCGCTGCTGGACGTCCTGAGCCGGCAGCACCAGGGCCCGGGCGGCCATCTCCAGATGAAGCAGGTGGCCGACGCGGTCGTGCTGAGCCAGAGCGCCACCACGCGCCTGGTGACCCGCCTGGAGGACAGGGGACTGCTCACCCGGTACCTCTGCGACACGGACCGCCGGGGCATCTACACCGACGTGACGGAAGCGGGCCTCGCCCTGCTCACCGAGGCCAGGCCCACCAACGACACCGCCCTGCGGGCCGCCCTGGACGAAGCCGCAGAGCACCCCGAACTGGCGCCGCTCGTCAGGGCGGTCGAAGGGCTCAAGGTCCCGGCGTAGGCGCTCTCCGGACGAGCGGGAGTACCGCCCGGACGGGGAGCCACGGCACGCGCTGCGTAGGGTGCCGATCATGACGGAACTGCTGATACGGCCCGCGACCTTGGCCGACGTCCCGGCCATCGTCTCGATGCTCGCCAATGACCCCTTGGGCGCGCAGCGCGAGTCGCCCGACGACCTCTCACCGTACGAGAAGGCGTACCGCAGGCTCGCGGACGACGCGAACCAACATCTGATGGTCGCCGTACGGGGCGACCGGGTGGTGGGCACGGCCCAACTCACCATCATCCCCGGCCTGTCGCGGCGGGGCGCCACCCGTTCCGTCATCGAGGGGGTCCGGGTGCACAGCGAGGAGCGCGGCAACGGACTCGGCACCCGGTTGATCCAGTGGGCCGTGGACGAATCCCGGCGCCAGGAGTGCCAGTTGGTCCAGCTGACCTCCGACGCGACCCGGACGGATGCGCACCGCTTCTACGAACGTCTCGGTTTCACCCCGAGTCACGTGGGCTTCAAGCTTGCTCTCTGAGTCCGCCGTTCACCGCTTGCCCCGTCCGGTCCGGTGCGTTTCACGTGAAACGCACCGGACCGGACGGGGCGGACGCGGCTCTCAGCGAGCCAGCCCTCGCCAGCCCTCCGGGTCCACGCCTCCGGGGATGGCGGCCGTCGGGTCGTAGGGCTCACGGGTGAAGACGAAGGAGCCCAGGTCCAGATGGGCCACCGACCCGTCGGCGTTCCGCGCGATCCGCAGCCGCTCCCCCGCGTGGTACCCGCTGAGTCCGGTCCAGCTGCCGTCCGGCTCGGCCCGGAGCTTCGCCCCCCGGCCGGTCCCCGCCAGCGGAGCCAGCTCCAGACAGCGGTCGTCGAGCAGCTTCACCACGTACCGCTGGGTGCCCCAGTACCAGGGCCCGGTCAGGGCCAGCAGGTCCTGGTCGACCTCGGGCAGCGGGCGCCAAGGCTCCGGGATGCGGGGCTCCGCCTCCGCGACGATCCGCACAAGGTCCTGGGCCACCTCGGTGACGGGGGGCCCTGAGGTCGCATTGGTGAGCACGACGGCGGCCACGTCGTCCTCCGCGCACACCCAGAGGCAGGCCAGGAAGCCGGGCAACGAGCCTGAGTGCCCGAAGAGCGTGCGACCGTCCCGCCGGACGACTTGAAGCCCGAGCCCGTACGTACCCGTCCAGTCACCGCTTTCGAGCGGCACCGCGGGAGCCCGCATCTCCCGGACGGAGGCGGCGCTCAGGACCCGGTCGTCCCCCTCGGCGAGGAATCGCGCGAAGGTGAGGAGGTCCCCCACGGTCGACCAGAGCTGCCCGGCGGGGGCCATCAGCCCCAGGTCATGGCTCGGCTCAGGCAGCATCACGTCGGCCCACGGGTGCACGGCCCAGCCCCCCGCGTGCGGAGCCAAGGGCCCTGAGCTGGTACGACGCATCCCCAGCGGCTCCAGAACTTCGCGCCGCAGCACCTCCTCCCAGGAGTCCCCCCGTACGGCCTCGACGAGGGAACCGAGCACGGTGTAACCGGGGTTCGAGTAGTGGTGGCGGAGACCGGCCGGGTGCCGGAAGGGCTGCTCGCCGAGGACGGCGGCCAGGTCAGGTCGGGTGTCCCCGGGCGTCCGCTCCCACCACGGGGACGGTGTCTCGGCGCTGAGTCCGGCGCCGTGACCCAGGAGCTGACGGATGCTCACTCCCCCGACGCCCGAGCCCGGCAGGTGCTTCTCCACCTGGTCGTCCAGATCGAGCAGCCCCTCGTCCCTCAGGCGGAGCACCAGGATGGCCGTGAAGGTCTTGGTGATCGAGCCGATTCGGTACTGCGTGTCACTGTCGGGCTCGTGTCCGTCGACACAACTGCGCCCCCCACTCCACCCGACCCGCCCGTCCCGGAGCACTCCGGCCACCATCGAGGGGGTACGACCCTCCCGCTGGGCGGTGGCGGTGCGGTGCAGCAGGGCCCGGCGGGTGGTCGGCAGCAGTTCTTCGTTCCATGACGTCATGGAACGAAGAATGGTCGAGAACGGCGCCGCCCCGCGACCCCATTCCGTATCGAAGCACCCGGGTCCGGTACGCCCGTCAGGGCGCGTACACGGTCAGGGCGCGGCGGAACCCTCGCGGGCATAGGTGGCGGTGATGAGCCCGGTCAACGAGGTACGCGCCTCCGACAGCGCGGAGATCCGGTCGTCCAGACCCCGGAGGTGGTCCTGAAGGGTCTCCAGCCTGCAGCCGTCGACCGTGCCGTCCACGCCGACGCACGGCAGAAGCTCCCGGATTACCCGGGTCGGCAGGCCGGCGTCCAGGAACGAGCGGATGCGGCGGACCACGACGGGGGCGCCGTCCTCGTAACGGCGGTGGCCGCTCGCGAGCCGGTGGGACGCCAGGAGGCCCTGCTCCTCGTAGTAGCGCAGCAGGCGGACAGAGGTACCCGTCACCTCGGACAGCTCGCCGATCTTCATGTGACGCTCCTCACAACCGCTTGAACCTCACATCGATGAGAGATCCTAGTGTCGCGTCCATGACGAACACGGCCCACCCCATCGCCCTCTACGGATTCCTCCGGCCCCGGCCGGAGCGCGCGGACGATGTCCGGCGCATCCTCCTCTCCTTCGTGGCGCCCACCAGGCAGGAACCCGGCAACCTGCAGTACCACCTGCACGAGCACGAGGACGGGCGCTTCTTCCTCTACGAGGTCTGGCGCTCCCAGGAAGACCTCGACCGCCACAACGCGACACCCCCGCTGCGCGCCTTCCTGGAAAACCTTCCGGCCTACCTGGAGGGACCCTCGGACGGCTTCTTCAACACCATGATCAGCCCGTACGAGGAGGGTGTACCGCTCCCCGCGTGAAAGGACGGCGAGGGGCCCGGTCCGGGCACCGGCGGACGGGCCCGGGCGGTCAGTGGCTCCGGCTGTAGAGGCCGCCACCCGTGGTCACCGCGAAGAACACCATGTCGTGCGCCATCTCAGCATGGTGGCAGCAGGCCGGGGCGAGCGCCCGCCCCGTCCGAGAAGCTGTTCTCCGTCCCGTGTCCTGGTGGCCACGTTCCATCGCCGATGGAACGTGGCCACGCGTCCCGGGAACCCGCGAAAGCGTCGGATCAGGTCTGCGCCATGTCCACGAAGCGGGAGTAGTGGCCCTGGAAGGCCACGGTGATCGTCGCGGTGGGACCGTTACGGTGCTTCGCGACGATCAGGTCCGCCTCGCCGGCACGGGGCGATTCCTTCTCGTACGCGTCCTCACGGTGCAGCAGGATGACCATGTCGGCGTCCTGCTCGATGGAACCGGATTCACGGAGGTCGGAGACCATCGGTTTCTTGTCCGTCCGCTGCTCGGGACCTCGGTTCAGCTGGGAGAGCGCGATCACCGGGAGCTCCAGCTCCTTCGCGAGCAGCTTGAGGTTTCGGGACATGTCCGAGACCTCCTGCTGGCGGCTCTCGGCGCGCTTCGCGCCACCGGACTGCATCAGCTGGAGATAGTCGATGACCACCAGCTTCAGGTCGTTGCGCTGCTTCAGACGACGGCACTTCGCCCGGATTTCCATCATGGAGAGGTTGGGCGAGTCGTCGATGTACAGCGGGGCAGCCGACACGTCCGGCATGCGCCGGGCCAGCCGCGTCCAGTCCTCGTCCGTCATCGTGCCCGAACGCATGTGGTGCAGCGCCACCCGTGCCTCCGCCGAGAGCAGACGCATCGCGATCTCGTTCCGCCCCATCTCCAGGGAGAAGATCACGCTCGGAAGGTTGCCCTTGATCGAACAGGCCCGGGCGAAGTCCAGCGCCAGGGTCGACTTACCCATGGCGGGTCGGGCGGCGATGACGATCATCTGACCGGGGTGCAGACCGTTGGTCAGCGCGTCGAGATCGGTGAACCCGGTCGGAACACCGGTCATCTCCCCGCTGCGGGAGCCGATCGCCTCGATCTCGTCGAGCGCCCCCTCCATGATGTCGCCGAGCGGCAGGTAGTCCTCGCTGGTGCGCTGCTCGGTGACGGCGTAGATCTCGGCCTGGGCGGAGTTGACGATCTCGTCGACGTCCCCGTCGGCCGCGTAGCCCATCTGTGTGATCTTCGTACCTGCTTCGACCAGGCGGCGCAGGACGGCACGCTCATGGACGATCTCGGCGTAGTACGAGGCGTTCGCCGCGGTCGGCACCGACTGGACGAGCGTGTGGAGGTACGGGGCGCCGCCGACCTTGGTGATCTCGCCGCGCCGGACCAGTTCGGCGGCGACCGTGATCGGGTCGGCCGGCTCGCCCTTGGCGTAGAGGTCGAGGATGGCCGTGAAAACGGTCTCGTGGGCGGGGCGGTAGAAGTCGTGCCCCTTGATGACCTCCACGACCTCCGCGATGGCGTCCTTGGAGAGCAGCATGCCGCCGAGCACCGACTGCTCGGCGTCCAGGTCCTGCGGGGGAACTCTCTCGAACCCCGGGGAGCCTCCGTCCCAGCCGCTGTCGCGGCCGCGGTCGTGCTGGTCGTCCCGTCCGCCGCGCTCACCGCGCTCACCACGACGCTGGCGGGAGACAGGCAGCCGGTCACTGGGACCGACGTCGGCCCAGGGCTCGTCCAAAGGCTCGGGAATGCTCACCGGGCCACCTCCTCCCGTCCGCTTCGCGGACCTAGCCATGCCACTCTTTCTTACGGCACGGCACCGACAAACAGGACACCCGACTCCGCTTCCGGCGCTTCGATTTCAACGCGTTCGCGAGCACGGTCGGAGTACGGGCGACGGTCCACGGTAGGCCGCTCAGCACCGTCAGCCAATCTGGTTATCCACAGGGCATGTGGACGACCGACCCGATGCTGTGGAGAAGTCCGCTGTTCCTGTGCACGGAGCGGGGGACAGCACTGTGGACAAACTCATAGCAACGGCGTCGCCACGGCTGTGACCTGGCCTTTTTCCGTCCACTGACTGTGGGGGAGAAAAACTTTCCCGCATCGCTCAAGATCATCGCGAACGGCGCGTGGCCCCGCGCACCGGCTCCGCCAAAGTAAGGATCACAAAGGGCTTGTGTGTATTACCTGTGGAAGATTGGATTGGCCCCATGACCAAGGCCCCCGCGACAACCGCATCCGGTCGACGACGGCACGACCGGGAGATCATCGCGCTCGCCGTGCCCGCCTTCGGCGCACTCGTGGCCGAGCCACTCTTCCTCATGGTGGACAGCGCGATCGTGGGCCACCTCGGCACCCGGCAACTGGCCGGGCTCGGGGTGTCCGCCGCTCTCCTGTCCACCGCTGTCAGCGTCTTCGTCTTCCTCGCCTACGCCACCACCGCCGCCGTCGCCCGCCGCCTCGGCGCGGGCGATCTCGCGTCCGCCATCCGACAGGGCATGGACGGCATCTGGCTCGCCCTGCTCCTCGGCGCTCTGGTGGTCGCCGCCGTTCTCCCCACCGCGCCATGGATCGTCGACGTCTTCGGCGCTTCCTCGACGGCCGCCCCGTACGCGACGACCTACCTCCGCATCTCGACGCTCGGGATACCGGCCATGCTCGTCGTGCTGGCGGCGACCGGGGTGCTGCGCGGACTCCAGGACACCCGAACCCCGCTCTACGTCGCCATCGGCGGCTTCTCCGCCAACGCGATCCTCAATACGGTCCTGGTCTACGGCGCCGGCCTCGGTATCGCGGGGTCCGCCTGGGGCACCGTGATCGCGCAGATGGGCATGGCTGCCGCCTACCTGGCCGTGGTCGTCCGCGGAGCCCGGCGGCACAAGGCGTCACTCCGCCCCGACGCGGCGGGCATCCGGGCGAGCGCCCAGGCGGGTGTCCCTCTGCTGATCCGTACGCTCTCCCTGCGCGCGGTACTGGTCATCGCCACCGCAGTCGCCGCCCGCCTCGGTGACGTGGACATCGCAGCTCACCAGATCGTCCTCTCGCTCTGGACCCTGACAGCTTTCGCCCTGGACGCCATCGCCATCGCCGGCCAAGCGATCATCGGGCGGTATCTCGGCGCCGACGACGCGAAGGGCGCACGCGAGGCGTGCCGCCGGATGGTGGAGTGGGGCCTCGCCGCAGGGGTGGTGCTCGGCGCGCTCATCGTCCTCGCCCGGCCCCTCTTCATCCCGCTCTTCACCAGCGACCCGTCCGTACGCGACACCCTGCTACCCGCGTTGCTGGTGGTGGCCGTCTCCCAGCCGATCGCCGGCGTGGTCTTCATCCTGGACGGCGTACTCATGGGTGCCGGGGACGGGCGTTATCTGGCGCTGGCCATGATCGTCACTCTGGCCGTCTTCGCCCCGGTCGCCCTGTTGATTCCCACCCTCGGCGGGGGGCTCACCGCACTCTGGTGGGCCATGGACTTGATGATGGCCGTCCGGCTGATCACTCTCTGGCTGCGAGCCCGCTCGGGACGCTGGGTCGTCACTGGCGCCATCCGCTGATCCGGCCCAGGAGGATCAGGGGCTCACGGCTCAAGGGCTGCTCACGGGGTCAGGAAATCGAAGACGAATAGCCATGTTTCACGTGAAACAGCTGGGCCTTCCCCAGAAGCTCATGTTTCACGTGAAACGGCGTCACCGGAATCGACCTCACGTGAAACGACGAAGGGCCGTACCCCGCGGGGTACGGCCCTTCACCTAACTCGTACGAGCACTGCCTCAGGCAGCGACAACCTCGACGCCGAGCTGCGCCGCAACCTCAGGGTGCAGGCGCACGGACACCTGGTGTCCGCCAAGGGTCTTGATCGGCGAACCGAACTCGACACGACGCTTGTCGACCTCCGGGCCACCGGCGGCCTTGATCGCCGAAGCGACGTCGGCCGGGGTGACGGAGCCGAAGAGGCGGCCGGCGTCGCCGGAGCGAACAGCCAGACGGACCTTCACGGACTCGAGCTTGGCCTTGATCTCGTTGGCCTGCTCGATCGTCGCGATCTCGTGGATCTTGCGGGCGCGGCGGATCTGCGCCACGTCCTTCTCGCCGCCCTTGGTCCAGCGGATGGCAAAGCCACGCGGGACCAGGTAGTTGCGAGCGTATCCGTCCTTGACGTCGACGACGTCGCCGGCGGCACCGAGGCCAGTGACCTCGTGGGTGAGGATGATCTTCATGTTTGCGTCACCCTTCCCTTATCGCGCGGTGGACGTGTAGGGCAGCAGCGCCATCTCACGGCTGTTCTTGACTGCCGTGGCGACGTCACGCTGGTGCTGCGTGCAGTTGCCGGTAACGCGGCGGGCACGGATCTTGCCGCGGTCGGAAATGAACTTCCGCAGCATGTTCGTGTCCTTGTAGTCCACGTACTGGGTCTTGTCCTTGCAGAACGCGCAGACCTTCTTCTTAGGCTTGCGCACAGGCGGCTTCGCCATGGTGTTTCTCCTGTGTGATCAAGAAGTGGGGGTACGAGCCGGACCTAGAAAGGAGGCTCGTCCGAGTAGCCGCCGCCGCTGGAACCGCCGGAGCTTCCGCCCCAGCCGCCCTGGCCCCCGCCCTGCTGGCCGCCGGAGGGTGCGCCGGTTGCCCACGGGTCGGCGTCGGGAGCGCCGCCGCCGCCCTGCTGGCCACCGCCACTGGGACCGCCGCCCCAGTTGCCGCCACCCTGCTGGCCGCCGCCGTATCCACCCTGGCCGCCCTGGCCGCCCTGACCACCGCGACCTGCGGTCTTGGTGACCTTGGCCGTGGCGCTCTTCAGGCTGGGGCCGACTTCGTCGACATCCAGCTCGTAGACCGTGCGCTTGACGCCCTCACGGTCCTCGTAGGACCGCTGCTTCAGCCGGCCCTGCACAATGACGCGCATGCCTCGCTGAAGCGACTCCGCGACGTTCTCCGCCGCCTGACGCCAGACCGAGCAGGTGAGGAACAGGCCTTCGCCGTCCTTCCACTCATTGGTCTGCCGATCGAAGATGCGGGGTGTGGACGCGACACGGAACTTCGCGACCGCCGCACCGGACGAGGTGAAGCGCAGCTCGGGGTCGTCGACGAGATTGCCGACGACCGTGATGACGGTCTCGCCTGCCATGGATGAACCTCTCGGCGGGGATTGCTTGCTGCTTGCTGCTACTCGGACCCGATGACCGCTGAGCTAGATGCTCAGTGGGTCTCGGGACGGAGGACCTTGGTCCGGAGGACCGACTCGTTCAGGTTCATCTGGCGGTCGAGCTCCTTGACGACCGCAGGCTCGGCCTGCAGGTCGAGGACCGAGTAGATGCCCTCGGGCTTCTTCTTGATCTCGTAGGCGAGCCGACGACGGCCCCAGGTGTCGACCTTCTCAACCTTTCCGTTGCCCTCGCGGACGACGGAGAGGAAGTTCTCGATCAGGGGAGAGACAGCGCGCTCCTCCAGATCGGGGTCGAGGATGACCATCACCTCGTAGTGACGCATGTGGAACCCACCTCCTTTGGACTCAGCGGCCACGGTCGTTCCGTGGCAGGAGGGTCGTGATGCGTACGCATCGGTGTCCGTCGGGTGAAACAGCGGACTCGGCGGGCTCCTCGGAGGGAGGACCGCCGGGCAGGCTCAAGGCAGACACCGGTGCAGACCGTACAGACTACCTGCCATGGGCCCCCGGGTTGAAATCCAGGGCCAAGGCTGCGCAATCTGTACATATCGGATGTGATCGGCGTCTCAGTACGCCGCCCCTTCGGCAGGAGGCGACTTTCATGGCCCAGGTAGCGCACACCCGCCCGCAGAACCGCCCCACCGGCTCCCTCTTCGCCACGGACGGCAGGCCCCATCCGCTCCAGGACACCCTGATGGTGGTGACCGGGGTGCTCGGCGTCCTCGCCTTCGTGACGGCCATGTTCCACAACCTGCACCTGCTCAGCTCATGGGCCGGGCTCGTCGGCATCCTGGTCGGCGGCTACGGGATGTGGATCTCCAGGACCACCTGGGAGCGGTTCGCCCTGATCATGGGCATCGGCTCCGCCGCGGTGGGCTTCTACCTCGGAATGGCCCACGGGGGGCTGTTCGGCGGCGTGATCAGCTGACCACCGCGTTCCCGTCCTCGGACGGTCCGGCCCACTCTCGTCAGGGCCCCGGCGGCAACCCGCCGGGGCCCTCGCGTCACCGGTCGGCGGCCAAGTGCCGTACGGGCCAGAACGGGCACTCCCCGCTCACAGTAGGCTTCGGCGCGAGAGCCGGAGCCCCTGACCGATGGGGACACACCTGCCGAGGAGCGCCCCGCATGAGCCTGACCCTGAGGACCATCAGCCGCGAGCAGCATCTGGCGTACATCCAGAGCCTGCCCGCGGCCAGTCACTGCCAGGTCCCGGCGTGGGCTGACGTGAAGACGGAGTGGCGGTCGGAGAGCCTCGGCTGGTTCGACAAGACCGGTCAGATCGTCGGCGCCGGACTGGTGCTGTACCGACAGCTCCCCAAGATCAAGCGGTACCTCGCGTACCTCCCCGAGGGCCCGGTCATCAACTGGTACGCGCCCAACCTGGACGAGTGGCTCCAGCCGATGCTCGCCCACCTCAAGCAGCAGGGCGCCTTCTCGGTGAAGATGGGCCCGCCCGTCGTCATCCGCCGCTGGGACTCCACCGCCATCAAGGCCGGCATCCAGGACCCGGACGTGAAGCGTCTGCGGGACGTCGAGGCGACGGTCATCGAGCCGCGGGCGTTCGAGGTCGCGGACCGGCTGCGCAAGATGGGCTGGCAGCAGGGCGAGGACGGCGGCGCCGGCTTCGGTGACGTCCAGCCCCGCTTCGTGTTCCAGGTGCCGCTGGCGAACCGCTCCCTGGAGGACGTCCTCAAGGGCTTCAACCAGTTGTGGCGCCGCAACATCAAGAAGGCCGACAAGGCCGGCGTCGAAGTCGTCCAGGGCGGCTACGAGGACCTCGCCGAGTGGCAGCGGCTGTACGAGATCACGGCCGTGCGCGACCACTTCCGTCCGCGCCCCCTCTCGTACTTCCAGCGCATGTGGTCCGTCCTCAACTCCGAGGACCCCAACCGGATGCGGCTGTACTTCGCCCGCCACAACGGGGTCAACCTCTCGGCCGCGACCATGCTCGTCGTCGGCGGGCACGTCTGGTACTCCTACGGCGCCTCCGACAACATCGGGCGCGAGGTCCGTCCCTCCAACGCCATGCAGTGGCGCATGCTGCGCGACTCGTACGCGATGGGCGCGACCGTCTACGACCTGCGCGGCATCAGCGACTCGCTCGACGAGACCGACCACCTCTTCGGCCTGATCCAGTTCAAGGTCGGCACCGGCGGGGAAGCCGTCGAGTACGTCGGCGAGTGGGACTTCCCGCTCAACAAGCTCCTGCACAAGGCGCTCGACATCTACATGTCGCGACGCTGAGGCGGCGGACCCGGCGAACGACCGGGTCCGACCGCTCCGTTGGATCCCTCCGTACGTTCTGCGATCTGAGACACACCGCAGCCACCAGAAAGGTTCCGGGCCGGCCATGGCGCTCTCCCTCTACGTCGACACCGCGCGCTGGCGGGCGCACCAGAAGTCCGTGATCGATCAGTTCCCGGGGCTCGTGCCGGTCTGCAAGGGCAACGGTTACGGCTTCGGGCACGAGCGGCTGGCGGACGAGGCCATCCGCTTCGGGTCGGACATGCTGGCGGTCGGGACGACCTACGAGGCCGCCCGGATCAAGGACTGGTTCAGCGGGGACCTGCTCGTCCTCACTCCGTTCCGGCGGGGGGAGGAGCCTGTTCCGCTGCCCGACCGCGTGATCCGCTCGGTCTCCTCCGTGGACGGGGTGCACGGACTCGTCGGCGCCCGGGTCGTCATCGAGTGCATGAGTTCGATGAAGCGCCACGGGGTCAAGGAGGAGGAGCTGGGGCAGCTCCACGCCGCCATCGAGGACGTACGTCTCGAGGGCTTCGCGCTGCACCTCCCGCTGGACCGCACCGACGGTTCGGACGCGGTGGAGGAGGTCATCGGCTGGATGGACCGGCTGCGCAACGCCCGGCTGCCGCTGCACACCATGTTCGTCAGCCACCTCAAGGCGGCGGAGCTGGCCCGGCTGCAGCAGCAGTTCCCGCAGACCCGCTTCCGTGCCCGCATCGGCACCCGGCTCTGGCTCGGTGACCACGAGGCCACTGAGTACCGCGGCGCCGTGCTGGACGTGACCCCCGTCGTCAAGGGCGACCGTTTCGGCTACCGGCAGGGCAAGGCCGCATCGGACGGCTGGCTGGTGGTGGTCGCCGGCGGTACCTCGCACGGGGTCGGCCTCGAGGCCCCCAAAGCCCTGCACGGCGTGATGCCGCGCGCCAAGGGCGTCGCGCGGGCCGGGCTGGCCACGGTCAACCGCAACCTGTCGCCGTTCGTCTGGTCGGGCAAGCAGCGCTGGTTCGCCGAGCCGCCGCACATGCAGGTGTCGATCCTGTTCGTGCCGTCGGACGCGCAGGAACCGCGGGTCGGCGACGAGCTCGTGGCCCATCTGCGCCACACCACGACGCAGTTCGACCGTCTCGTCGAGCGCTGACGGAACCCCTGGCCGGGGCCGGCCGGCGTCAGTCGCCGGCCCCTTCGCCGCGTACCGCTCCCCAGCTCGCCGGCTCGCCCCAGAACTCCTCCTCGTCGAGCTCCCGGGTGCCCATGGGGGCCAGTACGAACACGTCCGGCGCCCCGTCGAGCACACCGCCCGAGGGGTCGTCCGAGCCGTCCTGCCGCACCATGTCCCGGTCCGGCCGCACGATGTCCCGTACGACCAGGGCGACGAGGTAGAGCGTGCCCAGCAGGTGCAGGACGACGGCGAGCTGGTAACCGTCCTGCGGCAGCCCCTGGTGCTTGTCCCCGCTGCTCGAATAGGCGAGGTACATCCAGATCCCGAGGAAGTACAGCACCTCGCACGCCTGCCAGATCAGGAAGTCCCGCCAGCGCGGACGTGCCAGCGCGGCGAGCGGGATGAGCCAGAGCACGTACTGCGGTGAGTAGACCTTGTTCGTCAGGACGAAGGCGGCCACCACGAGGAACGCGAGCTGGGCGAACCTCGGCCGGTGCCGTCCCGCGAGCGCCAGCGCCGCGATGCCGAGGCAGCAGAGTCCCATCAGTACCACCGAGGCCATGTTCACCACGGAGACCTCGATGGGCCGTTCGAGGCGCTGCGAGAGGACCAGCCAGAACGACCCGAAGTCGACGGAGCGTTCCTGGCTGAACGTGTAGAACTTCTTCCACCCCTCGGGGGCGTACAGCATCACCGGCAGGTTCACCACCAGCCAGGCCGCCGCGGCCGAGAAGGCGGCGACGAGGAACGGCCGCCACTTCCCCGCGCGCCAGCAGAGCAGCAGCAGCGGTCCGAGCAGCAGGACGGGGTACAGCTTCGCCGCCGTCGCCAGGCCGATCAGGACACCGAACGCCACCGCCCGCCCGCGCGACCACATGAGCATCGCCGCGGCGGTCAGGGCGACGGCCAGCAGGTCCCAGTTGATCGTGGCGGTGAGCGCGAAGGCGGGCGCCAGGGCGACCAGCAGCCCGTCCCAGGGCCGGCGGCGGTGGGTGCGCGCGACGCACACGACCGCCACGGCCGCACAGATCATCAGCAGGCCCGCGTTGACGAGCCAGTACATCTGCTCGCGCTGCATCATCGGGTCGCTGTCCGGGGTGAGCGTGAGCCAGGAGGCGACCTG
The DNA here is from genome assembly GCF_042957125.1 of Streptomyces sp. NPDC008125. Classification (NCBI taxonomy): domain Bacteria; kingdom Bacillati; phylum Actinomycetota; class Actinomycetes; order Kitasatosporales; family Streptomycetaceae; genus Streptomyces; species Streptomyces sp. NPDC008125. Next base: position 229,640 of record NZ_JBIBHR010000014.1, read on the forward strand.
CATGAACAGCCCGGTCAGGACCGGGTATTCGAGGTACTGCATGTCCCCGCCGAGCCGGTCGAAATACGGCAGCAGCCCGTCCGCGAAGCCCCGGCCGACGAACAGGTGGGGAATGTCGGAGTAGCAGGCGTGCGTGTACTGCGAGCTGGCGCCCCTGAACCAGGCCCAGTTGTAGCAGGGGAGCTTCTGCACCATGCCGAGCGCGAACATCCCGATCGCCACCAGGGCGACCACACGCACGGCCGTCAGCCCTCCGCCGCCGAATCGCGCGAACCGGCCCGCCGGTCCGCCGATCAACTCGCTTCCCGCAGCGGCGATCTCGTCCCGTCGCGTGGGTGCGACGGCCCGCTCCTGGTCCTCGAAGGTCTCTTCTGCGCTTGGCATGCGCCACATCCTGCCGTACAGGGCTGTGCGGAAGGCGGGGGACCGCCGGACACGGCGGAGGGCCGTCCGCACCTCGCCAGGTGCGGACGGCCCTCGGAGACGGCCCGGATCGGGGGGGGCGGTGGTTCGGCTATCCGTTGCCGTTGCCGTTGCCCCGGCTCGTACCGAAGATGTCTCCTACGTCGTCGGCTTCGTCCGTGGGCGTGGCGCTGGGATCGGTGCCACTGGTAGTGCCGTCGGTGTCGTTGCCGGCCGCCGCTCCGGCCGTGTCCGCGCCTGCCGCCGCTCCGGCGTTGGTCCCGTCCGGGAGGCAGGTGCTCCAGCCCCAGGTCTTGCAGGTCTCGGTCGGCGTCGGAGTGGTGGGGGGCGCGGTCGTCGGCGTGGGCTCCTCGGACGGCTCCTCGGACGGCGTGGGCGACGCGCTGGGGGTCGGCGAGGGCGACGGGCTCGGGCTCGCGCCGCCGCCGTAGACCTTCTCGCCGATGGGGCCGGGGGCGGGGAACTCCTCGACCTTCGTGCCCTTCACCGCGCCGACCATGTAGTCGTGCCAGACCTGCGCGGGGAACGACGCACCGTGGATCTTCTCCTGCCCGCCCGTGCCGTACATCTCCTTGAAGCCGCGGTCCGCGTGCTTCTCGTTGTCGTCCATCCGGAACATGCTGACGGCGGTGGAGATCTGGGGGGTGTACCCGACGAACCAGGCCGACTTGTTCTCGTCCGTGGTACCCGTCTTGCCCGCCACTTCCCGGCCGGGGAGCTGCGCGGAGGTGCCCGTCCCGTGCTCGACGACGTTCTTCAGCACGTCGGTGACGTTGTCCGCGACGGCGGAGTCGAAGGCGGTCTTGGTCTTCTTCTCGTGCTCGAAGATGGACGCCCCTTCCTTCTTGACCTCGGTGACCGAGAAGGGGTCGTTCTGCTTGCCGCTGGTGGCGAACGTGGCGTACGCGCCCGCCATGCGGATCGCGCTCGGCGAGGACGTGCCGATGGAGAACGACGGGACATGGGAGTCGGCCATGTAGCGGTCGTCGCGCAGGCCCGCCGCCACCGCGACGTCCTTCACCTTGTCCGTACCGACGTCCATGCCGAGCTGTACGTACGGGGAGTTGATCGACTCCTGCATGGCGTACCGCAGGTTCACGTCACCGTAGGAGGTGTGGTCGTCGTTGGTCTGGAGCCACTGCCCGCCCTTCTCGTCCTCCCAGGGCTTCCCCGTCCAGTCGCTGATCTTGAGTTTGTTGTCGCCGTTGTAGATGCTCTTCGGCGAGACCGGGGTGCGCTCGGACTCGCTCTGGACCTCGCCCCCGTCGGGATCTCTCTTGCCGTACTCCATGGCCGCGGCGAGCACGAAGGGCTTGAACGTCGAACCGACCTGCGCACCCGTGGGATTGGCGTTGTTGGTGAAGTGCTTGGTGGCGTCCTGGCCACCGTAGATGGCGATGATGGCACCGGTGGCGGTGTCCACCGAGGCACCGCCGAACTGCACATAGGTGTCGTCCCCGGGGCGCTTCTTGGGGTCGATGTTCTCGTCGTAGACCCGCTTGACGGCGGCGTTGAGCTGCTGGACCTTCTTCTTGTCGAAGGTCGTGTGGATCTCGTAGCCACCCTGATCGAGGGTGTCGGAGTCGACACCCTTGACGTTGTCCAGGACGTAGCTCTTGGCGAGGTCGACCAGATAGCCCGTCTGGCCGCTGAGCTGAGCGCTCTTCTTCGGCGCGACCGGCATGGGGAACTCGGTGTACTTGGCCCGCTCCGCCGCGGAGAGGTGGCCGTCCTTGACCTCCTCGTCGAGAATCCAGCCCCAGCGCTTCTTGGCGCGGACCAGGTTCTTCTCGGCGGTGGCCTGGACCGGGTCCACCTCGGGGGCGCCGGCCGGGTCGTAGTAGCTGGCGCCCTTCAGCAGGGTGGCCAGGAAGGCGCACTCACTCGGGTTCAGTTCGGTGGCGTCCTTGCCGTAGTACGTACGCGCCGCGGCCTGGAGCCCCGAGGCGCCCCGGCCGTAGTAGGAGACGTTGAGGTACCCCTTCATGACGTCGTCCTTGTCCATCTTGCTGCCGACCTTCAGCGTGATGAACAGTTCCTTGAACTTGCGGCTGATCGTCTGTTCCTGGGTGAGCATCGAGTTCTTCACGAACTGCTGGGTGATCGTCGACCCACCCTGGGTCTCACCACCCTTGGCCATGTTGAACAGGGCACGCGCGATACCCATGGGGTCGATGCCGTGGTCCTTCTCGAACGACTTGTTTTCGGCCGAGATCACCGCGTAGCGCATGGCCGCCGGGATCTGCGCGTAGCTGATCTCCTGGCGGTTGACCTCGCCACCGGTCGCGACCATCTGCGAGCCGTCGGACCAGTAGTAGACGTTGTTCTGCGCCTTGGCCGCCTTGCTGACCTCCGGCATCTGCACCAGCGCGTACGAGACGCCCGCGACGCCCATCAGGAGACCGAGGAAGCTCAGACAGAGGCCCGAGACCAGCTTCCAGGAGGGCACCCAGCGGCGGAACCCGTACTTGCCGTAGCGCGGGTAGTCGATGATCCGCTTCTTGCCCGGCCCACCGTCGCCCCGGCCCCGCCCGGGGCCTTCAGAACCCCCGCCGCGACGTCGGCCACCTCCCCCGCCGCCGCCAGGTCCCCCGGAGCTGGGGCCCTCGGCCCCGCGCCGTCGGCCGCCTCGCTGAGCGGCACGACGCGCTTCGGCGCGACCGCCCGGCGGACGTTCCTCGGCGTACGGCTCCGAGGGTGACTCTCGCATCACCCTGGGTGATGGTGCTGCGCGGCGTCCTGCTGACTGCGGCGCGGCTCGTCGGGCCGCGGCACGCCCCCCGTCTTGCGGTTGAGGCGTTTTGCGACGGTGCTCGCTCATCGAACGACTACTCCTCGGGCAGGCGAGAGCGCCTGGAAGCGGCAGTTGAGATCCGGTCCCCCCGAATTGCGGACAGGCCCTGCGGAAGGCACATCCGCAGTACATCCGGCAGTCCGCGATGTCTGACGCTCTGGGGCGCCTCGCGGTTCCCGGTGATCTGCATGCCGGACAGACTACGCACGGTCAAAACCCTTCTAGGGCCGAAGTTCACCCCAAATGACGCAAGTCGCTTGCTACGAATTAGTGATGTGACGCCGTTCACGAAGGCAGCCCTTGTCGAACCCTGCGGACCGATCTATCGTGCTGATGTATCGAGTCGATACATCAGGGCGGCATAAGCACCTGACCCGAGCACTACGGGACCCCACGGCAACGGAGGAGGCGAAGATGAGCAGACGCTCCGGCATCCTCGAATTCGCCGTCCTCGGACTGCTCCGCGAGTCCCCGATGCACGGCTATGAGCTGCGCAAACGCCTCAACACCTCGCTGGGCATCTTCCGCGCCTTCAGCTACGGCACCCTCTATCCCTGCCTCAAGACGCTGGTTGCCAGCGGCTGGTTGATCGAGGAGCCGAGTACCGCCCCGGCCGATCTCGTGACGCCCGCCTCTTCACTGGCGGGACGCAGGGCGAAGATCGTGTACCGGTTGACGGCGGAGGGCAAGGAGCACTTCGAGGAGTTGCTCTCGCACACCGGCCCGGACGCCTGGGAGGACGAGCACTTCGCGGCTCGCTTCGCCTTCTTCGGCCAGACGGAACGCGATGTGCGGATGCGCGTCCTGGAGGGCCGGCGCAGCCGGCTGGAAGAGCGCCTGGAGAAGATGCGCGCCTCTCTCGCCCGCACCCGGGAACGACTCGACGACTACACACTTGAGCTGCAGCGGCACGGCATGGAATCCGTGGAGCGCGAAGTGCGCTGGCTGAACGAGCTCATCGAGAGCGAGCGTTCGGGACGGGACCGGCGACGGTCCGGACCCGAGGGCTCCTCTCAGCAGGACACCGCAGAGGAAACGGGCGGCCTGCCCCGGCGCCGGGCTGACACCCCGCCGGATCCGTCCGATGACACCGCCTGATGGAGCTTCCGCGCATCGCGGGAGCCGTCGGGACCACCATTACACACAGGGAGCAACCGGAATGGGTTCGGTTCGCGTAGCCATCGTCGGCGTGGGCAACTGCGCCGCCTCGCTGGTGCAGGGCGTCGAGTTCTACAAGGACGCCGATCCGGCCGGCAAGGTGCCCGGTCTGATGCACGTCCAGTTCGGCGACTACCACGTCAGCGACGTCGAGTTCGTCGCCGCCTTCGACGTCGACGCGAAGAAGGTCGGCCTCGACCTCGCGGACGCCATCGGTGCCAGCGAGAACAACACCATCAAGATCGCGGACGTGCCCACCACCGGCGTCACCGTCCAGCGCGGCCACACCCACGACGGTCTGGGCAAGTACTACCGCCAGACGATCGAGGAGTCCGCCGAGGCCCCCGTGGACATCGTCCAGGTCCTCAAGGACAAGCAGGTCGACGTTCTCGTCTGCTACCTCCCCGTCGGTTCCGAGGTCGCGGCGAAGTTCTACGCCCAGTGCGCCATCGACGCCAAGGTCGCGTTCGTCAACGCCCTCCCGGTCTTCATCGCCGGCACCAAGGAGTGGGCCGACAAGTTCACCGAGGCCGGTGTCCCGATCGTCGGCGACGACATCAAGTCGCAGGTCGGCGCGACCATCACGCACCGCGTGATGGCGAAGCTCTTCGAGGACCGGGGCGTCATCCTGGACCGCACGATGCAGCTGAACGTCGGCGGCAACATGGACTTCAAGAACATGCTCGAGCGTGAGCGCCTGGAGTCCAAGAAGATCTCGAAGACGCAGGCCGTCACCTCGCAGATCCGTGACCGCGAGCTCGGCGCCGACAACGTCCACATCGGTCCGTCGGACTACGTGGCGTGGCTGGACGACCGCAAGTGGGCCTACGTCCGCCTCGAAGGCCGTGCCTTCGGCGACGTCCCGCTGAACCTCGAGTACAAGCTCGAGGTGTGGGACTCCCCGAACTCGGCCGGTGTCATCATCGACGCCGTCCGCGCCGCGAAGATCGCACTGGACCGGGGCATCGGTGGCCCGATCCTCTCCGCTTCCTCGTACTTCATGAAGTCCCCGCCGGTGCAGTACTTCGACGACGAGGCCCGCGAGAACGTCGAGAAGTTCATCGCCGGTGAAGTCGAGCGCTAAGCAGT
>NZ_JBIBHR010000015.1:0-232952 GCF_042957125.1 Streptomyces sp. NPDC008125
CTACGAACGCAAACCCGAGCACTTCCTCGCCTTCGTCGGCATAGCAGCAACCCTCATCTGCCACCGACGACTCACCAAATGAGACAACCTCTTAGGCGGCAGGTGTCCGGCGGACCGGGGGCTCGGAGCCGGGAGCGCGGAGTCGGCGGCTCGGAGCCGGGGCCCGGCGCGCGGACCGGGCCGCGTCGGCGGTCGGGGCCGGGCCGGGGTGTTCCCAGCCGGTCGTACGGCGGAGGGTGGCCGTTCACCGCGGTTCGGTAGGTTGGTCCGATGCGGGGACTGGGTGTCGTGGGATGTCGTCGGCTGGGACTGGCCGGTTCGCTGGGGGTCGGCGCGGGCGGCTGGGCCGCCGGGAGGCTGCCGGCGCACGACCCCTGGGGCTGGTGGACGGAGCGGGGCCATGCCGTGACCACCGCCGGGACCGTCCTCGTGTACGCCGGGCTCACCGCGCTCGTCGTCGCCTGGTGGGCGTACGGCCGGACCGGCGCCTCCGTACGGCACACGCTGGTGACGCTGACCTGGTGGGTCGCGCCGCTGCTGCTGGTGCCTCCCCTGTACAGCGCGGACGTCTACAGCTACGTCGCGCAGGGCGCGATGGTCCTCGAAGGCCACGACGTCTACAGCCAGGGCCCCTCGGTCCTGGACCCGGGGGGCTTCGCGGGCGACGCGGCGGCGAGCGTGGGCGGGCACTGGTCCGACACCCCCGCCCCCTACGGCCCCTTCTTCCTGCTGCTGGCGCGGGGCGCGGCGGCGCTCACCGGTGGCACCCTGGTCCCCGCGGTCCTGGTGCTGCGGCTGGCCGCGGTGGCGGCGCTGCTGCTGATCGTGTGGGCCGTGCGACGCCTGGCGCGCGAGTACGGGGCCGACGAGAGCGGGGCGCTCCGGCTCGCGGCGCTCAACCCCCTGCTGCTGATCCACGTGGTGGGCGGGGCGCACAACGACGGCCTGATGGCCGGGCTCGCGCTCGCGGGCGCGGTGTGCGCGCTGCGCGGCCGCTGGGTCCTCGGAGCCGTTCTGATCGGACTGGCGATGATGGTCAAGTCCCCCGCCGGACTGGCCCTGTTGTTCGTCGGCGTGATGGTGGGAAGATCCTCGGCCGGGTCGCCCGCGCGACGGATCGCGCGGGGAGCGTTCGGACCGGGGCTGGTCGCCGCCGCGACGGTGCTCCTGGTCTCCGTGGTGAGCGGCACCGGCTTCGGCTGGCTGCACACGCAGGGTGTCGCGGCGGCCATCCATACCTGGCTCTCCCTCTCCAGCGACCTGGGGGCCGGCCTCGGTGCCCTCGCCCACCTGGCGACGGGGGCGGACGGCGACACGGTGAAGTCGGCCGTGCAGCTCCTCGGGCTCGCCGCGGCGGGAGCCCTGATCGCACGCCTCGGGTGGCGGTCGGCGACCGGCCGCCTGGACCCCGTACTGGCGTTGGGCCTGGCGCTGACGGCGCTGGTGGTGCTCTCGCCGATGGTGCAGCCGTGGTACGTCCTGTGGGGCGTGCCGTTCGTCGCCGTACGGGCCTGCCGCGGTCCGGCCGGGCAGGGGCTCGCGGCGCTTTCGGCGGCCCTGGTGTACGAGACGCATCCCTCGGGCTCCACCCCCGGCATCGGCTTCGCGGTGGCGGGGGCGGTCGCGGTGGCGGGGGTGCTGCTGCTGCGCCGGGAGGCCGCGGCGGACCGGCTCGGGAGCGAGGGCGGCGGCGGGATCGGAGTGCCGGGTCCCCGCCGGGCCGACGGTGTGCGCGAGGGGGTGCGTGCGGGAGCGGCCTCGGTCTGAGCGGCTCCCGCACGAGCGGCCCGGGTCTGAGCGGCTCCCGCCCGAGCGGCCCCGGCCCCGCCCGGAGCCGCGTGGGTGCGTGCGGAGCCCGCTCTGCCCGGTGCCGTGTGCGGGCCGCCCGTGCGGCCGGGTCAGCCGGCGGGCTCGAAACGCACCACGACCGACTTGCTGGCGGGCGTGTTGCTGGTGTCGGCGGTCGAGTCGAGCGGCACCAGGACGTTCGTCTCGGGGTAGTAGGCGGCGGCGCAGCCCCGTGCGGTCGGGTAGTGGACGACGCGGAATCCGGGGGCGCGGCGTTCGGTGCCGTCCTTCCATTCGCCGACGAGGTCGGTGTAGGCACCGTCGGCGAGGCCGAGTGCGCGGGCGTCGTCGGGGTTGACGAGGACGACACGGCGGCCGTCCTTGATGCCGCGGTAGCGGTCGTCGAGCCCGTAGATCGTGGTGTTGTACTGGTCGTGGGAGCGCAGGGTCTGCAACAGCAGCCTGCCTTCAGGGAGTTCGGGGTACTCCACGGGTGCGGCGGTGAAGTTGGCCTTGCCGGTGGCGGTCGGGAAGCGGCGGGCGTCGCGAGGGCCGTGGGGGAGGGTGAAGCCGCCGGGGCGGGCGACGCGGGCGTTGAAGTCCTCGAAGCCGGGCACCACGCGGGAGATGCGGTCGCGGATCGTGCCGTAGTCCTTCTCGAACTCCTCCCAGGGGGTCTTCGAGCCGGGTCCGAGGACGGCGCGTGCCATGCGGGCGACGATGGCGGGTTCGGAGAGCAGGTGCGGGCTCGCGGGGGTGAGGTTGCCGCGGGAGGCGTGCACCATGCTCATGGAGTCCTCGACCGTGACGAACTGCTTGCCGCCGGCCTGGACGTCCTTGTCGGTACGGCCGAGGGTCGGCAGGATCAGGGCGCGGCTGCCGGTGACGGCGTGCGAGCGGTTGAGCTTGGTCGACACGTGGACGGTGAGGCGGGCGCGGCGCATCGCCGCCTCGGTGACGTCGGTGTCGGGGGTGGCGGCGACGAAGTTGCCGCCCATCGCGAAGAAGACCTTGGCGTCGCCGTCGCGCAGGGCGCGGATGGCACGGACCACGTCGTACCCGTGGTGGCGCGGCGAGGTGATGCCGAACTCCCGGTCGAGGGCATCGAGGAAGGCGGGCGCGGGGCGCTCGTATATGCCCATGGTGCGGTCGCCCTGGACGTTGGAGTGGCCGCGCACCGGGCAGACGCCGGCGCCCGGCCGGCCTATGTTGCCGCGCAGCAGAAGGAAGTTGACGACCTCGCGGATGGTCGGCACGGAGTGCTTGTGCTGGGTGAGGCCCATCGCCCAGCAGACGATGGTGCGCTCCGAGGCGAGGACCAGGCCGAGGGCCTTCTCGATGTCGGCGCGGTCGAGTCCGGTGGCGGTGAGGGTCTCGCCCCAGTCGGCTTCCCGGGCGGTCCGGGCGAACTCCTCGTATCCGTGGGTGTGTTCGTCGACGAACGCGGTGTCTACGGCGCCCTCCGTCTCCAGGACCAGCTTGTTGAGGAGACGGAAGAGGGCCTGGTCGCCGCCGAGGCGGATCTGGAGGAAGAGGTCGGTGAGGGCGGTGCCCTTGATCATGCCCTGCGGGGTCTGCGGGTTCTTGAAGCGTTCCAGGCCGGCCTCGGGCAGCGGATTCACCGAGATGATCTTCGCGCCGGCGTGCTTGGCCTTCTCCAGGGCGGAGAGCATGCGCGGGTGGTTGGTGCCCGGGTTCTGCCCGGCGACGATGATCAGATCGGCCTGGTGGAGGTCCTCCAGGGAGACGCTGCCCTTCCCGACGCCGATGGTCTCCACGAGCGCGGAGCCGGACGACTCGTGGCACATGTTGGAGCAGTCCGGCAGATTGTTCGTGCCGTACTCGCGGGCGAAGAGCTGGAGGAGGAACGCGGCCTCGTTGCTGGTCCGGCCGGAGGTGTAGAAGAGGGCCTCGTCGGGGGAGCCGAGCGCACGGAGTTCTTCGGCAATGATGGCGAAAGCGTCGTCCCAGCCGATCGCCCGGTAGGTGTCGCCCCCCTCGGGGAGGTACATCGGCTGCGTGATCCGGCCCTGCTGGCCGAGCCAGTACCCGCTGCGGCCGGCGAGGTCGGAGACCGGGTGCGCGGCGAAGAACTCCGGGGTGACCCGGCGCAGCGTGGCCTCCTCGGCGACGGCCTTGGCGCCGTTCTCGCAGAACTCCGCGGTGTGGCGCTTGTCGCCCTCCGGCCAGGCGCAGCCGGGGCAGTCGAAGCCGTTCTTCTGGTTGACCTTGAGGAGGGTCCGCGCGGTGCGCCCCAGTCCCATCTGCTGCCGGGCCATGAGCAGGGAGTGGGCGACGGCGGGCAGCCCTGCGGCGGCGTGCTGGGCCTCCTGGACCTGCGGGGCGTCCTGGACCGGGTCTCCGGTCGGGGGCTTCGTGGCCATGGTTGCTCCTCTTCGAGCGCGTGGGTTCCTCTCGTCCGATCCTGTCATGGCCATTGAGGGGTGCATCCGGAAGGAGAAGGGCGCATCCGGAAGGAGAGGGGCGCGGCGCCCGCGTGCGGTCCGTGATGTCGGTGGACCGTGGCAGGATCGTGTATGTGGCTGAGACAGCATCGAAGAAGACGGCAGACAACCGACCGCGCCTGCTCCTCATGGACGGGCACTCCCTGGCGTACCGGGCGTTTTTCGCCCTGCCCGCGGAGAATTTCACGACCGGGACGGGGCAGCCGACGAACGCCGTGTACGGCTTCGCCTCGATGCTGGCGAACACGCTGCGCGACGAGGCGCCCACGCACTTCGCGGTGGCGTTCGACGTGTCCCGCAAGACCTGGCGCTCCAAGGAGTTCCCCGAGTACAAGGCGAACCGCTCCAAGACCCCCGACGAGTTCAAGGGGCAGGTCGAGCTGATCGGCGAACTGCTGGACGCGATGCACGCGGACCGGTTCGCCGTCGACGGCTTCGAGGCCGACGACGTGATCGCCACGCTCGCCACCCAGGCGGAGGCCGCCGGGTTCGAGGTGCTGATCGTCACGGGCGACCGCGACTCCTTCCAGCTCATCACCGAGAACGTCACGGTCCTCTACCCGACCAAGGGCGTCTCCGAGCTGACCCGCTTCACCCCGGAGAAGGTCGAGGAGAAGTACGGCCTCACCCCCGCCCAGTACCCGGACTTCGCGGCGCTGCGCGGCGACCCGTCGGACAACCTTCCCGGCATCCCCAAGGTGGGCGAGAAGACCGCCGCGAAGTGGATCAACCAGTTCGGCTCCTTCGACGAACTGGTGGCGCGCGCAGACGAGGTCAAGGGCGTGGCCGGGCAGAACTTCCGCGACCACCTGGACTCGGTGCGGATGAACCGCCTGCTGACCGAGATGGTGCGCGACGTGGAGCTGCCGAAGGGCCCCGCCGAGCTCGAGCGTGCCCCGTACGACCGCGCCGCCGTCACCGGGGTGCTGGACGTCCTGGAGATCCGCAACCCGAGCCTGCGGGAACGGCTGCTCGCCGTCGACCCGGGCGCGGCCGAGGAGGAGGCACCCGCCCCGGCCGCCGGGATCGAGCTGGACGGCACGGTCCTGGGTACCGGTCAGGTCGCCGGCTGGCTGGCCGAGCACGGTGCGCAGCCGCTGGGCATGGCCACCGTGGACACCTGGGCGCTGGGCGCCGGCACCGTCACCGAGATCGCCCTGGCGGCGGTCGGCGGGGCCGCTGCCTGGCTGGACCCGACGGAGCTCGACGCCTCGGACGAGGAGGCGTTCACCGCCTGGCTCGCCGACCCGGAGCGGCCGAAGGTCCTGCACAACGCCAAGGCGGCCATGCGGGTCTTCCCCGAGCTGGGCTGGCACGTCGAGGGCGTCACCATGGACACGGCGCTCGCGGCGTACCTGGTGAAGCCGGGACGCCGGTCGTTCGCGCTGGACGCGCTGGCGGTGGAGTACCTCGGCCGCGAGCTGGCCCCCGCCGCCTCGGCGGACGGGCAGCTGGCGTTCGGCGCGGACGACCGCGCCGAGGCGGACGCCCTGATGACGCAGGCCCGCGCCGTGCTCGACCTCGGCGCCGCGTTCAGCACGCGGCTCAGGGAGGTCGGCGCGCTCGACCTGCTGCACGACATGGAGCTGCCCACCTCGATCCTGCTGGCCCGGCTGGAGCGGCACGGCATCGCCGCCGACCGGGCCCATCTGGAGGCGATGGAGCAGCAGTTCGCGGGCGCCGTGCAGCAAGCCATAAAGGAGGCGCACGCGGCGGTGGGCCGGGAGTTCAACCTCGGCTCGCCCAAGCAGCTCCAGGAAGTCCTCTTCGGTGAACTGGGCCTGCCCAAGACCAAGAAGACGAAGACCGGGTACACCACCGACGCCGACGCGCTGGCCTGGCTCGCCGCTCAGACCGAGCACGAGCTGCCTGTGATCATGCTGCGCCACCGCGAGCAGGCGAAGCTGCGGGTCACCGTCGAGGGCCTGATCAAGGCGATCGCGACGGACGGCCGTATCCACACCACCTTCAACCAGACGGTGGCGGCGACCGGACGCCTCTCCTCCACCGACCCCAACCTCCAGAACATCCCGGTCCGTACGGACGAGGGGCGCGCGATCCGCCGGGGCTTCGTCGTCGGCGAGGGCTTCGAGACGCTGATGACGGCGGACTACAGCCAGATCGAACTCCGGGTGATGGCCCACCTCTCCGAGGACGCCGGCCTGATCGAGGCGTTCACCTCGGGCGAGGACCTGCACACCACGGTCGCCTCCCAGGTGTTCGGCGTCGACAAGTCGGCCGTCGACCCGGAGATGCGGCGCAAGATCAAGGCCATGTCGTACGGACTCGCCTACGGCCTCTCCGCGTTCGGGCTCTCCCAGCAGCTCAACATCGAGGCGGGCGAGGCGCGTGGCCTGATGGACACGTACTTCCAGCGCTTCGGCGGAGTACGCGACTATCTCCACCGGGTCGTCGAGGAAGCCAGGTCCACCGGGTACACCGAGACGGTCTTCGGCCGTCGCCGGTACCTCCCCGACCTCAACAGCGACAACCGCCAGCGGCGCGAGATGGCGGAGCGCATGGCGCTCAACGCCCCGATCCAGGGCACCGCCGCGGACATCGTGAAGGTCGCGATGCTCCATGTCGACCGGGCGCTGACGCAGGCGAAGCTGAAGTCCCGGATGCTGCTCCAGGTGCACGACGAAATCGTGCTGGAGATCGCGCCGGGTGAGAGCGCCGAGGTGGAGGGGATCCTGCGCCACGAGATGGCCTCGGCCGTGTCGCTGCGCGCCCCGCTGGACGTGTCGGTCGGCGTGGGCGCCGACTGGGAGTCCGCGGCGCACTGACGAGGGCTCGACCCGAAGGGGCGCGCTCCCGCGTGACGGAGGCCGGGCACGAGATGCCCGGCCTCCGTCATGTCCGGTGCGTGTGCGGGTGTGGGTGCGTGTGCGGGCGCCGGGGCGGGAGCGGGAGCGGGGGCGTGGGTGGGCCGCGCACCCCGGAAGCGAGGCGCAGCACAACTTCGGTTGAACATCATGAAAAACCAGTAAGAACCGGTCAGACGCCTGTGTCGAACTATCAGGAGTTGCCGTAGGGTCACGGGAGTCCTCGCGCTGGGGAGCGCGAACAGCCGTCGTCGGGGAGGGACCAGACCATATGGCAGCGCAATTCGGCCGTCGCCTGCGCAGAGGGGCCACCAGCACCGCGGTGGCAGCCGCCGTCGTCGCGGCACTCTCCGCCTCCCAGGCGCCGGGCGCGACTCTCGGCTCGGCCGCACAGCCCGGCGGGAACGACCAGTCGGCCGCGGCCGAACCCGAAGAGGGCGCCGCCACCGGCAACGACCAGTACCACACCGACCTGCCGCCGCTGGCGGCCCCGGTCACCCCGGGCACGCCGAGCACCGCCGTCGGTCTCCCCGCCACCAGCGCCGAGTCGGGCATTCCGGCCACGGTGCTCGCCGCGTACCAGCAGGCCCAGTCGACCATCGCCGGCACCGACCCGGCCTGCCGACTGCCCTGGCAACTCCTCGCCGCCATCGGCAAGGTGGAATCGGGCCAGGCACGCGGTGGCAAGGTCGACGCGAGCGGCACCACGCTCAGCCCGATCCTCGGCCCCGCCCTCGACGGCAACGGGTTCGCACTCATCCCGGACACGGACGACGGCGCGTACGACAGCGACACCGTCACCGACCGCGCGGTCGGGCCGATGCAGTTCATCCCGTCCACCTGGGCGATCTGGGGCCAGGACGCCAACGGCGACGGACGCAAGGACCCCAACAACGTCTACGACGCGGCACTCGCCGCCGGGCGTTACCTCTGCGCCGGCACCCGGGACCTGTCCATCGACACCGACATCGACCGCGCGGTGCTGAGCTACAACCACTCCAGCGCCTACCTGTCGACCGTGCGGTCCTGGTTCGAGTACTACAACAACGGCACGCACTCGGTGCCCGACGGCACCGGCGTCCTGCCGACCACGCCCGGCCCGGCGACCGGCACCACGACCGGTCCGGCCTCGACCTCGCCGTCCTCCTCGCCCTCCGCCGCCCCCGTGCCCTCGCCGTCCCCGAGCGGAAAGCCCGGGACCGCCTCGCCGTCCCCGAGCCCCAGCGAGACGCCGAGCGGCAAGCCCGGGGGCACCCACCCCACCAAGCCGCCCACGACCACCACACCCCCGGCGCCCTCCGAGGTACCCAAGCTCGCCGGGATCGAGAACGCGGGCACCGGCACGCTGACCGCCACGGCGGGCCAGGACTTCGCCGGGGACGTCACCGTCCGGGCCGTCGACGGCGAGGGCGACAGCTTCGCCGGGGCTCCCGTCACCTTCACGATCAGCGGCGACACCGACGCCCGCTTCGCAGGCGGGGCCACCAGCGCCGAGGTCGTCACCTCGGCGGACGGCACCGCCGGCGCCCCGGCGCTGGTGGCGGGCGAGACCACGGGCGACTTCCAGATCCACGCCGCCGCCGGCACCACCGGGCAGTTCAGCCTCTCCTTCACGGCAACCGTCACCGCCCGCCGGGCCGACGACCTCGCCCGGACGACCAGCACCGCGCTGACGGCTGCCCAGGGAGGCGAGTTCACCGAGGACGTCCAGGTCAAGGCCACCCTTGGCGGAGCCGTCGCCTCCGGCGTCGCCGTCACCGCCACGATCCTCGACAGCGCGGGCCAGCCGGTGCCGGAGAGCCAGGGCCCCCGCCTCACCGGCGCGAACAGCACGGCGGTCACCACGCTCACCGGTCTGAAGACCGACGCGGACGGCCTGCTCACCCTCCCGCAGATCCACGCGGGCGACACGGCGGGCACCTACACGCTGCGGATCACCACCGAGGGCGGAGCTGTCCTCGACATCGAGCTCACCGTCGAGGCGCCGCCCGCCGCCTGACGCCGCTCAGCACCCTCCGCGGCCTGACGCCGCTCAGCACCCTCCGCGGCCTGACGCCGCTCAGCACCCTCCGCGCGCCCGTACCGAACACCTTCCGGTACGGGCGCGCGGGCCGTGCCGGCTCCGCGTCGTCCGGTCTGGGGCCGTGGCGGCTCCGCGTCGTCCGGTCTGGGGCCGTGTCGGCTCCGCGTCGTCCGGTCCGGGGCCGTGGCGGCTCCGCGTCGTCCGGTCCGGGGCCGTGTCGGCTCCGCGTCGTCCGGTCTGGGGCCGTGGCGGCTCCGCGTCGTCCGGTCTGGGGCCGTGTCGGCTCCGCGTCGTCCGGTCTGGGGCCGTACCGGCTCCCCGTCGTCCGGTCTGGGGCCGTACCGGCTCCGCGTCGTATCGCCTCCTCGTCGGCCCCCGCCGTCGTACCGCCCTACCTGCGTGCCCGGCCCTGTCGCCCGAGCCCCCGCGGCTCACCCCGCCGCCCAAGCGCGCGGCTCACCCGGTCATGACCGCTGCTCCCGCTTCAGCCGCGCCGAGGTGAACCGGGTGGCCTCCACCGTCGTGGGGTCCTCCGGCCAGGGGTGCCGGGGGTAGCGCCCGCGCAGCTCCGCGCGGACGGCCCGGTACCCCTCCCGCCAGAACGAGGCCAGATCCGCAGTCACCGCCGCCGGCCGCCCCGCCGGGGACAACAAGTGCACCAGCACGGGCACCCCGGCCACCGAGGGCGTCTCGGCCAGGCCGAACAGCTCCTGGAGCTTCACCGCGAGGACCGGCTGCTCAGCGCCGTACTCCACCCGGACACGCGACCCGCTCGGCACCTCGATCCGCTCGGGCGCCAACTCGTCCAGCCGGGACGCCTCACCGGTCGCCCACGGCAGCAACCGGCGCAGCGCCTGGCCCGCGTCGATCCGCCCCAGGTCCGCGCGGCGCCGCGCACGCGACAGCTCCGGCTCCAGCCACTCCCCGGCGCGCGCCAGCAGCGCCCCCTCCGACACCTCGGGCCACGGCGCCCCCAGAGCGCCGTGCAGGAATGCCAGCCGGGCCCGCAACTGCTCGCTGTCGCGGGTCCACCGCAGCAGCCCGGTGCCCTCCCGGCGCAGCCCCTCCAGGAGTGCGGTGCGCACCAGCTCCGGGGCCGGCTGCTTCAGCGGGCGCACCACCAGCTCCACCGCACCGAGCCGGTCCACCACGCGCGCCACCACGTCGCCGTCGCTCCAGCGGACCTCCTCGCCCCGGAACCGCAGGTGTCCCGCGGCGAGCACCGCGGTGTCCTCGTCGATCACCGCGGCCAGCCGCACCCGGGCCGACACCGCGTGCGTGGGCCGGTCCGCGACGGCGACCGCGAGCCATGGCGAGCCGCGCAGCCCCGAGCCGTCCCGCAACTCCGCTCCGGTCCCGGACGCCATCAGGAACGCCTCCCCGCCCCGGGCGCGCGCCACCCGTTCCGGGAAGGCGAGCGCGGCCACCAGCCCGACCGCGGCGTCGTCCGTGGCCGGAGCGGCGGCCCCGCCCACCGGTCCTCCTGCCGGCGCCCGCCCCTCCTCCGTCCCACCGCCGAGCGAGGACGACAGCCGGCGCACCTCCTGACGCCAGCGCGCGGCGTACCCGTCCCCGCCCCGGCGCGCGGTGCGCAGGGCCGCCGCCAGATCGTCGCCGTACTCACGCGGCGGCTCCTCGCTCAGCAGGGCCACCACCTCGGCCGCCCGGCGCCCGCCCACCTCACGGGCTCCGTCGACCAGGGCCCGCGCCAGCCGGGGATGGACACCGAGCCGGGACATCCGTGTGCCGCGCCCGGTCACCCGCCCGTCCCCGTCCACCGCGCCGACCGCCGTCAGCACCTCGCCGGCCGCGCTCATCGCCCCGGCGGGCGGAGGATCGAGCAGCGCCAGGCCCACCGCCCCCGGGTCGCCCCAGCACGCGGCCCGGAGCGCGAACGCCGTCAGGTCCGCGACCCGGATCTCCGGCGCCGGGAACCGGGCGAGCCGCCCGTCCTCCGCCTCCGTCCAGCACCGGTACACCGCACCGGGAGCTTCCCGTCCGGCACGGCCCGCCCGCTGCCGTCCGGTCGCCTGCGAGGCCCGCACGGTCGTCAGGGCGCTCAGTCCCCGGGCGTGATCGGTCCTGGGCTCCCGGGCGAGGCCGCTGTCGACCACGATCCGCACCCCGGGCACGGTCAGGGAGGACTCCGCGACCGAGGTCGCCAGCACCACCCGCCGCCCCCCGCCGGAGCTCCCCGCCAGGACCGCGTCCTGCACGGAGGCGGGAGCCCGTCCGTGAACCTGGAGCACCTCCGCCCCGGCTCCGGCGAGCCGGCCGGCGACCTGGGCGATCTCGCCGACACCGGGCAGGAAGCAGAGCACGTCGCCCTCCCGCTCCGCGAGCGCCCGGCGTACCACCTGAGCGACGTGCGCCAGCAGCGCGGGATCGACGCGCATCCCGTGCGGCGGCCGGACCGGTGCGGTGGGCGGCGCCCAGACGACCTCCACCGGATGGGAGATGCCGGTCGCCTCGACCACCGGGGCCCCGCCGAGCAGCCGGGCCCAGCCCTCCGCGTCGGTCGTCGCGGAGGCGGCCACCAGCCGCAGGTCGGGGCGGAGCGTCTCGCGCACGTCCAGCAAAAAGGCGGCGGCGGTGTCCGCGTCCAGGTGGCGTTCGTGGCACTCGTCGAGGATCACCACGTCGGAACCGGCGAGCTCCTGGTCGCGCTGGAGTCGCTGGAGCAGCACCCCGGTGGTGACGACCTCGACCACCGTGTCCGGGCCGACCGCCCGCTCGCCCCGCACGGTGAAGCCGACGCGACCGCCGGGCCGCTCACCGAGGAGCCACGCCATGCGGCGGGCCGCGGCGCGTGCCGCGATCCTGCGGGGCTCGGCGACCACGACCCGGCGCGGAGGACCCTCGCCGGTCAGCCCCGCGAGGGCGAGCGGGACGAGCGTGGTCTTGCCGGTGCCCGGCGGCGCGCAGAGCACGGCGGTGCCCCGCTCGTCGAGCGCCCGGCGCAGGGCGGGCACGGCGGTGCGGACGGGGAGGTCGGCCAGGGCATCGGTACGGATCACGCACCCAGTGTCGTACGGGCGGCCGGACGCCCCCACCCCCGCACGGGGGAGCCACTTCCCCCGTGCGGGGGAGGCGGCGTCGGCAGGGCGTCCGGCAGAGTCGCAGGAGTCAGCAGAAGCAGGTGACGGAGCCGGCCGACAGGGCCGGGCGACGGAGCCGGCCGGCAGAGTCAGCACGACTCGGCCGGCCACGGGCAGAGGGGGACGGACGGATGAGGTACAGGCGGAGGGGGACGGGGTCAGTCCCGTTCGCAGACGAAGATCGCCGTGCCCGGGATGAGGTTTCCGCGCAGCGGCGACCAGCCGCCCCACTCCTGGTGGTTCCACTCCGGCCACTCGGGTTCCACCAGGTCGACGAGGCGGAAGCCGGCCGCGACCACGTCCCGGACCCGGTCGCCCAGCGTCCGGTGGTGCTCCACGTAGACGGCCTCGCCCGCATCGTCCTGCTCCACGTAGGGGACGCGGTCGAAGTAGGACGCCGCGACGGAGAGGCCCTCCGGTCCCGGCTCGTCGGGGAAGGCCCACCGGATCGGGTGGGTCACCGAGAAGACCCAGCGGCCGCCCGGCCGCAGCACCCGGCGGACCTCGCGGAAGACGCGTACCGGGTCGGCGACGAAGGGGACGGCACCGTAGGCGGAGCAGGCGAGGTCGAAGGAGCCGTCCCGGAAGGGCAGCATCCCGGCGTCCGCCTCCACCAGCGGCACCTCGTCGCCGATCCGCAGGGCGTGCTGGAGCTGCCGGTGGGAGAGGTCCAGGGCGACCGGGCGGGCTCCCTGCGCGGCCAGCCAGCGGGAACACTGCGCCGCGCCCGCGCCGATCTCCAGAATGTCGCGGCCCGCGAGGGAGGCGGTGGGCCCGAGCAGCGCGGCTTCCGCCTCGTCGAGTCCTTCCGGACCCCAGACGAACCGGTCGTCACCGAGAAACGCCCCGTGGTCGCTCTGATACTCGTCCGCGTTCCGGTCCCACCAGCCGCGACTGGCCCGGCTGCTCTCCGTGTCGTCCGCCTCGCGGCGGGTCGCTTCCGGTTCGGTTCCGTAGGTCTCTTGGCTCATCGTGTCCGTCGTTGTAGTTTGCCTGTACCCACCGCATGCGGTGGGGTGCGGGGAGTGTCCGTGCGGCCGTACCCGGCCCCGGGCGCAGGCTTCCGGCGACGCGCGAGCGAGGAACTTCCACGTTCCGAAACTGGCCGGATACCGCCTCGACGCGGCCGAGTTGTGCCGGTTATGGACCGGTGCGCCCCGCGTGTGCCCCTTCGCGCATTGACCGTGTCCGGCTGCCCCCGTATGCTACAAGTTGCGCTGCGAGCCTGCGCGCCTCAGACCTAGCAGGCCGCGCTCGCGTCTGTTGCATGTCCCCTCGGTTGTCGAGGTGTCTCCCGGAAACGGGTCGGGCACTTTCCAGGCTGTCCGGCTTCTGCAGAGGCGATACGGGTTCACGGCGTAGCAGTACCTACGACTCTCTGTCCGTACCGGAGCCCTTTCCCACATGACGAGCAGCACCGAGACCACCGCCACCACTCCGCAGGTTGCGGTCAACGACATCGGCGACGCGGACGCGTTCCTCGCGGCGATCGACGAGACGATCAAGTACTTCAACGACGGCGACATCGTTGATGGCGTCATCGTCAAGGTCGACCGCGACGAGGTCCTCCTCGACATCGGTTACAAGACCGAAGGTGTCATCCCGAGCCGCGAGCTCTCGATCAAGCACGACGTCGACCCGAACGAGGTCGTCAAGGTCGGCGACGAGATCGAGGCCCTGGTTCTCCAGAAGGAGGACAAGGAAGGCCGCCTGATCCTCTCGAAGAAGCGCGCGCAGTACGAGCGTGCTTGGGGCACCATCGAGAAGATCAAGGAAGAGGACGGCATCGTCACCGGTACCGTCATCGAGGTCGTCAAGGGTGGTCTCATCCTCGACATCGGCCTCCGTGGCTTCCTGCCGGCGTCGCTCGTCGAGATGCGTCGCGTCCGCGACCTCCAGCCCTACGTGGGCAAGGAGCTCGAGGCGAAGATCATCGAGCTGGACAAGAACCGCAACAACGTGGTCCTGTCCCGCCGCGCCTGGCTGGAGCAGACCCAGTCCGAGGTTCGCCAGACGTTCCTCACCACCCTGCAGAAGGGTCAGGTCCGCTCCGGCGTCGTCTCCTCGATCGTCAACTTCGGTGCCTTCGTGGACCTGGGTGGCGTCGACGGTCTCGTCCACGTCTCCGAGCTGTCCTGGAAGCACATCGACCACCCGTCCGAGGTTGTCGAGGTCGGTCAGGAAGTCACCGTCGAGGTTCTCGACGTCGACATGGACCGTGAGCGCGTCTCCCTGTCGCTGAAGGCGACGCAGGAAGACCCGTGGCAGCAGTTCGCCCGTACGCACCAGATCGGTCAGGTCGTCCCGGGTAAGGTCACCAAGCTCGTTCCGTTCGGTGCGTTCGTGCGCGTCGACGAGGGCATCGAGGGCCTGGTGCACATCTCCGAGCTGGCCGAGCGCCACGTGGAGATCCCGGAGCAGGTCGTCCAGGTCAACGACGAGATCTTCGTCAAGGTCATCGACATCGACCTGGAGCGTCGTCGGATCAGCCTCTCGCTGAAGCAGGCCAACGAGTCCTTCGGCAGCGACCCGGCCTCGGTCGAGTTCGACCCGACCCTGTACGGCATGGCCGCGTCCTACGACGACCAGGGCAACTACATCTACCCCGAGGGCTTCGACCCCGAGACCAACGACTGGCTCGAGGGCTTCGAGGCGCAGCGCGAGGTCTGGGAGACCCAGTACGCCGAGGCGCAGCAGCGCTTCGAGCAGCACCAGGCCCAGGTCATCAAGTCCCGCGAGGCCGACGAGGCCGCCGCTGCCGAGGGCGCTGCTGCCCCGGCCGGCGCCCCGGCTGCCTCGGGCGGCAGCGGTGGCGGCTCGTACTCCTCGGAGTCGGCGGACAACGCCGGCGCCCTGGCGTCGGACGAGGCGCTCGCCGCTCTGCGCGAGAAGCTGGCCGGCGGCCAGAGCTGAAGCTCTGACCCTGGCGACCGCTGACGGACGGCGGTAGCAGGAGTAGGTACGCACGAGGCCCGTCCCCTTCGGGGGGCGGGCCTCACGCGTGTCCGTGGTGACCTTCACGCGTGCCGGAGGTGACCTTCACGCGTGCCGGTGGTGGCACTCACACGTGGTGGCGGGCCGCCACCCGTGCCCAGGTGGTGACCGTCGTGGGTCTACGGGGTGACGCCGATGTTGGTCAGGCCCGCGCCGCCGGTCACCGTGTTGTCGGAGTACACGGTCGTGGCGCAGCTCGGCGTGTTCGCGGTGACGTTGATCGCCAGCCGCAGGGTGCCGGTGGCGCCGGTGAGGTCCGAGGCGTTGTCCCGGAACACCGTGCCGCAGCCCCAGCCCGGCTGCTGGGTGTGCGTCTCGTAGCCGGTGTTGGTCGTACGGGAGCCGGTGTTGCCCTGGACGAGGACGCCGTTGCCCTTCACGTCGACCCAGGAGTCGTCGTAGTTCGCGCCGGTGAGCCCGCTGCCGTCGAAGGTGTTGCCGATGATCCGGGCGCCGGTGGTGCCTTCCTTGATGTCGACGTTCTCGCCGCCGACGCCCGGGCCGATGAGGTTGCCGGTGATCAGGACCCGGTCGCTGTTGTCGGTGAGGTCGCCCGCCGTGCCGACGTAGACGCCCTCGCCCATGCCGCGCCCGTCGTGCCCGGTGTCGTAGATCCGCGAATCCCGGATGGTTCCGTCCTTGCTGGACGTGCGGAAGTGCACGCCCTCCATGTCGAGGTCGTGGATGGTCACCGAGTCGATGACGACCCCGTTCGCGGAGTCGGTCACGATGCCCTTCTGGCCGCCGGTGACGGTGACGCCCCGCACGGTCCAGTACGAGGCGCCGTTCAGGTGCAGCCCGTAGCCGCCGCTCGCGGTGAGGACCGCCGCGGAGGAGCCGGTCAGGGTGATGCGCGCGTCGGCGGTGCCCGGGACGGTCACCTTGAAGTTGCCGGTGTAGGTGCCGTCCGCGAGGTGGATCGTGTCGCCGGGGACGGCTGCCACGAGTGCCGCCTTGAGCTGTTTCGCGGTGCTGACGTCGACGACGCCGGCCGCGTCGGCCGGTCCCGCCGAGACGAGGGTGAGGCCGCAGGTGACGAGGGCGGCGGCGAGCAGCGGGGCCAGGGGGGTGCGGGTGCGCATGGAGGTGCCTTCCCGGAGAGTCCAGACGTCTCGTACGTGAATCGGGGGCGAGGACCTGAACGTACGTCTCCGGGACGTGCCGCCTCGGGGACGCGTGTTGCCCCGAGACGTTAGGGGTGCGGGCGGAGAGCGTCAAGGTCTGGACCATTGCCCGAATATCGGTTCGCATTCTTCTTCGAGAGAAACATGTGGGATACACGAGTAACTGACGGGCCGTAACACGCACTTGCCAGTATCCCGACATCGCCAAGATCCACGGAGGAGTCGGGACATGACCCCTATATCCAGCATGCCGAACGGTGCCGCGTCCGGTTCGAGCCGCCGCAGTTTCCTGCGTCAGGTCGGTCTCACCAGTGGGGCCGGCGCCATGTTCGCCACCATGGGTGCGCTCGGTCTGGCCCCCACCGCCCAGGCCGCGAGCCGCGAACCCGTCTTCCACGCCCCCAGCAAGGGCGACTTCAACCTGAAGGGCGGCCGGGCGGCCGCGAAGGTCGTCATCGTCGGCGGTGGCATCGCCGGCCTCGCCTCCGCCTACGAGCTCGGCAAGGCGGGCTACGACTGTACGATCCTGGAGGCCCGGGCCTTCACCGGTGGCCGCAATACGACGATCCGCGGCGGCGACACCACCACCGACCTGTACGGGAACAAGCAGACCGCCAAGTTCCACGACGGGCAGTACATGAACGCCGGTCCTGGCCGGATCCCCCAGTGGATGGTCACGCTCGACTACTGCCGCGAACTCGGCGTCCCCGTGGAGGTGTTCACCAACGTGAACGCCAACGCGTACATCTTCAACGAGCGCAACGGGATGAAGGCCCCGATGCGCTACCGCACCGCCAAGGCCGACATGTACGGCTACGTCTCCGAACTCCTCGCCAAGGCGACCGACATGGGCGCCCTGGACCGTCAGGTCTCCGCCGACGACCGGGAGAAGCTCCTGGAGTTCCTGAAGGACTTCGGCGACATCGGCGACACCCTCGAATACACCGGCAGCCCGCGCCGCGGTTACCGCGTCGACCCCGCCGCCGTGGGCACCCCCGGCGAGCTGCTCGGGGACGTACCGACCGCCTCCGAGATCTTCGCGACCAACGTGGGCCGTTACTTCTCCTTCGAGTTCGAGTACGACCAGGCCATGCTGATGTTCCAGCCCGTCGGCGGCATGGACCGGATACCGGCGGCCCTGACCAAGGCGATCGGCAGCCGCCGCATCCGTACGGGCGCCGCCGTCACCGACATCCGGGACACCCCGCACGGCGTCACCGTCACCTACACGCAGGACGGCCGCACCCGCACCATCGACGCCGACTACTGCATCGCCGCGCTCCCCCCGAACATCCTGGCCAAGACCTCGCACAACCTCGGCTCCGCCGTGCAGACCGCACTGGAGGGATGCAAGCCCTCCTCGGCCGGAAAGATCGGCCTGGAGTACAAGAGCCGCTGGTGGGAGACCGACCACCGGATCTACGGCGGCATCACCGAGACCGACATGGACCTCTCCCACATCTGGTACCCGTCCTACGGCCACAACGGCGACCGCGGCCTGGTCATCGGCTACTACAACACCGGCACCAACGCCGACTCCTACGCGGCGCTCGCGCCGAAGGAACGCGAAGCCCGCGCCCTCGCCCAGGGCGTCAAGATCCACGGCGAGAAGTACCGTACGGAACTCGCCTCGTCCTTCTCGCACCACTGGCGCCAGACCCCCCACCTGGAGGCAGCCTGGCACTCGCTGGCCGGAGGCCCGGAGTCCGCCGCCTTCGCCCCGCTCAACAAGGCGGCCGGCCGCGTCTACTTCGCGGGCGACTACCTCAGCAACACCGACGCCTGGCAGCACGGGGCGTTCACCTCGGCCCGCAAGGCCGTGACCGCGCTGCACAGCCGCGTGCTCGCGTGACGCCGGTGTCCGCGCCCGCGTAAACACCCGATGACGGGGCACGGACGGGGAATGTCCGTGCCTCCAGGGGTGTTCTCCTTCAGGAATACGAGAAGGAGCGGTAACTGTGCCTGATCCGCAGAGTCTGTACGAATGGGAGCCGAAGGGGCTGGCCGTCGTCGACATGGCGCTTGCCCAGGAGTCGGCCGGCCTGGTCATGCTCTATCACTTCGACGGGTACATCGACGCCGGTGAGACCGGCGAGCAGGTCGTCGACGGACTGCTGGAGTCGCTGCCCCACCAGGTGGTGGCCCGCTTCGACCACGACCGCCTCGTGGACTACCGCGCCCGGCGCCCGCTGCTCACCTTCCGGCGCGACCGCTGGACGGCGTACGAGACCCCGACGCTGGACGTCCGCGTCGTCCAGGACGCCACCGGCGCCCCCTTCCTCCTGCTCTCCGGGCCCGAACCGGACGTGGAGTGGGAGCGGTTCGCCGCTGCCGTCGAGCAGATCGTCGAACGCCTCGGCGTCCGGCTCTCGGTGACCGTCCACGGCATTCCGATGGGAGTGCCGCACACCCGCCCGGTCGGCCTCACCCCGCACGGCAACCGCGTCGACCTGATGCCGGGACACAGCACCCCGTTCGACGAAGCGCAGGTCCCCGGTTCGGCCGCAGCGCTCGTCGAGTACCGGCTGGCCGAGGCCGGTCACGACGTGCTCGGCGTGGCCGCGCACGTCCCGCACTACGTCGCCCGCTCCGCCTACCCGGACGCGGCGCTCACCAGCCTCGAAGCGATCACCGCCGCGACCGGCCTGGTGCTGCCGACCGTCGCGCACTCCCTGCGCACCGCCGCGCACCGCACCCAGACCGAGATCGACCGGCAGATCGGCGAGGGCGACGAAGAACTCGTCGCCCTCGTCGAGGGACTTGAGCACCAGTACGACGCGATCGCAGGCTCCGAGACCCGGGGCAACCTCGTCGCCGAACCGGTGGACCTGCCGTCGGCCGAGGAGATCGGCCTCGAATTCGAGCGCTTCCTCGCCGAGCGCGAGGGCGACGCCTGACGGCGGCTGTCCGGTACACCGCCCCGGTGCGCCGGACAGCCGCCACCGGGTGGCATGTGCGCCCGTCCGGCCCCGTAGGCTGCCGCCCATGCTGAAAGTGGGCCTGACCGGCGGCATCGGTGCCGGCAAGAGCGAAGTGTCCCGGCTGCTCGTCTCGTACGGGGCGGTACTGATCGACGCCGACCGCCTCGCCCGGGAGGTCGTCGCCCCCGGAACGCCGGGACTCGCCGCCGTCGTGCGGGAGTTCGGCGCCGGTGTGCTCCATGAGGACGGCAGCCTGAACCGGCCCGCCCTCGGTGCCGTCGTCTTCGGCGACGGCGAACGGCTCGCCGCCCTCAACGCGATCGTGCACCCCCTGGTCCGCGACCGGACCGCCGAACTGGAGCGCGCGGCCGGCCCCGGGTCCGTCGTCGTCAACGACGTCCCGCTGCTCACCGAGAACGGCCTGGCCCCCCTCTACGACCTGGTCGTCGTCGTCGACGCCACCCCCGCCACCCAGCTCGACCGGCTCGTCCGGCTGCGCGGCATGACGGAGGCCGACGCGCGGGCCCGGATGGCGGCCCAGGCCACCCGCGAGGAGCGGCTCGCCGTCGCCGATCTCGTCGTGGACAACGACGGCCCGCTCGACGACCTGGAACCGCAGGTGCGACGGGTGTGGGACGAGCTGTCCCGGCGGGCGGCCTCCGGCCGTGCGGGGCAGGCGGAATAGCGGCACACCGAAGGGCGGGCGCAGGGGTCGACGGGGCCGCGGAACAACGCGGCCCCGCCCGACGTTGCAAACACCCGAGCGAAGGGAAGGATCCGACCGTGCCCGAACGGAACCCGGAAACCCATGTGATCGACTTCCGCGCCGCCGAGCAACTGCTTGCCGCGCGTGACCCCAAGGGTGCGGTGAAGCTCCTCGACTCGGTGATCGCCGCCCACCCGGAGAACACCGCGGCCCGGCTGCTGCGCGCCAGGGCGTTTTTCGCGGCGGCCCAACTCCGCCCGGCGGAGCTGGAGTTCGAGCTGGTCCTGGAGCGCGAGCCGGACAACGCCTTCGCCCACTTCGCGCTGGCCCGCACCTTCCAGCGGGCCGGGCGGCCGGAGCAGGCCACCCGCCACTTCCGGCTCGCCGCCGCCCTCGACCCGAATCCGGAGTACCTGACGGCCGCGCGCTTCGACAGCCGGGACTGAGTCCTCGGCGGGGGCCGGGGCAGGGCCCCCGGCGCTCACGGAGTCCTCGTCCACGGCCGGCGCGTCCGCCCGTCGCCGTGGCCGGGTTCGTACGGCGGGACCTCCTTGCCCGGCTGGAAACGGGAGCCCTGGCGCATCCGGTGGACGATCACCGCGACGTCCGCCGCGGTCACCACCAGGAGCACGCCGCATGCCGCGGCCCAGCCGGGACGGTCGGCGAGCGAGAACGCGACCACCCCGAACAGGGTCCAGGCGACGCCCCACAGACTCAGCCAGAGCCGCATGCGCAGGGGACTGCGCGCGGTCACGGGTTCACTGCCGGTACGCATGTCGCATCACCACCTCACGTCCAGCATGGACCCGTGCCGCCGCATGTGCGGAACGCCGCCGTGCACACCGCACGTCGTCGTACGCGGCACGTCGTCGGGGCGTGCGGGAGACCGGAGGGGGACGTTGGTGCCGGGTATCGGGAGCGCGGTCCGCAGGGCACGGGTGCGGGGACGTCTGCTGGGTGGCGCCGTCGGCGACGCCCCGGGCAACCCGGTGGAGTTCCTCTCGCCGGCCGGTACCCAGCGGGCCCACGGGCCGCTCGGTGTACGCGGCCTCGCTCCGGACTCCGAGGGGGGCGTCGGCCGCATCACGGACGACACCCGGATGACCCTCTTCACGGTGGCAGGACTGATCCGCGCGGCGAACAGCGGCAGCAGCGCCGGACGCACGGGTGGGGTGCGCAGCGCCTCTCTGCGGTGGCTCGACACCCAGAACCACCCGTCGCAGTAGGCCCGCGGCGGTGACGACGCGACGCGCACCGGATGGCTGCGCCGACAGCAGCTGCTCTACGCGCGCAGGGCCCCCGGCAACGCCTGCCGACCCTGCCGACCGGTCTCGCCGCCGGGCACGTCCCGGACGAGAGGGATGCCCCCGGCGCACCCGGGCCGGTGAACTCCGGCTCCAAGGGCTGCGGCACCGTGATGAGGTCCGCCCCCTTCGGGCTGACCGGGCAGTCCCCGGCGGACGCGTGCGCGCCGGCCGCCCACTGCGCGAAGATCACCCACGGCCATCCGACCGGAGCGCTCGCGGCCGGGGCCTTCGCCGCGATCGTCGCGTACCTCCTGGCCGGAGGGCCGCTACCCCGGGAACTGAGCCCCGGCCTCCGGCCGGAGTGGTGCTCAGTGCACGAGGGTGTAGCTGCGCCAGACGGGCGTGCCGGCGGCGTCCACGTCGGTGAGCCGGGTCGACAGGTAGGTGCTGCCCTTGCCGGTGCAGTCGCGGGAGCGGTAGAGAACCATGTCGATGAGGGTGTTGTTGTCGACCGCCTTCGCGCCCCCGGGCAGCGGGTGGCAGCCCCGTACCAGCGGGCTGTTCTCCCTGACCTCCAGGTCGCGCTCGGTGGTGTAGGTGACCGGCCCGACCGCGGTGCGGCCGAGACCCGAACAGCCCGAGGCGCCCAGCGCGGTGAGGGTCAGCAGTACGACCCCCGCGGCGACGCGGGGACGGCGGAGTCGGCGGTGGGGCGTCGCTGTCACGGACATGGGCGGGTCCTCGTCTGCTCGTCCGGATCGTCAGGGCGGTACGTAACCGGCGCGAAGGTGCCGGTCCGGCGGATGCCGGTACGGAGTTCCGTACGGGCGCATGCCACGCTGCCCGCTCCCGCGCGTCCCGGCACCCGGGGTGGGCCGACCGGGCGACATCCGGGAGCGTCTCGGGTTCCACAGGGGTGCGAAAAGGGCATAACGTGTTAATAGGCAACGGTTCCGCCCCGGTGCCGTTGTGCCGTGCCAGTGGCAGGGGGCCGTCATGGTCCAAGTGCTAGTGATCGCGATCGTCGCGGTGCTCGCCGTCTGCGGTCTGTTCGCAGTCGCGGGAGTCCGCGTCGTCAGACAGTACGAGCGAGGGGTGGTGCTCCGGCTCGGCCGGCTCCGCAAAGAGATCAGGGGACCCGGACTCACGATGATCGTGCCCGGAGTGGACCGGCTCCGTAAGGTCAATCTGCAGATCGTCACGATGCCGGTCCCCGCCCAGGACGGGATCACCCGGGACAACGTGACGGTCCGGGTGGACGCCGTCATCTACTTCAAGGTGATCGACGCGGCGAGCGCGGTCATCCAGGTCGAGGACTACCGCTTCGCGGTCTCGCAGATGGCGCAGACCTCACTTCGGTCGATCATCGGCAAGAGCGACCTGGACGACCTGCTGTCCAACCGCGAGAAACTCAACGAGGGCCTGGAGCTGATGATCGACAGCCCGGCCGTCGGCTGGGGCGTCCAGATCGACCGGGTCGAGATCAAGGACGTGTCCTTGCCGGAGACGATGAAGCGCTCCATGGCCCGGCAGGCGGAGGCCGACCGTGAGCGCCGCGCCCGTGTCATCAACGCGGACGCCGAACTCCAGGCCTCGAAGAAGCTCGCGGAGGCCGCGGGCCAGATGTCCGCACAGCCCGCCGCCCTCCAGTTGCGGCTGCTGCAGACCGTGGTCGCTGTCGCGGCGGAGAAGAACTCCACGCTCGTGCTCCCCTTCCCGGTGGAGCTCCTCCGCTTCCTCGAACGGGCCCAGCAACCGCAGGCGGGCGACGGGCAACCGCGTCCCGCCGCCTCCGGCACGCGACCTGCGGATCCTGGCTTCTCCGGCACGCGGCCTGCGGATCCTGGCTTCTCCGGTCCGCACCCGGAGGGCCCCGTGACCTCCGGTACGCGGCCGGCGCCAGGGCCCGCACCGTCCGCCGCCGCGAACGGACGTCAGCCCGCGGCGGCGCGCGGGGCCGGCGCGGGGACCCCGCCGGCCCCGGCCGCCCGGCCGCGCCCCTCGCCCCCGCCCGGGTCCGCCACCCGCCCGCGCCCCGCGCCGCCCGCCGACGCCGGTGCCCAGCCCCGGCCGGACCGGCTTACCCGGCACTGAGACCGGCCGCCGTGAGGGACCGGCCGCCGTGAGGGACCGGCCGCCGTGAGGGACCGGCCGCCGTGAGGTCCCCGCGTGAGGGACTGCCCGGCGTGAGACCGCCCGGTGGTCGAGCGGTGATCGGGCCACCCGAACCGGGGCCGCCCGGAACTGAGGTCCGGGCGGCCCCGCCCTGTGTACGCCCGGGCGGGCCGCCCGGACCGCGTCCGCGCGCGGGCGCCGCCCCGGAGCCGACCCGTGTTCACGCCCTCGTACCCCGCTGACCTGGTCCGATTCCGGACGTGGCGCGGCTCTGTCGGACCGCCCGCCTAGACTCGTCGGAGCCGGGAACGACACCGGCGGTGACACCGGGACGAGGCGTGCGCGCGCCCGGACGAGAGCAGGAGGGGGTGGCCGGTATGGCGGTGCGGGACCTGTCCGACACGGAGACGGGCCGCCTGCTGCGGCGCGCCGCCGTTTTCCTGCCCGGCGCCCTCCCCAGGGACGGACGGATCGCGTTCTGGGACCCGGAGGACAGCGGCTGGGACCCGGCGGACCACCTGGACCACTCGGACGGGGGCGGGGCGGAGGCCTCCCCGCCGGAGCCCCGCAGCGACGACGGCCCCGTCGTCACCGGGATCACCGTGGTCCGCGCCCACGGCGCACGGGCCTCCGGCACGCAAGAGGTCCGGTGCCACCAGGTGCCCGCCCTGCTGCTGCCGGTCGCGGACGCCGTGACGCTGCTCGCCGGAGCGCGGCACCTGCCCTCCGTGCACCCGTCCACCCGCTGCTGGGGCGCGGCGGCCCTGCACGCCCTGAGCCTGGTGGCGCGCGGACGGATGCTGCCCGGGCTCACCCCCGACGACCACGACGCCTGGCGGGCCGGTCCGCGCGACGCCACGGACGTGGCCCACCTGAGGGCCGTCGCCGCGGCCCTGCCGCCCGAGGGGTACGCGGTCCCGCTGCCCGGCACGCCCCCGCTGCGCCTCGCGGACCCGGAGTTCCTGGTCGGGGCGTTCCTGGACGCGGTCGCCGACGCCCTGCCCCGGACTCCCGCCGCGGCCTTCGCCTCCGGAGCGCCGTTCGCCGCCCGGGAGGCGCAGCACCTGCCCGGCGTGGCCGCCTGGGCGGTCGAGGTCGCCGCCGGGCTCGACGCCGGCGTGCAGATCTCCCTCCGGCTCGACCTGTCGCCCTTCGAGCTCTTCGACAGCTCGGACAGCCACGCCCCCGACGGCATGTCCGGCGGGCCCGACGACCCCGCCGTACGGCACGCCGCCGCGGCCGTCGTCCAGGTGCACAGCCTCGCCGACCCCACCCGTGTCACCGACGCCGCAGCCCTCTGGGACGGCACCGCGGGCGAGCCGTTCGGGCCGCGCGCCCGCGTCGACACCGTGCTCGCGCTGCGCCGGGCCGCCCGGGCGTGGGCACCGCTGGAGCGCCTGCTCGACCAACCCGTCCCGGACGTCCTCGCGCTCACCGAGGACGAGCTGTACGAGCTGCTCGGCGCGGCCGGCGCCCGCCTCGCGGACCTCGGCGTCAGCCTCCACTGGCCGCGCGAGCTCGCCCGCTCGCTCACCGCCTCCGCCGTCGTCCGCCCCGCCCCGGGCTCGGCCACCGACGGCACCTCCTTCTTCGACGCCGAGCGCCTCTTCGCCTTCGACTGGCAGCTCTCCCTCGGCGGCGAGCCGCTGACCGAGGCCGAAATGGACCGTCTCGCCGAGGCGCACCGGCCGGTGGTGCGGCTGCGCGACCAGTGGGTGGTCGTCGACCCCGGCCTCGTCCGCAAAGCGCGCAAGCGGGAACTCGGGCTGCTCGAACCCGTCGAGGCCCTCGCCGTCGCCCTTACCGGCAGCGCTGAGCTCGACGGCGAGCAGGTGGAGGCCGTACCGACCGGCGCCCTCGCCGCCCTCCGCACCCGCATCCTCGACGAGGACACCGTCCTCGCACCGCCGCCCGGTCTGCACGCCACCCTCCGCGACTACCAGCTGCGCGGACTGACCTGGCTGGACCGGATGACCTCGCTCGGCCTCGGCGGCTGCCTCGCCGACGACATGGGCCTCGGCAAGACGATCACCCTGATCGCGCTGCACCTCCACCGCGCCCACCCGGCTCCCACCCTGGTGGTCTGTCCCGCCTCCCTGCTCGGCAACTGGCACCGCGAGATCAACCGCTTCGCCCCCGGGGTACCCGTCCGCCGTTTCCACGGCGCGGACCGCACCCTCCCCGGCGAGGAGGCCGGATTCGTGCTGACCACCTACGGCACGATGCGCTCCGGCGCGGAGCAGCTCGCCGCACACGACTGGGGCCTGGTCGTCGCCGACGAGGCGCAGCACGTCAAGAACCCGCACTCCTCCACCGCCAAAGCCCTGCGTACCATCCCCGCGCCCGCCCGCGTGGCGCTCACCGGCACCCCGGTGGAGAACAACCTCTCCGAGCTGTGGGCGCTGCTCGACTGGACCACCCCGGGACTGCTCGGCTCCCTCAAGGCGTTCCGTTCCCGGCACGCGCGGGCCGCCGAGAACACCGGCACCGCCGCGGGGCTGGGCAACGACGAGGCCGTCGAACGGCTCGCCCGCCTGGTCCGCCCCTTCCTGCTGCGGCGCAAGAAGTCGGACCCCGGGATCGCCCCCGAACTCCCGCCCAAGACGGAGACCGACCACCCCGTCTCCCTCACCCGGGAGCAGGCCACGCTCTACGAGGCGGCGGTCCGCGAGACGATGGCGCGGATCGAGGCTTCGGAGGGGATGGCCCGGCGAGGCCTCATCATGAAGCTGCTCGGCTCCCTCAAGCAGATCTGCAACCACCCGGCCCAGTATCTGAAGGAGCCCGCCCCGCGCCTGGACGGCCGCTCCGGCAAGCTCGCCCTTCTCGACGAGCTGCTCGACACGATCCTGTCGGAGGACGGATCCGTGCTGATCTTCACCCAGTACGTCTCGATGGCCCGGCTGCTCTCCGCCCACCTCGAAACCCGCGCGGTGCCCTCGCAGCTGCTGCACGGCGGCACCCCGGTGGCCGAGCGCGAACGCATGGTCGACCGGTTCCAGCAGGGCGAGGTCCCCGTCTTCCTGCTCTCCCTGAAGGCGGCCGGTACCGGACTCAACCTCACCCGCGCCGCCCACGTCGTCCACTACGACCGCTGGTGGAACCCGGCGGTCGAGGAGCAGGCCACCGACCGCGCGTACCGCATCGGCCAGACGCAGCCCGTGCAGGTGCACCGCCTGATCGCCGAGGGCACGGTCGAGGACCGCATCGGCGAGCTGCTGGAGGCCAAGCGCGCCCTCGCCGACGCCGTGCTCGGCGACAGCGGCGAAAGCGCGCTGACCGAGCTCAGCGACCGGGACCTCGCCGATCTCGTCGCGCTCCGGAGGCCCGCGTGAGCCCCGCACCCGGCGCCCGTACCCCTGGCGCCCGCGACCCCGGCGTCCGCTCCCTCGGCGTCCGCACCCCCGCGGTGCGGGCCGGCAGCCGTGCGCCCGCCGCCCGGCCCGGCCCGGACGGACTGCGCCGTACGTTCGAGGCCGTCCCCGCGCGTACGTCCGCCGAGGGCGAGCCCTTCGCGGACAGCTGGTGGGGCCGCGCCTGGGTGGACGCGCTGGAGGGGCTCTCGCTGGACGAGGGGCGCCTCGCCCGGGGCCGCGCGTACGCGGACGCGGGCCACGTCGCCGCGATCACCGTCACCCCCGGCCGGGTCGTCGCGTACGTGCACGGCAGCAGGCCCCGCCCGTACCGCGCGGAGATCCGCCTGCGGGTCTTCACCGAGAGCGGCTGGGACACCCTGCTGGACGCGGTCGCCGCCCGCCCGGGGCACTTCTCCGCGTTGCTGGCCAGAACCATGCCGCACGCCCTGGTCGACACCGCGGAGGGGGCCGGTGTCCGGCTGCTGCCGGCCGTCGACGACCTCGATCCGACCTGCTCCTGCCCCGACCGGGCGCTGCCCTGCAAACACGTCGCGGCGCTCTGCTACCAGACGGCCCGTCTGCTGGACGCCGATCCGTTCGTGCTGCTGCTCCTGCGCGGACGCGGTGAGCGAGAACTCCTGGACGAGCTGGCCCGGCGCAACGCCGAGCACGCCGCCCGCGAGCGCCCCGAGGTCCCCGAGGCCCCCTCCGTGGCCGCCCGGGAGGCGTTCGCCGAGCGCTACCTGCCGCCGCTGCCGCCCCCGCCGCCCGTACCCGCCCTTCCCGGCAGGCCGCCGGCCTACCCCGAAATGCCCGGCGCCGGCGACCCGTTGGCGCTGGACCAGCTGGCGACCGACGCGGCGGCCCGCGCCCACGCGATCCTCACCACCGGCCGCGACCCGATCGCCGGGCTGAGCGCCTGGCAGGACGCCGTGCGGCTGGCCGCCGCCGGACCCACCGCCGGGCTCACCGCCACCAGCCGCACCCTCTACCGCGAACTGGCTTACGCCACCGGCCGGAACACCACCGACCTCGCCCGTGCCGTGGCCGCCTGGCGGCAGGGCGGCGCGGAGGGCCTCGCCGTGCTGGAGACCCCCTGGGACCCGCCGGCCGGCCCCTTCGACCGGGCCCGCCCGGCCCTGGCAGCCGCCGAATTCCCCCGCTTCCAGCCCCGGCGCAACCACCTCACCCACCCCGGCGGCACGCTCCAGCTCCGCTTCGGCCGGGACAACCTCTGGTACGGCTACGAGGCCGACCCCGGCAGCGAGGACTGGTGGCCCCGCGGCATGCCGGGCACGGACCCGGTGGGCGTCCTGCTGGCACTGCTCGGCCGCTGACCGGGCCCACGGGACGGGACGTGGCGAACAGCGGGCGGAAAACCCATGGAGGCACGCGTGTTGCCGGTGCTAACTTCCTGGGCGTGGCGAAACTCAATCAGATCATCGCAGTCGAGAAGGGCGTCAAGTCCAAGGCCCACCAGGACCTGACGGCGGCCCACCACGGCCTGCAGAAGCCCGGGTTGCTGGCCGGTCTCTCCCGTACGTACCAGCCGAAGGACGAGGAGGGCGAGCAGCTGCCGCCCGAGTCGACGCTGGTGCAGGTCAAGGCCGAGGACGTGCTGCGGGACACCGCCGCCGCACTGACCCGTCTCTTCGACGTGACCGCCACCAAGGACTGGGCGAACTGCGCGGCCCGTGCGGACGTCACCGTCGACGGCCGGGTGCTCGTCGCGGACGCCCCCGTCTCCTACCTCCTCTTCCTGGAGAAGCAGCTCACCGACATCGGCACCTTCGTCCGCAAGCTCCCGGTGCTGGACGCCTCCGAGGCGTGGGCGCAGGACCCGTCGGCCGACGCGTGGAAGACCGAGCCGGTGCGCACCCTCCGTACGAAGAAGGTGCCCCGCAACCACGTGAAGGCGGAGGCCACCGAGAAGCACCCGGCGCAGGTCGAGGTGTACTACGAGGACGTGCCGATCGGTTACTGGACGACGGTCAAGTTCTCCGGCGCCCTCCCCGCCCGCCGGGTGCGGGAGCTGACGGAGCGGGTGGAGAAGCTCCAGCAGGCCGTGAAGTACGCCCGTGAGGAGGCCAACGCGGCCGAGGTCACCGACCAGCGGGTGGGTGACGCGGTCTTCGGTTATCTCTTCGGGTGACCGACCATGGATTCCCCGGCCACGGACGACCGCGGCCGGGGTGCGCGAGGAGCGCAAGCTGAAACTGAGGCTTGTCGTGACGGACGCGGTTCCAGTGGAGGTTCGACTCCTCCCTCCGGCACCACCGGCCCCTGCCCCCGCCCGACAGCGGGGCGGAGCCGGTACGCACCGACTCCCGGCCGGAGTAGCCCAAGAGGCAGAGGCAGACCGCGATCAATCTCAGACTCTTGCTCCAGACTCAGCATGGGCCGCCGATCGCCGGATCGACCGGGCCAGGGCCCAGCGACGTCGAAATGCCAGTTCGAATCTGGCCCGCAGAGCTCGATCTGCGGTGGTCCAAAGGCAGGACGCGACGACATCATGACTGACCCTGGTCCTTAAACGTGCCGGTGTGCGACGAAGGCGGCACCCACAGGGCCCGGAGGCCGGCTACGCCTCCGGGCCCGCTCCTGTTTCCAGGGAGGTTCCTTCACGGAGGACGACCCACCGGAACGCGGGAACGTGCCGGCCCCGGCCCGCCCGCCGTCGGAGTGATCCGCGCGGTGCCGGTGAGGCCCGGGAAAGCTGACCCGGTGAGCGCACTTTCCGACCTCGCTGCTCTCCGAGTGCGCCTGTGAACCACTCGCGGCAGCGATCTACGCGGGCGCCGTCGCCGTCACCAACCTGCGGGGGGCCGGCCATGCTCAGGACGGGACGGGACGGCCGGTGGGCGCCGGGCGCGGGCCCGGCGGCGGACGGGGCGGTGCCGGACGGCGCGGCGGCCGGCACCGCCTGGTCGGTCTTTGCCGACCTCGGGGCGCGGGCGCTGGTCTTCGCCGTGTCCGTGCCGCTCGCCTTCGCCCGGCACCCCTTCGCGGCGATCTGGTTCTGGCTCGCCGACATCCCGCTCAGGGCTGGTACGCAGGGCCCGCCCTTCCTGGCACGCGCCGGGCCCGCCGCCGACCCGCGCCGGGCCCCCGCCTCACTGCCGGTAACCCTCCAGGAAGCGCCCGATGCGGCTGATGGCCGCGTCGAGGTCGTCGGCGTGCGGCAGCGTCAGGATGCGGAAGTGGTCGGGCCGGGGCCAGTTGAAGCCGGTGCCCTGCACCACCTGGATCTTCTCCCGCAGCAGCAGATCGAGTACGAACCGCTCGTCGTCGACGATGTTGTGCACCTTCGGATCGATCCGGGGGAACGCGTAGAGCGCCCCCTTCGGCTTCACGCAGGACACCCCGGGGATCTCGTTCAGCTTCTGCCAGGCGCGGTCGCGCTGTTCGTGCAGCCTGCCGCCCGGGGAGACGAGTTCGCGAATGGTCTGCCGGCCGCCGAGCGCGGCCTGGATGGCGTACTGCGCGGGGGCGTTGGCGCACAGCCGCATGGAGGCCAGTGTGGTGAGCCCTTCGAGGTAGCCGCGCGCGTGCGCTTGCGGACCGGAGACCACCAGCCACCCCGAACGGAACCCGGCGACCCGGTACGTCTTGGACAGCCCGCTGAAGGTGAGGGTGAGCAGGTCCGGGGCGAGGGAGGCGACCGGGTGGTGCACGGCGTCGTCGTAGAGGATCCGGTCGTAGATCTCGTCGGCGTAGACCAGCAGTCCGTGCCGGCGGGCCAGGCCGAGGATGCCCTCCAGGGTCTCCTTCGAATAGACCGCGCCGGTGGGGTTGTTGGGGTTGATGATCACCACGGCCCTGGTGCGGTCGGTGATCTTCGAGGCCATGTCGGCGAGGTCCGGGTTCCAGTCCGACTGCTCGTCGCACGTGTAGTGGACGGCCTTGCCGCCGGCGAGGGTGATCACCGCCGTCCAGAGCGGGTAGTCCGGACTCGGTACGAGCACCTCGTCGCCGTCCTCCAGGAACGCCTGGACGGCCATGGAGATCAGCTCGGAGACCCCGTTGCCGAGGAAGATGTCGTCCACGTCGACGTCCGGCAGTCCCATCGCCTGGTAGCGCTGGGCGACCGCGCGGCGGGCGGACAGGATGCCGCGCGAATCGGTGTAGCCGTGCGCCTGGGGGAGCATCCGGATCATGTCCTGGACGATCTCCTCGGGCGCCTCGAAGCCGAACAGCGCGGGGTTGCCCGTGTTGAGGCGGAGCACGCTGTGGCCCGCCTCCTCCAGCGCGTTCGCCTGCTCGATGACCGGGCCGCGGATCTCGTAACAGACCTCGTCGAGCTTGCTGGACTGCCGGAACTCCATGCGGTTCCTCCCCTGCCGATTGTGATACTTGGTTTTACCAAGCCCGACCTTGGAAAGTCCAACAACATGTCTAGACTGCGTCCTATGCCACGTCAGCAGCAGCCAGCAGCGCGCCCCGTACGCCGACGCAGTTACGACCAGTTCTGCGCCACCGCCCGAGCCCTGGACTCCGTCGGGGACCGGTGGACCCTGCTGATCGTCCGTGAACTGCTGGCCGGGCCGCGCCGCTACACCGATCTCCACGCGGACCTGCCCGGCGTCAGCACGGACGTCCTCGCCTCCCGCCTCAAGGACATGGAGCAGAGCGGCCTCGCCCTGCGCCGCAAACTGCCGCCCCCGGCCGCCGCCTCGGTCTACGAACTCACCGCCCGGGGCAGGGAGCTGCTCCCGGTCCTCACCGCCCTCGCCCAGTGGGGCGCGCCCGCCCTGGAGGAACGCCGCCCCACCGACGCCGTCCGCGCCCACTGGTTCGCCCTCCCGCTGCGCCGCTCCCTGGCGGCGACGACCCACTCCGGCCTGGTGGAAGTGCACCTGGACGAGGGCGACTTCCACGTGCGTACGGGCTCCGTGCCGCCCGGCGAGGAGGTCTACGGCTACGGCGGCGCCCCCCATGCCGACGCCCGCATCGTGCTGGACGCCGAACTCTGCCTGGCCATGGGCCGGGACGAGACCGGCTTCGCGCAGGCGGTGAAGGACGGCCGCGTCGAGGTGTACGGCGAGAGCCCGCTCGCCACGGAACTGCGCGGCGGCCAGTAGGGCCACGTCAGGTGGCGACCGGCCACCGGCCCGGGGGCGCGAGGCCCGGTGGATGATGGGCGGGTGCGATACGAAGCGATCACCTGGGACCGGCTGGCCGAGGCCCTCGCCGCGCACGCGGACGGGCTGAGCCCGGACGGCGGCGGGCCCTGGCTCAGGATCGGTGTCGACGGCGCCCCCGCCGCGGGCACCGGCCCGTTGGCCGAACGCCTCGCCCAGGCCCTGCGACTGCGCGGGCGTGCCGTACTCGTCGTGTCCACCGAGGGATTCCTGCGCCCGGCGAGCCTGCGGTACGAGTACGGCAAACGGGACCCCGACTCGTACGCGCGGGGCTGGTTCGACACCGGAGCGCTCTGGCGCGAGGTGTTCGGGCCGCTGGAAACGGGCGGCGGCGGACGGGTCCTGCCGGACCTGTGGGACCCGGTCACCGACCGGGCCACCCGCAGCCCGTACCACGAGCTCCCCGAAGGCGGGGTACTGGTGCTGCACGGACCGTTGCTGCTGGGGCAGTGGTACCCCTTCGACCTCTCGGTCCATCTGAGGCTCTCGCCGGGCGCGTTGCGGCGCCGCACGGACGAGCAGGCGCTGTGGACCCTGCCCGCCTTCGCGCGGTACGAGGAGGAGACCGCCCCCGCCGACCGGGCCGACGCCGTCGTCCGCGCGGACGACCCCCGCCACCCGGCCTGGACAGGGCTCGGGGACCGGGAGTGAGGCGCCCGGCCGGGACGGCCTCGGAACCAGGTCTGGGGCGGTGTTGGGCCAGGTCCGGGTCAGCGACGGAACAACGGCTGGGCCGCTGTCAGAACAACGGCTGGGGCAGCACGCCCTCCAGCTCCAGCAGCCGCCTCTTCGTCTCCAGCCCGCCGCCGAACCCGCCGAGCCCGCCGTCGCTCTCCACCACCCGGTGGCAGGGCACCACGACCGGCAGTGGATTGGCCCCCATGGCCGCCCCCACCGCCTGCGCCCCGTCGGGTCTGTCCACCCGGGCGGCCAGTTCCCCGTAACCGACGACGGAGCCGTAGGGGACGCCGGTGGCGAGCTCCTGGAGGACCCTCCGGTGGAAGCCCGAGGTCAACGACCAGTCCAGCGGCAGGTCGAATGCCCGCAGCGTGCCGTCGAAATAGGCGTCGAGCAGACGGCCCGCAGCGGCGGGCGCGGTCGAGCCACCGCCCTCCACCGGCTCCGCGCCGAGCCTGTCCCTGAGCATCGCCAGAGTCCGGTCACGCACCGGAGGACGCGCGTGGAAGGCCACCGAGACCAGGCCGGTGCCGGTCGCGGCGAGCATCAGGGGCCCGATGGGGCTCGCCACCACCGACCACTCCACCCGGAGGGCGCCGTTCGTCATACTGAGAACGGTAGTGCCCATCACTGACAGCGCCGGTGCCACGGGCGGCCCCGGGCCCTGGGATCCGTGACGTGCGAGCCTCGTACGCGTATGGTCCGCCGGGGCGTGAGGGGCGCACGCCGGGGTGCACGAGGAGTCGCAGGATTGTGACGGTCGCCCTCACCCGGGGGAGAAGTGGTGAGGACCCGATCATGGGCGCCCTTTTCGCCACCGTCCCAGCTCACGGGCGATAAAATGCCGCCCTTGTGTTCGCTTGCCGGGGTTCCCGGGTTCCGGCGGAACTCCGGGTCCTCCGGAGGCGCCACCGTGGACCGCGCGCCCCGATCCTTCGACCGAGGAACAGCACCGGTCCGGCGGCGACCGGCGGCTTCCCCGGTCGGCGGAAGCCATGGGCCCCCGGCCCGCCCGCCGACCGGCAGAGCACCACCAGCACCGCGTTTTCGTGAAGGGCGTATCCAGCATGCAGGGCACAGTCGACGGCTTCTCCTACGGCCTCGTGACTCCCGTCGCGGCCTTCCTCATGGCCTGCCTCGGTGCCGCGCTGGGACTGCGCTGCACCGCCCGGTCCGTCGGCACCCCACCCGGCGGGACCGGCCCGATCCGGACGGCAGGCCCGGACCGGACCGGCCGCCCGTACCGGGCCGGATGGCTCGCCCTCGGTTCCACGTCCATCGGCTCCGGGATATGGACGATGCACTTCATCGCGATGATGGGCTTCCGCATCGACGAAGTCCCGATCACGTACGACCGGACGCTGATGTACGCGAGCCTCGCGGTGGCGATCGTCATGGTCGGTATCGGCATCTTCATCGTGGGATACCGGGGAGCGACGCCGCTGGCCCTGGTCACCGGCGGCACCATCACCGGCCTGGGGGTGGCCTCCATGCACTACCTGGGCATGGCGGCCATCGCCTTCCACGGGCGGTTCGCCTACTCGACGGCCACCGTGGTCCTCTCCGTCGTCATCGCCGTGGTCGCCGCCACCGTCGCGCTCTGGGCGGCCGTCTCCCTCCACGGTCTCCTGCCGAGCCTGGGCGCCGGCGTCGTGATGGGGGCCGCCGTGAGCGGCATGCACTACACCGGCATGGCCGCCCTCCGCGTCCACCTGGTCTCCGGCGCCGCCGACGCGTCCGGGAGCGAACCGATCGGCTCGATCCTCGTACCACTCCTCGTCGGGCCGCTGGCCTTCCTGCTGCTCGCGGGGGTGATCGTGCTGTTCGACCCGCTGATCGTCGGAGGCGACCCCGGCCCGGACGACGCCTCCCGCCGGACGCAGACCGGCACCGACCGGCGTGGAATCCCGGTCCAGCGCCGCGGCGACACCGCGGCCGAGCCCGCGTTCGACAGCGCCCACAGGCCCCGGCGACCCTGATCAGCAGCCGTTGTCACTGGCGGGTCGTACGGTGGATGCATGCGGCCCGTTTCGAAGATCGAACGTTCGGTGGCACCTTTCGAGGTCGTCAGCCCCTACCAGCCCAGCGGTGACCAGCCGACGGCCATCGCCGAGCTCGACAAGCGCGTCAGGGCAGGTGAGAAGGATGTCGTCCTGCTCGGCGCGACCGGCACCGGCAAGTCGGCGACCACCGCCTGGATGATCGAGAAGCTCCAGCGGCCGACCCTCGTCATGGCGCCCAACAAGACGCTGGCGGCGCAGCTGGCCAACGAGTTCCGCGAACTGCTGCCCAACAACGCCGTCGAGTACTTCGTCTCGTACTACGACTACTACCAGCCCGAGGCGTACGTCCCGCAGTCGGACACCTACATCGAGAAGGACTCCTCGATCAACGAGGAGGTCGAGCGGCTGCGCCACTCCGCGACGAACTCCCTGCTCACCCGGCGGGACGTCGTCGTCGTCGCCTCCGTCTCCTGCATCTACGGTCTCGGTACCCCGCAGGAGTACGTCGACCGCATGATCCAGCTCAAGGTCGGCGACGAGATCGACCGCGACCAGCTGCTGCGCCGGTTCGTCGAGATCCAGTACACCCGCAACGACCTCGCCTTCACCCGCGGCACCTTCCGGGTGCGCGGCGACACGATCGAGATCTTCCCGGTCTACGAGGAGCTCGCCGTCCGCATCGAGATGTTCGGCGACGAGATCGAGGCGCTCTCCACCCTCCACCCGCTCACCGGCGAGGTGATCAGCGAGGACACCTCGCTGCACGTCTTCCCCGCCACCCACTACGTCGCCGGTCCCGAGCGCATGGAGAAGGCGATCACCGGCATCGAGCAGGAGCTGGAGGAGCGGCTGGCCACCATGGAGAAGCAGGGCAAGATGCTGGAGGCCCAGCGGCTCCGCATGCGCACCACGTACGACATCGAGATGCTCCGTCAGATCGGCACCTGCTCCGGCGTCGAGAACTACTCGATGCACTTCGACGGCCGCTCGCCCGGCACCGCCCCGAACACCCTCCTCGACTACTTCCCCGAGGACTTCCTGCTGGTGCTGGACGAGTCTCACGTCACGGTGCCGCAGATCGGCGCGATGTACGAGGGCGACGCCTCCCGCAAGCGGACCCTCGTCGACCACGGCTTCCGCCTGCCGTCCGCCCTGGACAACCGCCCCCTGAAGTGGGAGGAGTTCCAGGAGCGGATCGGCCAGACCGTCTACCTCTCCGCCACCCCGGGCAACTACGAGCTCTCGCGCGGCGACGGCTTCGTCGAGCAGATCATCCGCCCGACCGGGCTGGTCGACCCGGAGATCGTCGTCAAGCCCACCGAGGGCCAGATCGACGACCTCGTGCACGAGATCCGGACCCGCACCGAACGCGACGAGCGGGTCCTCGTCACCACCCTCACCAAGAAGATGTCCGAGGACCTCACCGACTACTTCCTGGAACTCGGCATCCAGGTCCGGTACCTCCACAGCGACGTCGACACCCTGCGCCGCATCGAGCTGTTGCGCGAACTGCGCTCCGGCGAGTACGACGTCCTGGTCGGCATCAACCTCCTGCGGGAGGGGCTCGACCTGCCCGAGGTGTCGCTGGTGGCGATCCTCGACGCCGACAAGCAGGGGTTCCTGCGCTCCGCGACCTCGCTCATCCAGACGATCGGACGCGCGGCGCGCAACGTCTCCGGCCAGGTCCACATGTACGCGGACAAGATCACCCCCGCCATGGCGCAGGCCATCGACGAGACCAACCGGCGCCGCGAGAAGCAGATCGCGTACAACACCGAGCGCGGCATCGACCCGCAGCCGCTGCGCAAGAAGATCAACGACATCGTCGCCTCCATCGCCCGCGAGGAGGTCGACACCGAGCAGCTCCTCGGCACCGGGTACCGGCAGACCAAGGGCGCCAAGGCCCCGGTGCCGTCGCTCGGCGGCAAGGCGAGCAAGGCCGGGGAGGTCAAGGCCGACTCCGGGAAGACCCGTGCCAGGGGCGCGGTGACCAGCGACCGGCCCGCCGAGGAGCTGTCCGGGATCATCGAGGAGATGACCGAGCGGATGCGGGCCGCCGCCGCCGACCTCCAGTTCGAGGTCGCCGCACGTCTGCGCGACGAGGTGGGCGAATTGAAGAAGGAGCTGCGGCAGATGAAGGAGGCCGGGATCGCCTGATGCGCGGGGAGATGTCCTCCCCGTGTTGCAAGAACGACACAGAACGCACCGGACCGGGTTCCGGTGCGGGCGCCATGCGTAGGGTGCGGGGAAACCGCATACGGACGGTTGCGGAGCACGACGCGGAGCAACGCGGAGAGGGGACAGCGCGTGACGGTCAACATGACCAAGGGCCAGGCGATCAGTCTGCAGAAGCAGGACGGGGGAACCCTGACCGCGGTGCGGATGGGGCTCGGCTGGAAGGCGGCGGCGCGCCGCGGTTTCTTCGGATCGCGCACGCGGGAGATCGACCTGGACGCCTCGGCGGTCCTGTTCGCCGACAAGCAGCCGGTGGACGTGGTGTTCTTCCGCCATCTGGTGAGCGACGACGGCTCGGTCAAGCACACCGGTGACAACCTCGTGGGCGGCGCCGGATCGGGCGGCGACGACGAGGCGATCCTGGTGGACCTGGCGAGGGTCCCGGTCCACATCGATCAGATCGTCTTCACGGTGAACAGCTTCACCGGGCAGACGTTCCAGGAAGTGCAGAACGCCTTCTGCCGCATCGTCGACGAGACCAACGGCCAGGAACTGGCTCGCTACACGCTCGACGGCGGTGGCCAGTACACCGCCCAGATCATGGCGAAGGTGCACCGGGCGGGCGCCGGCTGGCAGATGACGGCCCTCGGCACTCCGGCCAACGGCCGCACGTTCCAGGACCTGATGCCCGCGATCCTGCCGCACCTCTGACGGCCACCCGCCGAAGAACCCGTCCGGACCACCGCCGCGCGCGGCGGGACGGGACCGGCGGAACCGGACAGAACCCACGGGCCCACGGGTCCACCCAACTCCCGGAGGCTCCCGCCGCCGGGAGTTGCGCGTACCCGGGGCGCACCCCGCGAGGGCACGCACACGTACACGCAGGCATACGCATACGCACACGCACGCACGCGGACACGCTCATGCGCGCGCTCAGGCACCGACACGTCACGCAGCAAGGGGACAGGGCAATGACGGCCGAACTCGTCCGGGGGCAGAACCATCCGCTGCCTTCCACCCGCCTGGAGGTCCGGGTGACGGCGGGCTCGCCCGTCGTGGCCGGAGCCGCTCTCTCCGACGAGCGGGGCACCGTACGGGGCGCCGCCTGGGTCGCCCACCCGGGGGAGCCCCGGCTGCCCGGCGTCGAGGTGCCCCGGCGTGCCGCCTTCGAGCACCGGCTCGCTCTCGACCTCGATGCCCTGCCCGGGGAGGTGCACCGGGTCACCGTCCTCCTCGCGCTTCCCCGGACGCCCGGCACCCCTGCCGGGTTCGGCGCGGTCGCCGCCCCTCGCGTGGCCGTGAACGGGCCCGACGGCACCGGGATCGCCGACTTCACCCTCACCGGGCTCGACACCGAGACAGCAGT
Organism: Streptomyces sp. NPDC008125; assembly: GCF_042957125.1. Taxonomy (NCBI): domain Bacteria; kingdom Bacillati; phylum Actinomycetota; class Actinomycetes; order Kitasatosporales; family Streptomycetaceae; genus Streptomyces; species Streptomyces sp. NPDC008125. The sequence continues at coordinate 38,026 of NZ_JBIBHR010000015.1, forward strand.
CAGCGCCCTGGAGTTCTACCGTCGCGCCGGTGCCTGGAAGGTACGCGCCGTGGGCCAGGGGTACGCCTCCGGACTCGCGGGCATGCTCGCCGACCAGGGCTTGACCGGAGCGGAGGCACTGGCAGCCCTGATCCAGGAGGCGGCCGCGGACCCCCTCGTCCCCGCCCAGGCCGGACCCGCCGTCCCGCACGCCACTCCGCCCACCGGAGCGGAGTCGCAGGCCGGTGCGGGTGCCGGTGCCGGTGTGGGTGTGGGTGTCGGTACGGAGGCGGACGCGGCGGTGATCCCGCCCGGCGGCCGCATCGACTACGCGCACCCGCGCCGCCAAACCACCCCGGCCGCCGTACCCACCGCATCCGCGACCACCCCGCGTGCCGCGTCAGCCCCGCCCTCCGCGACCGCCCCCTCCGCCGAGCCCTCCGGGCCCGCCGCACCGGTGGCCGGGGACGCCGCGGGCCACACCCTGGACGAGCGGCTCTACCACCAGGTCTGGGGCATGTTCGAGGACCTGGCCCGCAGCGTCGCCGCCTACCGGGGCGCCGTCGACTTCGCGGAGACGCGGTTGGAGGCCGAGCTCGACCGCGCTCTGTCCGACCCGCGCAACCGCATCGGCGGGGCGGGGGACGCCGCACGCGAGGAGGCCAGGGCGAAACGCGACGAGCTGGTCGCCCGAGCCCGGGAGGTGCTCGACCGGGACCTCGCCCAACTGGTGGCCGAGTCCGAGGTGGTGGAGCCCGCGCTCCCGGCCGCCTGCGCCGGCTGGGACAGCCCCGTCTGGCACACCCGCCGGGCCCCGGCCGGACAGCCCTGGGCCCTGCGGCTCGGTGACGTCCATCTGCCCGAGTGCCCCGAGCTGCGCATTCCGCTGCTGGTCCGGCTCCCCCTGGAGCGCGGGCTGTGGATCGACGCGGGGCGGAGCGAATCGGGTGCCGATCTCCTGCTGGACGGCACGGAGCGCAAGCGCCTCGCGCTGGACAGCGCCGTCGCCCACGCCGTACGGCTGCTCGCCGCGTACCCGGCGGGGGAGATGTCGCTCCAGGTCATCGACCCGGCGGGGACCGGTGCCGCCGCCCTCGCGCCGCTGATCCGGGCCGGTGTGCTCGCCGGGCCGCCGACGCGGGGAGCCGCAGGGGTCGACGCCGTCCTCGATCACCTCACCCGACGCGTCGACCTGGTCCAGATGGCGGTGCGGGCGGGTGCCGCCGACGCACTGCCGCCCGGTCTCGACCCCGCCGGACAGCTGCTCGTCGTCAATGACTTCCCCCACGGCTTCGACGACCGCGCGATCACCCGGCTGCGCTATCTCGCCGAGGAGGGCCCCTCGGTCGGGGTGCACCTGCTGCTGGTCGCGGACCAGGAGGAGGCGTCCGCGTACGGGCCTGTCCTCGCGCCGTTCTGGCGAGGGCTCCTCCGGCTCACCCCGCTCGCCGGTGACCACCTCGCCGACCCCTGGGTGCGGCACGTGTGGACGTACGAACCCCCTCGGGTGCCACAGGGCAGCCGGATCCTGGAGGAGGTGCTGGCCGCGGTGTCCGAGGCGCGGCGGGCCGGGGGCCACTGAAGCGCGCGGCCCGAAGCACGCGTGTCGCAGGGCCAGGGGGGCCCGGAAGGGGCCGCGCCGACGCGTCGTAGGGACGCGGGCGCCGGGAGGGTGGTCGCGCTAACGCAGTAGGACGTCACGGACCAGGGTCTTTTGATTCTCCTTTGCCATTCTCTTTACCTTTTCTTGGGTCTTCCTGTACCGTTTCTTGGACGGAGGGGAGTATTCCCACACGTGGCGTTCCCGTCAGTACGGACTGTGACCGGTCCCGGGGCGCCGGCCCGGCGCACATCCCGTGCGCCCGGGTGGAAGAGACCTCCGGCAGCGACGACGCTGATCAGTAGCCGTAGCGAACTGCCGGAGGCGCAGTGGACGTTTCATGGACCCTCTGGGTGCTGACCATTCTCGGTCTGGCCGCCCTCATCGCCGTCGACTTCTTCATCGGGCGCAAGCCTCATGACGTGTCGACCAAGGAAGCCGGTATCTGGACGGTCGTCTGGATCACGCTGGCGGCCCTCTTCGGCCTGGGCCTGCTGGTCTTCGGCAACAGCCAGTCCGCCGGTGAGTTCTTCGCCGGCTTCATCACCGAGAAATCGCTGAGCGTCGACAACCTCTTCGTCTTCGTCCTGATCATGGCGAAGTTCTCGGTGCCCTCCCAGCTCCAGCAGCGGGTGCTGCTGGTCGGGGTGCTGATCGCACTGGTGCTCCGGACGGTCTTCATCGCCGCGGGCGCGGCCGTCATCGCCAACTTCTCCTGGGTCTTCTACATCTTCGGCGCGTTCCTGATCTACACGGCGTGGAAGCTGATCCAGGAGGCGCGGGCCGACGAGGAGGAGGACGAGTTCGAGGAGAACCGGCTCCTCAAGTCCATCGAGCACCGCTTCGGCGTCGCCGACCGGTACCACGGCACCAAGCTCTTCATCCGGAACAACGGCAAGCGCGTCATGACCCCGCTGATGGTCGTCATGCTCGCGATCGGCACCACCGACGTGCTGTTCGCCCTCGACTCCATCCCCGCGATCTTCGGCCTGACCCAGGACCCGTACATCGTCTTCACGGCCAACGCGTTCGCGCTGATGGGCCTGCGCCAGCTGTACTTCCTCATCGGCGGCCTGCTGAAGAAGCTGGTCCACCTCAGCTACGGGCTCTCGGTGATCCTCGGCTTCATCGGCGTCAAGCTGGTGCTGCACGCGCTGCACGAATCGGGCCTGCACGTCCCGGAGATCTCGGTCCCGCTCTCGCTCTCCGTCATCTGCGGCGTCCTGGTGATCACCACCATCACCAGCCTGATCGCGAGCCGGAGGCAGGCGGCTGCGGCGGAGGCCGGAGCCAACGGGTCCGGTCCGGCGTCCGGGTCCGACCCCGCGTCCGAGCCGGACCCCGCGTCCGAGTCCCGCAAGGGCAGCAGCAGCGTCGGCGGCTGACGCGCACCACCCCGTCTCCGCCCCACTCCGCGAGGACGAACGGGGGGCGCCCCGGTACCGGCTCGGTACCGGGGCGCCCCCATTCGTCGGGGACCGTCACCAGCCCCGGGCGCGCCACTCCGGGAGCTGTCCGCGCTCGTCGCCGAGCGTGGTGTCGTGGCCGTGGCCCGGGTAGACCCAGGTCTCGTCGGGCAGCTGGTCGAAGAGCTTGGTCTCCACGTCGTGGAGCAGGCTCGCGAAGGCCTCGGGGTCCTTGCGGGTGTTGCCGATGCCGCCGGGGAAGAGGCAGTCGCCGGTGAAGAGGTGCGGAGCCCCGTGCGGGTCGTCGTAGACCAGCGCGATGGAGCCCGGGGTGTGGCCGACCAGATGGCGGGCGGTCAGAACGACCTCGCCGACCCGGATGGTGTCGCCGTCCTCCACGAGTACGGCGGTCGGGACCGGGATGCCCTCGGCGTCGTACCGGCCGGCGTACGTGACGGCGCCGGTGGCGGCCACCACCTCGGCCAGGGCCTGCCAGTGGTCACCGTGCCGGTGCGTGGTGACCACGGAGGCGATGCCGTCCTCGCCGACGAGCCGCAGCAGGGTGTCCGCCTCGTCGGCGGCGTCGATGAGGAGCTGCTCGCCGGTGGCCCGGCAGCGCAGCAGGTAGGCGTTGTTGTTCGTCGGGCCGACCGCGACCTTGGAGATCATCAGGTCGGTCAGCTCGTGCACGTCCGCGGGTCCGCCGACCCGCACCGCTCCGCTGTAGGTCATGGGCGGCAGCCTATAGCGGCGGCAGTACGGGGAGGGGACCGCCCTCCACGGTCAGCGCCGAGCCGTCACGGCGGCCCGAGAGCCACCCCAGCAGCTCCGCGTCCGACCCGCTGACCACGACGTGCGGGCCGTCCGCGCCGCCGCCCGTGGTCCGGAGGCGGCCGTCCCCGGACCGGATGCCGGTGGAGACCACCTGCGGATGGCGCACGAAGCGCTCCGCCAGGAAGTCGGTCTCCCGGACCGTGAAGTCCTCCGGCAGATCCTCCAGCTCGTACCCCGCGCCGAGGTCGACGTGGTGCAGCTCGATCTCGGCCCAGCGGCGGAACGGCAGCTCGGAGGCGGAGTCCGTCACCCCGTTGCGCAGCTGCACGGTGCGTGACCAGTCGGCGGGCAGGGCCGCCTCGGCAAGGAACCGCTCGGTGCTCGCGCGCAGATCGGCCAGCTGCTCGGCGAGCGGCCGGGGCGCGCCGGCCTCGATCTCGCGGTCCCGGATTTCGCCGCCCGCGTACATCGGGAGTCCGCGGAGAACATTTCGGAGCGCGTCGGCGTTACGTGACAGGTGGGCCAGGACATGGCCCCGGCTCCAACCGGGCAGTCGGGACGGTGCGGGAACGGTGGATTCGTCCCATAATTCCGCAGCTGCGAGCAGCCGTTCCGTAGCTCCGCGTACAGATGCCAGGTCGCGCACATGATCGCTCATGCGACCGAGCGTAGCCCCGCCACTCGTTCGGGTGAAGGAGGTTACGGCCGGCCGGAAATCGAATGTGCGTGCTATACGCTCGAAGTCGAAACCTTTCAACACCGCTGTGGCGCCCCCCATACCCTGGACAGGGGGCTCAGTTCCCCCCGTTTCTCTCAAGAAAGGTGCGGACCGGCGTGGCCGACCGTCTCATCGTCCGTGGCGCGCGCGAGCACAACCTGAAGAACGTCTCGCTCGACCTGCCCCGTGACTCCCTCATCGTCTTCACCGGGCTGTCCGGGTCGGGCAAGTCCTCCCTCGCGTTCGACACGATCTTCGCCGAGGGGCAGCGGCGCTACGTCGAGTCGCTCTCCTCGTACGCCCGGCAGTTCCTCGGCCAGATGGACAAGCCGGACGTCGACTTCATCGAAGGTCTCTCGCCCGCCGTCTCCATCGACCAGAAGTCGACCTCGCGCAACCCGCGCTCGACGGTCGGCACCATCACGGAGGTCTACGACTACCTCCGCCTGCTCTTCGCCCGGATCGGCAAGCCGCACTGCCCCGAGTGCCGGCGGCCGATCTCCCGCCAGTCGCCGCAGGCGATCGTGGACAAGGTCCTCGGCCTGCCCGAGGGAAGCCGCTTCCAGGTGCTCTCCCCACTGGTCCGTGAGCGCAAGGGTGAGTTCGTCGACCTCTTCGCCGACCTCCAGACCAAGGGATACAGCCGTGCCCGGGTGGACGGCGCCACCATCCAGCTCTCCGAGCCCCCCACGCTGAAGAAGCAGGAGAAGCACACCATCGAGGTGGTCATCGACCGCCTCACGGTGAAGGACAGCGCCAAGCGCCGGCTCACCGACTCGGTGGAGACGGCCCTCGGCCTCTCCGGCGGCATGGTCGTGCTCGACTTCGTCGACCTCCCCGAGGACGACCCCGAGCGCGAGCGGATGTTCTCCGAGCACCTCTACTGCCCGTACGACGACCTCTCCTTCGAGGAGCTGGAGCCCCGCTCCTTCTCCTTCAACTCGCCCTTCGGCGCCTGCCCCGACTGCACCGGCATCGGCACCCGCATGGAGGTCGACGCCGAGCTCGTCGTCCCGGACGAGGAGAAGTCGCTGGACGAGGGGGCCATCCATCCGTGGTCGCACGGCCACACCAAGGAATACTTCGGCCGTCTGATCGGCGCGCTCGCCGAGGCCCTCGGCTTCCGTACGGACATCCCGTGGGCAGGCCTGCCGCAGCGCGCCAAGAAGGCCCTGCTCCACGGCCACAAGATCAAGACCGAGGTGCGCTACCGCAACCGGTACGGCCGCGAGCGCGCCTACACCACACCGTCCTTCGAGGGCGCGGTCCAGTTCGTCAAGCGGCGCCACTCCGAGGCCGAGAGCGACTCCAGCCGGGAGCGCTTCGAGGGGTACATGCGCGAGGTGCCCTGCCCGACCTGTGAGGGCACCCGCCTCAAGCCGATCGTCCTCGCGGTCACGGTGATGGAGAAGTCCATCGCCGAGGTCGCCGCGATGTCGATCAGCGACTGCGCCGAGTTCCTCGGCCGGCTGAAGCTCAACGCCCGCGACAAGAAGATCGCCGAGCGGGTCCTCAAGGAGGTCAACGAGCGGCTGAGGTTCCTCGTCGACGTCGGCCTGGACTACCTCTCGCTGAACCGCGCGGCCGGCACCCTGTCCGGCGGCGAGGCCCAGCGCATCCGCCTCGCCACCCAGATCGGCTCCGGCCTGGTCGGCGTGCTGTACGTACTGGACGAGCCGTCCATCGGCCTGCACCAGCGCGACAACCACCGGCTGATCGAGACCCTGGTCAGGCTCCGCGACATGGGCAACACGCTCATCGTGGTGGAGCACGACGAGGACACGATCAAGGTCGCGGACTGGGTCGTGGACATCGGCCCCGGCGCGGGGGAGCACGGCGGCAAGGTGGTCCACTCCGGATCGCTGAAGGATCTGCTGGCCAACAAGCAGTCCATCACCGGCCAGTACCTCTCGGGGAAGCGGGAGATCACCGTCCCCGACGTCCGTCGCCCGGTGGACCCGGGCCGACGGCTCACCGTCCACGGCGCCCGGGAGAACAACCTCCAGGACATCGACGTCTCCTTCCCGCTGGGCGTCCTCACGGCCGTCACCGGGGTCTCCGGGTCCGGCAAGTCCACCCTGGTCAACGACATCCTCTACACCCACCTCGCCCGTGAGCTCAACGGCGCCAAGTCCGTCCCCGGCCGGCACACCCGGGTGGACGGGGACGACCTCGTGGACAAGGTGGTCCACGTCGACCAGTCGCCCATCGGGCGGACCCCCCGGTCCAACCCGGCGACGTACACCGGAGTCTTCGACCACGTCCGCAAGCTCTTCGCGGAGACGATGGAGGCGAAGGTGCGCGGCTATCTGCCGGGCCGCTTCTCCTTCAACGTGAAGGGCGGGCGCTGCGAGAACTGCTCGGGCGACGGCACCATCAAGATCGAGATGAACTTCCTGCCCGACGTGTACGTGCCGTGCGAGGTCTGCCACGGCGCCCGGTACAACCGGGAGACCCTGGAGGTCCACTACAAGGGCAAGTCCATCGCCGAGGTGCTGGACATGCCCATCGAGGAGGGCCTGGAGTTCTTCGAGGCCGTCCCGACCATCGCGAGGCACCTGCGTACCCTCAACGAGGTCGGCCTCGGATACGTCCGGCTCGGGCAGTCCGCGCCGACGCTCTCCGGTGGCGAGGCGCAGCGCGTGAAGCTGGCGAGCGAGCTCCAGAAGCGCTCCACCGGCCGCACGGTCTACGTCCTGGACGAGCCGACCACCGGTCTGCACTTCGAGGACATCAGCAAGCTGATCAAGGTTCTCTCCGGGCTGGTCGACAAGGGCAACTCCGTCGTCGTCATCGAGCACAACCTCGATGTGATCAAGACGGCGGACTGGGTCATCGACATGGGCCCCGAAGGAGGCAACGGCGGCGGTCTGGTGGTCGCCGAAGGCACCCCGGAGCAGGTGGCAGCCGTGCCCGCCAGCCACACCGGGAAGTTCCTCCAGGACGTTCTGGACACCGACCGGATCAACGAGGCGGCCGTGCCCTCCGTGCGCAAGCCGGCGCGCAAGGCGGCAGCCAGGAAGACCGTCGCCAAGAAGACGGTCGCCGCCCAGGCCGCCCCCGCCCGGCGGACGGCCACGGCCGCCGTCACGGCGAAGCAGCCGGCCGCGAAGAAGCCCGCGGCCAAGAAGGCGACCCGCGCCCGCAAGGCCTGACGTGCCTTGGTACGGCCCGCCGAGGTGCTCCGTCCCGCCCGGGAGGAGGCACCCCGGCGGGCCGTACCGCGTCCTGCCCGGGCCAAACGGGGCCACGGGGCCACGGGGGCCCGTCGGCCCGACCCCCGTGCCCGTGCCCGATCCCATGTCCCGATCCCACGTCCCGTTCCCGTGCCCCGGACCCGGGCGCCGGGGCGCCGATCTCCGCCGGTATCGTCGGTTCTGTCGTCGTGCGCCCCGGCCGGGCGCCCCGTCGTCCCACCGGCCCGCGACGCCCGTACCTCCGTGTGCGCTTTCCCGCACGCCCCGTACCACCGACCTCCGTGGAGACCGCGATGTCCGGCTTGCCCGCCACCCGCCGCACCGTGCTGAAGGGTGCCGCGCTCGCCGGTGCCGCCGGGCTGGGAGCGGCTGCCTGCTCCACGGAGTCCAAGCTCGGCCACGCCCAGAACCCCACCCCGACCGCGCCGGTGGACCTCGGCGCGGCGGACGCCGTCCCGGTCGGCGGGTCGAAGCTCTACCGGGAGCAGCGCCTCCTGGTGACCTGCCCGGCGAAGGGGCAGTACAAGGCCTTCAGCGCCCAGTGCACCCACGCCGGCTGCGTACTGGCCAAGATCGAGAAGAACGAGGGGCACTGCCCCTGCCACGGCAGCATCTTCGACACCACGACCGGCGAGGTCATCCAGGGCCCGGCCACCGTGCCGCTGCCCGCCGTCCCGGTCAGCGCGGAGGGCGGCCGGCTCGTGGCCGGGCCCGGCGCCTGACCCAGGGCGGCAGGGGCCCCGACGGCCGGGGCGGACGGCGAGCACCGGCACCGTGCGGACGGCACCCCCGGGTGTCACCGGCCGGAAGTAGGGTGTGAGACATGGCAGACCCCTCCAGCTACCGCCCCAAGCCGGGACAGATCCCCGACTCCCCGGGGGTCTACAAGTTCCGCGACGAGCACCGCCGGGTGATCTACGTCGGCAAGGCGAAGAACCTACGCCAGCGCCTCGCCAACTACTTCCAGGACCTGGCCGGCCTCCACCCGCGCACCCGCACCATGGTGACCACGGCGGCCTCCGTGGAGTGGACGGTCGTCTCCACCGAGGTCGAGGCGCTGCAGCTGGAGTACTCCTGGATCAAGGAGTACGACCCCCGGTTCAACGTCAAGTACCGGGACGACAAGAGCTACCCGTACCTCGCGGTCACCCTCAACGAGGAGTTCCCCCGGGTCCAGGTCATGCGCGGCGCCAAGAAGAAGGGCGTGCGCTACTTCGGCCCGTACGGCCACGCCTGGGCGATCCGCGAGACCGTCGACCTGATGCTCCGCGTCTTCCCCGTCCGTACCTGCTCCGCCGGGGTCTTCAAGAACGCCGCCCGCACCGGCCGTCCGTGCCTGCTCGGTTACATCGGCAAGTGCTCGGCGCCGTGCGTCGGCCGCGTCAGCCCCCAGGAGCACCGCGAACTCGCCGAAGAGTTCTGCGACTTCATGGCCGGCCGCACCGGCGCCTACATGCGCCGCCTGGAGAAGGAGATGATGCTCGCGGCCGAGGACATGGAGTACGAGCGCGCCGCCCGCCTCCGGGACGACATCGGGGCGCTCCGACGGGCCATGGAGAAGAGCGCCGTCGTGCTCGCCGACGCCACCGACGCGGACCTCATCGCCGTCGCCGAGGACGAGCTGGAGGCGGCCGTCCAGATCTTCCACGTGCGCGGCGGCCGGGTGCGCGGACAGCGCGGCTGGGTCACCGACAAGGTCGAGGCCGTCGACACCTCCGGTCTCGTCGAGCACGCCCTCCAGCAGCTGTACGGGGAGGAGACCGGCGACTCCGTACCCAAGGAGGTCCTCGTCCCTGCCCTGCCCGAGGACCCCGACGCGGTCTCCGAGTGGCTCGCCCACCGCAGGGGCTCCCAGGTCAGCCTGCGCATCCCGCAGCGCGGCGACAAGAAGGACCTGATGGCCACGGTCCAGCGCAACGCCCAGCAGGCCCTCGGCCTGCACAAGACCAAGCGCGCCTCCGACCTGACCACCCGCTCCCGGGCCCTGGAGGAGATCGCCGAGGCGCTCGGCCTCGACACCGCCCCCCTGCGCATCGAGTGCTACGACATCTCCCACCTCCAGGGCGACGACGTCGTCGCGTCGATGGTCGTCTTCGAGGACGGCCTCGCCCGCAAGAGCGAGTACCGCCGCTTCCAGATCAAGGGGTTCGAGGGCCAGGACGACGTCCGGTCGATGCACGAGGTGATCGGCCGCCGGTTCCGCCGCTACCTCCAGGAGAAGGAGCGCCTGGGGGAGTGGGAGGAGACGCCCGGAGCGGACGCCTCCGAAGCGGGCCCGCACCGAGGCGATGCCCCGCAGGACAGCGCCCCCGCCTCCATCGAGCCGCAGCCGCGCGCACTCCACGACGACACCGAGCCGCGCGAGGACGCCGCCCTCCGTCAGGACACCGCTCCCCGCGAGGACACCGCCCTCCGCGAGGACACCGAGCCGCGTGAGGACGACGGCCGCCCCAAGCGGTTCGCCTACCCGCCGCAGCTCGTCGTGGTCGACGGCGGGCAGCCCCAGGTGGCCGCCGCGAAGCGGGCCCTGGACGAGCTGGGCATCGACGACATCGCCGTCTGCGGCCTCGCCAAGCGCCTCGAAGAGGTCTGGCTGCCCGACGATGACGATCCCGTCGTGCTGCCCCGCTCCAGCGAGGGCCTCTACCTCCTTCAGCGCGTCCGTGACGAGGCCCACCGCTTCGCCATCACCTATCAGCGTGCCAAGCGGGCCAAGCGGGTCCGCAGCAGCCCGCTGGACGGCGTCGCAGGCCTCGGCGAGAGCCGGAAACTCGCCCTGCTCAAGCATTTCGGCTCCGTCAAGAAGCTGCGACAGGCGACAATCGACGAGATCTGCGAGGTACAGGGGATAGGCCGCAGGACCGCGGAGTCGGTGGCCGCGGCCCTCGCCACGGCCGCCCCGGCCGCACCCGCCGTGAACACGGCCACAGGAGAGATCATTGACGAGAACGACGGGGGCACGCCATGACCGACCATGACCACCGCCAAGCGGAACCCACCCGACCGGACCCGGACCGAACAGACGGAGCGGCACACGTGAGCACGGGCACCACCACCGAGACGGGCGACGTCGTCACGGCGGCCATCCCCGAACTGGTGATCATCTCCGGGATGTCCGGCGCCGGCCGGTCCACCGCCGCGAAGTGTCTGGAGGACCTCGGCTGGTTCGTCGTCGACAACCTCCCGCCCGCGCTGATCCCGACCATGGTCGAACTCGGCGCGCGCTCGCAGGGCAACGTGGCCCGGATCGCCGTCGTCGTGGACGTGCGCGGACGCCGCTTCTTCGACAACCTCCGCGAGTCCCTGGCGGACCTGGAGACCAAGCACGTCACCCGCCGGATCGTCTTCCTGGAGTCCTCGGACGACGCCCTGGTCCGCCGGTTCGAATCCGTCCGCCGCCCCCACCCCCTCCAGGACGACGGCCGCATCGTCGACGGCATCGCGGCCGAGCGCGACCTGCTGCGCGAGCTGCGCGGCGACGCCGACCTGGTCATCGACACCTCCAGCCTCAACGTCCACGAGCTGCGCGCCAAGATGGACGCCCAGTTCGCCGGCGACCAGGAGCCGGAGCTGCGCGCCACGGTGATGTCGTTCGGCTACAAGTACGGCCTGCCGGTCGACGCCGACCTCGTGGTCGACTGCCGCTTCCTGCCGAACCCGCACTGGGTGCCCGAGCTGCGCCCCTTCACCGGCCTGAACGAGGAGGTGTCCGCGTACGTCTTCGACCAGCCGGGCGCCAAGGAGTTCCTCAACCAGTACACCGAGCTGCTCCAGCTCGTCGCCGCCGGTTACCGCCGCGAGGGCAAGCGCTACGTGACCATCGCGGTCGGCTGCACGGGCGGTAAGCACCGCTCCGTCGCGATGTCGGAGAAGCTCTCCGCCCGTCTCGCGGCCGAAGGGATCGAGACCGTCCTCGTCCACCGGGACATGGGGCGCGAGTGACCAGCGTCAACCTTCGGCTGCGGAGGCTGAGCCGAGCGGGCTCACTCCGCTCCGGGCGAAGGCGCGGCGGCCCGCCGAAGGTCGTCGCCCTCGGCGGCGGCCATGGGCTCTCCGCCTCGCTGACCGCGCTGCGCCGGATCACCGGCGATCTGACGGCCGTCGTCACCGTCGCCGACGACGGCGGGTCCAGCGGCCGGCTCCGCGACGAGTTCGGGGTGCTCCCGCCCGGCGACCTCCGCAAGGCCCTCGCGGCGCTCTGCGGGGACGACGACTGGGGGCAGACCTGGGCCAGGGTCACCCAGCACCGCTTCGAGTCCCGGGGCGACCTGCACGGGCACGCGGTCGGCAACCTGCTGATCGTGGCGCTCTGGGAACAGCTCGGCGACCACGTCCAGGCCCTCGACCTGGTCGGCACGCTGCTCGGCGCGCACGGCCGGGTGCTGCCCATGTCCGCCGTGCCGCTGGAACTCCAGGCTCAGGTCAGGGGCCACGAGCCGGACCGCCCCGACGCGATCGTGACCGTTCGCGGCCAGGCGACGGTGGCGCTCACCCCGGGCGAGGTGCAGTCCGTGCAGGTGGTGCCGCACGCCCCGCCCGCCGTCCCGGAGGCGGTGGAGGCCGTCCTGGACGCGGACTGGGTGGTGCTCGGACCCGGCTCCTGGTTCTCCTCGGTCATTCCCCATCTGCTGGTCCCGGATCTGCTCGACGCGCTGGTCGCGACGAAGGCCCGCAAGGTGCTCTCGCTGAACCTCGCGCCGCAACCCGGTGAAACAGATGGCTTCTCCCCGCAGCGTCATTTGGAGGTTTTGGGGCGACACGCCCCTAAACTCGCCTTGGACGTGGTGCTGGCCGACGAGGCCGCCGTGCCTGACCGCGAGTCCCTCGCCGATGCCGCCAAGCGGCTCGGTGCCGCAGTGGAGCTGGCGCCTGTGGCCTCGCCGGACGGTGTTCCGATTCATGATCCGGAGCTGCTGGCCGCCGCGTACGACCGTATTTTTCGGATGCATGGAAGGATCGGCCCATGGCGATGACGCCAGCGGTGAAGGACGAAATCTCTCGGCTTCCCGTCACCCGGACCTGCTGCAGGAAGGCGGAGGTCTCCGCGATCCTCCGCTTCGCGGGCGGGCTCCACCTGGTGAGCGGCCGGATCGTGATCGAGGCGGAGCTGGACACCGCGATGGCGGCCCGCCGGCTCAAGCGCGACATCCTGGAGATCTTCGGGCACGCCTCGGAGCTGATCGTGATGGCCCCCGGCGGGCTGCGGCGCGGCTCCCGGTACGTCGTACGTGTCGTGGCCGGCGGCGACCAGCTGGCCCGCCAGACCGGTCTGGTGGACGGCCGGGGCCGTCCCATTCGCGGGCTGCCCCCGCAGGTGGTCTCGGGGGCCACCTGCGACGCCGAGGCGGCCTGGCGCGGGGCCTTCCTGGCGCACGGCTCGCTCACCGAGCCGGGCAGGTCCTCCTCGCTGGAGGTCACCTGCCCCGGTCCCGAGGCGGCGCTCGCGCTGGTCGGGGCCGCACGCCGGCTCTCCATCGCCGCGAAGGCCCGCGAGGTCCGCGGGGTCGACCGCGTGGTGGTCCGCGACGGCGACGCGATCGGCGCCCTGCTGACCCGCCTCGGCGCCCACGAGTCCGTACTGGCCTGGGAGGAGCGCCGGATGCGGCGCGAGGTCCGGGCGACCGCCAACCGGCTCGCCAACTTCGACGACGCCAACCTCCGCCGCTCCGCCCGCGCCGCCGTGGCCGCCGGTGCCCGCGTGGGCCGCGCCCTGGAGATCCTGGGCGAGGAGGTCCCCGAGCACCTCGCCGCCGCCGGCCGGCTGCGCATGGAGCACAAGCAGGCCTCGCTGGAGGAACTGGGCGCGCTCGCCGATCCGCCGCTGACCAAGGACGCCGTCGCCGGGCGCATCCGCCGGCTCCTGGCGATGGCCGACAAGCGGGCCCAGGACCTCGGCATCCCGGGTACCGAGTCCACCCTCAGCGAGGAGATGGCGGACGGCCTGGTCGGCTGAGACCGGCGCGGCGGGACCCCTGTCGTATACGGCCGCCGCCGGCGCTCCCTCCACGGAGACGCCGGCGGCGGCTTTTTCGCTGTCCGGAGAAGACACCGGCCGGGGCGCGCGCGGAGCGCGGGGCGGAGCGCCCGACGTGGGCCGGGGGCGGGCGGCGGGGGCCGGTGCGGGCCCGTCATGCCCTGATCGTCCGTGTGTGCACGGGCGTTGGGCACATTTCCTTCGACGCCGGACAGAATCCGGTTTGCGGCCCGAAGGCCCACCGGGGGACCCCCGGTGAGGCGGAGCCCCCGTTTCCTACTGGTCGGTAGGGCTCATCGGGGCGCGTACGAGGGCTCTCGATGTCACCTGCGGGCCACATGAGAGGTAGGGTCGGAGGCGGTCGGGGACATCCCATACAACTCGCCGGCGTCGAAACCCGGCGTACCTAACGAGGAGATCGGTTCGTGACGATCCGCGTAGGCATCAACGGCTTTGGCCGCATCGGTCGTAACTACTTCCGCGCGCTGCTGGAGCAGGGTGCGGACATCGAGATCGTGGCTGTCAACGACCTGGGTGACACTGCGACCACGGCTCACCTGCTGAAGTACGACACCATTCTGGGTCGTCTCAAGGCCGAGGTCAGCCACACCGCCGACACCATCACCGTCGACGGTCACACCATCAAGGTGCTCTCCGAGCGCAACCCGGCCGACATCCCCTGGGGTGAGCTGGGCGTCGACATCGTCATCGAGTCGACCGGCATCTTCACCAAGAAGGCCGACGCCGAGAAGCACATCGCCGGTGGCGCCAAGAAGGTCCTCATCTCGGCTCCGGCCAAGGACGAGGACATCACCATCGTGATGGGCGTCAACCAGGACAAGTACGACGCCGCCAACCACCACGTCATCTCCAACGCCTCCTGCACCACCAACTGTGTGGCGCCGATGGCCAAGGTTCTCGACGAGAACTTCGGCATCGTCAAGGGCCTGATGACGACGGTCCACGCGTACACGAACGACCAGCGCATCCTGGACTTCCCGCACTCGGACCTGCGCCGCGCCCGCGCCGCCGCCGAGAACATCATCCCGACCACGACGGGTGCCGCCAAGGCCACCGCCCTGGTTCTGCCCCAGCTCAAGGGCAAGCTCGACGGCATCGCGATGCGCGTCCCGGTCCCGACCGGTTCCGCCACCGACCTGGTCGTCGAGCTCAAGCGTGAGGTCACCAAGGACGAGGTCAACGCCGCGTTCAAGAAGGCCGCCGACGACGGCGACCTGAAGGGCTACCTCACCTACACCGAGGACCCGATCGTCTCCTCGGACATCGTCAGCGACCCGGCGTCCTGCACCTTCGACTCCTCCCTGACGATGGTTCAGGAAGGCAAGACGGTGAAGATCCTCGGCTGGTACGACAACGAGTGGGGCTACTCCAACCGCCTCGTCGACCTGACCGTCTTCGTCGGCGGCCAGCTCTGATCCTCGGATCGGCAGGCATCTCGATGTAGTGAGGGGCTCGGACGGCGCGACGCAGCGCCGTCCGGGCCTTCTCGCGTGCTCATCCGTCCTTTCCAAGGAGTCCTGGAACAGATGAAGACGATCGACGAACTTCTCGCCGAAGGGGTCGCCGGCAAGCGGGTATTCGTCCGCGCCGACCTCAACGTGCCGCTCGACGGCACCACCATCACCGACGACGGCCGCATCCGCGCCGTCCAGCCGACCGTCGCCAAGCTCGCCGAGGCCGGCGCGCGGGTCATCGTCGCCTCGCACCTCGGCCGCCCGAAGGGCGCCCCGGACCCGGCGTTCTCGCTGGCTCCCGCCGCCGCCCGGCTCGGTGAACTGCTCGGCACCGAGGTCGCGTTCGCCACCGACACCGTGGGCGAGTCCGCCACGGCCACGGTCGCCGCCCTCACCGACGGCCAGGTCGCCGTCATCGAGAACCTCCGCTTCAACGCCGGTGAGACGTCCAAGGACGACGCCGAGCGCGGCGCCTTCGCCGACCAGCTCGCCGCCCTCGCCGACGTGTACGTGGGCGACGGCTTCGGCGCGGTGCACCGCAAGCACGCCTCGGTCTTCGACCTCCCGGCCCGGCTGCCGCACGTCGCCGGCTACCTCATCGCCACCGAGGTCGGCGTCCTGAAGAAGCTCACCAGCGACGTCAAGCGCCCCTACGCCGTGGTCCTCGGCGGCGCCAAGGTCTCCGACAAGCTCGGCGTCATCGACCACCTGCTGGAGAAGGCCGACCGCATCCTGATCGGCGGCGGCATGGCGTACACCTTCCTCAAGGCCCAGGGCCACGAGGTCGGCATCTCGCTGCTCCAGGAGGACCAGGTCCCCACCGTGCAGGAGTACCTCAAGCGCGCCGACGCGCGCGGCGTGGAGTTCGTGCTCCCCGTCGACGTCCTCGTCTCCTCCGAGTTCCCGGACCTCAAGACGAAGGCCCCGGCCAACCCCACCGTCGTCGCCTCCGACGCCATCCCGGCGGACCAGGAGGGCCTGGACATCGGCCCCGAGACGCGGAAGCTGTACGCGGCGAAGCTCGCCGACGCGGCCACCGTCTTCTGGAACGGCCCGATGGGTGTCTTCGAGCACCCCGACTACGCCGAGGGCACCCGCGCGGTCGCCCAGGCGCTCGTCGACTCCCCGGCCTTCAGTGTCGTCGGGGGTGGCGACTCCGCCGCCGCCGTCCGCATCCTGGGCTTCGACGAGAACGCCTTCGGCCACATCTCGACCGGCGGCGGCGCCAGCCTCGAATACCTCGAGGGCAAGTCGCTCCCCGGCCTCGCCGCATTGGAGAACTGAGCCAGATGAGCACCCGTACCCCGCTGATGGCGGGCAACTGGAAGATGAACCTCAACCACCTCGAGGCCATCGCCCACGTCCAGAAGCTCGCCTTCGCGCTGGCCGACAAGGACTACGACGCGGTCGAGGTCGCCGTCCTGCCGCCCTTCACCGACCTGCGCTCCGTGCAGACCCTGGTGGACGGCGACAAGCTGAAGATCAAGTACGGCGCCCAGGACATCTCGGCGCAGGACTCCGGTGCGTACACCGGCGAGATCTCCGGCTCCATGCTCGCCAAGCTGAAGTGCGCGTACGTGGCCGTCGGCCACAGCGAGCGCCGCCAGTACCACGGCGAGAACGACGAGATCTGCAACGCCAAGGTGAAGGCCGCCTTCAAGCACGGGCTGACCCCGATCCTCTGCGTCGGCGAGGGCCTGGACATCCGCAAGGCCGGTGACCAGGTCTCCTACACCCTCGCGCAGCTCGACGGCGCCCTCGAGGGCGTCCCGGCCGAGCAGGCCGAGTCGATCGTGATCGCGTACGAGCCGGTCTGGGCCATCGGGACCGGCGAGGTCGCCACCCCCGAGGACGCCCAGGAGGTGTGCGGAGCCATCCGCCGCCGGCTCGCCGAGCTGTACTCGCAGGAGCTGGCCGACGCCGTCCGTATCCAGTACGGCGGCTCCGTGAAGTCCGGCAACGTCGCCGCGATCATGGCGCAGCCCGACGTCGACGGCGCCCTTGTCGGCGGTGCCGCGCTGGACGCCGACGAGTTCGTCAAGATCGTCCGCTTCCGCGACCAGTGAGTATGCGCTAGCGCCGATCCGTCGTACCCTTGCGGGGGCCGGGGTGGGTTCCACCCTCGGCCCCCGTTGTGCTTCACACATTGCGTAGAAGTAGTTTTCAGAAGCATTTTTCTCAGAAGCAGTCCAGGAATTTCCGGAAAGTAGGGACCAGCCGTGATTTTGGCGTTCGAGATCGCCCTGATCGTCTTCAGCCTGCTGCTGATGCTGCTGGTGCTGATGCACAAGGGCAAGGGCGGCGGCCTCTCCGACATGTTCGGTGGCGGTATGCAGTCCTCGGTCGGCGGTTCCTCGGTGGCCGAGCGCAACCTCGACCGCATCACCGTGGTCGTCGGCCTGTGCTGGTTCGCGAGCATTGTGGCACTCGGCCTGCTCATCAAGCTGGACAGCTGACGCATCGTCCGCGATTGCCGGTGACCGTGTAACTCCAATCACTGGACGCGCGTTGGGCCTTACGTAGACTGGGGCATCTTCGAGCAGCATCACGCAGGGAGTTACGACCGTGGCAAGTGGCAACGCGATCCGGGGAAGCCGGGTCGGAGCGGGGCCGATGGGGGAGGCCGAGCGGGGCGAGTCCGCACCGCGCCTCCGCATCTCCTTCTGGTGCTCGAACGGGCACGAGACGCAGCCGAGCTTCGCCCATGACGCGCAGGTACCGGAGACCTGGGACTGCCCCCGATGCGGCTTCCCGGCGGGCCAGGACAAGGACAGTCCGCCCGACCCGCCGCGCACGGAACCGTACAAGACGCACCTCGCGTACGTACGCGAGCGGCGCAGTGACGCGGACGGCGAGGCCATTCTCGCCGAGGCGCTCGCCAAGCTCCGCGGCGAGATCTGAGAACACCCCGCCCGGCTCCCGCCCCCGACGTCTTCCCGGCGGGAGCCGCGCTTCTTCGTACCGCCCCGTTCACCGGCCGGCCACCCCCCGGGTGCCGGCCGGAACGCTTTCGTAGCCTGCGGACGCACGATGTCCCGCACCGGGCCATGCCCGCGCGGCACCCGCGACCAGGATCAATTAGGTTGGGGGGTGCAGCGGGGAGCAGGTACGAGAAGAATGGGCTGATACCCGGGATGAACGCACAAAGCCGAACCAAGCTCAACCAGACGCCCGAGTGGGCGGCCCTCGGCAAGCACCGCGAGGAGCTGGGCGGGACCCACTTGCGGGAGTTGTTCGCCGAGAACGCGGACCGCGGCGCCGCCTACACCCTCCGGGTGGGCGACCTGCACATCGACTACTCCAAGCAGCTGGTGACCGACGAGACCCTGCGTCTGCTGCGCGACCTCGCCGCCGCCACCGGAGTCGCCGAGCTGCGGGACGCCATGTTCCGCGGCGACAAGATCAACACCACCGAGGACCGCGCCGTCCTGCACACCGCGCTCCGCGCCCCGCGCGACGCGGTGATCGAGGTCGACGGCGAGAACGTCGTGCCGGCCGTGCACGCGGTCCTGGACAAGATGGCGGCCTTCGCCGACCGGGTCCGGTCGGGCGAGTGGACCGGCCACACCGGCCGCCCCATCAAGAACATCGTCAACATCGGCATCGGCGGCTCCGACCTCGGCCCCGCCATGGCGTACGAGGTGCTGCGCTCCTTCACGGACCGCTCCCTCACCCTCCGCTTCGTCTCCAACGTCGACGGCGCGGACCTCCACGAGGCCGTCCGCGACCTGGACGCGGCCGAAACGCTCTTCATCATCGCCTCGAAGACGTTCACCACCATCGAGACGATCACCAACGCGACCTCCGCCCGCGACTGGCTCCTCACCGAGCTGAAGGCCGGTCAGGACGCCGTGGCCAAGCACTTCGTCGCGCTGTCGACCAACGCCGAGAAGGTGTCGGACTTCGGCATCGACACGGCCAACATGTTCGAGTTCTGGGACTGGGTCGGCGGACGCTACTCCTACGACTCGGCCATCGGCCTCTCGCTGATGATCGCCGTCGGCCCGGACCGGTTCCGCGAGATGCTCGACGGCTTCCACCTCGTGGACGAGCACTTCCGCACCGCCCCGGCGGAGGAGAACGCCCCGCTGCTGCTGGGCCTGTTGGGTGTCTGGTACGGCCAGTTCTTCGACGCCCAGGCGCACGCGGTGCTGCCCTACAGCCACTATCTCTCCAAGTTCACCGCCTACTTGCAGCAGCTGGACATGGAGTCCAACGGCAAGTCCGTGGACCGGGACGGCAATCCGGTCGAGTGGCAGACCGGCCCGGTCGTCTGGGGCACCCCGGGCACCAACGGCCAGCACGCGTACTACCAGTTGATCCACCAGGGCACCAAGGTCATCCCGGCCGACTTCATCGGCTTCGCCGCCCCGGTCGCCGACCTGCTGCCCGGACTCATCGCCCAGCACGACCTGCTGATGGCCAACTTCTTCGCGCAGACCCAGGCGCTCGCCTTCGGCAAGACGCCCGAAGAGGTCCGCGCCGAGGGCGTGCCCGAGGAACTGGTCCCGCACAAGACGTTCCAGGGCAACCACCCCACCACGACGATCCTCGCCGAGAAGCTCACCCCCTCGGTCCTCGGCCAGCTCATCGCGCTGTACGAGCACAAGGTGTTCGTCCAGGGTGCGATCTGGAACATCGACTCCTTCGACCAGTGGGGCGTCGAGCTCGGCAAGGTCCTCGCGAAGAAGATCGAGCCGGTCCTCACCGAGGGCACCGGCGGCGAGCAGCTGGACAGCTCCACGGCCTCCCTCGTCGCCACCTACCGGTCGCTGCGCGGTCGCTGAACCGGTGGCCCAGGGTGAGGGGACGCCGCGCCTGAGGCCTCCGGCGCACTCGCTCGACCGGCGCGCCGTCGGCTGGTGGCGCGCCCAGTGGCTGCTGCTCACGGCGGCGCCACTGGCCGTGCTCTGCGTCCTCGCCGCCCTCATCGTCCCGGCCCGGCCGTGGCTGCTGCTCTCCGCGGCGGCCACCGCCGGGCTCGGTGCGTCCTGTGCCGCGTGGCTGCCCCGGTGGTGGTTCCGTACCCACCGCTGGGAGGTCACCGAGGACGCCGTCTACGTCCGCACCGGCCTCTTCCTCCAGGAGTGGCGGATCGCGCCCATGTCGCGCATCCAGACCGTCGACACGGTCCGCGGCCCACTGGAGCAGCTCTTCGGCCTCGCCACGCTCACCGTCACCACCGCCTCCGCCAAGGGGGCGGTACGGATCGCGGGGCTCGGCCACGAACCCGCCGCCGCGCTCGCCGAACGGCTGACCCGCATCACCCGGGACACCCCCGGCGACGCCACATGACGGCCCCGCCCCTGCCGCGGGCCCCCTCCCCGGACACCTCCGACGACGGCTGGCGCCGCCTCGACCCCCGTACCGCCCTGGTCACCGCGGTCCTGACGGCCGGAGTGGTGATGGGCACCGCCGTCCCGCTGGCCATGGGGTTCCTCGGCCACTTCGGCGCCGCCCGGGCCGGACTCTGGACCGCCGCCGGGGCCGTGCTGCTGACCGGCTGCGCGGCTCTCGTGGACCACGTCCGCTGGCGCCGCACCCGCTACCGGATCGGCCCCGGACACGTCGACCTCCACTCCGGGCTCCTCCTCGTGCGGCGTCGCTCGCTCGCCCTCGACCGCGTCCGTACCGTCGACCTCACCGCACGCCCCCTGCTGCGGGTCCTCGGCCTGGTCACCGTACGGATCGGCACCGGCGAGCACCGGGACGGCGAATCGACCCTGGAGCTCGACCCCGTCACCCGCACCGAGGGCGAACGGCTGCGACGGCTGCTGCTGGCGCGCGGCGCGGCGGTGGACGGCGCGAGCGGGGAACGCGACGGCGAACTGGCCGTCCTCGACCCCCGCTGGATCCGCTACGCCCCGGTCTCCTTCGTCGCCCCGATGCTCGGCGGCGCGGCGGCCGGCGGGGTGATGCAGCTCAGCGAGTGGGCCGGCGCGCAGGGCGACGTCATCCACTGGACCGTCGAACTCTTCCGCGCCCTCCCGCTGTTCTGGACGCTCGTCGTCCTCTTCGCCGCGGCGCTCCTCACCGGGGCGGCCGGAGCCCTCGGACTCTGGACCGAGATGTGGTGGAACTACCGCCTGGAGCGCGAACCCGGCGGCACCCTCAGAGTCCGCCGCGGGCTGCTGACCTCCCGCTCCACCACGGTCGAGGAGGCCCGGCTGCGCGGCGCCGAACTGGTGGAACCCCTGGGCGTACGGCTGTTCGGCGCCGCCCGGGTGGACGCGATCACCACCGGCCTCGCGCACGACGAGGAGGCGAAGGAGGCCAGCCACAGCACTCTGCTGCCCGCCGTGCCCCGGCCGGTGGCGGACCGGATCGTGGCGGCCGTGCTCCGCGAGGAGTCCGCCCCCACCGGCGCGCCCCTGGCCGGCCACCCGCGCGCCGCCCGGGGCCGCCGGCTGCGGCGCGCCCTCGCGACGGCGCTGGCCCCGGTGGTGCTCCTGTCCGTGCTCGGGGTCCTGCTGACGCCCGTCCTGCTCTGGACCGCGCTGGGCTGCGCGGCCGTGGGCGTACCGCTCGCGGTGACGCTCGCCCTGGACGCGTACCGGAACCTCGGCCACACCCTGACCGGCCGCCACCTGGTCACCCGCTCCGGCACCGTACGGCGCTCGACGGCGGCCCTGGAGCGGTCCGGGGTGATCGGCTGGACGGTGCGGCAGTCGTACTTCCAGCGGCGGGCGGGGCTGCTGGACATCACGGCCACCACGGCCGCCGGAACGGGCGCCTACGCGGTGTACGACACCGGGGCGGGCGAGGGGCTCGCCTTCGCCGCCGAGGCCGTACCGGGCCTGCTGGCGCCGTTCCTCGAGTGGGACGCGACGCCTTCGCGGCGGGCGCCCTCCCGGGACCAGGAGGGGCGCCGCACTTCTCAGGACGTGGCGTACAGGCCGTAACCCCCGTGGCCGATGTACACGCTGTCGGCCACGGCACGCTCGCCGGCCGCGTCGGACGGCCGGTTGCGGACCGTCTGCTCCACGACCAGGGTGGTCGACCCGCCGCCGTCGAGATTGAGGGCGTCCACGGCTCCCAGATCCAGCAGGATCGAGGCGAGGCCGTCGAGGGTGACGCCGTTGCGGCCCGCCTTGCCCGTCACCGCGACGAACAGGGTCCGGCCCGGGCCGTCGACCGCCATCGCCGTGCGCGGCGCCACGTCGACGTTGGCCCCGGTGTACGCGTGCTGGGCGTCCCGCACGAGCGGGTAGTGCCCGTTCACCACGTCCACGGAGGCGTCGAGCGGGACGTCGTCGCCGAAGCGCTCGTCCCGCAGGCTCTCCCGGACGGTCAGCACCGTCCCCGGCACGGCGTGGGCGCGCAGCCAGTCGGCTCCCGTCCCCGTGCCCTGGAGCACCCGGCCGCCGGCCGGGACGGACGTGCCGCCCCGCCCGGAGGGGTTGAGGCCGACGACCGTGCCGCCGGGACCGACGACCGCCTCCGCGCCGGGATCGTCGTCCTCGGTGTACCTGGCGTCCGAGTCCGGCGCCGGGGTCGGCGCCCCGTACTGCGGGGTGAACTCCACGATCTCGGAGGCGTCGGTGAAGATGCCGCCGCCGATCGAACGGTCCGCCGTCGCCCCGGAGCCCTGGGCGCAGCCGGGCATCCACCCGGGGTGCCGGTTGACGCCGTCCAGCGGCTGGGCGGCCACGCCCGGCGCGGTCACCGTGAGATGGGTGGTGAACTGCGACATGTACGGCCGGCCGTGCTGGACCAGCACCGCCTCCGCCCGGTCGGGCACCGCGCAGGAAGCGCTCTGCACCACGCCCTCCTGGACGGACACGCCCATGAACGCCAGCGTGTCCCCCTGGATGTTCCAGAAGCCTCCGTTGATGCCGGCGTGCGGTCGTCGCGCGGCCACCGTGGTCGTCGAGGCGAGCATCCCCGTGGTCGGCTCGGCGAGCGCCCCGCCGACGCCGGCCGTGCTCTCGACCGTCAGGGGAGCCGCGTCCGGGTCCGCCCGCAGGACCTGCACGAGCCGGTCGTCGTCAGGGTTCGCCCAGGTCATGAGGGTGAGGCCCGGCCCGACCTCCTCCACCGACCTGGTGTAGCCGGGGCTCGTGATCAACGACGTCGCGGTCGGGCCGTCGGCGCGGGCGGCCGAGGCGGGCAGCAGTCCGGCCGCCAGGAGACCGGCGACGAACAGGGTCGCGCCGCGCCGGAGCGGCCGTGCCGCGAGGAGAGGTGTGTCCATGGTCAGCATCCCGAGGTTCCGGTGACGAACTTGTGCGAACTGAAGGTGGGCGCGTAGGGGGTGGGGATCGTGGTGCTCCTGCCGGACAGGACGACGTACGCCTTGTAGTCCCGCCCGTCCACCGTCCACGTGCTGGTCCAGTCGGGCGCGCGGTAGAAGCAGACGTGCCGGTCGGTGCGGTTCCAGACCGACCGCACCTGGTTGTCCCACGCGCTCCCGTACTCCGCGTCGTCCGCCGTGGTCACGGTCGCCACGCCCCGGCCGCTCGGCTCCTGGAACAGGCACAGCGTGCCGTCGGGGCAGCGCTCGAAGCCGGTCCAGCAACCCGCCTTCGACTTGGCGGTCTTGTGCGAACTGACCTTGCCGGTGAGGTCGACGGCGGCGAGCGACAGATTGCCCCGGAAGCCGGGCCGCAGCGCCTGGATCGCGCCGCCGTACGAAGCCCCCTCGTACACGCACGCCCAGGAGGCGGAGTTGTTCCACGCGGAGACCGCCCGGTCGTCCTGATCGGCGGGGTACGTCTGTGTGTCGTCCGTGTGCCCGGTGGCGCGGACGGTGCCCGCGCCGTCGGCCGCGTCGTACAGGCAGAACTGCCCGGTGGCACACTCCTGCCAGCCGTCCGCCCCGGCGGGTTGCGCCCGGTAGGCGACCAACGTCCCGAATCCGGCGAGCAGAAGGGCGAGGACCAGGCCTCGTATCAGTGTTGTTTTCACCGGGCGATCGTGCCAGAGGCGCACCGGACCCGGAGGGGCCCGCGACGGCGAAGGGCCCGGTTCCCGCTCGGCGTGAGCGGGAACCGGGCCCGTGGGCACCGCTGGTGACGGACTCTCAGGAAGAGGCCGACGGGTAGAGCTCGCGGGGCAGCTGGGAGGCCGCCGCCGCGTCGAGCAGCCAGAGCGTACGGGCACGACCGTACGCGCCCGCCGCCGGGGCCTGGATCTCCCCGGCGCCGGACAGGGCGATGGCCGCGGCCTCCGCCTTGTCCTCGCCCGCCGCGAGCAGCCACACCTCGCGCGCCGCCCGGATGGCCGGGAGCGTGAGGGTGACCCGGGTGGGCGGTGGCTTGGGCGCACCGTGCACACCGACGACGGTGCGTTCGGTCTCCCGTACCGCGGGCAGCTCCGGGAAGAGCGAGGCGACATGGGTGTCCGGTCCGACGCCCAGCATCAGCACGTCGAACGTCGGAACCGGCCCGTGGTCCTCCGGGCGTGCGGCTGCCGCGAGTTCGGCGGCGTAGCCCGCGGCGGCCGCGTCCACGTCGTTCCCGAACGGACCGTCCGACGCCGGCATCGGGTGCACCCGTGCCGGGTCCAGGGCGACCGCGTCCAGCAGGGCCTCACGGGCCTGCGTGACGTTGCGCTCCGGGTCGCCGTCCGGCTCGAACCGCTCGTCGCCCCACCACAGGTCGAGCCGCGACCAGTCGATCGCGTCCCGGGCGGGCGCGGCGGCGAGCGCGGCCAGCAGGCCGTTGCCGTTGCGCCCGCCGGTCAGCACCACCGAGGCGTATCCACGAGCGGTCTGGGCGTCCACGATCTTCGTGATCAGCCGGGCCGCCGTGGCCTGCGCCATCAGCTCCTTGTCGCGGTGCACGACCAGTTGCGGGGCACTCACTTGGACGCCGCCTTCTTGGCCGGGGCGGCCTTCTTCGCGGGGGCGGCAGCCTTCGGCTTCTCAGCCGCCGGCGCCTCCTCCGCAGCCGCTTCCGGAGCGTCCGCGGCTTCCGGCGCGGGCGCGGCGGAGGCCGCCGCAGCGACCTCACCGGGACCGCTCAGCCTGTCGACGCCGACCTTCACCGTGGCGGCGTAGGTGTTGTCCGGGTCGAGGCGCCGCAGCTCCTCCGCCAGCAGCTCGGCCGTGTCGCGCCGCTTGAGCGCCACTCCGCGGTCGGGCTGACCGGTCATCGAGAGGGTGGCCAGCGAGCCGTCCGCACGGTCGAGAACGATCGGGCCGTTCTTCGTCTCCATCCGGACCGCGGTCAGACCGGGTCCCTGCGAGAACGTGCGGCCCACCGGGACGTCGAGCCGGTCCGTGAGCCACATCGCGAGCAGCTCGCAGCTCGGGTTGTCCTTCTCGCCCTCGACGGTCGCCGAGACGACCTCCGCGGACTGCTGGTCCAGCGCGGCGGCCAGCATCGAACGCCAGGGCGTGATGCGGGTCCACGTCAGGTCCGTGTCGCCGGGCTCGTACGTCGCCGCGCGGACGGCCAGCTCGTCGAGCGGGTGCTCGGCGGAGTAGGCGTCCGTGATGCGGCGCTGGGCGAGCGCGCCGAGCGGGTCCTTCGCCGGGTCGGCGGGGGCGTCCTCGGCCCACCACACCACGACCGGGGCGTCCGGCAGCAGCAGCGGCAGGACCACCGACTGGGCGTGGTTGGCGAGTTCGCCGTGGAGCCGCAGGACGACCGTCTCACCGGTGCCCGAGTCGGAACCGACCCGGATCTCGGCGTCGAGACGCGCGTCGCGACGGCTGCGCGGCGAGCGGCTGACCCGCTTGATCACCGCGATGATCCGCGAGGGGTGCTCGCGGGAGGAGTCGCTCGCCGCCTTGAGGGCGTCGTAGGCGTTCTCCTCGTCCGTGACGACGACCAGCGTGAGCACCATGCCGATGGCCGGGGTGCCGATGGCACGGCGGGCCGAGATCAGCGCGTTGTTGATCTTGCTGGACGTGGTTTCCGTAAGATCGATCTTCATGGCCGGCGCCAGCTCCGTCCGTCGCGTGCGAGCATCTCGTCAGCCTCGGCCGGACCCCAGGTACCGGCCGGGTACTGAGCGGGCTTGCCGTTCTTTTCCCAGTACTCCTCGATCGGGTCGAGGATGTTCCAGGAGAGCTCGACCTCCTGGTGGCGGGGGAAGAGGTTGGCGTCGCCGAGCAGCACATCGAGGATGAGCCGCTCGTACGCCTCCGGGCTGGACTCGGTGAAGGACTCGCCGTAGGCGAAGTCCATCGTGACGTCCCGGACCTCCATGGAGGTGCCCGGTACCTTCGAGCCGAACCGCACCGTCACACCCTCGTCCGGCTGGACGCGGATGACCAGGGCGTTGCCGCCCAGCTCCTCCGTGGCACCGGACTCGAACGGAAGGTACGGGGCGCGCTTGAAGACGACCGCGATCTCCGTGACCCGGCGGCCGAGCCGCTTTCCGGTACGGAGGTAGAACGGGACGCCCGCCCAGCGGCGGTTGTTGACCGTCAGCTTGATCGCCGCGAAGGTGTCGGTCGTCGACGAGGGGTCGATACCGTCCTCCTCGAGGTAGCCGAGGACTTCCTCGCCGCCCTGCCAGGCGTGGCTGTACTGGCCGCGCACCGTGTGCTTGCCCAGGTCCTCGGGGAGCTCGACGGCGGTGAGCACCTTGAGCTTCTCGGCGACCAGTGCCTTCGGGTGGAAGGAGCCGGGCTCCTCCATCGCGGTCAGCGCCAGCAGCTGCAGCAGGTGGTTCTGGATGACGTCGCGGGCGGCGCCGATGCCGTCGTAGTACCCGGCGCGGCCGCCGATGCCGATGTCCTCGGCCATCGTGATCTGGACGTGGTCGACGTACGACCTGTTCCAGATCGGCTCGAACATCGTGTTGGCGAACCGCAGCGCCAGGATGTTCTGGACCGTCTCCTTGCCCAGGTAGTGGTCGATACGGAAGACCTCGTTGGGCGGGAACACGTCGTGCACGAGCCGGTTCAGCTCCTGCGCGCTCTCCAGGTCGTGACCGAAGGGCTTCTCGATGACGGCACGGCGCCAGGCGCCCTCCGTCTGCTCCGCGAGACCGTGCTTCTTGAGCTGCTCGACGACCTTGGGGAAGAACTTCGGCGGCACGGACAGGTAGAAGGCGAAGTTGCCTCCGGTTCCCTGCGCCTTGTTGAGCTCGTCGATCGTCTCCTTGAGAGTCTCGAACGCCTCGTCGTCGTCGAAGTTGCCGGGCACGAACCGCATGCCCTGGCTCAGCTGCTGCCAGACCTCCTCGCGGAAGGGGGTGCGGGAGTGCTCGGCCACGGCGTCGTGGACGACCTGCGCGAAGTCCTCGTCCTCCCAGTCGCGGCGCGCGAAGCCGATGAGCGAGAAGCCCGGCGGCAGCAGGCCGCGATTGGCCAGGTCGTAAACGGCGGGCATGAGCTTTTTTCTGGACAAATCGCCCGTGACACCGAAGATGACCAGGCCCGACGGCCCCGCGATGCGCGGGAGCCGTCGGTCCTGGGGGTCACGAAGCGGGTTTGCTCCGGGAACACCAGACAAAGTGGTCAGCCCTCCGAAGGAGCGAGGCGCGCGAGCTCCGCCTCGGTCGACTTGAGCAGGTCGTTCCAGGCGGCCTCGAACTTGTCGACGCCCTCTTCCTCGAGCAGAGCCACGACCTCGTCGTAGCTCACTCCGAGCTTCTTGATCGCGTCGAGGTCGGCACGCGCCTGGTCGTAACCGCCGGCGACGGTGTTGCCGGTGATCCGGCCGTGGTCGGCCACGGCCTCCAGGGTCGCCTCCGGCATGGTGTTGACCGTGTTCGGGGCGACGAGGTCGTCGACGTACAGGGTGTCCTTGAGCGACGGGTCCTTGACACCGGTGGAGGCCCACAGCGGACGCTGCTTGTTGGCCTGCGCCTTGTCGAGGGCGGCCCAGCGGTCGGAGGAGAAGAGCTCCTCGTACGCCTCGTACGCCAGACGGGCGTTGGCGAGGGCGGACTTGCCCTTGGCGGACTTCGCCTCGTCGGTGCCGACGGCGTCCAGACGCTTGTCGATCTCGGTGTCCACGCGGGACACGAAGAAGGACGCGACCGAGTGGATCTTCGACAGGTCCAGGCCCGCGGCCTTCGCCTGCTCCAGACCGGTGATGTACGCGTCCACGACCTCGCGGTAGCGCTCCAGCGAGAAGATCAGCGTCACGTTGACACTGATGCCCTTCGCGATGACCTCGGTGATCGCCGGCAGGCCGGCCTTCGTCGCCGGGATCTTGATGAGCGTGTTCGGCCGGTCGACCAGCCAGGCCAGCTGCTTGGCCTCGGCGACGGTCGGCGCGGTGTGGTGCGCCAGACGCGGGTCCACCTCGATCGAGACCCGGCCGTCTTGGCCGTCGGTGGCGTCGAAGACCGGGCGCAGGATGTCGGCGGCGTCGCGGACGTCGGCCGTCGTGATCATGCGGATGGCTTCCTCGACGGTCACCTTGCGGGACGCCAGGTCCGCGAGCTGCTGCTCGTAACCGTCGCCCGAGGAGATCGCCTTCTGGAAGATCGACGGGTTGGTGGTGACACCGACGACGTGGCTCTGGTCGATCAGCTCGGCGAGGTTGCCGGAGGTGATGCGCTTGCGCGACAGGTCGTCGAGCCAGATCGCGACGCCTTCGTCGGAAAGGCGCTTGAGTGCGTCTGTCATGAAAATTACATCTCCTACTAGATCGTATGTACGCGTCAGCGCGCGGCGGCGTCGAGAGATTCCCGGGCGGCGGCGACCACGTGCTCGGGGGTGAAGCCGAACTCGCGGAACAGCACCTTCGCGTCGGCCGAGGCACCGAAGTGCTCCAGCGACACGATGCGGCCCGCGTCGCCCACGTACCGGTACCAGGTCAGGCCGATGCCCGCCTCGACGGCGACCCGGGCCTTCACGGCCTTCGGCAGGACGCTCTCGCGGTACTCCGGGGTCTGCTCCTCGAACCACTCGACGCACGGCATCGAGACGACCCGGGTCGGCACGCCGGCCGCCTGGAGCTGCTCGCGGGCCTCGACGGCGAGGTGGACCTCGGAACCGGTGCCGATGAGGACGACCTGCGGCTCGCCGCCGTCGGCCTCGAACAGCACGTACCCGCCCTTGGCGGCGTCGTCGTTCGCTTCGTACGTCGGCACGCCCTGGCGGGTGAGCGCCAGACCGTGCGGGGCACCCTTGCCGAAGACCTTGGTCCAGCGGCGCTGGATCTCGCGCCAGGCGATGGCGGTCTCGTTGGCGTCGGCCGGGCGCACGACGTTCAGGCCCGGGATGGCGCGCAGCGACGCGACGTGCTCGACCGGCTGGTGCGTCGGGCCGTCCTCGCCCAGACCGATGGAGTCGTGCGTCCAGACGTACGTCACCGGCAGGTGCATCAGCGCGGACAGGCGGACGGCGTTGCGCATGTAGTCGGAGAACACCAGGAAGGTGCCGCCGTACACGCGGGTGTTGCCGTGCAGCGTGATGCCGTTCATCTCCGCGGCCATGGAGTGCTCGCGGATACCGAAGTGGATCGTGCGGCCGTACGGGTTCGCCTCGGGCAGCGGGTTGCCGGCCGGGAGGAACGACGACGACTTGTCGATCGTGGTGTTGTTCGAGCCGGCGAGGTCGGCGGAGCCGCCCCACAGCTCGGGGATGACCTCACCGAGGGCCTGGAGCACCTTGCCGGACGCGGCGCGGGTGGCGACGGAGGTGCCGGCCTCGAAGACGGGGAGCTTCTCCTCCCAGCCCTCGGGCAGCTCGCCCGCGTCGATCCGGTCGAACTCGGCGGCGCGCTCCGGGTTGGCGGTGCGCCAGGCGGCGAAGGACTTCTCCCACTCGGCCTTGGCGTCGCGGCCGCGGTCCAGCGCCTCACGGGTGTGCGCGAGCACCTCGTCGGAGACCTCGAAGGTCTTCTCCGGGTCGAAGCCGAGGACCCGCTTGGTCGCGGCGATCTCGTCGTCGCCGAGCGCGGAGCCGTGCGCGGCCTCGGTGTTCTGGGCGTTCGGGGCCGGCCAGGCGATGATCGAGCGGGCCGCGATGAACGACGGACGCCCGGTCTCGGCCTTGGCCGCCTGCAGCGCCTCGTACAGACCCGCCGGGTCCAGGTCGCCGCTGGGGAGCTGCTCCACGCGCTGGACGTGCCAGCCGTACGCCTCGTACCGCTTCAGGGTGTCCTCGGAGACCGCGGTCTCCGTGTCGCCCTCGATCGAGATGTGGTTGTCGTCCCAGAGCAGGATCAGGTTGCCGAGCTTCTGGTGACCGGCCATCGAGGACGCCTCGGCGGAGATGCCCTCCTGGAGGCAGCCGTCGCCGGCGATGACCCAGATGTTGTGGTCGAACGGCGAGGTGCCGGGCGCCGCGTCGGGGTCGAACAGGCCGCGCTCGTAGCGGGCGGCCATGGCCATGCCCACGGCGTTGGCGACACCCTGGCCCAGCGGGCCCGTGGTGGTCTCGACGCCCGTGGTGTGGCCGTACTCCGGGTGGCCCGGGGTCTTCGAACCCCAGGTGCGGAAGGACTTCAGGTCGTCCAGCTCCAGGCCGTAACCGGCCAGGTACAGCTGGATGTACAGGGTCAGGCTGGAGTGGCCCGCGGACAGCACGAAACGGTCGCGGCCCGTCCAGTCGGCGTCCGCGGGGTCGTGCCGCATCACCTTCTGGAAGAGGGTGTACGCGGCCGGAGCGAGGCTCATCGCCGTGCCCGGGTGGCCGTTTCCGACCTTCTGTACGGCGTCGGCTGCGAGAACGCGGACAGTGTCCACGGCCCGCTGGTCCAATTCGGTCCACTGAAGGTCTGTGGTGGTCGGCTTGGTGCTCACCCTGAGTCAGGGCTCCTCTCCACTGTTCGGAAAACCGGGGGCTGGTGACCGCACCGGACGTTGTTGAGCCTACCCCCGTGACAACAAGGGATTTCCGGTTGGATTCCAGGGTGCGCGGCATTGGCGGAGTTCGCCTTTCGTATGAGCGGGGCGGCTCACCATTGGGCTTCTCCAATGAGCGTGACCAGGTACTTCTGTGCTTCTCGACCGAGCGGTCGGCCTCTCGTCCGAGCTCGGTCCGGCGGGCCGCTCGGACGGGTTTCGCAGCCGCTCGTACGTGCCACCCCAACACGAGTCCACCCCCGCGAAGGGCGGCCTGTCCCCAACGTCTACAGTGGTCTGGTTCGCGCAAGTCTTTACCGGGCCCTCACGCCCGGTGCTTGCTGGGATTTCTCTGTCAGGGGTGTGCGTGACGGCCGTCGAGTCCCGACCCGCAGGGGTCGCCTTGACTCCGAGCCCAGTGGGCCAACGCCCGTTCGGGGCCCGCATCAAGGCATTCGTGGCGCTGACGAAGCCGCGGATCATCGAGCTGTTGCTCATCACCACCGTTCCGGTGATGTTCCTGGCCGCTCAGGGTGTGCCCGACCTGTGGCTCGTTCTCGCTACCACCGTCGGCGGATACATCTCCGCGGGCGGTGCGAATGCGCTCAACATGTACATCGACCGCGACATCGACGCGTTGATGGACCGTACGTCCCAGCGCCCGCTGGTCACCGGAATGGTGAGCCCGCGCGAGTGCCTGGCCTTCGGGATCGCCCTCGGGGTCGTCTCGACCGTCTGGTTCGGGCTGCTGGTCAACTGGCTCTCCGCGGCGCTCAGCCTCGGCGCGCTCCTCTTCTACGTCGTCGTCTACACGATGCTGCTGAAGCGGCGCACCGCCCAGAACATCGTCTGGGGCGGGATCGCCGGCTGCATGCCGGTCCTCATCGGCTGGTCCTCGGTGACCGACTCGGTCTCCTGGGCCGCGGTCATCCTCTTCGCGGTCATCTTCTTCTGGACGCCCCCGCACTACTGGCCGCTGTCCATGAAGGTGAAGGACGACTACGCCCGCGTCGGCGTCCCGATGCTGCCGGTCATCGCCTCGAACCGGGTCGTCGCCCGCCAGATCGTCATCTACAGCTGGGTGATGGTCGCGGTCTCGCTGCTGCTGACCCCGCTCGGCTACACGGGCTGGTTCTACACCGTGGTGGCGCTTCTCTCCGGCGGCTTCTGGCTCTGGGAGGCGCACGGCCTGCAGAACCGGGCCAAGGCCGGGATCGCCGGTGCGAAGCTGAAGGAGATGCGCCTGTTCCACTGGTCCATCACCTACGTCTCGCTCCTCTTCGTCGCCGTCGCGGTGGACCCCTTCCTCCGCTGACGCGCTCGACGTTCTCTTCTCGCCGACGGGCGGGTGACGTGGTCCAGGCCACGTCACCCGCCCGTCGCCCGTTGGTCTACCCGTCGGTAGCATCCTGTTCCATGGCAGACATGGCGCAGACGGATGAGACCCAGCGGGTGGACAGCAGGCGGGCGGCCCGCGACGGGCGCAGGGCGGCCCGGCTGGCCAAGGAGATCGGTGCCTTCGCCAAGGCGCACGGCGGCGCCGAGGGGCAGCTGGCGTACCTCGGCCAGGCGGGCACCCGGATCGTCCTGGTGGGCGAGGACGGCGGCTGGGGCGATCTGGTGGCCCCCTCGCACGCGGTGGCCGAGAGCGCCGCGGAGAAGTCCGGCCTGACCCTCCACGAGAGCTTCGACGGGGAGTTCGCCGCGAAGGTACGCACCGGCCGGTACGAATGGACCCGGATGGCGGGCATCCAGGTGGGTGGCCCGGCCAACCGCGACTGACTCGTCCCTCGCCCCCGTACGTACACGAGCCCCCCGGCACCTCAGGGCGCCGGGGGGCTCGCGCACGTACGCGGGGAGCTTCAGACGGTCGTCAGGGCCTCGCCGGGCCGGGGGAGCGGGGCGTCGGTGACGGCCACCGGGCGCTCGCGCTGGGAGAGCAGGACCCGCAGGACCCCGATCCACACCAGGCACGCGCCCACCATGTGCAGGCCCACCAGGATCTCCGGGGTGTCCAGGAAGTACTGGACGTACCCGATGACGCCCTGGCCCATCAGCACGAGGAACAGCTCGGCGGCGCGGCGGCGCGGTCCGGGCGGGGCGTCCACGGCCTTCAGCACGAACCAGAGCGCCAGCGTCAGCGCCACCACGACCCAGGCCAGGTCCGCGTGGAGCTGGCTGATCAGCTTCCAGTCGAGCGGGATGCGGTGCACGTCGCTGGAGTCGCCCGCGTGCCGGCCCGCGCCGGTCACCACGGTGCCGACCGCGACCAGCAGCCCCGCGGCCACCACGAGGATCCAGGTCAGCTGCGAGACCGCCTTGCCGACCAGCGGCTTCGGCGCGCCGTCTCCCTCGCCGACCCGGTGGTGCAGCACCACGGCGACGGTGATCAGGGCGGCGGAGAGCAGGAAGTGCGCGGCCACGCTGTACGGGTTGAGGCCCACCAGCACCACGAACCCGCCGAGCACGGCGTTGCCCATGACCACCCAGAACTGGGCCCAGCCGAGCCGGGTGAGGCTCCGGCGCCTGGGCTTGAGCGCCCGCGCGGCGACGATCGCCCAGCCGACGGCCGCGCAGAGCACGTACGTCAGCATCCGGTTGCCGAATTCGATGACGCCGTGGAAGCCCATCGCGCTGGTCGTCGTGAGGCTGTCCTCGGTGCACTTGGGCCACGTGGGGCAGCCGAGACCGGAACCGGTCAGCCGCACCGCGCCACCGGTGGCGACGATGATCACCGCCATCACGACGGCGGACAGGGCGGCACGACGGACGGTCCGGGGGTCCGGAGTCCACCGTTCGGCGATGTACTGGAGCGGGTTCCGCGCGGCTTGAGCGACTTCGGCTCGGGTCAGCTTGGGCACGCGCACCATGGTAGGCGGAAGCTTGTGCAAGCTTTCACGAGGGGGACGAGTCACCCCGAACCGTGACCGGAGTCACCGGCACCGCGCCGTGGCCCCGTCACTCCCAGCGGAAGAACCGCGCCGCCGCGCCGAGCCCCAGCACCGACCAGACGGCGAGGATGCCCAGGTCGCCCCAGGGCACGCCCGCACCGTGCTGGAGGACGTCCCGCAGGCCGTCCGAGAGCGCCGCGATCGGCAGCAGGCCGAGCACCGTGGCCACCGCGTCCGGGAACTTGTCCATCGGCACGATCACCCCGCCGCCGACCAGCAGCAGCAGGAAGACCAGGTTCGCCGCCGCGAGGGTCGCCTCGGCCTTCAGCGTCCCGGCCATCAGCAGGCCCAGGCCCGAGAAGGCGGCGGTGCCCAGCACCAGCAGAAGCAGCACGGCGAGGGGGTTGCCGTGCGGCGACCAGCCCAGCGCGAAGGCGATCACGGTCAGCAGGACCACCTGGAGCACCTCGGTCACCAGGACCGACAGCGTCTTGGAGGTCATCAGCGCCCACCGCGGCAGCGGCGACGCGCCGAGCCGCTTCAGGACACCGTAACGGCGCTCGAAGCCGGTGCCGATGGCCTGACCGGTGAACGCGGTGGACATCACCGCCAGCGCGAGGATGCCGGGCGCCAGGAAGTCGACGGGATCGCCGGCGCCGGTGTCCACGATGTCGACCGAGCCGAAGAGCACCAGCAGCAGCGCCGGGATGATCACCGTCAGCAGCAGCTGCTCACCGTTGCGCAGCAGCATCCGGGTCTCCAGCGCGGTCTGCGCGGCGATCATCCGGGACAGCGGGGCGGCGCCCGGGCGGGGGGCGTACGTACCGGCGCTCATGCGCGCAGCTCCTTGCCGGTGAGTTCCAGGAAGACGTCCTCCAGGGTGTGCCGCTCGACGGCGATGCCGTCCGGCATGACCCCGTGCTGGGCGCACCAGGAGGTGACGGTGGCGAGCAGCTGCGGGTCGATGGTCCCGGAGATGCGGTACGAGCCGGGGACCGGCTCGGCGGCGCCGGAGCCGTCCGGCAGCGCCTTGATCAGCGAGCCGAGGTCGAGCCCCGGGCGCCCGGAGAAGCGCAGGGTGTTCTCCGCGCCGCCCCGGCACAGCTCCTCGGGGCTGCCCTGGGCGACGACACGCCCGGCGTCGACGATGGCGACGTCGTCGGCGAGCTCCTCGGCCTCGTCCATGAAGTGGGTGGTGAGCACCGCCGACACGCCGTCCGCGCGCAGCTCGCGCACGAGGTCCCAGGTGGCGCGGCGGGCCTGCGGGTCGAGCCCGGCGGTGGGCTCGTCCAGGAAGACCAGCTCGGGGCGGCCGACGACGGCCATGGCGAGCGCGAGGCGCTGCTGCTGGCCGCCGGAGAGGCGCCGGTAGGTGGTACGGCCGCAGCTGCCGAGACCGAGGCGTTCGATCAAGCCGTCGACGTCGAGCGGGTGCGCGTGCAGCTTCGCCATGTGGCGGAGCATCTCCTCGGCGCGGGCGCCGGAGTACACGCCGCCGGACTGGAGCATCACGCCGATCCGGGGGCGGAGCCGTGCCGCGTCGGCGATCGGGTCGAGCCCCAGCACGCGGACGGTGCCCTCGTCGGGGCGGCGGTAGCCCTCGCAGGTCTCGATCGTGGTGGTCTTGCCGGCGCCGTTCGGGCCGAGGACGGCCGTGATGCCGGGGGCCGCCGCGAGGTCGAGGCCGGCGACCGCGGTCTTGGTTCCGTACCGCTTCACCAGGGAGGTGATCCGGACGACGGGCTCGCTTGTCATGGTGGGCAAGTCTAGGGCGTGCCTGATCCTTCCCGTCGGGCGGTCGGCGCCCGGCACGGCACCTCGCGGCGTTGTCGGACCGCCCGAGTACATCCCGTACTCGGGCGGTCCTCCGCCTTGCGATGCTCCTCACCGGACACCGCCCACTGATCCGACACGCATGGTCGGACACGGCCCGGCGCGTGCCGTCGAAGTGCCGTCTGCCGGGCGGGCGGCCCGGCGGGTCATCCCGGGAGTGGCGGCATTGCGTCATGGCGTGCGCTCGCCACCGGGCTCCGGGCGGGTCCGGCGACCCGCCGGAGGCGGGCGGGGACCGGCCGGGGCCGGGTCCGGGGCATCCCCCGGGGCCGGTCCTGGCCGGACCGGGCCGACGCGGCCGTGGGAGAGACTGGCGCGCATGCCTGCTCCAGGACATCAGCCGACACCCGCCGAGGAGGCGGAGCCCGTCACGCCTGGCTCCCGCGCCGGAACCGGGGGCCCCGCCGCCCCGGGCCCGGCCGCCGGCGACCCGGCCGACCGGTTGCGCGCCGTCTTCCTGCGGCTGGGCGACGACCTGCGCCGCGCGGAGGCCGACGCGGTCAGGTCGCTGGACGGCCTCCGGGGACCGGACACCCGGGCCGCGGGGGTGGAGATCGTCCAGGGGCGGCAGGCGCAGGGGCGCAGGGTCCTGGAACTGGAGCTGGGCGCGCGCAGGACCTTCGACGCCTTCCTGACCGGCCTCAACACCGTCACACCGGTGCCGGACACCCTGAAGTCCGCCGGAGGGCGGTGGGAGGGGGACGGGACCGCGCGGCACGACGACGGTCCGGCGGTCGGCTACCGCATCCTGGTCGACCGCGACTTCCTCGCCGAGCCCGAGGCGCTGCCCGCGCTGGAGGAACGGGTGCGCGCCGGGGAGCAGGTACGGGTGGTGGACAGCCCGCTGATGAAGCTCGCCGTGGCGGACGGGGAGGCGGCGATGGTCCAGGTCGGCCCGGACCTCTCGCTGCTGCTGCGGCCGCCCCTGGTGGTGCTGGCGGTCGAGCTGTTCGCGATGGCGTGGCGGCACTCCCGTCCGTATCTGCGCGAGGGCGGCGACCTGAGCCCGGCGGACCGGCGGATTCTGCAGCTGATGCTGTCGGGCCTGACGGACGCGGCGACGGCGAAGCAGGTCGGTACGTCGCCGCGCACCGTGCAGCGGCGGCTGCGCGCCCTCATGGACGCCGCGTCGGTGACCTCGCGGCTCCAACTGGGCTGGTACGCGATGCGCAACAACTGGGTCTGAAACACGTCCGGTTGAAGCATTCGGCACTGATGCCTGTCGGGTCCACGACAGCTTTGCGGGTGTCGCACACTCGCCACCGGCATTCCTTGTCCCGGTGAGCGGACGTGCGTCAGGATCCGGTCATCCCCCCGCACCTTCCTTTCCCTCCCCCCTCTTCTCCCTCTCTTCATCTCTGAGTTCCCATCGGCAACGCGGAGTTCGGCGTGCCCGGAAGCGGATCGTTCCGGCACCGGCCGACGCCGTCGCGGGGCGGTCGGCGACAGACCCGCAGGGCGGAAGGACCGTCCTGTCCCAAGGAGGTTCCGCAGGTGACGTACGACTTCCCGCGCAGGCGAAGACTGTTCGCCGTCGCGCTCACCGCGGTGATGGCGGTGCCGCTGCTCGGAGCAGCCCCCGCCGTCGCCGGGCCCACACCGCCGCCGGCGGCGGGCGAACTTCAGGACAAGGCGCAGAGCGAG
Organism: Streptomyces sp. NPDC008125; assembly: GCF_042957125.1. NCBI lineage: Bacteria > Bacillati > Actinomycetota > Actinomycetes > Kitasatosporales > Streptomycetaceae > Streptomyces > Streptomyces sp. NPDC008125. Next base: position 75,216 of record NZ_JBIBHR010000015.1, read on the forward strand.
GTCGTGCGGCAGCTCGACGAGCACGCCACCACGACCTTCTGGGTGCGGCTCGACTCGGAGGCCGACACCTCGGCCGCCCGCAGGACGAGGAAGAAGACCGACAAGGACCGCGCGGTCATCGCGGCGAAGACCGCGCACGCGGACAAGAGCCAGAAGGCGCTGCGCGCGCTGCTGAAGGAGGCGGGCGCGCACTACACCCCCTACTGGATCACCAACACCGTCGAGGTCACCGGCGACAAGGCGCTGGCGGAGAAGATCGCCGCCCGCCCCGAAGTCGCCTCCCTCGACGCCGACACGGTGATCGACCTGCCCGACACCGAGCCCGGCACGGCCGAACCCCGGGCCGACGGCGTCGAGTGGAACGTCTCCGCGATCAACGCGCCCAAGGTGTGGGACGACGTGGGGACGCGGGGGGAAGGCGTCGTCATCGGCAGCATCGACACCGGTGTCGACTACCTGCACCCCACGCTGACGCGCAACTACCGGGGCCTGAAGGCCGACGGCACGTACGACCACACCTACAACTGGTTCGACGCGACGGCCACGTGCCCGGGGAACGCCCCCTGCGACGACTACGGGCACGGCACCCACACGATGGGCACCATGGCCGGCGACGACGGCGAGGGCAACGCGATCGGGGTCGCCCCCGGCGCCGAGTGGATCGCCGCCAAGGGCTGCGAGGTGTCGGGCTGCTCGCAGGAGGCACTCCTCGCGGCCGGCCAGTGGATGCTCGCGCCGACCGACGCGATCGGGCAGAACCCGCGCCCGGACCTCGCGCCCGACATCATCAACAACTCGTGGGGCGGCGACGTCATCGACCCCTGGTACGAGTCGATGGTCCAGGCATGGCGCGACGCGGGCATCTTCCCGGCGTTCTCCAACGGCAACGCGGGCCCGAACTGCGCGACCGCCGGATCGCCCGGTGCGTACACCAACACCTACGCCTCCGGAGCCGTCGACAGCGACGGAAAGATCGCCGCGTTCTCCTCGCGCGGCTCGGGTGAGAACGGTGCGATCAAGCCGGACATCTCGGCCCCCGGTGTGGACGTCCGCTCGGCGGCGCCCGGAGGCGGCTACGCCGTCGAGTCCGGTACCTCGATGGCCTCGCCGCACACCGCGGCCACCGTCGCGCTGATGTGGTCGGTGTCCCCGGCGATCCGCGGTGACGTCGCCGCCACCGAACGCCTCCTCGACCAGAGCGCGACCGACGCCGACGACACCACCTGCGGAGGCACCGCGGGCAACAACAACGTCTACGGCGAGGGCCGGCTCGACGCGTACGCCGCGGTCGACGCCACACCGCGCGGCCCCCTCGGCGCGCTCACCGGCACCGTCACCACCGGCGGCACACCGCTCGCCGGCGCCACCGTCGAACTCGACGGCCCGATGTACGCCACCGCCACCACCGGTGAGGACGGCACGTACGCACTGCCGAAGGTGATGACCGGCGAGTACGCCGTCAAGGTCTCCAAGTTCGGGTACGTGACCGCCACGTCCACCGCCACCGTCACCGAGGGCGCCACCACGACCCGGGACGCGTCGCTCGACGTCGCGCCGCGCGCCACCCTGACCGGTATCGCGCGCACCCAGGGCGGCGTCGAGGCCGGGGCGACGATCGAGGCGACCGGGACCCCCGTCACCGCCACCACCGGGGGCGACGGCAGCTACACCCTCGAACTCCCCGCGGGCACATACCAGTTGAAGGCCACCCCGACCTCCCGCTGTGCCACCGCAGGCGTGTTCGCGACCGAGCTCGCGGCCGGCGCCAACAGCAAGGACCTCCTGCTGCCCAGCCGCAGCGACAAGTTCGGCACCACCTGCCAGGCCACGAAGGACTCCGCCTTCCCGACGGGCACCACCAAGCTGACCACGGGCGGCGACTACGACGGCGGGGCAGGCATCACGTTCCCGTTCCCCGTGGCGCTCTACGGCAAGACGTACCGCGCCGCCTCCGCGAACGTCGAGGGGTACCTCTCCTTCGAACAGTCCGCCAACCTCTCCGCGAACCGGGCGCTGCCCTTCACCGGCCTGCCCAACGGATCGCTCTACCCCTTCTGGGACGACCTGCAGCTCGCCACCGCCGACGGCGGCCTGTACTGGGCGACCCGCGGCACCGCCCCGCACCGCGAGGTCGTCGTCGAGTGGCGGAACATGGTGACGACCAGCGCGCGCACCCAGAAGCTGAGCTTCTCCGTGGTGATCGGCGAGGACGGCACGTACTCCTTCCACTACCAGAACCCGGCCGGAGGCGCGTACGCCCGCGGAATCGGGGCCACCATCGGCGCGGAGAACGGGGACGGCACCGACGCCCTGCAGTACGCGTACAACCAGGACGCCGTCACCGACGGACTCGGCATCACCTTCCGGCCCGAGCACAGCGCGGCGCTCTCCGGCACGGTGACCGACGCCAACGACGGCAAAGCCCTCTCCGGAGCCGCCGTCACCGTCTCCCGCGGCGGCGAGCAGGTCGCCACCGGCACCACCGGGAGCGACGGCGCCTACCTCGTGCAGGTCCCGGCGACCGGCAGGGCCGACTACGTGGTGACGGTCTCGGCCGCCCACTACACGGCCGCCACCCGCACCGTCCCGCTCGCCGCCCACTCCGCCGAGCGCGCCGCCACCGCGCTGAACACCGGCGTGGTCACCGCCACCCCGAAGTCGGCGATGACCCTGATCGTGCCCGTCGGCCAGGCCCGGCAGCGCACCCTCACCCTGGCCAACTCCGGTTCGGCAGCCGACTACACGGTCCAGGAGGCGGGTGGCGCACGCTGGTTCGCCGCCGCCCCGGCCGCGGGCCGCCTCGCCAAGGGCGCGCAGCAGCAGGCCGTGCTGACCTTCGACACGACCGGTCTCGCACCCGGCACCGTGCTCAAGGGCACCGTCGTCATCGCCTCCGACAGCGGCCGGACACCGGAGACCAAGGTGCCGGTGACCCTGATCGTGCCCGCTTACCAGGCGGCGCTCGACGCGGGCGCGGGCAAGGCGTTCACCGACCACGACGGCGACACCTGGGGGCCGGACCAGAAGTACACGGCGGGCTCGTACGGCTTCGTCGGCAGCTCGGCCAAGGTGAGCACCACCAACGCCATCGAGGACACCGCCGACCAGAAGCTGCTGCGCACCGCTCGCGAAGGCGCTCTCGAATACCGCTTCGACAACGTGCCCGACGGCGTCTACCGGATCGACCTCGACTTCGCCGAACTCGGTACCACCGGCGCGGGCGGACGGGTCGAGGACGTGCTGGCGGAGGGCGCCCTCCAGGTGCCCGATCTCGACATCGTCCAGGAGACCGGCGGCAGTTACCGCGCGCTCACCAAGACGCTGACCGTCACGGTCACCGACGGGCAGCTGAACCTGCGCCTCGTCCGCGTCGCCGGCGCGCCGACACTCGTCAACGCCGTACGGATCACCCAGCGGCCGGACCTCGGCCCGGTCGGCTGACGCACCGTCACCCACCCTGCCCATGCGTGTATCCGGGCGGCGGCGGCACCCGCCGCCGCCCGGCCGGAGGAGGAGCTCGACGTGAACCGACGCAGACCCCGGTGGCGAGGACTGTTCGCCGCCGCACTGGCCACCGCCGTGGGAGTGCCCTTCCTGGGCGCGCTGCCCGCCGCGGCCGACCCCGCACCGACACCGGCCCCGCTGCTCCGTAAGGCGGAAAGCCAGGTGCTGGAGGACCTCGGCGCCCGCGACCGGACCTCGTTCTGGGTCCAGCTCGACTCGGAGGCCGACACCTCGGCCGCGAGGAAGGCCACCACGAAGACCGGCCGGGACCGCGCCGTCATCCAGGCGAAGACCGCGCACGCGGACAAGAGCCAGAAGGCGCTGCGCGCGCTGCTGAAGGAGGCGGGCGCGCACTACACCCCGTACTGGATCACCAACACCGTCGAGGTCACCGGCGACAAGGCGCTGGCGGAGAAGATCGCCGCCCGCCCCGAGGTCGCGGCGATCCGTGCCGACGACGCGGTCGAGCTCCCGGTGCCCCTCGACGCCACGACGGAGCCCACGGTCGACGGCGTCGAGTGGAACATCGACCGGATCAACGCGCCCGAGGTCTGGAACGAGTTCGGCGTACGCGGCGAAGGCGTCGTCATCGGCAGCATCGACACCGGCGTCGACTACCGCCACCCGGCCCTCGCGGCCACCTACCGGGGACTGCGCGCCGACGGCTCGTACGACCACGCGTACAACTGGTTCGACGCCGTGGGCAGTTGCGCCGGCGACGCCCCCTGCGACGACCAGGGCCACGGCACCCACACCATGGGCACCATGGTCGGCGACGACGGCAACGGCAACGCGATCGGTGTCGCACCCGGCGCGAGCTGGATCGCGGCCAAGGGCTGCGGGACCACGGACTGCCCGCAGTCCGCGCTGCTCGCGGCCGGCCAGTGGATGCTCGCGCCGACCGACGCCGACGGCGAGAACCCCCGCCCGGACCTCGCCCCCGACGTCATCAACAACTCCTGGGGCGCCGACAGCCTCGACACCTGGTACCAGGCGATGGTCCAGGCATGGCGCGACGCGGGCATCTTCCCGGCGTTCTCCAACGGCAACGCGGGCCCGTCCTGCGACACCGCGGGCGTCCCGGGCGCCTACACCAACACGTACTCCTCCGGCGCCTTCGACAGCAGCAACAAGATCGCCGACTTCTCCTCGCGCGGCCCCGGCGTCGGCGGCACCGTCAAACCGAACATCACCGCGCCCGGAGTGAACGTCCGCTCGGCGGCCCCCGGCGGCGGATACGTCGCCACATCGGGAACCTCGATGGCCTCGCCGCACACCGCCGCCACGGTGGCCCTGATCTGGTCGGCCGCCCCCGCGCTCCGCGGTGACGTCGCGGCGACCGAGGCGCTCCTGAACGACTCCGCGATCGACGTGGACGCCACCTCCTGCGGCGGCACCGCGGACTTCAACAACATCTACGGCGAGGGCCGGCTCGACGCGTACGCCGCGGTCCTCGCCGCCCCGCGCACGGACGTCGGAGCCCTCACCGGCACCGTCACCACGGACGGCGACCCCGCCGCCGAGGTCCACGTCGACGTGGACGGACCGATGCACGCGAGCGTCCGTACGAAGGCGGACGGCACCTACGCGCTCCCGCGCCTGGTCGCCGGTGACTACCGGGTGACCGTGAGCAAGTTCGGCTACGTCACCGACGCGGCGACGGTCACCGTCACCGCGGACGCGACCGTCACCCACGACGCGGCGCTCACCACCGCCCCCACCGGCACCGTGAGCGGCACGGTGACCAGCGCGTCCGGCCTCGAGGCCGACGTGACGGTCAAGGTCCAGGGCACCCCGGTACGCGTCGAGACCGGTGCCGACGGCAGGTACACGCTCACCGTGCCCGTCGGCAGCTACCGGTTCAGCGTGACGCCGCTCAACCACTGCGCGGCCGCCGTCGGCATCACCGTCACCGTGGCCAAGGGCGCCACCACCAGGAACATCGCGCTCGCCGCCCGTACCGACGCCTTCGGCACCACCTGCCGGCAGACCGGCGAGGCGTACCCGACGGGCGACACCGCGTTGGCCCTCAACCCCCCGACGGGCTCCTACGCGGCCGTCACCCTTCCCTTCCCGGTCGCCCTGTACGGGCACGTCTACGACAAGGGCTGGGTGACCCGCGACGGGCAGCTGGTCTTCGGCTCCCTGTACATGGGGGACAACGGCAGCCTGCCCAGCACCACGGGAGCCAACGGCGCGCTCTCCCCGTTCTGGGACCAGCTCGCCACGGACTCCTCCTCCGGCGTGTACACGGCCGTGCGGGGCACCGCACCGCACCGCGAGTACGTCGTGGAGTGGCGCGACATGCTGCTGGCCAGGAACACCACCCAGCGCATCGGATTCGCCGCCACGATCAGCGAGGACGGCACGTACACCTTCCACTACCAGGGCATCGGCGAGGGCGCCTTCGAGCACGGGACCGGGGCCACGATCGGCGCCGAGAACCACGACGGCACCGACGGCTTCCTCTACTCCTTCGACGAGAGGTCGCTGCGCGACTCCATGGCGATCCGGTTCCGGCCCGAGGGACACGCCGTCGTCTCCGGCACGGTGACCGACGCCAACGACGGCAAGCCGGTCCCCGGCGCCACCGTCACGGTCACCCGGAGCGGGACCACGGTCGCCTCCCTCGCCACCCGCGCCGACGGCGGCTACCTGGCGCAGATCCCGGCGACCACCGCGGTCAGCCACCGGATCGCGGTCACGGCACCCCACTACATGGCCGGGAACACCACGGTCACCCTGGAGAGCCTGTCCGCGGTCGGCACCGCGACCGCGCTGCGCACCGGCGCGGTGTCGGTCGCCGCCGGCGCCCCCGGGAAGCTGATCATGCAGGTCGGTGAGCGGCGCGAGCGCACCCTCACCCTCGCCAACAGTGGCTCCCCGGCCGCGTACTCCGTCACCGAGAAGAGCGGCGCGAGCTGGCTGAAGGCGTCCCCGGCGTCGGGCAGCCTGGCCACCGGAGGCCGGACGAACGTCGTGCTGACCTTCGACACCTCGGGGGCCGCGCCCGGCACGGTGCTGACCGGCACCCTCGTCGTGACCTCGGAGAGCGGCCGCGCGCCGTCCCTCTCGCTGCCCCTCGCCGTGGTGGTGCCCGCCTACCGGAAGGGGATCGACATCGGAGCCGACACCTCCTCGGTGGACGCGCTCGGCGACACCTGGTCGCCGGACCTCGCGTACGCGGACGGTTCCTACGGCTACACCGACCGGACCACGGTCCTCACGTACACCCGGCAGGACATCGTGGGGGCCGCCGACACCCGGGTGCAGCAGCTGCTGCGCTCCGGCCGTCAGGGGGTGACCGACTACCGCTTCGACGCCGTTCCGAACGGCGTCTACCAGGTGGAGCTGGGCTTCGCCGAGCCCGTCGCGGTGAAGCCCGGGAGCCGGGTCTTCGACGTGACGGCGGAAGGGGTGGAGAAGGTGTCCGACATCGACATCCGCCTGGAGTCGGGCGGCGTCCGCACGGCCCTCGCCAAGACCTTCACGGTGAAGGTGACCGACGGGCGCCTGGACGTGGGACTGTCCGCGGTCACCGGCGAGACCCTGATCAACTCGATCCGGGTGACCCAGCGGCCCGACATGTCCTGATACACGCCCGGGTTCCGAGGGCCTGTCCGGCGTTCTCGCCGGGCGGGCCCCCGGCGTGTCCGGGGCTGTCCCCGCGCGGCTCCGGGGAGGCCTGATTAGGTAACCCTAAGTGATGGATTCCACGTTGATCGTTCCGGACCGTGGTTGTCATACCGCTCCGAATTACGCAACAATGGCGTTGTGAAATACGTCGGCGAGGCTCCGCAGGAGGAACTCGCGACCGGTGAGCGCCCGACGCGCAACCGGATCGCGCGCTCCGTCCTGGACCACGGCCCGTCCACCGCCGCCGACCTCGCGAAGCGACTCGGACTCACCCAGGCCGCCGTCCGGCGCCACCTGGACGCCCTCGTCTGCGACGGCGTCGTCGAACCCCGCGAGCAGCGGGTGTACGGCGCACGGACCCGCGGCCGGCCCGCCAAGGTGTTCGCCCTGACGGACAGCGGCCGGGACGCCTTCGACCAGTCGTACGACAAGCTCGCGGCCGAGGCGCTGCGCTGGATCGCCGAGACCGCGGGCGACGAGGCGGTCGTCGCGTTCGCCCGCTCCCGGATGGCCGCCCAGGCGGAGAAGTACCGCGCGGCGGTCGAAGCCGCGGCCCCCGAGGACCGGACAACGGCCCTCGCCAGGGCTTTGTCCGCGGACGGGTACGCTGCTACGGCGCGCAGCGCGCCGGGCCCCCAGCAGGCCGAGCAGCTCTGCCAGCACCACTGCCCGGTCGCGCACGTCGCCGAGCAGTTCCCGCAGCTGTGCGAGGCGGAGACGGAGTTCTTCTCCGAGCTGCTCGGGACCCACGTACAGCGTCTGGCCACCCTCGCCCACGGCGACGGCGTGTGCACGACGTACGTCCCCAAGGGCGGTCCCGGCGGCGGTACCACCGACGCCGGCGCGCCCGCACGGACCACCACCACCTCAGTATCAGCAAGCACTGCCGGGAGGAACCCCGCATGACGCTCCCTACGGAGACTGCCCACCCCGAACTCGAGGGCCTGGGTACGTACGAATTCGGCTGGGCCGACTCCGACGCGGCAGGCGCGGCGGCCAAGCGCGGCCTCTCGGAAGATGTCGTCCGTGACATCTCGGCCAAGAAGAACGAGCCCGAGTGGATGCTGAAGCTCCGCCTCAAGGGCCTCAAGCTCTTCGGCAAGAAGCCCATGCCGAACTGGGGCTCGGACCTGTCGGGCATCGACTTCGACAACATCAAGTACTTCGTGCGGTCCACCGAGAAGCAGGCGGAGTCCTGGGAGGACCTGCCCGAGGACATCAAGAACACGTACGACAAGCTCGGCATCCCCGAGGCGGAGAAGCAGCGCCTCGTCGCCGGTGTCGCCGCGCAGTACGAGTCCGAGGTCGTCTACCACCAGATCCGTGAGGACCTGGAGGAGCAGGGCGTCATCTTCCTCGACACCGACACCGCGCTGAAGCAGCACCCGGAGCTCTTCAAGGAGTACTTCGGCACCGTCATCCCGGTCGGCGACAACAAGTTCGCCTCGCTGAACACGGCCGTGTGGTCCGGTGGCTCGTTCATCTACGTGCCCAAGGGCGTCCACGTCGACATCCCGCTCCAGGCCTACTTCCGTATCAACACGGAGAACATGGGCCAGTTCGAGCGGACGCTGATCATCGTCGACGAGGACGCGTACGTCCACTACGTCGAGGGCTGCACCGCGCCGGTCTACTCCTCGGACTCGCTGCACAGCGCCGTGGTCGAGATCATCGTGAAGAAGGGCGGCCGCTGCCGCTACACGACCATCCAGAACTGGTCGAACAACGTCTACAACCTGGTCACCAAGCGCGCCGTGGCGTACGAGGGCGCGACCATGGAGTGGGTCGACGGCAACATCGGTTCCAAGGTCACCATGAAGTACCCGGCCGTCTACCTCATGGGCGAGCACGCCAAGGGCGAGACGCTCTCCATCGCCTTCGCGGGCGAGGGCCAGCACCAGGACGCCGGCGCCAAGATGGTCCACATGGCCCCGAACACCTCGTCCAACATCGTCTCCAAGTCGGTGGCGCGGGGCGGCGGCCGCACCTCCTACCGCGGCCTCATCGAGATCGGCGAGGGTGCGCCGGGTGCGAAGTCCAACGTGCTCTGCGACGCGCTGCTCGTCGACACGATCTCGCGCTCGGACACCTACCCGTACGTCGACGTCCGTGAGGACGACGTGTCGATGGGCCACGAGGCGACCGTCTCCAAGGTCTCCGAGGACCAGCTCTTCTACCTGATGAGCCGCGGACTCACCGAGTTCGAAGCCATGGCGATGATCGTGCGCGGGTTCGTCGAGCCGATCGCCAAGGAGCTCCCGATGGAGTACGCCCTGGAGCTGAACCGGCTGATCGAGCTGCAGATGGAGGGCTCGGTCGGCTGATACGGCCACCCGCCGTACGCCCGTCCGAACCCCCTACGTCCAGACTTAAGAAAGCGAGCACTACGACAGCCATGGCTGAGGCTCAGAATTCCCCGGTGGGCTCCACCACCGCCGGTTCCATCGCGGTGGCCGCCGAGTCGACCGTCGCCACGCGCATGAGCGCCCCGCCCTCCTTCGACGTGGCGGACTTCCCGGTCCCCCACGGCCGCGAGGAGGAGTGGCGTTTCACGCCGCTGGAGCGCCTGCGCGGGCTTCACGACGGCACCGCGGTGGCGAACGGCGGCGGCGTGAAGCTCGCCGTCGAGGCGCCCGAGGGCGTCACGGTGGAGACCGTGGGCCGCGACGACGCCCGGCTCGGCCGGGCCGGTGTCCCGGTGGACCGGGTCGCCGCCCAGGCGTACTCCGCGTTCACACAGGCGTCGGTCGTCACGGTCGCGAAGGAGGCCGTGCTCACCGAGCCGGTCCGGATCGCGGTGCACGGCGAGGGCGGTACCTCCTACGGCCACCTGCTCGTCGAGGTCGGCGCCTTCGCCGAGGCGGTCGTGGTCATCGACCACACCGGCGACGCGGTGCTCGCCGCCAACGTCGACTACGTCCTCGGCGACGGCGCGAAGCTCACCGTCGTGTCCGTCCAGGACTGGGACGACACCGCGGTCCACGTCGGCCAGCACAACGCGCTGATCGGCCGCGACGCCTCGTTCAAGTCCGTCGTCGTCACCTTCGGCGGCGACCTGGTCCGGCTGCACCCCCGGATCGCGTACGCCGGCACCGGCGGCGAGGCCGAGCTGTTCGGCCTGTACTTCACGGACAAGGGCCAGCACCAGGAGCACCGCCTGCTGGTCGACCACAACACCCCGCACTGCAAGTCCAACGCGGTGTACAAGGGCGCCCTCCAGGGCGACGGGGCCCACGCGGTCTGGATCGGGGACGTCCTCATCCAGGCCAAGGCCGAAGGCACCGACACCTACGAGATGAACCGCAACCTGGTTCTGACCGACGGTGCCCGCGTCGACTCGGTGCCGAACCTGGAGATCGAGACCGGCGAGATCGTCGGCGCCGGCCACGCCTCGGCGACCGGCCGCTTCGACGACGAGCAGCTGTTCTACCTCCAGTCCCGCGGCATCCCGGCCGAGGAGGCCCGCCGGCTCGTCGTGCGCGGCTTCTTCGCCGAACTGGTGCAGCAGATCGGCCTGCCGGACGTCGAGGCGCGCCTGCTCGACAAGATCGAGGCAGAGCTGAAGGCGTCCGTCTGATGGCGTTCGTCAAGGTGTGCGCGCTGAGCGAGCTGGAGGACGACACTCCCAAGCGGGTGGAGCTCGAAGGCACCGCCGTCTCGGTCGTCCGTACCGAGGGCGAGGTGTTCGCCATCAACGACATCTGCTCGCACGCCAATGTGTCGCTGTCGGAGGGCGAGGTGGAGGACTGCATGATCGAGTGCTGGCTGCACGGCTCGTCCTTCGACCTGCGCACCGGCAAGCCGTCCGGCCTTCCCGCGACGCGCCCCGTCCCCGTTTACCCCGTAAAGATCGAAGGGGACGATGTGCTCGTCTCCGTCACCCAGGAGTCCTGAGTCACCCATGGCAACGCTTGAAATCCGCGACCTGCACGTCACCGTCGAGGCCGACAACGCCACGAAGGAGATCCTCAAGGGCGTCGACCTGACCGTGAAGCAGGGCGAGACCCACGCCATCATGGGCCCCAACGGGTCCGGCAAGTCCACCCTGGCGTACTCGCTCGCCGGTCACCCCAAGTACACGATCACGAGCGGCACCGTCACCCTCGACGGCGAGGACGTCCTCGCGATGTCCGTCGACGAGCGCGCCCGCGCCGGCCTGTTCCTCGCCATGCAGTACCCGGTCGAGATCCCCGGCGTCTCGGTCTCCAACTTCCTGCGCACCTCCGCCACCGCCGTCCGCGGCGAGGCCCCCAAGCTCCGTACGTGGGTCAAGGAGGTCAAGGAGACGATGGCCGGGCTCCAGATGGACCCGGCGTTCGCCGAGCGCAACGTCAACGAGGGCTTCTCCGGCGGTGAGAAGAAGCGCCACGAGATCCTCCAGCTGGAGCTTCTCAAGCCGAAGGTCGCCATCCTCGACGAGACCGACTCCGGCCTCGACGTCGACGCCCTGCGCGTCGTCTCCGAGGGCGTCAACCGGGTCCGCGAGACGGGCGAGGTCGGGACCCTGCTGATCACCCACTACACCCGGATCCTCCGCTACATCAAGCCCGACTTCGTGCACGTCTTCGCCAACGGCCGCATCGCCGAGTCCGGCGGCGCCGAGCTGGCCGACAAGCTGGAGAACGAGGGCTACGAGGCGTACGTGAAGGGTGGCGCTTCCGCGTGACTGACGCCCGCAAGGGGCTGACCGGCCTCCTCGACACCGAGGCGATCCGCAAGGACTTCCCCATCCTGGGCCGCACGGTCCACGACGGCAAGAAGATCGTGTACCTGGACAGTGCGGCGACCTCGCAGAAGCCGCGCCAGGTGCTCGACGCTCTCAGCGAGTACTACGAGCGGCACAACGCCAACGTCCACCGCGGTGTGTACACGATCGCCGAGGAGGCCACCGCGCTGTACGAAGGCGCCCGCGACAAGGTCGCCGCCTTCATCAACGCGCCGAGCCGCGACGAGGTCATCTTCACGAAGAACGCCTCGGAGTCGCTCAACCTCGTCGCGAACATGCTCGGCTGGGCGGACGAGCCCTACCGGGTCGACCGCGACACCGAGATCGTCACCACCGAGATGGAGCACCACTCCAACATCGTCCCGTGGCAGCTGCTCTCGCAGCGCACCGGCGCGAAGCTGAAGTGGTTCGGCATCACGGACGACGGCCGGCTCGACCTGTCCAACATCGACGAGATCATCACCGAGAAGACGAAGATCGTCTCCTTCACCCTGGTCTCGAACATCCTGGGCACGATCAACCCGGTCGAGCAGATCATCCGCCGCGCCCAGCAGGTCGGCGCGCTCGTCTGCATCGACGCCTCGCAGGCCGCCCCGCACATGGTGCTCGACGTGCAGGCGCTGCAGGCCGACTTCGTGGCCTTCACCGGCCACAAGATGGTCGGCCCGACCGGCATCGGCGTCCTGTGGGGACGGCAGGAGCTCCTGGAGGACCTGCCGCCGTTCCTCGGTGGCGGCGAGATGATCGAGACCGTGTCGATGCACTCGTCGACATACGCCCCCGCACCGCACAAGTTCGAGGCGGGTACGCCCCCGATCGCGCAGGCCGTCGGCCTCGGCGCGGCCGTGGACTACCTCACCTCCATCGGCATGGAGAACATCCACCGCCACGAGCAGGCGATCACCGAATACGCGGTGGCGCGGCTCCTGGAGGTGCCGGACCTGCGGATCATCGGCCCCACCACGGCCGAGAACCGCGGCGCCACGATCTCCTTCACGCTCGGCGACATCCACCCGCACGACGTGGGCCAGGTCCTCGACGAACAGGGCATCGCGGTCCGGGTCGGCCACCACTGCGCGCGGCCGGTCTGCCTGCGGTACGGAATTCCCGCGACCACGCGGGCGTCGTTCTATCTGTACTCCACGCCCGCCGAGGTCGACGCCCTGGTGGACGGTCTGGAGCACGTACGGAACTTTTTCGGTTAATGGGCACAGTGGCTGAGGGCTGACGGGTGAAACTGGATTCGATGTACCAGGAAGTCATCCTGGATCACTACAAGCACCCCCACGGGCGCGGCCTGCGGGACGGCGACGCCGAGGTGCACCACGTCAATCCGACGTGCGGCGACGAGATCACGCTCCGCGTGCGGTACGAGGGCGACACCCTCGCCGACGTCAGCTACGAGGGGCAGGGCTGCTCGATCAGCCAGGCCAGCGCCTCGGTGCTGAACGAGCTGCTCGTCGGCAAGGAGCTCGACCAGGCGCGGAAGATCCAGGACGCGTTCCTGGAGCTGATGCAGTCCAAGGGCCAGCTGGAGCCCGACGACGCGATGGAGGAGATACTGGAGGACGCGGTCGCGTTCGCCGGAGTCTCCAAGTACCCGGCTCGCGTCAAGTGCGCGCTGCTGAGCTGGATGGCGTGGAAGGACGCGACGGCGCAGGCGCTGTCCGAAGGGGAGACCTCATGAGCGAGAACGAGACTGTGGCACTGAAGCCGGCCTCCGAGGAGGAGGTCCGCGAGGCGCTGTACGACGTCGTCGACCCCGAGCTGGGCATCGACGTCGTCAACCTGGGCCTGATCTACGGCATCCACATCGACGACGCCAACATCGCCACCCTCGACATGACGCTGACGTCCGCGGCCTGCCCGCTGACCGACGTCATCGAGGACCAGGCGAAGTCCGCGACCGACGGCATCGTCAGCGAACTGCGGATCAACTGGGTCTGGATGCCGCCGTGGGGCCCGGACAAGATCACGGACGATGGCCGCGAGCAGCTCCGCGCGCTCGGCTTCAACGTCTGAGCATCGTTCCGTGCGGTACTGAGGACGGCCCCCCGGCCCACCACGAGTGGACCGGGGGGCCGTCCTCGTACTGTTCGCCCGCCGTACCGATGACGTGTGTCCCTCGTTGGCCCTGGAGCCGGAACCTGTTCCGCGACACCCCCGCCGACGAGAGGTACGCAGTGACGCACCAGCCTTCACCCAGCCACCGCCGGGCAGCCGCCGCAGCGGCCGGAATGCTCGCGCTCGCCGCCCTGGGGCTCACCGCCCCCGCGCACGCCGCCTCCTACGGGACGCCGACCATCGCCCTGTCGGCGACCTACCTCTCCGGCGCGGTCGGTGCGACGGGCGCCGCCGGCACGACCGTGACCGTCACCGTCGCGCAGAGCGGCGCCGACGCCACGGCGCTCACCGTCGCCGCCTCCGCCAGCTCCAGGACCTCGGTCGCCGCGACCTCGGACGTGACCGTGACCGGCACCGGCGCGACCCGCCAGATCTCCGTCACCGCGCACACCCGCGGCTACACCGACCTCACCATCAAGGTCACCGGCCTCGGCGGCAAGACGGCCACGAAGAAGCTGTACTACGCCGCGTCGGCCGCCGTGCAGAACGCCGCCGACACCCGCTACCTCACCGGCTCCTCCGACGCCTCGGCCGCCGTCGACGTCGGTGACGGCTACGCGGTCGTCGCCGACGACGAGTCGAACGTCCTGCGCCTCTACAATCTCGCCGTCTCCGGCGCGCCCGTGAAGACCTGGGACGTCGGGTCCAAGCTCGGGGCGGACAAGGAGATCGACATCGAGGGCGCGGCCCGGGTCGGCAACACCGTCTACTGGACCGGCTCGCTCGGCAACAACAAGGACGGCGAGTACAAGGAGGACCGCAACACCGTCTTCACCACTACCGTCTCCGGCTCCGGTGCCTCCACCGCGCTCACCGTCGGCAGCTCGTACAAGAAGCTCCGCGACGACCTCGTCGCCTGGGACGAGGCGAACGACGGCCGGTACGGCTTCGCCGACGGCACCGAGGACGGCCAAGCGCCCAAGCAGATCGACGGGTTCAACGTGGAGGGCCTGGAGTTCGCGCCCGGCTCCACCACCACCGCGTACGTCGGCTTCCGCGCGCCCCTCGTGCCGCCGAAGTCCGGCGGCAAGGGCCTGATCGTGCCGGTGACCAACTTCGACAAGGTCGTCGGCAGCGGCGCCAAGGCGGTCTTCGGCACCCCGATCGAGCTGGACCTCGGGGGCCTCGCGATCCGCGACATCAGGAAGAACGCGGCGAATCAGTACCTCATCGTCGCCGGCTCCTGGGAGGCGGACGACAACTCCGACCCGTACGCCCTCTACAGCTGGGACGGCGTCGCCGGCCACGCCCCCGTCAAGCGCACCGGCCTGCCCACCACCGACCCGGGCGGCTGGGAGGCCGTCGTCTCGGTGCCCGACCTGACGGTCGCGGGCACCCGCGCCCAGCTGATCACCGACGCCGGGGCGGCCGACCTCTACGGGGACGGCACGGAGGCGAAGGACCTGGACCACGCCGAGTTCAAGAAGTCCCGCGCCACCTGGTTCACCGTCGGCGGCTGACCGGATTCCGGGCGGACGGCCGAAGGACGCGCGGAGCCCGAGGACCGGCCCCGGGGGAGCGGGCCCGGTGAACGGTCCCGGGTGAAGGCCCCCGGGCGAACGGACCCTGGCGGGTCGGGGTCCGTTCATCCGGGGAACATCCGCCCGCCCGGTTGTCTCCGCCGGGGGAGGGCATCCTTAGGCCCGGCGTGCCGTACGGGCACCCGCGAGGGCTAGGGCGGGCGAATGACACCGATCAGCCGTAGGGGATTCGTAGGACTCGGCGCCTCCGTGGCAGCCGGCCTGACGCTGGGAGCGGGAACGCGCCCCGCCGGGGCCACGGATGCGGCCGCCGCCACCGTGACGGGCACCATCACGGACGTGCGCCACGTAGTGATCCTGATGCAGGAGAACCGCAGCTTCGACCACTACTTCGGACGGCTGAAGGGCGTCCGGGGGTTCGACGACCGCGGCACCGTCACCCTGGCCGGCAACCGCTCGGTCTTCGACCAGCCCAACGGTACGGGCCGTCAGTTCCCCTGGAAGCTGAGCGCGACCCCGGCCGCCGGCGGGCAGGACGGTGAGACTCTCGCCCAGTGCAACGGCGACCTGCCGCACTCCTGGTCCTCCCAGCATTCCGCGTGGAACAAGGGCCGCCTGGACAACTGGGTGGCGGGGGTCGGCAGCGTCCGCTCGCTCGGGTACCTCGACCGTTCGGACCTCCCCTTCCACTACGCGCTCGCCGACGCCTACACGGTCTGCGACGCCTACTTCTGCTCCACCCTCAGCGCCACCGGCCCGAACCGCACCTACCTGTGGAGCGGCAAGGTCGACGCCGCCAGCTACGACGGCGGCGACGAGTCGGGCCTGACGTGGCAGAACTACGCCCAGGCACTCCAGGCGGCCGGAGTGAGCTGGAAGGTCTACCAGAACGCCCAGGACAACTACGGGGACAACGGCTGCGCCTACTTCAAGGCCTTCGCGAGCGCCGGGGCGGGTGATCCGCTGTACGAGCGGGGCATGTCCTCCGTCCCGAAGGTGACCGGGTCCACCCCGGACGACATCGCCGCCGCCATCAAGGCGGACGTCCTCGCCGGGACCCTGCCGCAGGTCTCCTGGGTGGTCCCGAACCAGGCGTTCTCCGAACACCCCTACGCCCCGCCCGGCGACGGTGCCCACTTCGTCGACCTCGTCTACCGGGCCCTCGCTGCGGACCCGGACGTCTTCGACTCCACCGTCCTGTTCCTCAACTACGACGAGAACGACGGCTTCTTCGACCACGTGCCGCCGCCCGTCCCGCCTGCGGGGACTCCCGGCGAGTTCCTGAACGGCGTGCCCTACGGCTTCGGATTCCGCGTCCCGATGACCGTCGTCTCTCCCTGGACCCGCGGCGGCTGGGTCTCCTCGGAGGTCTTCGAGCACACCTCGGTGCTGCGTTTTCTGGAGACCTGGACGACCGCCCTCGGCACGCCCGCGGCCTGCCCCAACATCAGCGAGTGGCGACGCAAGGTGAGCGGGGACCTGACCGGTGTCTTCGACTTCGCCCACCCGGTCAAGGGTGCGGTGGCGCTGCCCGCGACCGGCGTGATCGGGCTCTCGACGTGCGGCCCGCTGCCCAATCCCGTTCCGACGAACAACGCCCTGCCCGCGCAGGAACCCGGCACCCGCCCCTCCCGAGCCCTGCCCTACCAGCCCAACGGGTACCTGGACCGGCTGGAGTTCGGGGCCTCCGGGAAAATTCTCGCCTGGTTCACGATGACCAACCAGGGAGCGCCGGCGACCCGGGCGGCCCACCTCTCCATCCATCCGAACGCTTACCGCGACACCACCCCCTGGCAGTACACGATGGATGCCCAAGGCACCGCCTCCGACTTCTTCAACATCGGTTCCGGGTACGGCGGCGGCGCGTACGACCTCACCATGACCGGCCCCAACCGCTTCCTGCGCCGATTCCGGGGTGACGCCACCAAGGCGGGCAAGACGGCGGAGGTCCGCACCCGGTACGCCACGGAGACCGGAACGGGCAAGCTCGCCCTCTGGTTCACGATGGTCAACTCGGGCTCGGCCGCCGTGAAGTTCACCCTCACGTCCACCCACTACCGGAGCGACGGCCCGTGGACCTACACCGTCGCCGCCGGTTCCTCCACGGAGGACTTCTTCAACGTGGTCGCCCTCACGAACGGCTGGTACGACTTCACGGTCACGGTCGACTCCGACGCCTCGTGGTCGCGCAGGTTCACCGGACGACTGGAGACCGGCGCGGCCGGGGTCAGCGGCTGACGCGTGCCGGTTTCACCGGACGAGCCGCGCCGTTGCCCGGTGGCGGCCGGCGCGGTCTGGCACAGTGACGCCCATGGCCTCTTCCTGGTACACGCTCGTCGTGGACGCCCACGACATGTCCTCGCTCGCCCGCTTCTGGTGCGAGGCGCTGGACTGGAAGGTCGTCCACGAGGACGAGGACGAGGTGACGATCGGGGCGAACCCGGAAGCCCTGCCGGGCATCTGCTTCGTCTCCGTACCCGAGCGGAAGACGGTCAAGAACCGTCTGCACATCGACCTCAGCCCCGACGACCAGGCGGCCGAGGTCGAGCGGATCGTCGCGCTCGGTGCCACGCGGGTCGATGTCGGGCAGGGGGACGACGTGAGTTGGGTCGTGCTGGCAGATCCTGAGGGCAATGAGTTCTGCGTACTCCGCCCGAAGCGGACGCTGGTGGACTGAGAGGCTCTCCGCGCCCGGTTCTGTCAGGACCGGGCGCGGGGCCCGACGGGCGCAGGGGTGGTCAGGGTGCGGAGTTGCCGTCCTGGCCGGGGCCGGAGCCGGGTCGCGGTGCGGTGCCGGGCTGAGGGGCGGGGCCAGGGTGCGGGGCGGGGGCTGCTTGCGGGGTGTCGCCCGGCTGCCGGCCCGGGTGGCCGTACAGAGCCTGGCCCGGCTCCGGGGCCTGGTGGCCGTACTGCGGGGGAGCGTACGCGGGTTGCGGGGGGAGGCCCGCCGCGGTGGCCAGGTCCTGGGCGAGGTTCTCCGTACGCATGCGGCGGTCGATGTAGAGCAGTCCCAGAATCAGCGGCGGGAAGGTGCTCACGAAGATCTGGCCGATCAGCTGGCCGGCCAGCGCGATCGCGACGATGCCCGCCATGGAGATCAGGACGGTGGTGAGGGTCGTGTCGCTGTCCATGTTCGGCGTGGTCAGCGCGGAGGAGAACAAGGCGACGGCGGAGAACGGTATCTGGATGACGGACGAGGCCATGCCGGCGACCATCTGGCCCAGCAGCGATATGCCGAGGATCCGCCACCAGCTGCCGCGCACCAGCCGGGACGAGCGGCGCATCGCGGCGATCGGTCCCTGGCGTTCGAGCACCACCGCCGTCGGCGCCAGCGAGAACTTCACCCAGAGCCAGGAGGCGAGCGGTCCGGCCACCAACAGGAGCAGGACGGAGATCCCCAGGAAAGCGGCGGCGTTGTCCGAGTCCCCGTCCGACACGACCAGCGCGACCAAGGACGCCTCGAACCCCACCGCCAGGACGACGGGAACCACCCCGATCAGGCCGGTCAGGAACACGGTGCCCAGCATGGCTCGCAGCCTGGACACGGCGGTCTCGCGGACCGCGCGGAAGGTCACCGGACGGCCCAGAACCGCCCCCTGGAGCACCGCGGGCGCCGCCGCCTGTACCAGGGCGAGGGCCAGGACGAACACGACGACCCCGATCAGCAGCACGATGCCGAGCGCCACCAGGACCGGGGTGATGTCGTCCCAGGGGACGTCCGTCTCCTCGGAGGACGCCTGGAGGCTGTCGATGTGGTCGTGGACGGCGGAGAAGGCGATGAGTAGGGTGGCCGCGAACGCGACCGCCGCCGCTCCGTAGACCGCCGCGGTGAAGCCGAACAGCGCCTTCCAGTAGCGGCCCATCGTGGAGAAGGCGCCGTTGAAGATGTTCGAGAGCTGCAGGGGTGCCAGCGGGATCACCCCGGGCTCCGGCGGCGGTGGCATCCGCCGACCGCCCCAGCCCTGGGGAGCTCCCCAGCCGTGCGGCGCGCCCCCCTGCGCCGCGCCGCCCCACCCCGCGTCCTGCGACATCGTTTCCCCCGTGGAGTTGTTCGGTTGTTCGACGGCCTCATGTTCGATCAAGGCCGGTGCGGGACACCGTAGCGCTCGGGACCGGGGAACGGGACTGCGGGAGGCCGTAAGCCGGGACCGGTGGATCAGGGGCGCGACCGGCCGGTTCCTGAGACCGGTTCGCCCGGGCGGGACCGGGACGGTTAGGTTTTGGTCATGACCGACACGACTTCCCAGGGCTCGTCCCGTACCACCGGCGCCGTCGCCGCCGGCCTCGCCACCATCGCCGGGAACGGCACCGTCCTCGACACCTGGTTCCCCGCCCCCGGGCTCACCGCCGAGCCCGGCCCGGCCGGCACCCGGCGGCTCACCGCCGACGAGGCCGTGAACCTCCTCGGTGAGGGCGCCACCAAGGCCGTCGGCGTGGACGCCCGTCGCGGAGTCGAGATCGTCGCCGTCCGTACGGTCATCTCCTCGCTGGACGACAAGCCGCTGGACGCGCACGACGCCTACCTGCGCCTGCACCTGCTCTCCCACCGGCTCGTCCAGCCGCACGGCCAGAACCTGGACGGCCTCTTCGGCCTGCTCGCCAACGTCGCCTGGACCTCGCTCGGCCCGGTCGCCGTGGACGACCTGGACACGGTCCGGCTGAACGCCCGCGCCGAGGGCCTGCACCTCCAGGTCACCTCGGTCGACAAGTTCCCGAGGATGACGGACTACGTCGCGCCCAAGGGCGTCCGGATCGCCGACGCCGACCGGGTCCGCCTCGGCGCGCACCTGGCGGCCGGCACCACCGTCATGCACGAGGGCTTCGTCAACTTCAACGCCGGCACCCTCGGCACGTCGATGGTCGAGGGCCGCATCTCCGCGGGCGTCGTCATCGGCGACGGCTCGGACATCGGCGGCGGCGCCTCCACCATGGGCACCCTCTCCGGCGGCGGCAAGGAGCGCATCGTGATCGGCGAGCGCTGCCTCATCGGCGCGGAGGCCGGCATCGGCATCGCGCTCGGCGACGAATGCGTCGTCGAAGCCGGGCTGTACGTCACCGCCGGTACCCGCGTCACGATGCCGGACGGCCAGGTCGTCAAGGCCCGCGACCTC
Organism: Streptomyces sp. NPDC008125; assembly: GCF_042957125.1. Classification (NCBI taxonomy): domain Bacteria; kingdom Bacillati; phylum Actinomycetota; class Actinomycetes; order Kitasatosporales; family Streptomycetaceae; genus Streptomyces; species Streptomyces sp. NPDC008125. The sequence goes on from NZ_JBIBHR010000015.1 coordinate 95,798, forward strand.
TCGGGTGCCTCGAACATCCTCTTCCGCCGCAACTCCGTCACGGGCGCCGTCGAGGCCCGCCCGAACAACGCGGTCTGGGGCGGACTGAACGACATCCTGCACGCGCACAACTGAGCGCGCGCACGGCCAGTCGGTACGGAACAGCCCCGCGGGCTGTTCCGTACCCGGGCCGACGCGACAGGGAGGCGCCGGGCGCGGAGAGTGGAGGGAGGGGAACCTGCCGACGCTCGAAAGGGGAAACCACCGTGCGAGCGCTCACTTACCACGGAAAGCGGGACGTCAGGGTCGAGACGGTCCCCGATCCTCCGATCGAGAAGCCGGACGACGTGATCGTGCGCATCACCTCGACCGGGATCTGCGGCTCCGACCTCCATCTCTACGAAGTCCTCGGCCCCTACATCGATCCGGGCGACATTCTCGGCCACGAGCCGATGGGGATCGTCGAGGAGACCGGCCCCGAGGTCACCGCGGTGGCGAAGGGCGACCGGGTCGTCATCCCGTTCAACATCTGCTGCGGCCGGTGCTTCATGTGCGAACGGGGCCTGCACTCCCAGTGCGAGACCACCCAGGTGCGCTCCCGAGGCATGGGCGCCGCGCTCTTCGGCTACACCAAGCTGTACGGCCAGGTCCCGGGCGGACAGGCGCAGTTCCTCCGGGTCCCGTTCGGCAACAGCCTGCCGATCAAGGTACCGGCGGGCCCGCCGGACGACCGGTTCGTCTACCTCTCCGACGTGCTGCCCACGGCCTGGCAGGCGGTCGAGTACGCGGCGATCCCGCCCGGCGGCACGGTCACCGTCCTCGGCCTCGGCCCCATCGGCGCGATGGCGGCCCGCATCGCCCGCCACCGGGGAGCCGGGCTCGTCGTCGGCGTGGACCTCGTACCCGAACGCCTGACCAGGGCGAGTACGTACGGCGCCACCTGCCTGGACCTGCGCCGGTACGACCAGGGACCGGGCGACGCGATCCGGGAACTCACCCAGGGACGCGGCACCGACTCCGTCATCGATGCCGTCGGCATGGAGGCGCACGGCGCCCCGACGGCCAAGGCGGCCCACTGGGCGGTCGGGCTGCTCCCGGACGCCGTGGCCGAACGCCTGATGGAGACGGCGGGCATCGACCGGCTGTCCGCGGTCTACGCCGCCGTGGACGCGGTGCGCCGGGGCGGCACGATCTCGCTCTCCGGCGTCTACGGAGGCGCCGTCGACCCGCTGCCCCTGCTGAAGATGTTCGACAAGCAGATCCAGCTCCGGATGGGGCAGGCGAACGTGTGGCGCTGGGTCGACGACATCCTGCCGCTGCTCACCGAAACGGACCCGCTGGGCGTCGACACCTTCGCGACGCACCACCTGCCACTGGAACAGGGGCCTCGGGCGTACGCCGCCTTCCAGCAGAAGGCGGACGGCATGATCAAAACCCTGTTGCACCCCTGACGGGAGCGCGCCGCACCCGGTGGCGGGATCCGTCCGCCGTCACGGCCGGTGCCGCTGCCGCCACTCGATCATGAGGATGGTGGCGTCGTCCGCCAGGTTGTCGTTCTGGTGCTCCAGGAGCGAGTGGATGAGCTGGCGGAGGGCTTCCTGGGCGAGCTCGCCGGCCGCGGTGGCGCGGATGATCGAGGTGGTGAAGCCCGCCAGGCCGAACGGGGATCCGCCGTCCAGACGCGCCTCGGTCACCCCGTCCGTGTAGAGGATGACGCGGTCACCCGGCTCCAGCGCCGTTTCGTGCACCGTGCGGGAGCCACCGCCGAGCACTCCGGGCGTGCCCAGCGGGGGTTCGCCCGGATATTCGAGGGCGCTCTCCAGGACCTGGTCGTCGCGGATGAGAAGGGGAGGCGGGTGTCCGCTGTTGACCCAGCTCAGGATGCCGCTGGCCAGGTCGATCTGCAGGACGATTCCGGTGCAGAACTGGTCCGGCAGCCACTCCGCGAGCGCCTCGTCGACGGTCCTCACCATCTCGCCCAGCCCGGAGCCCCGGCGCCGGGCACTCCGGCAGCCGGCCAGCGCGATCGCGGTGGTCAGCCCGGACGCGAGGTTGTGCCCCATCGCGTCCAGGATCACGACGTGCAGCGTCGACTCCGTCAGAGCGTGGTCGAACGCGTCCCCGCCCAGCTCGTAGGCGGGTTCGAGGACCGCGGTGGAGACGGCCCGGTCGTCGCCGACGGTGCGGGGCGGCAGCAGGGCGCGCAGCATCTCCGCAGGCACCGTCATGGTCCCGGTGCGCGCCTGTTGCACGAGCCGGTCGCTGAACGCGCGCTTGGAGGTGATGGCCATGGCGAGGACGGACGCGAGCGACCCGCACCGTTCCAGCAGGGTGCCGTCCAGGGTCTCCAGATGGAAGCCGACCACCCCCAGCCGCTCCTCGCCGTCGACGAGCGGGAGCCAGACGATCAGCGTGCGGGCATCGGTGTTCTGCACACGCAGCGACATCGCCCGGTAGGCCCAGCCGGCCAGGGACCCGTCCACCCGCAGCCGGTCCTCGCCCGAGAGAAGGGTCAGACACCTCTGCTGGAGGTCCACCAGGTAGACGTCCACGTGGCCCAGGCCGAGGCGGGCGGCGTACCGGTTGACGAGCACGGAGAGGTTGGTCGGAGCCGTCGAGTGCACCTCCGCCAGGAAGGCGTGCAGGACGTGTTCGACGGTGTCGCCGGAGGACTCCCTCATCGGCACGCCTCCCACACCGCCGCCGGACACCACCTGGTGGCGGTGCGGTGTGCTGTGCCGCGGGACATGGCGGACTCCAGGGGCCGGGGAAGGACACCGGTACGCGCCGTCACTGGTGTGCCGGACGGAGCGCGCCGTCCGTCCAGACAAACCGGGGCGGCGGGGTGGCGCCACTTCTCGGCGCCGTTCGGTGGGCGGCCGGCCAGGACACCGCCCGGTGGACGCACGACTGCCCCGGGGCTCCGGCCCCGGGGCAGTCTCAGGCGTTCAGCCGCTCCGTGACCGTCAGCGGAAGGAGCTGAGGTACCCGGCCGCCGGGGTACCGACGCCCGTCACGTCGTCGTACCCCTTGACCGCCGAAAGGGAGGCGTCCTTGCCGAGCGTCCGCAGCGAGGTCAGCAGACCGTCCGTCGCGTCCACGCTGTTGGCGAAGTCCACCCGGGCCACCGCGAGGTCACGGCCGGCACCCAGCGGGTGGTCGGTGACGTCGTGGTACGCCTTCGAGGAGTAGCGGGCGTAGATCCCGGGGTTGGCGAAGCCGATCGGCCGGCCGTGCTGCGCCTGCTGCGCGAGAGCCTGGACGCCGGCGATGACCGGGGCCGCCAGGGACGTACCGCCGATGCGGTACTCGTCGTAGCCGAGCGAGCCGTCGGGCAGCGTCTGGGTCTGGCCGACCAGGAAGCCGGTGTTCGGGTCGGCGACCGCCGCGATGTCCGGTTCGGTACGCATCCGGGTCTTGCCGTTCGCCTTGGCGAGCGAGTCCGGCACGACACCGCGCTGGTAGGAGGGCTGCTGAACGGTCGAGCTGGTGCCGCCGCCCGCGCCGGAGGTGTAGGCGCCGGGGAAGTCGGTCCAGCTCTTCCCGTCGTCGGAGAGGTTGGCCTTCACCGTGCCCCAGCCGGTCTCCCACTGGTACGCGTCACCCTTGCCGACGGCCAGCGAGGTGCCGCCGACCGACGTCACCCACGCGGAGTTGGACGGGACGTCGACCTGCTTGGTACCGGTGGACGCGACGTTGTCGCCCGCGTCGCCGGAGGAGAAGTAGAAGCCGATGCCCTCGACCGCGCCCAGCTTGAACACCTGGTCGTAGGCGGCCGCGACGTCCGGCGTCTCGTTGGCCTCGACGTCGCCCCAGGAGTTGGAGACGATGTCGGCGAGCCGGTGGTCGACGACCTTGTTGAGCGAGTCCAGCAGGTCGGCGTCGTAGCAGGAGGCGCCGCCCACGTAGACGATGTCCGCGGCGGGCGCGACGGCGTGCACGGCCTCGACGTCGAGGGTCTCCTCCCCGTACCAGCCGGAGGCCCCGCACTCGTCGGTCGCCGTGTAGTCGGCCGGCAGCACCTGGCGGAGCTGGCCCTTCGCGTACGGGGCGTCACCGTTGCGCTTGGCGTACTCGGCCGCGTCCTTCGCGATGGTCGGCGAGGCGTACGCGTCGGTGATGGCGACGGTGACGCCCTTGCCGGTCCAGCTGCCCGCACCGTACGCGGAGCGCAGCTGCTTGCCGGTGTAGCCCTTGACCGCGTACGGCACCTTGGATCCGTACGCGCCCGGCAGCGAGGAGGCGGTCTTGGAGCCGTAGTACGTGGAGAAGGGGCCCGCGTTGCGGAAGAGGGCGTCCGGCGGCGGCAGGACCTCGTCCTGGCTCGACTTGTGGGGCGCGTTGTCCAGACCGGACACCGCCAGCACCGCCTTGCCGAGCCCGGCGGGCACGGAGGCCGTGGCGGACGGGGCGCGGTAGGTCCGGCTGCCCTTGCGGTAGTTGTGCAGCTGGGTGCTGAACGTCTTCTCGGCCGCGGCGACGTCACCGGTGGCGGAGACGTAGTGCTGGTTCGCGCCGGTGACGGTCAGGCCGTTCGACGTCAGCCACTGACTGACCTCGTCGATCTGCTGCTGGGTCGCTCCGAACCGGGCCTGCGCCTGCTCGGCGCTCAGGTACTTCCCGTACGAGGAGGACTGCGGGTCGGACACGGCGGCGGCGTAGGCGGCCAGCCCGGCCGCGTCCCGTCCGGCGAGGTGGACCCGGACGCTCACCTTGCTGCTGTCCGCCGTGGCACCCTGGTCCGTTTGGGCGGTCGCCCAGGTCGGCTTGGTGCCCTGCAGCGCGTCGCGCCCACCCGGGGCGGAGTCCGCGCTGGCGGACGGTATGCCCAGGGCGAGTGCGCCGGCGAGCAGCGGCAGAGTTGCCGCCATGCTCAGTCCGGCGCGGCTTCTGGCGCGGCTGATTCTCATGTAACCCCCTGCGATATGGGTGTTCGCGTGCGGAGCATGTGCGGGATGCTGTGCACCTGTAATCCCGTCACTCTTGCGAGGAACCCTTCATGTAAGGGGCATGCATGTGCCAAGAAACCGTCAAAAGGCGCTTTCGAGGCGGGAGTTCATGCATGGAAGAGCGGGAATGTGCGGGCGTCTGCGAGGCTTGTGCGGCTTTGCACCGGCTGTCCGGCCGGTCGCGTGCCGCGCGTCGGCGCACCCGGCGAGAAGCTCCTGGTGAGCCCTCCGCAGCTCCTCGGCCGCCTCGCGGCCGGCGGGGAGCAGCGGCTCATGGACCGGGCCGAGGTCCGGCTGCGCCTCGGCGGTGACCGTGCCGGGCAGCCCGGACGCCATCAGCCCGGTCAGCCGGGCGTTGCGGGCGTTGAGCCGGGCGGCCCCGCCGGTGGTGCCGCTGAGGACGAGCCCGTCGCAGCCCCCGCGCACCAGGGCGGCGGCGTGGGCGCCCGCGGCGTCCGGATCGAGCGCGCCGGCGGTCCGGGCCGAACCGTCCGGTGCGCGGTGGCGTCTCACATGATCCGGGAGGGGCGGGGGAGAGCGGCAAGGGGAGCGGATGCGCACACGTACGGGTGAACGGATACGGCGGGGGCGCGGTGCCGTCGCGCTGCTCGGAGCGGGGGCGCTGACCCTGACCGGCTGCGCGGGAGCCTTCGTGCCCGCGGGGGAGGGCGAGCCCCCGCCGACGCCGACCGCCACCCGGGCACCGGCCTCGTCCGGCGGGCCCGTCGCCGCGGAGACCCCGGACCCCTCGGCCGTACCGTACGGCGCCGTCGCATCGCCCGCCCCGGCCCGGACGGCCGTCCCGGCCGCCACCCCGACCGGCGACTGCCCCGCCTCCGGCGTCCGGGTGGACATGGGGCCGGTGGAGACGGCCACGTTCGCCCGTGCCGTCGTGCTGACCCTCGTCAACTGCGGCGCCGAGCCGTACCAGGTCGACGGCTACCCCTCGGTCCGGGTCCTGGACGAGAACGGCGACCGGCTGCCGGTGCCGGTCAACCCGGGCCGATCGATGTTCGGCGCCGACCCGGGCCCGGAGTCGGTGGCGCTCAAACCCGGCGGGACCATGAAGTCCGTCCTCGCCTGGGTCTCGACCAAGGAGGGCGGCGACCTCGTCGAGAGCGACTCCCTGGAGCTCGCGGCGGCCCCGGACGCGGGATCGCGGAATGTTCCGCTGGTGGGGCACGACCTCCGGCTGATGGACGAGCTGAACATGACGGCCTGGCGGACGAAGCTGCCGAGCTGAGCGGGACCGCCTTCCGGTGCCCCGCCGCCCGCCCCCTCGGACCGGCCCGTCAACACGCCGTCAGGGGTTTTTCCGTCCGCGGGGCGGCTGGGCAAACCCTGCCGGCCGGCGGCACTAGGCTTGGACGGCCTGAACCGTGTACGCACCCGTGCACCCGAGCACGCGCCGAGGAGAACCCCCGATGTCCGCAGAGCGTCCCACCCTGCCGCCGGTGCGGCTCCCCGCCGAGGCCGAACTGGCCAGGGACGCCCTGGCCGCGCCGCTGCTCGTGCGGGCCGTGCGCCTCGCCCGCTGGGCCGGGCCCGGTACGCGCGTCGGCGCCGGCGGCGAGCTCGTCGAGGCGCAGCTCCCCGCAGCCGCCGAGCACCTCGGCCTCCCCGCCGACGAGGACGGGGCCGCGCTCGCCAGCGAGGCCTGGCGCCTGGCCGTGGACACCGGGCTGGTCGACGTCACCGATCCGGCCGACGACTCCGACTCCCCGGCCGGTGGGGGCGACGGGGCCGAAGGGACGACGTCGGCCGAGGGCACCGCCACGCAGGGGGAGAGCCTCGCCCTGCTGACCGGTGGTGCGCCGGCCGACGTCCTCTCCGTCTGGCTCGACGGCCTGGAGGCCGCCTTCGCCGACGCAACCGCTCCGGTCTTCGACGACTTCGCCGATCTGGTCGGGGAGGACGGCTCGGTCGACTTCGGCGCCCTCGACTGGGACCCGGAGGCCGAGGCCGAGTTCCTCGAAGGTGTGCTCGGCAACCTCTACCTCCTCACCCTCTCCGAGGGCGGCCCCGGCGACGGTCCCGTACCGCTGCCCGCCCTCGCCGCGTCCATGATCGTCCCGGACGACATGGGCGAGCCCTCCGACGACATCCTGGAACAGGTGTCGGAGGCGATGATGCGGCTGGACGACCAGTTCCGGGTGCTGGAACCGATCGGGATCGTGGAGTACCACCCGGTCGACGAGACGCTGATGTCCGAGGAAGGCGAGGCGTCGGCCGATCCTGTCGGCGACGAGGACGACGTCAGCCGGTACGGCATGGTCAAGCTCACCCCGCTGGGGCTCTACGGCATCCGGTCCCGGATGCTGGAGGCGGGCGTGGACGCGCCCGCCATCGGCGACCTCGCGGAGAAGGACGCCGCCGCCCTCCTGGACGGTGTCGCGTACTACCCCGAGGCGGCCGCCCAGGCTGAGATCGGGCTGTGGATCGCCGGTCGCGGCGCCGGTGACGCCGTCGCGACCGCAGCCGACCTGCTCGCCGCCGCCCGGGGCGACGACGAGGGCGCCCCGCTGCGCCGGCTCCACTGCCAGCAGGCGCTCGCCCTCGCCGGCCCCGCCGCCGAGCCCGCCCTGCGCGCGGTGCTCGGCGATCCGGAGCTGGGCGGGCTCGCCCGCGTCTGGCTCGCGGAACACGGCGCCGCGGACGTCCCGCCGCCGCCGGAGGCCATGGTCTTCTGGCTCGCCGTGGACACGCTCGCGGCACAGCTGGACGCCGACGGCGAAGTGGCGGAACTGCAAGGGCTCGTCGAGGGGCTCGTCAGCCGGGACGGCGACTTCTTCGACCAGATCTGGCGGGTCGACCACCCGGCGACCGCCGAGGTGCTCGACGCCATGGGCCGACTGCACGGGGACAAGAAGACGGCGAAGGAAGCGCGCAAGGCTGCCTTCAAGGCCCGTTCCCGCAAGAGTTCCTGACGGTACGTCGGCTGCCGCTCGCGGTGCGGGTGGCAGCCGGCTCCGGTGCGGCGCGCGGCAGTCGCGTGTCCACGCCTCCACGGGAGCCCGTTGCACGGCAAGGGTGTCGCTCCACGTCGCCCGGAGTTCATGCGGCGTTGGCCTGGAGCCGGGACTGTGGGCGCGCCAACGTCCCGGACACCGCACAGGAGCCCGTCATGTCGTTCACGCGCAGGGAATTCAACCGACAGTCCGCCGTCGCCGGCGCCGGAATCGCCCTCACCGGGGTGGTCGGCACCCTGGCCACCGCGCCCGGTGCCCTCGCCGCGGAGCACGGCGGACACGGCCACGGCGACCACGAAGGCCACGGGCACGAAGGCCACGGGCACGACGGCCACGGCCACTCCGCGGCGCCCGGATACGGCCCGCTGATCGCCGACCCCAAGGGCATCCTGGCGCTGCCCGCCGGTTTCTCGTACCGCATCATCACCCACAGCGGGGTCACCAAGCTGGAGTCGGGCGAGACCACCCCCTCCAACCACGACGGCACCGCCGCCTTCGAGGGCCCGCGCGGCGTCACCCTCCTGGTCAACAACCACGAACTGAGCGGCACACGCGCCGACTGGCCGCGCCCCGTCCCGCTCGCCGAGGGCCTCGTCTACGACCCGGTCGCGGCCGGCGGCTGCACCGTCGTGGAGACCCGGCCGGGCGGCCACACCGCGGAGTGGGTCGGCATCGCCGGTACGTCCACCAACTGCGCGGGCGGCGCGACCCCGTGGGGCACCTGGCTGACCTGCGAGGAGACCGAGGACAGGGCGGGCAAGAACGGCCTTCTCAAGGACCACGGCTACGTCTTCGAGGTCGACCCCTACGACAAGCGCGCCAACCGCGACCCGCGCCCGGTCAAGGCCTTCGGCCGGTACGCCCACGAGGCGGTCGTCATCGACCCGCAGCGCGGCCACGCCTACCTCACCGAGGACGCCTCCACCCCGAACGGGCTGCTCTACCGCTGGGTCCCGCCGCACGGCTTCAAGCACGGCCGCGGCAAGCTCCGCACCCTCGCCGACGACGCCGGTGTCCTCCAGGCCACCAAGTGCTTCGACAAGAACGGCGCGTTCGTCGACGACCTGTCCCGCGCCACGAAGATCGGCACCGTGTACGGCGTCGACTGGGCCGACGTCCCGGACCGCGACGCCAGGACGGTCTCCGTGCGCAAGCAGTTCACCGACACGGAGGTCACCCGCGCCCGCAAGCTCGAAGGCATGTGGTGGGGCGACGGCGGCGTCTACGTCGTCTCCTCGTTCGCCCGCTCGGAGAGCCCCGTCCAGCACGACGGCCAGGTCTGGTTCTACGACCCCAAGCGCCGCACCCTCACCCTCAAGGTGCTTCTCGGTGTCAACCCCGACCCGTCGAAGGACGGCGCCTTCGACGGCCCGGACAACATCACCGTCTCGCCCTACGGCGGCCTGGTCATCGCCGAGGACGGCGAGGGCGTCCAGCACCTCTTCGGGGCGACCGACAGCGGCGCCACCTACCCCATCGCGCGCAACGAGCTGAACGAGGGCACGGCCGAGAAGCCCGCGTACAGCGAGTTCACCGGCGTCACCTTCTCGCCGGACGGCAGGACGCTCTTCGCCAACATCCAGACCCCCGGCATCATGCTCGCCATCACCGGGCCCTGGAAGCGCCAGCCGAACAAGTAGTCGCCTGCGCCCGCAGGCGGGCCGGGCCGGCGTTTTCGACGCGGTCCGGCCCTGCCGTCCGACGTCATCCGTGCCGCGCCTCGCGCAGCCAGGCCCGCGCCCGCCCGGTCCTGCGGGCCCCCGCCGGGTACGGCAGGGTCCTGGCCAGGGTTTCTGCGCGGGCCAGCTCCCTGCTGCCCTCCCGCTCCTGGTCGAGCCTGGTGAGAGCGGCGCCGAGGGCGATCCGGGCCTCCACCTCGGCGAGGCGTTCCCCGGTGCGCTCGGACCGGGTCACCTCGGCGCGGGCGAGGCGCAGGGCGCCCCCGGGCCGTCCCGACAGGAGTTCCGCCCAGGCCACCAGGACCGGGGCGTCGCCGGTGTGGCCGTCCAGGGCATGCAACGCGTCGTCGGGACGGCGCGCGCGCAGGGCGGATTCGGCGCGGGCCGTGCGCACCTCGTACTCGGCCTGGCGGTCGCCGAGGGCGGTGGCGGTCGCTCCGGCGCGGTCCAGGAGGGCGGCGGCCTCCGCCGGGTCGCCGAGGAACGCCCGTACCCGGGCCATCGTGGCCAGGGCGTAGGGGAGGCACCAGGCTTCGTACGCCTCCGCGCCCGCCACGGCCTGTTCGGCGAGGGCGCGGGCCGGTTCGGGTTCTTCGAGGAGCAGGCGGAGTTCGGCGAGGTTCCCGCGCTCGAACGCGGCGGCCGTCGGGTCGCCGGACTGCTTGGCCAGCCCGAGCGCGCGGGCGCCGATCTCGACGGCCTCGCGCAGCCGGCCGGCCCGCCGCGCGTTCTCCCGCAGCGTCGACAGGACCGTACCGAGCAGCGTCGGGTCGCCGTACGCCTCGGCCGGGGCCAGGGCCCGGTCGCCCGCTTCGCGCGCCTGGTCGAGGTGGCCGGCGAGGCCGAGGTTGGCGGCCCGCAGACCGAACGCGCGGGCCGACAGGCCCTGCCCGCGGGTCCCCGGCACGTTCCGGGCGGCGGCCAGGGCGTCGAGGGCTGCCTCGGCTCCGGCCATGTACCGGCCCTGGACGCAGCGGATGAGGGAGAGGGCGAGGAAGTGGCCGGTGGCGGGTTCCGGGGCGGTGTCCTCGGTCACCGGGTGGTTCCGCAGGGTCCGCAGGGCGGTGTCCGGACCACTCGTCTTGGCGAGCGTCTCGGCGAGCAGCGCCGCCGCGAGGACCGCGTCGTCGTGGTCGCCGCGCCGCTCGAACTCGGCCAGGGCGAGCCGTACCGCGCCGACGGCCTGCTCGAAGTGGCCCATCCTGCGCAGCACATGGGTATGCGCGAGCCGGGCGCGGGCCGCGTCGACGTCGAGGCGGGCCACCAGGTCGCGGTAGTAGCGGTCGGCGGCGTCGTTGGCGTACAGGGCGGCGGCCCGCTCGGCGGCCCTGCGCAGGTACTCGGCGGCGCGCGGGTCGTCGGCGCGCGCGAAGTGGGAGGCGAGGGTGTCGACGGCGTCGGGCCGCCGCCGCTGGACCGCCTGCGCGAACGCGGCGTGCAGCTGCCTGCGGCGGACCACGGCCAGCTGCTCGTAGCAGGTCAGCCGGACCAGCGGATGGCGGAAGGCGACCCCGGCCTCGGGCCGTCCGGCCACCACCACCTGCCGTTCCTCGACGAGCGAGGCGGCGATGGCGCGTTCCAGGGCGTCGGCCGCCGCCGCGCCGGCGACCTGCGGGTTGAGCCCGTGCTCGCCGACGTCGAGCAGTTCGGAGAGAGCGGCGTCACCGCCGGCCACCGAGAGTGCCTCGACCAGGCGGCGCGCGTCCGGGTCGAGCCGTTCGAGCCGGTCGGCCACCAGGTCCCGCACCCCCTCGGGGGCGTAGTCGCCCATGTCGCCGCGGGGCAGGTCGCGGGCGAGTTCGAGGGCGAAGAGCGGGTTGCCGAGGGAGAGTTCCCAGACCCGGTGGGCCCCGCCGCCGTGGGGCGGGCCGCCACCCGCGTCCCGTACCACCGCCAGGCACGCCTCCTTGTCGAGGCGCCCCAACTCCTCGCGCACGCAGAGGCGCTGGCGCATCAGTGAGGCCACGACCGAGCGGCGCGCGTCGCCGTCGGGAAGCTCCTCCTCGCGGTAGGTCGCCAGGAAGCGCAGCGCCGTTCCCCGCTGCACGGCCCGCCGGGCCAGATGGCCGAGGAGCTGGTACGAACCGGAGTCGGCGCTGTGCAGGTCGTCGAGCACCACCAGCACCGGGCGGACCGCCGCCAGATCGCCGAGGAGCGCCGTGCTCGCCCGGAACAGCCGGTCCCGCTCCTCCTCCGGGCTGCGCTCGCCGGTCGTCCCCACCTGCCCCAACGACGGCAGGAATGAAGCCAGTTCGGGGTATTCGGTGCCGACCCGGGCCCGCTCGGCCGCGCTGTGCTCGGCGAGCCAGCCGTCGAGCGCCTCCGCGAATGCTCCGTACGGTGTGTGCGCTCCCGCGTCCTGGCCGCCGCCCCAGAGCACGGCCGTACCGGCCGCGGCGGCCCGCCGCGCCACCTCGCCGACCAGGCGGGTCTTCCCCACCCCCGCTTCCCCGGTGAGCAGGGTGAGGGGCGGGCCGTCCGCCGCCAGGAGGCGGCCCAGCACCGCGTCGCGGCCCCGCAGCGGCGGTGCGGCCGCCGCCCGCAGCGGGGCCGGGAGCAGGGGAGTAGCGGGTACGGGCGCGGGTGCGGCGGCCAGCGCGGCCCGGTGCAGACGCTCCGTCTCCGGGCCCGGCCGGACCCCGAGTTCGGTGTCGAGGGCCTCGCGGCACACGTGGTACTGGTGCACCGCCCGGCGCCGCAGCCCCTGGCGCAGCCAGGCCTCGATGAGGATGCGGTGGGCCAGCTCCTCGGCGGGGCTGCCCGCGAGGACCTGTCCGGCGACGGCCGCCGCCTCGGCCGGCGCGCCGCGTTCCAGGTGCTGCCCGGCGAGCCGGAGCAGCAGTTGCTCGCGGAGCAGGGTGAGCCGGCCGCGCCGGTCGTCGGCCCAGCGCGCGTACCGGTCCTCCGGCAGCAGCTCGCCGGTGAACCGGCCTATCGCGGCGGACAGTTCGTCGACCCCGCCGTCGGCGAGGGCGGTGCGGGCGGATGCCTCGGCCTCGTCGGCGTCGATCCACACGGTGGCCGGGTCGAGATGGAGGAGCGCCCCGTCGGAGACCAGGTACGAGGAGCTGGCGCGCGGGGCGAGTTCGGGTTCCAGGGCGCGGCGGGCGGCGTGCAGGGCGACCCGCAGGCTGCCGGCGGCGGCCTTCGGGTCGGCGTCGGGCCAGCAGACGGCGATGGCCTCCTCGCGGTGGAGGCGGTGGCCGGGCACGACGGCGAGCAGCTTCACCAGCGCGCGGGCGCCGGGGCGCGGCCACCGGTCCGCGAGCTCGGGTCCGCCGTCGCGGGTGGCCCTGAATCCGCCGAGCAGGTGGAGGCGCAGCAACGGCGCGGCGGAGGTGGTGCTGTCCGGTCGTCGCGCGTTCATCAGGATGCACTGTAATCGAACACGTTGTGAACCCCCCGGGCGAGGCCCGGGGGGTCCGTGTCACGTCAGGGCGTCAGCCCGTCAGTCAGGAGAGCTTGTACGTGGCGACCTGGTGGATGCCGTTGTCGTTGAGCAGGTAGCGACCGCCGAGGTCTTCGGCGAGCCGGTCCGAGCTGTAGTCGTCGCCCTGGAGCGAGAGCACCTCGTCGATGCCGTCGCCGTCGAGGTCGGCGGCGAGGAAGTTGCGGGCGCCGATCAGGTTGGCGCCGCCGAGAGACGACTGGAAGGAGTCCTCGCTCGCGAAGAAGTCCGCGTCCCCGGTGTAGGCGGCGACGGAGCCCTCCCCGCCGGCGATCAGCAGCTTCCGGCCGCCGGGGCCGGTGGCGAAGGCGCCGTTGTAGGACTGCCCGAGCACCCCGGCCTTCTCGTCTTCGGTGCCCTCACCGGAGAACTTCCGGAAGGACGAGGTGCCCGCCTGGTAGAGGACGCCGTCGTCGGTGAAGAAGCCGCCGTGCGTCCACAGGCCGCCCATGGTCGTGGAGTGCACGACCTTGCCGGTGCGGCCGTCGCGGATCTCCATGTAGGTGTGCGGGGCGCTGGCGTCGGTGGCGCCGAGGCCGGCCTGCGACTGGATGTCCCAGGTGTAGACGACCGCGTGGCCGTCGGCGTACGGGATCTCCGGGGAGGCGAAGGTGCCCTTGTACGTCAGCGCGGCGTGGACGACCCCGTCGGTCGACGCGGCCGGGACCTCCGGCGCGATGCTCCACTTCGTCCTGCCGGTCTTGGCGTTGAGCGCGACCGCGTTCGCCCCCGGGTCGGCCAGGTCGAGCGAGTCGACCTTGGAGTACGAGGTGTAGACCTTGCCGTCCAGGACCGACGGGTCGGAGAAGACCACGTCACCGAGGTCCTTGGGCGCCGCGTACGACCAGATCTTGTGCCCGTCGCCGTAGTAGGCGTTCAGGGTGTTCGTCGGGACGACGATGTCCTGCTCGCCATCGCCGTCGAGGTCGGCGAGCTTCACCGAGTGGACGAACTGGCCGCCGCTGTCGATGGTGGCCAGCGTCTTGCCGGTCCTGGCGTTGAGGACGACCACGGCGGAGTCGGCGGCGACGACGATCTCGTCCTTGCCGTCCCCGTTGACGTCACCCTTCTGCATGTCGTGCACCGCGCCGGGAACCGTGGCGCTCCACAGCTTCTCGGGCTTGCCGGAGACGAGCGAGGGACCGGAGTAGGCCCACACGCCGTCCGACGAACCGGCCATCACCACGTCGGACTTGCCGTCCTTGTTCACGTCGGCGGTCTGCGCGTAGGAGATGTCCGCCTGGAGCGGCGTGATGCTCTGCTGCTTGCCGTTGCCGAGCTTGAACGTACGGATGTTCTGGCTCTGGTCGATGACCCGGACGTGGGTGCCCTCGGCGTCGCTGAAGACGTCCTGGTACATCGGCGCGCCGGTGAGGCCCTTGTTCTGCCAGACGACGGCGCCCTTGCCCGAGTACACGGTCGTCGCGGCGAAGCGCCCGCCACCCGCGTTCTGCGACCCGGAGATCATGCGGTCGTCGTCGCCCGCGACGACGAGCTTGCCGTCGGCGACCTGGAGACGCCAGACGTTCGGCCCGTCCTGGCTGTTCCCGGCGTCGCGCTTGGTCGTCTGCGACCACAGCAGCTTGCCGGGCGCGTCGCCGTTCACGACACGCACCGTGTTGGCGTTCACCTGGAGGTAGTTGTCCAGGGAGGACTCGGCGACCACGTACTCGTCGCCCGCCTTGGCGGTGAGGTCACCGATCGTCAGAGCGGTGGGCAGCACGTTGACGCGGCTGTCCAACGTCGAGCGGTTGCCGGTCTTCAGGTCGTACGCGGCGACCTCGTACTTCACCGCGTCGTTGACGTCGGACTGCTCGATGGCGACGAGCCGCTTGCGGCCGGCGTCGACGCGCAGCTGGCGGCTGTAGAGCAGGCTGTCGGTCTTCCAGGTGACCGAGCCGTCCGCCACGTTCAGGGCGAGGGTGTGGCCCCGGCCCTCCACGGCGTCGGTCCGGGCGCGGTCCCAGGAGACGGCGATCTTGCCCTTGCCGAGGTCCTGGATGTCGCCCCAGGCGGAGTCGCCCGCCTCGCCGGTGTCGTACGTCCACGTCGAGGACGGGGTCAGCTTGCCGTCCGCCGAGGAGAAGCGGATGCCGTACAGCTTCGCCGTGTCGGCGGCCGGCGAGTTCATGTTCAGCCGGGGCGAGTCGGCGACGAGCAGCGTGCCGTCGACGATCTTGACCATGGTGGCGTAGTCGTACAGCTTCGACCACACCGTCTTGCCGGTCTTGCCGTCGAGGATCGTCACGAACGTGCCGTTGGGCAGCGACGAGCCGGGCGAGGTGAACGGGCGGTAGGACAGGATGCCGACGCTCGCCGAGAAGACGATGTCGTCGACGCCGTCACCGGTCAGGTCGCCCGTGGAGTAGCCGGAGTCGGAGGAGGGCGTGAACGGCGAGACCGCGTTGTAGCCCATCATGATCCGCACCGGGAACGGCTCGGGCTGCCACGGGCGCAGGGCCTTGACCTGCCAGTCCGTGTAGTACGAGTTGTTCGTGCGCTCCCACACGGACTCGCCGTCCGCGGTGTGCAGCTGCACGTTGCCCCGGCCGTGGACGGTGAAGTAGTCGCCGTTCTTGCCGACGGGGACGGTCGCGCCCATGCCCAGCACGCCCTCCATCGAGGAGGTGCCGGTGAAGGTGACCGGGGCGGCGGCGTCGGTGGCGGCATCGGTGGACGCGCCGTCCAGCGAGGAACCGGAGCCGGAGGACGTCGCGTCCGTACCGGATGCCGGCGCGTCCTCGGCCTGGGGGCTGACCT
The DNA here is from genome assembly GCF_042957125.1 of Streptomyces sp. NPDC008125. NCBI lineage: Bacteria > Bacillati > Actinomycetota > Actinomycetes > Kitasatosporales > Streptomycetaceae > Streptomyces > Streptomyces sp. NPDC008125. The sequence goes on from NZ_JBIBHR010000015.1 coordinate 111,582, forward strand.
GGTTCCCGGCCGCGTCACCGTACGGGTCCAGGGCGACATCGGCGGTCAGCTGCTGCGCCTGGGCGGCCGTCAGCTTCAGGACGCCGTCGCTGCCGTCGGCGGCCAGGGCCTGCGGGGCGACGCTCAGGCAGAGACCGGCGGCGACCAGGGCGGAGGCGAGCTGGAGGCCCCGCCGCGAGTGGAGGTTTCTCATCACTTGGCTCCCTGCGTGAAGCGGATCGCCGAACCGGCGGTGATGACCGACTGGTTGTAGGCGTACTGGAGGGCGTCGGTGCCGGCCTGGTTCTGGATGCCCACGGTGGCACCCGCACCCAGGTCCGCGACCGACTTGTACTGGAGGGTCACCGCGCCGGTGGCCTCGTCGAAGACGGCCTCGAAGGTGGCGCGCCCGGTGGTGCCGTTCGCGTAGGCCGCGTCGTTCCAGACGACGGCGAACTTGCGGCTGCCCTTGGTACCGGTGGTGGCGGTCTGGACGGACGACTTCTTGTCGAGCGTCAGGTCGTCCCAGAGCGGGGCGATGAAGCCGTTGGGGTTGTACTCGGTCGGCAGCGTGGTGTTCGCGTAGTCACCGACGCGCGGCGCCAGGAAGTTCAGCATGCCGTCGGTGGTGACGGAGGTGGTGGAGTACGAGACCCCGTACAGCTTCACCGGGAAGGGCAGCGAGATCGTCGTGGCGTCCTCGTCACCGGTCAGGGCGACCTTCTTCGAACCGGCGATCCAGGAGTAGGCGGCCGGGGCGCAGCTGTTGCCGGCGGCGTCGGTGCGCGCCGGGACCTGGACGTCCTTGGTCAGGTCGGCGGCGGCGACGGTGGTGGAGCCGGTGAAGACGCCGTTGCACAGGACCGGCGCGGTCGGCTTCACGGTCAGGGTGTAGGAGCCCTCGGCGACCTTCGGCAGGGTGTACTTGCCCTTGGCGTTGGTGACCACCGAGGGGACCGGGGAACCGGTCAGCTCGACGGTCGCGCCGGGCAGGGCCTTGCCGGTGACGTCCAGGACGGTACCGGTGACCTTGTGCGAGGCGACGGTGGAGAGCGCGACGTCCTGCGTCAGGGCCTGGTTCTCGGTGATCTCGACACCGGGGATCTGGGCGGTCGCGTAGCCGTAACCGCTCAGGGCGAAGTCGTAGGTGCCCGGGTTGAGCGACAGGCGGTACGTGCCGTCGGTGCCGGTGGTGACCGTGCGGGTGCCGTAGGTGGCGTTGGTGGCCTTGACGACGACGCCGGAGAGGGCGGCGCCGGTGGCCTTGTCGGTGATCGTGCCGCTGACGGTCCCGGCGGTGTGCGGGGCCTTGTCGACGGACGCGAGGATGTCGAGCTTGCCCTCGCCCCAGACGTTGTTCATGCCGGCGGTGCCACCGCAGTGGGTGTCGTCGACGTCACGGGCGCCTTGGTTGAGCAGATCACGGGTGCCCTGGATGTCGCCGATCAGCGACGGGGCCGCCGACCACAGCAGCGCGGCCGCGGCCGCGACGTGCGGGGTGGCCATCGAGGTGCCGTTCTCCGTGTTGTACGAAGAACCCGGCCAGGTCGACTCGACGTTCACACCCGGCGCCGAGATGTTCGGCTTCGCCGAGCCGTCGACCAGCGACGGGCCGAAACCGGAGAAGGACGCGATCTTGCCGTTCGCGTCGTAGGCGCCGACGCCGTAGGAGGTCACCTGGGAACCGGGGGCGTGTGCGGTGGAGCAGGTGGTGCCGTCACCGTCGTTGCCGGCTGCGAAGGCCTCGAAGATGCCCGCGGAGTTCCAGGCCTCGACGATGTCCTGGTAGAACGTCGTGTCGTCGCCGCCCCAGGAGTTGTTGACGATGTTCGGCGCCATGTCCGGGCGCGGGTTCTGCCCGTTGTGGTCGGTCGGGGCGAGGATCCACTGGCCGGCGGCGAGCAGGTACTCGTCCGAACACTGGCTCGACTCGCAGCCCTTGGCGGCGATCCACTTGGCGTTCGGCGCGATGCCGATGCCGTGCTTGCCGACCATGGTGCCCATGGTGTGGGTGCCGTGACCGTTGTTGTCGCACGGGGTGCCGTCGGCGGCGCAGGTCCCCGACGGGTCGTAGAAGTTGTAGTCGTGCGTGAAGGTGCCGTCGCCGTTGTTGCCCCGGTACTGGGCCACCAGGTCGGGGTGGTCGTACTGCACGCCCGAGTCGACGCTGGCGATGACGATGCCCTCGCCGCGGTCGTCGTACTGGTTCCACACGTCGTCGGCGTTGATGTCGGCGACGCCCCACTCGGGGGTGTCGTCACCGTTCGCGGAGGAGTCCGTGGCGCTCTTGGCCGACGAGCCCGCGGCGGAGGGGTTCGTGCGCGTCTTGGTGATCTTCGCGTCGGAGGTCTCGCTGTCGTCGAGCTGGTAGTGCCGCTCCTTGACGATGCTCGCGACGTCCGAGCGCTTGGCCAGCTGATTGATCAGGTCCTGGTCACCGGTCACCTTGACGGTGTTGGCGATCCAGTAACCTTCGTGGCTCACCTTTTCCTTGTCGAGGAAGGCGTTGAGCGACTTCTGGCTGGACTTGGCGTGCGCACGCAGCTCGCCGTAGGCGGCCTTGGCGCGGGCCGCGTGGGACTTCTGCTTCTTGGCGGAGGAGAGGTCCGCCTGGTCCTTCAGCGTGACGAAGAAGGTGGCCTCGCCACCGCCGTCGACGGCGGTCAGCAGGGCGGAGTCGACCTTCGGGGACGGCGCGGCGTCGGCAGCCGCGGCCGGGGGGCCGATCAGCAGACCGGCGGCGGTGAGCGCTGCGGCCACCAGCGCGGCGGATCTGCGCCGGGACGATCGGGGCAGGTGCATCGGGGGTGCTCCTCCAGGGACGGTACGGGGGAGCCCGGACGTTAGACAGACGCCGTTACTCGGGCATTACAGCCCGCAGTGGGGTCCGGTGGACGAGAGCGACGTACGTGACCGATCCACGGCACCGAGGGGCCGGGCCGGGCCGGCGCGGCGTCCGGCCGGACGGGGACCCGCCGGGCGGGTGCCGCTCGCCGGTTGCTCGCAGCCCGCGCGGCGGACCGGGCGGTCGGGGTGGCCCCGCCCGGACCGGGCAGTCAGGGCGGCTCCGTCCCCCGCCGGACGCCCCCGAACCGCCACACCTTCGGGGGTCTTTCCGGACCGATGACCTGGGCGGCCACGCCGTCCGAAGCGCGTCGTCGCGGCGGCCGGCCCTGGTCGCGGGCGCATCACGAATGCGGCACTACTGGGCCGAGGGCGGGAACGGGCATAGCGCCCGGCGTCCGGGTGGCGCATACTCAAGGTAATGAAACAGTCAGCCGGATCCCGGCGTCACCTGCCTTCCAGTCCCTTCAACCGCCCGGCCCAGGCGGCCCCACCGGTCGAATGCTTCGACGTGGGCGACCGGGTGTCTCACGACCAGTTCGGCCTCGGGCGCATTCTCGCTGTCGAGGGCGACAACGACGCAGTCCTGATCGACTTCGCCGGGCGTCAGGGGAGGATCCTCAGCCCGTACTCCAAGCTGACCAAGCTCTGAGAGCGCCAAGGACGTGCCGAACGGGCATGTCCACGGGAACGAGCGGCCGTCCGCCGGAGGACATCCGGAACCGGGGCACCTGAGGGACACCAGGTGCCCCGGAAGCCTTTCCGGAGTCGTTCCCGTCGCCGACGGGGCGCCGGACCGCTCGGGGCCGTACGGCTAGAGCGCCGCGGCTGCGGGCTTGACCATGCCGCGTACGGTACGTGACTTCACGTACTCGCCCATGGCGGTCATCTCCCACTCGCCGGTGAACTGCTTGATCAGCTTGGCCATCATCACGCCGGTCTGCGGCTCCGTGCTGCTCAGGTCGAAGCGGACCAGCTCCTCGCCGGTGGCCGCGTCGAGCAGCCGGCAGTACGCCTTCGCCACCTCGGTGAACTTCTGGCCGGTGAAGGAGTTCACCGTGAAGACGAGGCCGGTGGCCTCCGCGGGGATGCGACCGAGGTCCACGACGATCACCTCGTCGTCCCCCGCCCCCTCACCGGTGAGGTTGTCGCCGGAGTGCTTGATCGCGCCGTTGAGGATGGACAGCTTGCCGAAGTAGCAGCTGTCCAGGTGCTTGCGGTCGGGGCCGTAGGCGATCACCGAGGCGTCCAGGTCGATGTCCTTGCCCCGGAACGCGGGCTCCCAGCCGAGGCCCATCTTGACCTGCGAGAGCAGGGGACGGCCGCCCTTGACCAGCGAGACCGTCTGGTTCTTCCGGAGGCTGACCCGGCCCTTGTCGAGGTTGATCTTCCCGGAGGCCGCGGGGGCCGGCGGGGCGGCCGGGGGCGCGGGCGGCACCGGCGGCATCGGCGGCGCGACCCTCGGGTCCGCGGGCGCGGCCTGCGGGGACGCGGGTGCGGCCGGGGGAGCCGTCTGCGAGGACGCCTGCGCTGCGGGGGCCGGGGGAGCGGGCTGGGCGGCGGGCTCCTCGACCGTCACGCCGAAGTCCGTGGCGATGCCGGCCAGGCCGTCGGCGTACCCCTGGCCGACCGCGCGGGCCTTCCAGGCGCCCTGGCGGCGGTAGATCTCGATGACCACGAGCGCCGTCTCGGTACCCAGGCGCGGCGGGGTGAAGGTCGCGAGGGCGCTGCCGCTGTCGGCGTCGCGCACGGTGGCGGTGGGCTCGATGCCCTGGAAGGTCTGGCCCGCCGCGTCGGGGCTCGCGGTGACGACGATCTTCTCGATCCCGGGCGGCACCGCCGCGGTGTCGACCACGATCGAGTCCGGCGCCGTGCCGCCGCCGGAGCGGTAGGTCACGCCGGGACCCGAGGGCTGGTTGTAGAAGATGAAGTCGTCGTCGGAGCGGACCTTGCCGTCGGCGGAGAGCAGCAGGCCCGAGACGTCGAGCCGCACCGGGGCGGCGACGTCCACCGCCACGCGGACGGCGGAGAGAGGGATGTTCGAGCCGGGGGTCATTGCGGTCATGACCGGGGTAACGAACGACCCGGCTTTGCCGTTCCCTTACCTTCCGTCCCTTCCGTGCCCTCCACATCAGTACCCGTACGGGGGAGCGCGCCGGAGGGGGCCGCGCGCCCCTCCGGCCGGGCCCCGGGGGCTCTTCGCCGGTTTCGGAGGCTCAGTACGGCCAGATCGGCGGGTCGGTGACGAAGGGGCCACCGACGTGCGTCTGGGCCGGGTCGGCCGGGTCCAGCTCACCGAATTCGGCGACCAGCTTCTCCGCGAACCGCTCCGAGTCGTCCTGCGGCTCGTACCCGAGCGCCCGGGCGGTCGACAGGTCCCACCACAGCCGGGTGTTGGCGGAGGAGCCGTAGACCACCGTGTGGGCGACGTCCGGGGCGGTGAGCGCCGCGTGGAAGAGGCGGGCGCCGTCCTCGGGGCTCATCCAGACCGAGAGCATCCGCACCGACGTCGGCTCGCGGAAGCAGGAGCCGATGCGGACCGAAACGGTCTCGATGCCGTGCTTGTCCTGGTAGAGCTGGGCCAGGTCCTCGCCGAAGGACTTGGAGAGGCCGTAGAAGGTGTCGGGGCGCCGGGGCGTGCCGACCGGGATGAGCGGCTCACCGGCGGCCGGTGCGGGGGTCCAGCCGATCGCGTGGTTGGAGGAGGCGAACACGATCCGGCGCACGCCCTCCTCGCGGGCCGCCTCGTACAGGTTGTACGTGCCCTCGATGTTGGCGCGCAGGATCTTGTCGAAGGAGGCTTCCAGCGAGATGCCGGCGAGGTGGATGATCGCGTCGACGCCCCGTACCGCCTCGCGCAGCGCCTCCCGGTCGGCCAGGTCGCCGACGATCGCGTCGGGCTCGCCCTCGACGGGCATGAGGTCGAAGAGGCGCAGCTCGTATCCGTACGCCGGGAGCAGCTCGCGCATCAACGTGCCGAGACCGCCGGCGGCTCCGGTGAGCAGAATCGTGCGGGGAGCGGGCAAACCGGGCACTGGGCCTCCTCAGCGCGGCGGGGAGTGCACCGCAGCACGCCAGATTCATGGACGACATTCACATGCGTGGACAACGTAGGGACGGGTGGTGTTCTTCGTCAAGGGGGGAGGGGTGCGTCGAACTCGCTTCACCCGTCGCGGCTTCCGCCTTGACCGGCCCCCGGAGGCTGCCCTAGCGTGACGACGTTCATGAATATGGACATCAATCAGAATTGTGTACGCCTGGAACCCGCTCAGGGAGCGCCCGTGACCTCAGCCCCCCTCGCCGCCCGGCTCACCGCAGTCGCCGGGCCGCTCTTCTTCCCCGTCACCGCGTACGGCCCGGACGGGGACGTGGACCTCGCCGCGTTCCGCCGTCACGTCCGTGCGGGCATCGACGCCGGCGCGGCGGCGGTCTTCGCCTGCTGCGGCACCGGTGAGTTCCACGCGCTGACCCCCGCCGAGTTCGGGCGGGTCGTCGCCGCGGCCGTCGAGGAGACCGCCGGACAGGTACCCGTCGTCGCCGGCGCCGGCTACGGCACCGCGCTGGCGGTGGAGTACGCCAAGCTCGCCGAAGCGGCCGGCGCGGACGGGCTCCTCGCCATGCCCCCGTACCTCGTCGTCGCCGACCAGCGGGGACTGCTCGCGCACTACACCGCGCTCGCCGCGGCGACCCGGCTGGAAACGATCGTCTACCAGCGGGACAACGCCGTCTTCACTCCCGAGACCGTGGTCGCCCTGGCCCGCACGCCCGGCATCATCGGCCTCAAGGACGGGGTCGGCGACCTGGACCTGATGCAGCGCATCGTCAGCGCCGTCCGCACCGCGCTGCCCGGCGGCGACTTCCTGTACTTCAACGGCCTGCCCACCGCCGAACTCACCGGGCTCGCCTACCGGGGCATCGGGGTCACGCTCTACTCCTCCGCCGTCTTCGCCTTCGCCCCCGACATCGCGCTCGCCTTCTACCGCGCCCTCGCATCGGGCGACGACGCGTTCGCCGACGCCCTGCTGGACCGGTTCTACCGGCCGCTGGTCGAACTGCGCGCCAAGGGGCGCGGCTACGCCGTCTCCCTGGTCAAGGCCGCGGTGCGGCTCCAGGGGCTCGACGTCGGCGAGGTGCGCACCCCGCTCACCGAGCCGCCCGCAGCGCACGTCAAGGAGCTCGCCCAGATCATCGACGACGGCCGGGCCCTGCTGGCGGAGCGCGCCGTGGGAGGCGGCGCGTGAAGACCTCGGCGTTCCTCTACCCCTGGGACGTCGTCGGCGACCCGGACGCCGCCGCCCGTATCGCGGACCTCGGCGTCCAGCAGGTGACCCTCGCCTCGGCGTACCACTCCACCCGGGCGCTCACCCCGCGTCACCCGGCGACCCGGATCGTCACCGCCTCGTACGCGGCGGTGCTCTACCCGCCGGACGAGAAGCGGTGGGCGGGGCGGGAGCCGGCGCCCAGGCGACAGAAGTGGACTCCGGGCGAGGACCCTTGGGGCGTCGCCGCCGAGGCGCTCTCCGACGCCGGTCTGGAAGTGCACAGTTGGGTCGTCCTCGCGCACAACTCCCGCCTCGGTGAGGAGTTCCCCCGGACGTCCGTGGTCAACGCCTACGGGGACCGCTATCCGTGGGCCCCGTGCATCGCCCGGCCGGAGGTCCGCACCCACCTCGTCGACCTGGCCGCCGAGGCGGCCACCCGGCCCGGCGCGCGCGGCACCGAGCTGGAATCCTGCGGCTGGTACGGTTTCGCGCACCTGCACGGCCACGACAAGGTCCAGGGGGTGACGCTCGGCGAAGCGGCCCAGTACCTGATGTCGCTCTGCTTCTGCGCCGCGTGCGCCGCCGGGTACGCGCGGCACGGGCTCGACCCGGACGGAGCGCGCGCCGCCGTGCGCCGCGCGCTGGAACCGGTGTGGACGGGGGTCGAACCCGCATCGGGCTGGGCCGGGGTGGAGGAGCTGCTCGGCGCCGGAACCGCGGCGGCCACCCTCGGATGGCGCCGCGAGGTCGCCCACGGCCTCCAGGGGGCCGCCGTCGACGCCGTACGGGAGGCCGCGGCCGGAACGCCGGGCGAGGAGGGCTTCCAGGTCCTGTTGCACGCGGACCCGGCGTTCCACCGGACCGGCGCCAACGTCGGCGTCGACCCCGCGCACATCCTCTCCGTCGCCGACGGCGTGGTGCTGCCGTGCACCGGGGGCGACGCCGCCCGCGAGGCGGTCCTCGGGCCGTTCGCGGACCACCGGGGCGTGCTCGCCGCCAACTTCGGCGTGGTGTCCGGCATGGGCGGCAGCCCTGCCACCCTGGAACGCGACGCCGCCCACGCCGCGTCCCTGGGGGCCACCGAACTCCGGCTCTACCACGCCGGACTGGCCTCCGACGCCGACCTCGCGGCCGTCTCCGGCGCGCTGGGACGCATCGCCGGATGAGCCGGACCGGCCGCACGGGCTGACGCCCGCCGGGGCGTGAGCGGGCCCGTACCGGATTCCGGTACGGGCCGCACCGGCCGCCCCGACACGACGACCGGCGGGAGACCTGACCTCCCGCCGGCCGTCGGCATGCCCGCGTCGAGGGGCGCGTGCCGCCCGAAGAGCCCCGTGCCGAAACCCGTACGCCGTACCGCAGGTGGCCGTCAGCGCTCCGCCCCACCGTGGCGCGCAGCCCCTTCCCGCACCCCGTCCCACCGCGGTGCGCAGCCTCTTTCCGCGCTCCGTCCCGCCGTGGTGCGCAGCCCCTTCCCGCGCCCCTTCGGCGCCCGCCTCCGCGCCCGCTTCGACCTGCGCTCCAGCGGTCCGTGGATCGCGTACCGGTCAACGCCGGTGCCCGCCGAACCGCATGGCGCTCGCGAAGTCGAGCGAACTTCTTCTGTCCGAAGCGTTGACGAAACATCTCGCCCGCTTTAGCTTCATCGCGTCGTACTTCGTACGTCATATATGAGACGCGATACGCGAGATGCGAGAGCCCTTCATGACTTTTGCGCCCACCCCGATCCCGTCCAGGACGCAGTTCGTGCTGGAGGCGATCAAGCACGCGATCCTGACGGGCCGGCTCCAGCCGGGGCAGGCACTCGTGGAGACCGAACTCGCCGCGCGGTTCGGTGTGTCGAAGACGCCGGTACGCGAGGCGCTGAAGACGCTCGCCGGTACCGGCCTGGTGGTCATGAGCCAGTACAAGGGCGCCACCGTCCGCCTCGTGGACGCCGAGATGGCGCGCGAGGTCTACGACGTACGGCTGTTGCTCGAACCGGAGGCGCTGCGCCGCACGATCGCCTGCGGAGCGTCCCTGGACGCGGCCCAAGAGGCCCTGGAACGGGCCGACTCGGCGCCCGACAAAGCCGAACGCTCGTTGGCCAACCGGGACTTCCACCGCGCTTTGTACCTGCCGTGCGGCAACCCGCTGCTGGGCCGGATGCTCGACGAGGTCCGCGACCAGGCGGCGCTCGTCTCCACCGTGGCCTGGGCGAGCAACCCGTCCTGGGAGCGCGAGGCGGCCGAGCACCGGGAGATCCTGCGGCTCGCGCTCGGCGCGGACGCCGCGGGCGCGGCGGCCGCTCTCCACGGACACATCGCGTCGTTCGTGCGCCGCGCCTTCCCCGACGGCTCAGCCGGCACCGCCGCCGACGCCATCGAGGGCGGTCAGGCGTGAACCACATCGACGAAAGGCCAGTTGGCATGGACCTCATCCCGCTCAAGGCGGCCCTCGCCGACGTCGTGGCGATCCCCGTGACCCCGTTCGCGGAGGACGGGACGATCGACAAGGACACCCACCGGGCGCTGCTGCGGCGGCTCCTCGACGGCGGCGTCCGCATCGTCACGCCCAACGGCAACACCGGGGAGTTCTACGCGCTCACCCCGAAGGAGCGGCGGGCCGTCACCGAGCTGACCATCGACGAGGTGAGAGGCCGGGCCACCGTCCTGGTCGGTGTCGGGCACGACATGCCCACCGCCGTCGCCGCAGCCGAGCACGCCCGGGACGCGGGCGCCGAACTGGTCATGGTGCACCAGCCGGTCCACCCGTACGTCTCCCAGGACGGCTGGGTCGACTACCACCGCGCGATCGCCGAGGCCGTCCCGGAGGCCGGGGTCGTCCCGTACATCCGCAACCCGCTGCTCGCCGGTGAGAAGCTCGCCGAACTCGCCGACCACTGCCCCAACGTGATCGGCGTCAAGTACGCCGTCCCGGACGCCGCCCGCTTCGGCGCCTTCGCCCGGGACGCGGGGCTGGACCGGTTCGTGTGGATCGCCGGCCTCGCCGAGCTGTACGCCCCCTCGTACTTCGCCACCGGCGCCACCGGCTTCACCTCCGGCCTCGTCAACGTCGCCCCCGCCGTCTCGCTCGGCATGCTGGAGGCGCTGCGGGCCGGCGACTACGCCGCCGCGATGAAGATCTGGGAGCGCATCCGCCGCTTCGAGGAGCTGCGCGCCGACCGGCAGTCCGCCAACAACGTCACCGTGGTCAAGGAGGCGCTCGCGGTCCTCGGCCTCTGCCGCCGCGACGTCCGCGCCCCCAGCCGGGTCCTGCCCGAGGCGCAGCGCGCCGAGGTCGCCGACCAGATCGCCGGGTGGTCGGTGTGAACACCCGCATCGCTCCCGAGGAGCTCCGCAGCCACCAGTGGTACGGCACCGACGGACTCCGCTCGTTCAGCCACAAGGCGCGCACCCGGCAGCTGGGGTACCTCCCCGAGGAGCACCTCGGCAAGCCGGTGATCGCGATCCTCAACACCTGGTCCGACATCAACCCCTGCCACGTCCATCTCCGCGACCGGGCGCAGGCCGTCAAGCGCGGGGTGTGGCAGGCGGGCGGCTTCCCGCTCGAATTCCCCGTCTCCACCCTGTCGGAGACGTTCCAGAAGCCGACCCCGATGCTCTACCGCAACATGCTCGCCATGGAGACCGAGGAGCTGCTGCGCTCCTACCCGGTCGACGGGGCCGTGCTGATGGGCGGCTGCGACAAGTCGACACCCGCGCTGCTGATGGGCGCCGCCTCCGTCGACCTGCCGACCGTCTTCGTACCGGCCGGACCGATGCTGCCGGGCCACTGGCGCAACGAAGTCCTGGGCTCCGGCACCGACATGTGGAAGTACTGGGACGACAAGCGGGCCGGGATCATCGGCGACTGCGAGATGGCCGAACTGGAGAACGGGCTCGCCCGCTCCCCGGGCCACTGCATGACGATGGGCACCGCGTCCACCCTGACGGCCGCCGCCGAGGCGCTGGGCGTCACCGTCCCGGGCGCCTCCTCCATCCCGGCCGTCGACTCCGGCCACGACCGGATGGCCGCGCAGTCCGGTCTCCGTATCGTCGAACTGGTGTGGCAGCAGCGAACGCTGTCGCAGATCCTCACCCCGGAGGCGTACGAGGACGCCGTCGCCACCGTCCTCGCGCTCGGCGGCTCCACCAACGCCGTCATCCACCTCATCGCGATGGCCGGCCGCTCCGGCATCAAGCTCTCCCTCGACGACTTCGACCGCATCGCCCGCACCGTGCCGGTGCTCGCGAACCTCCGCCCCGGCGGCAAGTACCTCATGGAGGACTTCCACTTCGCCGGCGGACTCCCCGGCTTCCTCTCCCGGCTCACCGACGTCCTCCACCTGGACCGGCCCACCGTCGCCCACGACACCCTGCGCGAACAGCTCGACGGGGCCCTCGTGCACGACGACGACGTCATCCGGGACCGCGGGAAGCCGCTCGCCGACGAGGGCGGGGTCGCGGTGCTCCGCGGCAACCTCTGCCCGGACGGCGCGGTCATCAAGCACATCGCGGCCGAGCAGCACCTGCTCCGCCACACCGGCCCCGCCGTCGTCTTCGACGACTACCGGGAGATGCAGCGCACCATCAACGACCCGGCCCTGGCCATCACCCCGGACCACGTGCTGGTGCTCCGCAACGCCGGACCCAAGGGCGGACCCGGGATGCCCGAGTACGGCATGCTGCCGATCCCGGACTACCTGCTGAAGCAGGGGGTGCGCGACATGGTGCGGATCTCCGACGCCCGCATGAGCGGCACGAGTTACGGGGCGTGCGTGCTGCACATCGCGCCCGAGTCGTTCGTCGGCGGCCCGCTCGCCCTCGTCCGCACCGGCGACCTCATCACCCTGGACGTGACGGCCCGCCGCCTCAGTCTCGACATCGACGACGAGGAACTGGAGCGCCGCCGCGCCGCCTGGACCCCGCCGCCCGCCCGGTACGGCCGCGGCTACGGCGCGCTCTACCAGGACCAGATCACGCAGGCCGACACCGGCTGCGACTTCGCCTTCCTGGCCCGCGAGGGCGACGTACCCGACCCGTACGCCGGCTGACACCGGCTCCGCAGCATCCCGGCGCACCCCCTCCTCCCCAGAAGCCCTCCGGGGCCTCGCACGGCAAGGAGAAAGCGCTTGCAGCAGGACCGCACCACGACCGGAAACACGAGAGAACGGAGAGGTGTCATGGCACAAGCTGCCGCCGTGGCCAAACCGCCCAAGGTGCCCAGGCGCCGTTCGGCGAACCCCCGCAAGCTGCCCTATCTGCTGATCGCGCCCGCCGGTCTGCTGATGGTGGGGTTCATCGCCTATCCGGTCATCAGCGTCTTCTACTACAGCCTGCAGAACTACAACGTCACGAAGCCCTGGCGGAACGGCTTCGCCGGCCTGGACAACTACACCAGGATCTTCACCGACGACGACCAGTTCTGGACCACTCTCGGTTTCAGCGCCCAGTGGGTCGTCACCCAGGTCAGCCTCCAGCTCGTGCTGGGACTCGCCCTGGCGCTCATCGTCAACCAGTCCTTCATCGGCCGCGGCATCTCCCGCGCGATGGTCTTCTCGCCCTGGGCCGTCTCCGGCGTGCTGACCAGCACCATCTGGATCCTGCTCTACAACTCCTCGACGGGATTCAGCCGTTACCTCGCGGACGCCGGAATCGGCGACTACGGCACCTCGGTCCTCTCCGACACCGGGACCGTCTTCTGGGCCGCCACCGTCTCCGAACTCTGGCGCGGCGTCCCCTTCTTCGCCATCCTGATCCTCGCCGACCTCCAGTCCGTCTCCAAGGAGCTCTACGAGGCGGCCTCGGTGGACGGCGCCGGACGGTTCCGGCAGTTCTTCCACATCACCCTGCCGCACCTGCGGGACGCGATCGTCCTCTCCACACTGCTCCGCGCGGTCTGGGAGTTCAACAACGTGGACCTGCTGTACACCCTCACGGGCGGCGGCCCGGCGGGCGTGACCACCACACTCCCGCTCTACGTCGCCAACACCGGCATCGACGGACACGACTTCGGCTACGCGTCCGCGCTGACCACCGTCGCCTTCGTCATCCTGCTCTTCTGCTCGATCGTCTATCTGCGCCTGAGCAAGTTCGGAGGCGACCACAAATGACTGCCGCACTCGCCGAGAAGACCGGCACCGCCCCGCCTCCGGTCGCCGACGTGCCGCCCCCGGCCGGCAACCGCCGCCGTGGCCGCGAGCGCTCGTACGACGACGTCCCGCGCTGGCAGATCTACGTGCCCCTCGGCATCTATCTGCTCTTCACGCTCATCCCGTTCTACTGGATGCTCCTCTTCGCCGTCCGTCCCGCGGGCTCCACCTCGCTGGTGCCCTGGCCGATGACCGGCGAGCACTTCGAGAAGGTATGGACGGAACGCAGCTTCGCCGTCTTCTTCCAGAACAGCATGATCGTCGGCATCGCCACCCTGATCGCCACCACCCTGGTCGCGCTGGCCGGCGGATACGCCCTGGCCCGCTTCGACTTCAAGATCAAGGGCGCCTTCATGCTGGCGCTGCTCTGCTCGCAGTTCATCCCGGGCGCGCTGATGCTCGTACCGCTCTTCGAGATCTTCAAGAACCTCCAGATGATCAACTCGCTGGGCAGCGTGGTCATCGCGGAGACCGTCTTCCAGCTCCCCCTGTCGATCATCCTCATCAGCGGGTTCATCAAGAACGTGCCCGTCACGCTGGAGGAGGCCGCGTGGGTGGACGGATGCTCGCGTTTCCGCGCCTTCTGCGCCGTCGTCCTCCCGCTGCTGCGGCCCGGGCTGATCGCCGTCGGGTCCTTCGCCTTCGTGCACAGCTGGAACCACTTCCTGTTCGCCCTGATGTTCCTCAGCGAGCAGGACAAGCAGACGATCCCGGTCGGCCTGAACACCCTCATCGGCGCGGACAGCGTCGACCTGGGCGCGCTGGCCGCGGGCGGAGTCATCGCCGCGGTCCCCGTGGTGATCGTCTTCGCCTTCATCCAGAAATGGCTGATCACCGGCTTCAGCGCCGGTGCGGTGAAGGGCTGACCCGCGATGACCACCCCCCTCCCCCTCGTCCTCGCCGGCGCCAGGGGCCACGGCCGCTGGCACCTCGCCAACATCGAACGCCTCCAGCGCCAGGGCGTCGTCCGGCTCGCCGGGGTCTGCGAACTCACCCCCCTGACCGAGGCCGAACTCGGACCGTTCGCCGGTCAGCACGTCCGGCAGTCCTCCGACTTCGGGGAGCTGCTCGACTCCACCGGCGCCCGCGCGGCCGTCGTCTGCACGCCGATCCCCACCCACACCGACCTCGCCCTCACCGCCGCGCGGCGCGGCGTCCACCTCCTCCTGGAGAAGCCCCCGGCGGCCACCTTCGCCGACTTCACCCGGATGAGCGACGGTGTACGGGAGGCGGGCACCGCCTGCCAGATCGGCTTCCAGTCCTTCGGCTCGCACGCCGTGCCCGCCATCCGCGCACTCGTCGCGGACGGCGCCATCGGGTCGCTCCGGGGAATCGGCGCGGCCGGCGCCTGGGTGCGCGAGGAGGCCTACTACCGGCGTGCGCCCTGGGCCGGGCGCCGCCGGCTCGGCGGCGCCGACGTGGTCGACGGGGTCCTCACCAACCCGCTCGCCCACGCCGTCGCCACCTCCCTCGAACTCGCGGACCGGGGCACCGCGGCCGACGTCGCCGACATCGAGACCGAGCTCTTCCGGGCCCACGACATCGAGGCCGACGACACCAGCAGCCTCCGCGTCACCACCGCCGACGGCCTGACCGTCACGGTCTGCGTCACCCTCTGCGCCGAACGCGCCGCCGAACCGTACGTCGTCGTCCACGGCGACCGGGGCCGGATCACCTTCTGGTACAAGCAGGACCGGGTCCTCCTCCAGCGCGCCGGACACGGCCCCGAGGAGACCGTGCACGGCCGCACCGACCTGCTGGAGAACCTCGCCGCCCACCTCGACCACGGCACCCCCCTCCTGGTCCCCCCGCACCGCACCGGCGCCTTCATGCGCGTGGTCGAGGCGGTACGCACCGGAGCCGAGCCCACCGCACTGCCCGCCGACGCCTGGTACAGCGAACCCGCCACCCAGGGGCCCCGGCGCGTGGTCAAGGGCATCGATGCCGTGGTCGACGCGGGCGCCGACTCCCTCTCCCTCTTCTCCGAACTCGGCGTCCCCTGGGCCCGCTCCCGCGAGGTGAGCGCCTCGTGACCACGCTCCGCCTCAGCTGCGCGGGCCGCCCCGTGGGCCGCTACGGCCACCACGCCGACGACCACGGCCGCCCCTACCTGCACCCCGTCACCACCCTGGGGGGCACCCCCGTCACCGAGGAGCACCCCGCCGACCACCTGCACCACCTCGGCGCCTCGGTCGCCGTACCCGACGTCGCCGGGTACAACTTCTGGGGCGGACGCACCTACGTCCGCGACCAGGGCCCCACCGCGCTCGACAACCACGGGGTGCAGCGGCACCTCGGGTGGAAGCTCCGCGACCCGGACGGCTTCGTCGAAGAGCTCGGCTGGGAGGCCGGCGGTACCGAACTGCTCCGTGAGCACCGCACGGTGGCCGTCGTCCCGCTGACCGGCACCGCCTGGGCGCTGGACTTCTCCTTCTCCCTCACCAACCGCGGCGGTACCGCCCTGTCCATCGGCAGCCCCGCCACCAACGGCCGGCCCGGCGCCGGGTACGGCGGCTTCTTCTGGCGGGCCCCCAAGGAGGACCGGGCACCCGAGGTGTTCAGCGCCACCCGCGAGGGCGAGGAGGCGGTGCACGGCGCACGGGCCGACTGGCTGGCCCTGGCCGGCGACGGCTGGACCCTCGTCTTCGCCGGGGCGACCGGGGAGACCCGGCGAGACCCGTGGTTCGTCCGCACCGCGGAGTACCCGGGCGTCGGCTCCTCCCTCGCGGCCGAGGACCGGCTGCCGGTGGATCCCGGTGCGACCGTCGTACGGCGGATCGTCACCGTCGTCGCGGACGGGAAGCTCGGCCGCGACGAGGCGGCGGCCCTCGTCCGCAAGGTGGTGACGGCATGAACCCCGGCCCCTGGACCGCCGACCTCGGCGACGGCACCTACCGCAACCCGGTGCTCAACGCCGACTGGTCCGACCCGGACGTCGTCCGCGTCGGCGACGACTACTACCTCACCGCGTCCAGCTTCGGCCGCGCCCCGGGGCTGCCGCTGCTGCACTCCCGGGACCTGGTCAACTGGTCCCTGATCGGACACGCCCTCGACACCCTGGAACCGGCCGCCGACTTCGCGGTCCCGCGCCACGACCGGGGCGTCTGGGCGCCCTCGATCCGCCACCACGCGGGCCGGTTCTGGATCTTCTGGGGCGACCCCGACCACGGCATCCAGCAGATCAACGCCGAGGACGTACGCGGGCCGTGGAGCGCGCCGCACCTGGTGAAGGCGGGCAAGGGCCTGATCGACGCCTGCCCGCTCTGGGACGAGGAGACGGGCGAGGCCTACCTCGTCCACGCCTGGGCCAAGTCCCGCTCCGGGATCAAGAACCGGCTCACCGGCCACCGGATGAGCGCCGACGGCCGTGAACTCCTCGACGAGGGAACGACGTTGATCGACGGGGACCTGATCCCCGGCTGGTTCACCCTGGAAGGCCCCAAGGCCTACCGGCACGAGGGCGAGTTCTGGATCCTCGCCCCGGCGGGCGGGGTGACGACGGGCTGGCAGGGCGCGTTCCGGTCGAAGGACTTCTTCGGTCCGTACGAGGAACGCGTCGTCCTGGCCCAGGGCCGCACCACCGTCAACGGCCCCCACCAGGGCGGCTGGGTCCGCACCCCGGCGGGCGAGGACTGGTTCCTGCACTTCCAGGAGCGGGGCGCGTACGGCAGGGTGGTCCACCTCCAGCCGATGCGCTGGGACGGCGAGGGCTGGCCGGTCCTCGGCGACGAGGGTGAACCGGTCCTCACGCACGCCAAGCCGATCGCACCCCGGCAGCCGGTGGAGGCACCGGCGTTCGCCGACGGCTTCCCCGGCGGCCGGTACGGCAGGCAGTGGCAGTGGACCGCCAACCCGCGGGCCGGCTGGACCGTCGAGCACGCCGGGGACGGCCTGCGCCTGGCCTGCGTCCGCACCCCGCACGCGCACGACCTGCGGACCCTGGCGAACGTACTCGTCCAGCGGCTGCCCGCCGAAGAGTTCACCGTGGAGGTGGAACTCGCCCTCGGCAGCGACGTACCCGGAGCCAAGGCCGGACTCGCCGTCCTCGGCGACGCGTTCAGCTGGATCGGTCTCGAACGGGGCGAGGACGGCGCGGTGTCGCTCACGCACCGGTACGCGGAGAGCGTCGCCGAACACGAGCGGGACGCCGCACCGGGCCGCCCCGCACCCGAAGGGCGGGCCCGGCTCCGCGTCGAAGTGAGCGCCGGAGCCCGGTGCCGCTTCCACGCCGACACCGGGGACGGCTTCCGCCCCTCCGGCCAGGTCTTCGCCGCCGAACCGTGGCGCTGGGTCGGCGCCCTGCTCGGCCTCTTCGCCACCGCCCCCGCCGGTACGGGCCCCGCGGGCACCGCCGAGTTCACCGCCTTCGGCACACCCGCACCGCCCGCCTGACCCGCACCACCGCTGTACCCGCCGGACTGCCTGCCCCGTACGACCGCATGACCGCACCACCCGCACCACCCGCAGCACCCGAGAAACCCGCACCGCCGCCCGTACGCGCACCGCCGCACGTACGGGCACCACCGCACACCGGTCGCCCCGCACCACCGCACGTCACGCACCTTCGCACCGGCACCTCGCACCGTCCGCACCTCACGCACCGCCGCACCTCACGCACTGCCCGCACGGCCACACCTGCACCACACGCACGGAACGCCGCACCGCAGCACGGACACATCTGCACCGCACGTATGGGAGCCGCAATGACGCACCTCCGTACCTCGCGCACCCGGGGAAGCACGCTCGCCGCGGTGCTCGCCCTGGCCGGGGCCTTCCTCCTGCCCGCGAGCCCGGCAGCCGCGGCGGCCCCGGCAGCCGCACCCGCCCCGCCGTCCGCACCGGCCGGCGCGGGGCCCGCCGCACAGCACGGCACCTGGTCCGACACCCCGCACGGGTTCGCCTCCCTGGCGGGCGGGACCACCGGAGGGGCGGGCGGCCCGGTCGTCACCGTCACCACCCCCGCCGGTCTGGCGCAGTACGCCGGTGCCGAGGGGCCGTACACCATCCGGGTCGCGGGCTCACTGGCCGTCGAACCCTTCGGCCACGACATCGACGTGACCTCGGACAAGACCATCGTCGGCGTCGGGGACACCGCCGAGATCGTCCACGGCGAACTCCACCTGAACCCCGGCACCCACAACGTGATCATCCGCAACCTCACCATCCGCGACTCGTACATCGAGGGCGACTGGGACGGGAAGACCACGGACTTCGACGCCATCCAGATGGACACCGCCGACCACGTCTGGATCGACCACAACCGCTTCACCCGCATGGGCGACGGGCTGCTCGACATCCGCAAGGACAGCCGGTACATCACCGTCTCGTACAACCAGTTCGCCGACCACAACAAGGCGTTCGGGATCGGCTGGACGACGAACGTCACCACCGAGATCACCATCGACCACAACTGGTTCACCGGCACCAAGCAGCGCAATCCCTCGGCCGACAACTGCGCCTACGCCCACCTCTACAACAACTACGTCTCCGCGCAGGTCGCGGACGGCGACCCGGTGTGGACGTACGGCAACTGGGCGCGCGGCGCCACGAAGATGGTGATCGAGAACAGCTACTACAGGGACGTCCAGCACCCGTACCAGGCCGACGCCACCGCCCAGCTCGTCCAGCGCGGCTCGATCCTGAAAAACACCACGGGCCGAACCGACGCCCGGGGCGCGGCCTTCGACCCGCACGCCTTCTACCCGTACCGGCTGGACCGTGCCGCCGACGTGCCGGGGATCGTCACCCGCGACTCCGGCCCGCAGAAGGACATCGGCACCGACACCGTGCTGCGGGTGCCCGCCGACTACGCCACCGTGCAGGCGGCCGTCGACGCCGTGCCGCAGGGCAACGACGGCCGGATCACCGTGCGCCTGGCGCCCGGCACCTACCGGGAGCACGTCCGTGTCGGCAAGAACCAGCCGTACGTCTCCCTCGTCGGCACCGGCAAGCGCCGCTCCGACACCCTGATCGTCTTCGACACCCCGCAGGGCGCACTCAAGCCGGACGGCACCACCCAGGGCTCCACCGGCAGCGCCACCGTCCTGGTGGAGGGCCACGACTTCACGGCCGAGAACCTCACCTTCTCCAACGACTTCGACGAGGCCGCCGTGGAGATCAGCGGCGAGCAGGCGCTCGCCGTGAAGACCACCGGCGATCGCCTGACCTTCAAGAACACCGCGTTCCTCGGCAACCAGGACACCCTGATGACCGACACCCCGGCGCTCACCCAGAAGGCCCGCGTCTACGTCACCGACTCGTACGTCGAAGGCGACGTCGACTTCCTCTACGGCCGCGCCACCACCGTCGTCGAGAAGTCCGTGATCAAGGCACTCAGCCGCGGCTCGGACACCAACAACGGCTACATCACGGCCGCTTCGACCTGGAAGGAGAACCCGTACGGCATCCTGATCACCCGCAGCCGGGTCATCAGCGACGCCCCCGCGGGCACCTTCCACCTCGGCCGCCCCTGGCACCCGAGCGGCAACCCGGACGCGATCGGCCAGGTGCTGATCCGCGAGACCTCGCTGCCCGCCGCCGTCAAGGCGAGCCCCTGGTCCGACATGAGCGGCTTCCCCTGGCGGGAAGCCCGGTTCAGCGAGTACCGGACCCACGGTCCCGGCGCCGCCGCCACCACGGACCGCCCCCAGATGTCCCCGGCCGACGCCGCGCTCCACGAGGTGGACGACTACCTCGCGGGCGACGACGGCTGGGCACCGCACCGCCGGCGCTGACGCCCCCCACCTGCACGGCGTACACGGCACACCTGTACCCACCCACAGAGAAGAGCAGAACCATGAGCATGTTCAAGAAGTACCGGGGGCGCGCCGCGGCAGCGGTCTCGCTGACCGCGATGCTCGCCCTGACGGCCACCGCCTGCGGCGACGACGGCAGCGGGTCCGGCACCGAGGGCAGCGGCAAGGGCGAGATCACCTTCTGGGACAACAACGGCGGACCGCGCACCGCCATCTGGACCGAGATCATCAAGGATTTCGAGAAGGAGAACCCGGACATCAAGGTGAAGTACGTCCCGATCCCGATCGCGGACGTGCAGTCCAAGTACGACACCGCGATCGCCGGCGGCGGCCTGCCGGACGTGGGCGGCGTGGGCACCGCCTACCTCGCCAACATCGTCTCCCAGGAGGCGCTGGAGCCGGTCCAGGACCGGATCGAGAAGTCCTCGCTGAAGGGCAAGCTCGTCGAGGGCATGGTCGCGAGCGTCAAGGACGCCGGCGGCCGGGGCGACGACATGTACTCCGTGCCGACCTCCGCGAACAACGGAACGCTCTGGTACAGAACCGACCTGTTCAAGGCCGCGGGGCTGGAAGCCCCCGCCACCTGGGCGAAGTTCTACGACGCGGCCGACAAGCTGACCGACTCCAAGAACAACAAGTTCGGCTACACCATCCGAGGCGGGGCGGGCTCCATAGCCCAGGCCCTGGACGCCGCCTACGGCCAGTCCGGCATCACCGACTTCTGGAACGGAGACACGACGACGGTCAACGACCCGAAGAACGTCGCCGCGCTGGACAAGTACGTCGGCCTGTTCAAGAAGGCGACGCCGTCCGCCGACGTCAACAACGACTTCACCAAGATGGTCGCGCAGTGGGACACCGGCACCATCGGGATGCTCAGCCACAACCTCGGCTCCTACCAGGACCACGTGAAGGCGCTCGGCGCGGACAAGTTCGCCGGCATCCCGAACCCGGTCGGTGACAGCGGCACCCGCGTCCAGGTCTCCAACCCGGTCGACGGACTCGGCCTCTTCCGCAGCAGCAAGAACAAGACCGCCGCCTGGAAGTTCATCGAGTTCGCCGCCTCGCACGCCTCCAACAGCAAGTGGAACGAGTCGGCCGGCGCCATCCCCGCCAACACCGAGGCCGCGCAGGACCCCTGGATCACCGCCTCCGAGCCGACCGCGCTCGCGGCGAAGGCCCTCACCGACGGCTCCACCAAGATCGTGAACCTGCCCTACTACCTGCCCGACTGGAACAACATCAGCAAGGCCGACAACGAGCCCGAGTTCCAGAAGCTGCTGCTCGGCAAGGTCTCCGCGAAGGACTTCCTCGACAAGATCGCCAACGAGCTGAACGCCGCCCAGAAGGAGTGGAAGGAACTGGGCAACGGCTGATCCACGCCCGCCCGTTCCTCGCACCCCACCACCCCGTGTGCCGGGGCCGGCGGCGGCCCGGGACCACCCACCGCCGCCGGCCCTCTCCACCCAGCCCCCTCCACCCCGCCCTTTCCCCCTCCCGTCCAGTGAGGCAGGTACACCGTGTCACTCACCCGCAGACGGACGGTGGCCGCACTCGCGGCCCTGCCCCTGGCCCTCGCCGCCACACCGGCGACGGCGAAGAGCGCCGGACGGCGCCCCCGCCCCCGCACCCTGCACATCGCCGGCGACTCGACTGCGGCCCAGAAGTACGCGGACGCGGCGCCCGAGACCGGCTGGGGCATGGCCCTGCCGTTCTTCCTCGGCCCCGGCCTTCGGGTCGCCAACCATGCGATGAACGGCCGCAGTTCGAAGAGCTTCATCGATGAAGGGCTGCTCGCCGCACTGCTCGGGGACGTCCGCGCCGGTGACTTCCTGCTCATCCAGTTCGGGCACAACGACGAGAAGACCACCGACCCGCTGCGCGGCACCGACCCCTGGACCACCTACCAGGACCACCTGCGGACGTACGTCACCCAGGCCCGCGCGCGCCACGCCCGGCCCGTCCTGCTCACCCCGATCGAGCGCCGCCGCTTCGCCGAGGACGGCACCGCCAGGCCGAGCCACGGCGAGTACCCGGCCGCCATGCGGGCTCTGGCCGCCGAGGAACGCGTACCGCTGATCGACGCCCAGGCGCTCACCCTGGCCCGCTGGCAGCAGCTGGGTCCGGACGCCACCCAGGACTACTTCAACTGGCAGGCGCCCGGGGAGTCCCCCAACTACCCGGACGGGGTGCAGGACAACACGCACCTCCAGCCGCGCGGCGCCGTCGACGTGGCCCGGACGACCGCCCGCGCCCTCCTGGACGCCCGCGTACTCGCGCCCGGCGAGGTGCGCCGGCTCGACGCACCCGTCCCCACCGAGTGGATCACCTGGCCGCAGCCATGACCCCCGATCTCCGCCCCACCGGACCACCGCACCACCCCCGGCACCGCCCGTCCCCCCACTCCGTCGCACACCTCACCCCCATCCGTCGCAACGAACGAAGGAACCCCATGCCCGCACGCATGCGTCACATCCGTGCCATCACCGTGGTGATGGGCTGCGCCTCCCTCGCCCTCGCGGTGTCGCTGCCGGCCCAGGCCGCCTCCCGGCCGCACACGAAGCCGGTCGAGCGCGCCGTGCTCCCCGCCCACGACGGCTGGGCCGCCGCGGACGGCTCGACCACCGGCGGTTCGAAGGCCACCCGCGACCACGTCTACACGGTGACCAACCGCGCGGAGCTGATCGCGGCGTTCGAGGACGCCGGTGACGCGCCCAAGATCGTCAAGATAGCCGGGACCGTCCACGGCAACGCGGACGTGAACGGCACCCCCATCGGCTGCGAGGACTACTACACCGGCGGCTACACCCTGGAGAAGTACCTCGCCGCCTACGACCCGGCGGTCTGGGGCACCGACGCCGTGCCCAGCGGCCCGCTGGAGGACGCCCGCGCCGCCTCCGCCGCCCTCCAGGCGGCGGCCGTCAACGTCGAGGTCCCCTCGAACACCACCCTGATCGGCGTCGGCGACGACGCCACCGTCATCGGGGCCAGCCTCCAGATCAAGAACGTCTCGAACGTCATCGTCCGCAACCTGGCCTTCGAGGACACCTACGACTGCTTCCCGCAGTGGGACCCGACCGACACCGACACCGGGGCCTGGAACTCCGAGTACGACAACCTCGTCGTCACCGGCTCCTCCCACGTCTGGGTCGACCACAACACCTTCAGCGACGGCGACCGCCCCGACTCGGCCCAGCCGCACTACTTCGGCACGGTCTACCAGCAGCACGACGGGCTCTTCGACATCGTGCGCGGCGCCGACCTGGTCACCGTCTCGTGGAACGTCCTCAAGGACCACGACAAGACGATGCTCATCGGCAACAGCGACAGCGCGGGCGCGACCGACCGGGGCAAGCTCCGGGTGACCCTGCACCACAACCTCTTCCAGGACGTGAAGGAGCGCGCCCCGCGCGTCCGCTTCGGCCAGGTCGACTCGTACAACAACCACTTCGTGGCCACGGCGGGCAGCCCGTACGGCTACACCTACGGCATCGGCATCGAGTCCCAGCTCGTCGCCGAGCACAACGCGTTCACCCTTCCCCCGGGCTACGACCCGGCGCTCGTCCTCAAGAAGTGGAAGGAGTCCCCGCTGACGGCCGGCGACAACTACGTCAACGGGAAGAAGACCGACCTGATCGCCGTCCACAACGCGGGCGTCCCCGCCGAACAGCTTGCCTCGGGCGCCGGCTGGACCCCCGTCCTGCGGACCAAGGTCGACTCGCCGCGCGCCGTTCCCGCGCTCGTGGACCGCGAGGCCGGAGCCGGCGGCCACTGCTGACCCCGTCCGCCCGGGGCCGCCGCCCGGCGGCCGGCCCCGGGGCGGACCTCCACCGGCGGGAGAGGGTGCGGACTGTGCGGGTCCGCGCCCTCTCCCGCTCCACGCTCCGGCGAGCCCGAGCCCGAGCCCGCCGCGTCCTCGGGCCGCGCCCGCTCAGCCGGTGGGCGCGAACACCCCGCCGCTCGCCGACACACCGGTGTCGAAGGTGCTGTGCACGGTGAAGTCGTCGCCGCTCGCGTCCCGTTCGCCCTCCGCGTGGTTGTACTGCCCCGCGAAGGTGAGGGTGGTCGCCGGGGCGGTACGTCCCGGGAGCAGCGTCCAGCGGAACACGAGGAAGCCGCCCTCCTCACCGATGGAGAGCGTGTAGTCCTCCTTGTGGCCGGACGTCCACGCGTCCGTCTTGGTCACCCCGCCGGTCAGCGCGACCCGCAGCTCCACCGTGAGGGAGGTGAGCGGCCGGGTCGCGGTCACCAGCACGTCGCTCTGCGCCCAGTACGCGTTGGACCCGGGGTCCACCACGCCCCGGGTGGACACCGGGCCGTTCGCCGCCGGGAGCTGGGCGCCGCGCTCCCCGGAACGGGCGGCCGCCGTCCCCGTACGGCTGGGCGAGGCCGCCGCCGGCTGCCCGGAACCACCGTCGCGGGTTGTCCCCGCGACGGCGAGAGGAACCGCCAGGAGCACCCCGCAGACCGCCGCCGTCGCCGCCGCGATCCGCAGCCTCGGCATCGGCGCGCGCGGCGGGCGGGCGACGCGTCCGGGCGGCGGGTCCTGCGTCATGCCACGCTCGACCCGCGCCCACATCCGCTCGCGGTCCGGGCGGTGCTCCCGCGCCGCGCCGCGCAGGCGCTCCCGCAGCTCCTCGTCCATCAATGCCTTCCTCCGCCGGGCTGCCCCGCCACGGCCACCCGTGCCGGAGCCGGGCCCGCCCCGGGGCCGAGCAGCCGCTGCAACTCCGCCAAGCCCCGGGAGGTCTGGCTCTTGACCGTACCGACCGATATCCCGAGGACCAACGACGTGTCCCGCTCGGACAGGTCGAACGCGTGCCGCAGCACGACGCAGGCCCGCTTCCTGAACGGCAGCTTACGCAGGGCCTCTTGGACGTCCACCACGGTGGTCACGTCGGGATCCTCCACGGCGAACCCGTCGCCGGCCCCGGAGCGCGGCGCCCAGAACAGCGCGATCCGGCGGCGCTCGCGCACCGCGCCCCGGATCCGGGTGCGCGCCAGGTTGGCGACGACCCCGCGCGCGTACGCGACGGGATGATCGGCCTCCCTCATCCGGTCCCAGCGGTGCCAGAGGGCCATCAGAGCGTCGGCGGCCAGGTCATCGGCCGCGTCCGCCTCGCCTGTCAACAGGTATGCGAGACGAGCCAGTTCGGCGTAGTGCGCCTCGAAGAACTGATGGAACTCGGCGGCAGCGGCAGCGTCGACCACAGTGCCCACGGGTACCTCTCCCTGCTCTCGAATCCCGGTACGCGAACCGCGGTGGCTGTGTACGTTCCCTCAGCGGC
The DNA here is from genome assembly GCF_042957125.1 of Streptomyces sp. NPDC008125. Classification (NCBI taxonomy): domain Bacteria; kingdom Bacillati; phylum Actinomycetota; class Actinomycetes; order Kitasatosporales; family Streptomycetaceae; genus Streptomyces; species Streptomyces sp. NPDC008125. The sequence continues at coordinate 136,843 of NZ_JBIBHR010000015.1, forward strand.
ACCCAGGGGTGCGAGCGGTGCGAGAGCGTACCAGCGCACCCCGGAAGCGCTGTGAAGCGGGTGTCACCCCAAGTAAGGCGTAACACGGCGAAAACCTGAACCCCCTTTCCACGGGGGAACATGCAGTCACTCGTCCCGCGGACCACCGACATCCCGAGGAGCGCCATGCCGGAAGCACCACAGGCACCCGCAGCACCCGAAGTACCCGCAGCACCCGCACCGCTGGGGACCGCTGCCCCGAAGAACGCGCTGGACCGCTACTTCGCGATCACCGCCCGCGGATCGAGCATCGCCCGCGAGATACGCGGCGGCTTCGCGACCTTCTTCACGATGGCGTACATCCTGGTCCTCAACCCGATCATCCTCGGCTCGGCCGAGGACAAGTTCGGCGCCCACCTCTCCACGCCCCAACTCGTCACCGTCACCGCGCTGGTGGCCGCGGTGATGACCGCGATCATGGGGCTCGGCGGCAATCTCCCGCTCGCCATCGCCGCAGGCCTCGGCCTCAACGCGGTCGTCGCGTTCCAGATCGCCCCGCTGATGAGCTGGCCCGACGCGATGGGCCTCGTCGTCCTCGAAGGGCTCATCATCTGCGTGCTGGTCGTCACCGGGCTGCGCGAGGCCGTGATGCGCGCGATCCCGGCCGCCCTCAAGCAGGCGATCAGCGTCGGCATCGGGCTCTTCATCGCGTTCATCGGCTTCGTCGACGCCGGGTTCGTCACGCGCATCCCCGGTGAGACCGGCTCGACGCCCGTACAGCTCGGCTCGGTCGGCCACCTCACCGGCTGGCCGGTGCTGGTCTTCTGCGTCGGCGTGCTGCTCACCGTCGCGCTGATGGCCCGCAAGGTGAAGGGTGCCATCCTCATCAGCATCGTCGTCAGCACCGTCCTGGCCGTCGTCGTCAACTCGATCGCCGACATCGCGCCGACCGCCTGGGGCCTGACCGTCCCCGAGGTGCCCGAGGACCTCGTCGCCGCTCCCGACTTCGGGCTCGTCGGCTCCTTCAGCCTCTTCGGCGCCTTCCAGCAGGTCGGCGTGGTCACCATCGTCCTGCTGATCTTCACCCTGATCCTCAGCGACTTCTTCGACACCATGGGCACGGTCGTCGGCGTCTCCCAGGAGGCCGGGCTGCTCGACGAGAAGGGCGACGTACCGAACATCGGCCGTGTCCTCCTCATCGACGGGGCGGCCGCCGCCGTGGGCGGAGCCGCCTCGGCCTCCTCCAACACCGCCTACATCGAGTCGGCGGCGGGCGTCGGCGAGGGCGCCCGCACCGGCTTCGCCTCCCTGGTCACCGGCGCCCTCTTCGCCGTCGCCCTCTTCCTGACCCCGCTGGCCACCGTCGTCCCGGCCCAGGCCGCGGCCCCGGCGCTCATCGCGGTCGGCTTTTTGCTGATGGCGCAGGTCCGCCACATCGAGTGGGAGAGCTACGAGATCGCCATCCCGGCGTTCCTGACGATCGCCGTCATGCCGTTCACCTACTCCATCACCAACGGCATCGGCGCGGGCTTCCTCGCCTACGTCGTCATCAAGGCGGCCCTCGGCAAGGCACGGGAGGTCCACTGGCTGCTCTGGGCCACCTCGGCGCTGTTCGTCGTGTACTTCGCGATCGACCCGATCGAGCAGTTGCTCGGCGTGAGGTAGGTCCCCTGGCGCACAGTCGGCCGACCCGGCGGCGGGCGTCCGCGCCGAAGGGCGGACCCGCCGCCGGTCATGCCGGTGAAGTCGGATATCGTGCCACCCGCTCCGCACGCCCGTCCACGGGCGCCGTCACCGTGTCCCGGCAGCACTCCGACCACGCCGGGCACGGCTCGCGGCCGGAGGAACGAATCCGAATGGGGTGGGGGATTGTCCAAGCACCGTTTGTCCAAGAAGGGCCGTTACATCGCCTGGGGGGCGGCGGCCACCGTCGCCGTCGTGGGGTCCGGGGTCGTGGCCCAGACCTCTATGGCGGCCACCACCTGGCCCGCGCAGAAGACCTTCACGGGCCAGGCCTTCGACACCTGCACCGCGCCGTCGCTCGCCGCGATGAAGGCGTGGAAGGCCGACAAGTTCTACGGCGGCGCCGCCGTCTACATCGGGGGCAGGAACCGGGGCTGCGCCCAGCCCAACCTGACCTCGTCCTGGGTGAAGTCGGTCAACTCCGCGGGATGGAAGCTCATCCCGCTCTACGTGGGCGCCCAGCCGCCGTGTCAGAAGAGCTCGAACCCGGAGAAGCTGACCGCTGCCACGGCCGCATCCCTCGGCGTCAAGGACGGCAACGACGCGGTCGCCAAGGCCGCGGCGCTCGGCATGAAGGCCGGCAGTCCGATCTACCTCGACATGGAGCCGTACACGATCACCGACAAGGCGTGCAACGACGCGGTCCTGACCTACGTGCGCTCGTTCACCAAGACCCTGCGCGCCAAGACCTACCGCGGCGGGTTCTACGGCTTCAGCAGCTCCAGCGCCAAGGCGATCGCCACGGCGACCAACAAGACCGATCTGCCGGGCAACCTCTGGTACGCCCTCTGGGACGGCAAGTCCACCACCACGACCGACTGGCCGTGGAGCAAGACGCTCTTCACCGACCACAGCCGGGCCCACCAGTACAAGGTCAACAGCAAGGAGAAGCGCGGCGGGTACACCCTCACCGTCGACCGCGACGCCTGGGACGCCCCGGTCGCCATCGTCGGCTGACCCGCGCCACCCGCTCGACCCGTACCGCACGGAGAAACGGGCCGGGCCCCGTACCACGGGGCCCGGCCCGCCCTCATCGCGCGAGCGCCGCCTTCATCATCTTCTGCGCGACCGGCGCCGCCAGGCCGTTGCCGCTGACCTCGGAGCGGGCCGCCCCCGAGTCCTCCACGACCACGGCGACCGCCACCTCCTTGCCGGAGGCGGCGTCCTTGGCGTACGAGGTGAACCAGGCGTACGGGGTGTTCCCGTTGTCCACGCCGTTCTGGGCCGTACCCGTCTTGCCGCCCACCTCGGCGCCGGCGATCCGCGCGTTGGTGCCCGTACCGTCCTCGACCACCGTCACCATCGCGCTGCGCACCTGGGCGGCGGTCCGCTCCGACACCACGCGCTCGGTGTCGCCGTCCGCGTACTCCCGCAGCGGCGAGCCCTTGGCGTCGGTCACCGAGGAGACCATGTGCGGGGCGGCGAGTTCACCGCCGTTGGCGAGCGCCGCGGAGACCATGGCCATCTGCATCGGGGTGGCCGTCACCTCGAACTGGCCGATGCCGGTGAGCGCGGTCTGCGCGCTGTCCATCTTCTTGGGGTACACGCTCGCCGAGGCGCGCACCGGCACGTCCAGCTTCTCCACGTCGAACCCGAACTTCTCCGCCATCGCCCGCAGCTTCTTCTGCCCGAGGTCGGCCGCCACCTTGGCGAAGACGTTGTTGCAGGAGTACTGGAGCGCGGTGCGCAGGGTGGCGTTCTCGCAGGGCGCGGAGGCGCTCTCGTTCCGCAGGACGGTCGTGGTGCCGGGCAGGGTGAAGGGGTCGGGGCTGTCGGTGGCCTGGTCCACTGAGTCGTACAGGCCGTTCTCCAGCGCGGCCGACGCCACCACCAGCTTGAACGTCGAACCCGGCGCCAGCGGCTGCCGCAGCGCGCGGTTGACGAGCGACTTGTCGGGGTCGTCCAGCAGCTTCTGCCAGGCGGCCTGGTCCGTGGTCCCGCTGATCGTCGACGGGTCGTACGACGGGGTGGAGACCATGCCGAGGATGCGGCCGGTCTTCGGGTCCATCGCGACCGCCGCGCCCTTGTCGTCGCCGAGCGCCTCGTACGCGGCCTTCTGCACGTCCGGGTCGATCGTCGTCAGCACGTCGCCCGGCTCGGCCTGCTCGCCGGTGATCACGTCGGCGGGGTCCTTCAGCCGGTCGTCGGTGCCGTCGAGCACCGAGCTGTAGATGCCCTCCAGCTGGGTGGCGCCGTACGCCTGCGAGCTGTAGCCGGTGACGGCGGCATAGAGCGCGCCGTTCTCGTAGGTGCGCCTGTACGCGAGATCTCCGCTCTCCGTCCTCTGCGATCCGGTGACCGGGGAACCGGCCACGATGATGTCACCGAGCGGCCGCGCGTACTGCGCGATGGTGTTCCGCCGGTTGTCGTCGTTCTCCGCGAGCGCCTTCGCGTCGTACACCTGCACCCAGCTCGCCCGCGCCAGCAACGCGAGCACCAGGAGCAGACAGAAGACCGAAGTGCGCCTGATCGTCTTGTTCATCCCGTTGAGGGACGAGCGGCGGAGCGCCGGATGTTCCCGGTCGTGCCGCTTCTCACCGATTTCTCAGGCGGCCCGACCGGCGGTACGGGGGATGCGTCCCGTCAGAGGCGGCGGGTCGCCAGCGTCAGCCGGTCGCGGGCGTCGAAGAGGGCGTCCTTCACCGTCTGCTCGTGGGCGGGGGTGAGGCGGGCCACCGGAACCGAGCAGCTGATGGCGTCGCGCGAGGGAGTCCGGTACGGGATCGCCACACCGAAACAGCGCAGCCCCAGCGTGTTCTCCTCGCGGTCCACGGCATACCCCTGTTCGCGGATGGTGTGCAGCTCCTCGATGAGCCGCTCGCGGTCGGTCAGGGTGTGCTCGGTCAGCGCCGGGAGCGTCTCCGGGAGCATCTTGCGCACCTGCTCGTCGCTGTAGGTGGCCAGCAGCGCCTTGCCCAGGGAGGTGGAGTGGGCGGGCAGCCGGCGGCCGACGCGGGTGAAGGGGCGCAGGTAGTGCTGGGACTGCCTGGTGGCGAGGTAGACCACGTTGGTACCGTCGAGCCGGGCCAGGTGGATGGTCTCCGTGGTGTCGTCGGAGAGCCGGTCGAGGGTGGGACGGGCCGCCGCCACCACTTCGTCGCCGTCGATGTACGAGGTGCCGACCAGCAGGGCGCGCACCCCGATGCCGTACCGGGTACCGGTGGCGTCGGTCTCCACCCAGCCGAGCTCGACGAGGGTGCGCAGCAGCATGTAGAGACTGGACTTGGGGTAGCCCACCGCCTCCTGCACGGCGGCGAGGGAGTGCATCCCGGGGCGCCCCGCGAAGTACTCGAGGAGCTCCACCGTCCGTACCGCGGACTTGACCTGCGCCCCACCAGACTCGGCAGCCGACATCGCCCTCGCCCCTTCCACACTTCTTCGAAATCCCGTGACTTCGCTGTGACTTCTTGCCTGTGACTTCTTGCCAACGCGGAACGCCCGGAAATAGAGTTCCAGGACATTCACGATGAGGAACGCTGTTCAGAATACCGAACAACTTCCTGGCGTGTGGCAGAGAGTACGGAAGGGAAAACGGTGGCAGCAGCACCAGTCTGGAGCGTCGACCCCCGCACCGGGAACCCGCGCGAGCAGGTTGCGGTGGAGGCTACAGCGGAGGAGGTCGACCGTGTGGTACGGGCGGCGCACGCCGTCCGCGACGCCCTCGCCGACCGCACCGTCCGCGCCGCCTTCCTGCGCACCGCGGCCGACCTGCTCGCCGGGGCCCAGGATTCCGCCGTCGCGACCGCCGATGCCGAGACCGCGCTCGGAACGGCCCGGCTGACCGGCGAACTCGCCCGCACCGCGGAGCAGTTGCGGGCCTTCGCCGAGGTCGTCGACGAGGGCGCGTTCCTCGACATCCACATCGACCACGAGGACGCCGGCCGCACCCCGCCCTGGCCCGACCTGCGCCGCTGGAAGATCCCGCTCGGGGTCGTCGCCGTCTACTCGGCCAGCAACTTCCCGTTCGCCTTCTCCGTCGCCGGCGGCGACACCGCGAGCGCACTGGCCGCGGGCTGCCCGGTCGTCGTCAAGTCGCACCCCGACCACCCGGCCACCTCCGAGCTGGCCGCCTCCGTGCTCCGCCGCGCCGCCGCCGCGCACGGGCTGCCCGAGGACGTCGTCCAGCTCGTGCACGGCTTCGAGGCCGGCGTCGAACTCGTCCGCCACCCGCTGATCTCCGCAGCCGGCTTCACCGGCTCGATCCGCGGCGGACGCGCCCTCTTCGACGCGGCGGCGGCCCGCCCCGCGCCCATCCCCTTCCACGGCGAACTCGGCTCCCTCAACCCCGTCGTCGTCACCGAGGCCGCGGCGGCCGAGCGCGGCGAGCAGATCGGCGCCGGACTCGGCTCCTCCATGACCCTGGGCGCCGGGCAGTTCTGCACCAAGCCCGGCCTGGTCCTGGTCCCGGCGGACGAGAACGGCGACGGACTGGTGAAGACCCTCACCGCGACCGTCGGCGACACCGTCCCCGCCGTCATGCTCGACCACCGGATGCGCGACGCCTTCATCGCCGGAGTACGCGACCGGGCCGCCCTCCCCGACGTGGAAGCGCCCGTCACCCCCGGCGACGGCGGCGAACACGCCGTCGCCCCCGGCTTCCTCACCGTCCCGGCCGCCCGGCTCACCGAGGACGGCCCGCACGAAGCGCTCCTGGAGGAGTGCTTCGGCCCGGTCACCGTCGTCGCCCGGTACGCCTCCGAGGACGAGGTCACCGCCGTGCTCGGCCGCCTCCCCGGCAACCTCACCGCCACCCTGCACATCTCCGCCGAGGAAGAGGCCGGCGGCGCCGCCGGGCTCCTCGCCGCCCTCACCCCGCTCGCCGGGCGCGTCCTCGTCAACGGCTGGCCCACCGGCGTCGCCGTCGCCCCGGCCCAGCACCACGGCGGCCCGTACCCGTCGACCACCTCCACCTCGACCTCGGTCGGCGCCACCGCCATCGAGCGCTGGCTGCGCCCGGTGACGTACCAGTCGACTCCCGAGGCCCTGCTCCCGCCCGAGCTCCGCGACGACAACCTGCTGGGCCTGCCCCGCCGGGTGAACGGATGACGACCATGACCCTGAGACTTCCCGAACTCCCCTTCGATCTGGAGCCGTTCGGCCCCGAGGGCAAGTGGACCTACGAGGACGGCGTACTGACCGGCCGCGCGGGCGGCCGGCAGGACCGTTTCGTACCGCCCGGCGGCGACTCCCTGGAACCGGCCGGCGACGCACCGCGCCTGCTGGGTACCGCGCCCGCCGGTGACTTCCAGCTGCTCGCCCGGGTCAAGGTCGGCTTCGCCGGCGCCTACGACGCGGGCGTCCTCTACCTGCACGTCGGAGAGCACGACTGGGCGAAGCTCTGCCTGGAACTCTCGCCCGCCGTCCCCACCATCTGCACGGTGGTCACCCGGGGCGTCTCCGACGACGTCAACTCCTTCACCGTGGACGGCGACACCTTCTGGCTCCGCCTCACCCGCAACGGCGGCGCCTTCGCCTTCCACGCCTCGCCGGACGGCGTCACGTGGACCTTCGTCCGCGTCTTCGCCCTCGGCGACCCGGCGGGCACGGCCTCGGCCTCGGTCGGCTTCCTCGTCCAGGCGCCCGTCGGCGACGGCTGCGAGGCGTCCTTCGACGAGATCGCCTTCCGCTCGCAGGGCGTCGCGGACCTGCGTGACGGCAGCTGAGCCGCGCTCGTCGCCACCGCCCCGGCCCCTGCCCGCCGCCTCCGTCCGGCGGGCAGGGGCCGGTCCCGTTCCCCGACATCCCCGCGCTCGAACCGGGTTGACAGCCGCTCCGAGACCGCGAGTGCGTCGACGGACGGGTGGGCAGTGAACTCGTAGCCGTACCTCACCCGCCCGGCTGCCGGCCCCTCAGCGGTCCACCGCCGGGAGCCGGTCCAGCCCGGACTCCCGCAGCACCCGGTCCACCGTGTCCGCGAGGGCGCTCGAAGCGCCGACGACGGTCTCCGTACCGCCGGGCAGCAGATCGAGCGGGCGGTACCAGGAGAGCAGGTCGTCCGCACCGACCACCTCGGCGATCGGCTTGGTGGCGTGCCGCCGCAGCGTCTCCTCGAACGGCACGTCCAGGTAGTACCCGTGCGTCGGACCGCGGTGGTCCGAGCGCAGCCGGGCGAGCATCCGGCCGTAGTGGTCGGCGTACAGGATGCCTTCCAGGACGACGTGGAACCCGGCGTCCAGGGCGTACCGGACCACCGCGTCGATCAGGCCGATGTTCGCCGCCCCGGGCCGGTCGCGCTCCCGCAGCACGGTCCGCCGCAGATTGTCCTGGCCCACCAGCGCCACCCCCCGGCCGAACCGCTCCCGCACCCCCGCCGCGACGGCGGACTTCCCCGAGGCGGAGTTGCCGCGCAGCACGACGAGACGGGTCTGGGCGGTGCCGGTTCTCATCCCGGGAATTGTACGGATGCCGGTTCCCGGGCCCATGGTGGTACGAGGCGGTGCCACTACGCCGGTAGCCCGCGCCGGTACGCGCCGGCGCGGAACCGGCCCCGCGCGCCCCACGTCCTCTGCGGCATGCCCCTCCTCATCCGCACCGCCACCGCCGCCGACCTGGACGCGATCGTCCGCCTGCACACCGAGGCCCGCGCGACCTACTACCGCGGACATCTCGCGCCCGACGCGTACGCGGGCCCCGAGGAGGCCGGCCGGTCCGCCGCGGGCTGGGCGCGCGCCGTGGGCGCGGACCACGCCACCGTTCTCTGCGCGGAACGCGGCGGCGCTCTGGTCGGCGTCGCCGGCCACGCCGTACGCGACGGCGGCACCACCCTCACCCAGCTGCACGTGGACCCCTCGCAGTGGCGTACGGGCGTGGGCACCGCCCTCCACACCGCGTGCACCGACGCCTGGCGCCGGGCCGGCGTCCGTACCGCACGCCTGGAGGTGTTCGCCCCCAACACCCGCGCCCGGGCCTTCTACGCCCACCACGGCTGGACCGCCGACCCGGACACCCCGCGCGACGGCACCCACCTGGTGCTCCGGCTCCTTCTCGGCGACGGCTGAAACCACCGCTCCCGGCTCAGGGCCGAGGCGCCGGGTGCGGGCGCAGGACCATGAGCGAGTCCTCCACGCCCGCCACCATGGCGAACGGGAACCGGTCGAGTTCGAGGCAGAGAGCGACGTCATCGGGGTGGGCCCCCTCGCGCACCCCTTCCCTCAGCTCGGCGGCGGCGAGGGACTTCTCCCCGCGGCGGAGGAACTCGTCGGCGTTCCTTCTGGCCCCGTTGGCCCGCCCCGCGATGTACTGCGCGCACGCGAGATCCTCCTCGGCCCTCCCGCCCTCGCCCGTGACGACGAACGTGACGCTGCCGGTCCCGGTGGCCCGTAGGACCTCGGCCGTCGCCTCCGCCACCACGAAGCCCGCGCACAGCACCAGCGGCGCGTCCCTGACCGCGAGCGCGCCGACCGTCCCCGCCGTGGTCTTCTGCACCACGGTCCGCCCGTCGAGGTCCACGGAGCGCAGCAGAGCGGGCGAGTTGACGGCGTCGAACCCGGGCGCGGGCGGGCCGTCCTTCAGCGTCACCCACTCCGGGTGGCGGGACTTGAGCGTCAGGGACTCTTCCAGCGACCCGCAGAGCACGATCTTCTCGGCTCCCCGGGCGAAGGCCCACGCGGCCACCGTGAAGGCGCGCATCACGTCGACCACGACCGCCACGGACGGGGTGTCCGTCAGGTCATCGATTCCGAGAAAGGAGGCGTCCATGCGGTCATGATCGTGGGGACCACGACTCCCGTCACCCGAAGAGTGGTGCGCATCACACCAGGTGGTGACGGGGAACCGGGAGGCGGCAACCCGGACCGTGACGCGATGCCCGGCGGGAATCCGGGTGGGGACGACGGTGTTGTTCCCCCTGGCGCGGAGGGCTCTCCGCGCGCGTTACCGAGCCCGTCCGGGGAGCGCTCCGCCAGGGGAGAGCTACCTCACGGGAAGAGCTGGAGAGAAGAGAGAATGCGCGTCGAGATCTGGAGCGACATCGCCTGCCCGTGGTGCTACATCGGGAAGGCCCGCTTCGAGAAGGGGCTGGCGGGATTCGCCCACCGCGACCAGGTCGAGGTGGTGCACCGCTCCTTCGAGCTGGACCCGGGGCGCGCCAAGGACGACATCGCACTGGTCGTGGACATGCTCGCGCAGAAGTACGGCCGCACCCGCGAGGAGGTCCTCGCGATGGAGGGCAACGTCGCCGCGAACGCGCAGGCCGAGGGGCTCGGGTACCGCAGCGAGGGCCGTGACCACGGCAGCACCTTCGACATCCACCGGCTGCTCCACCTCGCCAAGGCGCGCGGGCTCCAGGACGAGCTGCTGGCCCTCGCCTACCGGGCCAACTTCGCCGAGGAGCGCTCCGTCTACGACGACGCGGTCCTGGTCGAGCTGGCCGTCGAGGCCGGTCTCGACGAGGCCGAGGCCCGTGCGGTGCTCGCCGACCCGACGGCGTACGCCGACGACGTACGCGCCGACGAGCGCGAGGCGTCCGAACTCGGCGCCAACGCCGTCCCGTTCTTCGTGCTCGACCGGCGGTACGGCATCTCCGGCGGCCAGCCCTCCGAGGTGTTCGCCCAGGCGCTGGAGCAGGCGTGGAAGGACCGCGAGGCCACCGCCCTCACCCCGGTCGGTGACGACGCCGCCGCCTGCGACGCCGACGGCGCCTGCGAGGTCCCGCAGCCGGGCGCGGCGACCACCTGACGGCCGCGCGCGGCGCTGTCGCGGTGGGGGCAAGGCCCGGGGGGGACATGCCCCCGTCCCCACCGCACCGCGCGGGTCGTGTCAGGTGGCTGACGACTTGCGTTCGGTTGCTCAGTTCCGCTGATCCAACGCGTCGGCGAAGGCGCGGAGGGCATCGGCCAGCTCCCGGTCGGTGGGCAGTTCATCCACCTTCTTCTCCAGCTCGTCGATGCGCGCCGTCAGATCCTCCAGGCTCGGCGGAGCCGTGGATCCCCCCGTGGGGTCCGGGGACCCCGACGGTTCCGTTCCGCCCGAGCCGCCGGTGTCCGATCCGCCCGTCTCCGAACCGTCCGAGCTCCCCGTGTCCGCACCCGCGGCGCTGCCCCCGTCGGGAGAGCCGCCATCGGTGGAGCCCCCGTCGGTGCCCCCCTCGTCGGTGCCCCCCGAGCCGCTGACGGAACCACTGTCGCCGCCGCCGGCGTCCGCGCCCTCCGTGACCCCGGCGGTGTCCGAGCCTCCCGTGTCCCCGCCGGTGTCCACGCCCCCGGTGACCCCGCTGGAGTCCGGGTCGGGTGTCGCCGTCACCGGGGTCATGTGCGCCGGACGAGAGCGTCCGCCGTCCTCGGCGGCCACGGCGATCGCCCCGCCGACCCCCAGCACCAGCGCCACGGCCGCGCCGACGAGTGCCACTGTCGTCCTCCGCGCCTGAACCTTCCTCATGTGCGTCATGCGACGGACACTAGCCACGGATCCCCGTGGAAGGATTTGTTCCGAGGAATCGACGCCCCGCCTCCGCCCCGCGCGGGTGCGGGCAGGGAGGGGGCGGACGTCCTCCGCCGGGCCCGGACCGCTCTGCCGGGCCGGTACACACGGGTTGTCGCGCCCGGTCGCCCCGGTGATTCGCTCTCCGGCTCGTTGACGGCCGGGAGGAAGTCGGCTCAGGCTGGGGCGTATGGAGACCACCCCGTTGCACCGGACGACCGAGCCGGGCGAGACAACTCCGCTGGGCCGCGCCGCAGCCGCCGAGTTCGCTCCCACCACCACCTACCTCAACACCGCCTTCGCGGGCCTGCTGCCCCGCCGCACCGTCGCCGCCGTCACCGACCTGGCGCGGGCCAACGCCGAGGGCGGGCCCGTGGGGGCCGGGGAGTCGGAGGTGGTGGACGCCGCGCGGGCCGGGTTCGCCCGGCTGGCCGGAGTCGGAGCCGACCGGGTCGCCGTCGGGACCTCGGTCGCGGTGCACGTCGGGCTGATCGCGGCCTCGCTGCCCGCGTACGCCGAAGTGCTGTGTCCGGAGGGTGAGTTCAGCTCGGTGGTCGCCCCCTTCGCGCACCGGAGGGACCTGCGCGTGTCGTACGCCCCGCTCGCGGAGCTGGCCGACGCGGTGCGGCCCACCACCGCACTGGTTGCCCTCTCCGCCGTGCAGTCCTCCGACGGCCGGGTCGCCGATCTCGCCGCCGTACGGGCCGCAGCCGCCGCGTACGGCGCCCGGGTACTGCTCGACACGACGCAGTCGGCGGGCTGGCTGGCCGTGGACGCCGGGGAGTTCGACTACACCGTGACCGGCGGGTTCAAGTTCCTGCTCTGCCCGCGCGGCGCCTCGTTCCTCACGGTGACCGAACAGGCGCAGGAGTCGCTGAAGCCCATCTACGTGGGGTGGGTCGCGGCCGAGGACACGGAGACCAGCTCCTACGGCCCGATCGACCGACTCGCCGTCTCCGCACGGCGGTTCGACTCGGCACCGGCCTTCCTCTCCTACTACGGCGCGGAGCGGTCGCTCGCCCTGCTGGCGGAGATCGGCACGGAAGCCCTGTACGCGCACGCCACGGGACTCGCCGCCCGCTTCCGCGCCGGGCTGGCGCGCCTCGGGCACCCCGTGGTCGCGGGGGAGTCGGCGATCGTCGCCGCCCCCGGACTCGGCAAGCGGCAGGCGGAGTTGAGCCGGGCCGGTATCAGTGTCTCCGACCGCGCGGGCAATCTGCGGGCCGCCTTCCACCTCTACAACACCGAGGCCGACGTGGACCGGGCGCTCGACGTGCTCGGCTGACGGCGGCGGCCGGCCGGGGCGCCTACGCCGATTCCCGCCGCACCAGTTCGGTGGGGAGGATCACCGCCGCCGGGTCCTCGCCGCCGATCTGGGCCAGCAGCACCCGTACCATCTCGGCGCTGATACGGTCCCACGGCTGCCGGATGGTGGTCAGAGCCGGGCGGGAGTCGAGCGCGGCCGGGGAGTCGTCGAAGCCGCCGACCGCGATGTCCTCGGGCACCCGCCGCCCGGCCCGCTCCAGCGCGGTCAGCACGCCTTGCGCCATCAGGTCGGACGCGACGAAGACCGCGTCCAGGTCGGGGGCGCGCTCCAGCAGCAGTGTCCCGGCTGCCTCGCCGCCGGCCCGGCTGTAGTCGCCCGGGACGATCAGCTCCTCGCTCACGGGCAGCCCGCACTCGGCGAGCGTCTCGCGGTAGCCGGCGAGCCGCTCCACGCCGCCCGGAGTGTCCAGGGGGCCGCTGACCGTACCGATCCGGCGGCGCCCCGACTCGTACAGGTACCGCACCATGTCCCGGGCGCCGTCCCGGTCGTCGGCCGCGACGTAGCTGACCTTCGAGCCCTGCCCGAGGGGCTTGCCGCAGGTCACCACCGGTACGCCGGCCTCGTGGAGCTGGGCGACCACCGGGTCGCCCGAGTGGCTGGAGACCAGCAGCACGCCGTCCACGTGGCCCGCGATGTACCGCATGTTCCGGCGCCGCTCGGCCTCCGTACCCGCGATCATCAGCAGCAGCGGAACGTCGTGCGCGGCGAGCGCGCTCGTGCAACCCCGCAGCAGGACATTGAAGTTGGGGTCCTCGAAGAACCGCTCCTGAGGCTCCGTCAGCAGAAACGCCACCGAGTCGGAGCGGCCGGTGATCAGTGACCGGGCGTGTCGGTTGACGGTGTAACCGGTCTTGCGGATGGCCGAGTTGACCGCTTCGAGGGCGGCCGGGCTGACGTTGTGGCCGCCGTTCAGCACCCGGGAGACGGTCCCGCGCGACACCCCCGCCTCGCGGGCCACGTCGTGGATCGTCGGCGGCCGGCGGCGTCCCCTTCCGGGCTGCCCGGAGGTCGGGGGCGGTTCAGTGCGGCTCATGGTGCGTGTTCTTTCGTTTTCGGGGCCCCCGGGCGAGGGGGCGGGTCCGGCGGCCCCTGAGGGCATGGTCAGGACTTTACGGCGCCGGAGAGCAGGTCGAGACTCCAGAACCGCTGGACCACGAGGAAGAGCGCGATCAGCGGCAGGATCGCCAGCAGCGCGCCGGTGATCACCAGCGTATAGAGGGCCGGCGTGTTCGCGCCCTGCTGGAGCAGGGTGAAGAGCCCGAGGGTGACCGGGAACTTCTCGTCGTCGCTGAGCATGATGTAAGGCAGCAGGAAGTTGTTCCAGATCGCGACGAACTGGAACAGGAACACCGTCACCAGCCCCGGCAGCATCATCGGCAGCGCGATGGTGCGGAAGATCCGCCACTCGCCGCCGCCGTCCATCCGGCCCGCCTCGATCACGTCGGGCGGCACGGCGGCAGCCGCGTAGATCCGGGCGAGGTAGACGCCGTACGGGGAGAGGACGGTGGGCAGCAGCACCGAGAGGTACGAGTCCGTGAGATCGGCCTTCGCGAGCAGCAGGTACTGCGGGACCGCCAGGATCACCGGCGGCATCAGCACCCCGGCGAGCAGGATGTTGAAGATCGACTCGCGGCCCCGGAAGCGGTAGACCGCCAGGGCGTACCCGGAGACCGCCGACACCGCCGTGGAGAGCAAGGCACCCACCCCGGCGTAGAGGGCCGAGTTGCCCATCCACGTCCAGTAGACGCCGTCCCGGTACGCCGACAGGTCGGCGACGTTGTCCGTGAACCCGGAGCCGGGCAGGAAGGTGAAGGTGGAGAACAGCTCGCTGCCGGACTTGGTCGACGCCACGACCACCCAGAGCACCGGCAGCAGGCAGTAGACGGCGCCCAGCAGCAGTGCCGCGGTGGGGACCGCGGCGAACCGACGGGGGGTGCGGGCGGTCCGGGACGCGCGGGGAGGACCGGACGTCCGGGCGGTGGCCGGGAGGGTCTGCGTACTCATCGTGCATCACCCTGCTTGGTACGGGAGTTGGCGGCCCGGAGGAAGCCGAAGGACAGGGCGAGGGTGGCGACGGCGATGATGACCGCCTGGGCCGCCGCCGCGTAGATGTCGTTGTTGACGAAAGCGTCCTGGTAGACCTTCATCAGCGGACTCCAGGTGGTGGACAGGGAGTTGGTGAGCGGCTTGAGCGTGGTGGGCTCGCTGAACACCTGGAGGGTGGCGATGATCGAGAAGAAGAACGTCAGCACCAGCGAGGGCGCCACCATCGGGATCTTGATCCGCAGCGCGGTCTGCCACTGCGAGCAGCCGTCCAGCCGGGCCGCTTCGAAAATCTCGGCGGGGATCGCCCGCAGCGAGGTGTAGATGACGATCATGTTGAAGCCGGTGCCGCCCCAGACCGCGATGTTGGCGAGCGAGGCGTAGAGCGGCCCGCCGTCCAGCAGGTCGGGCTGCGGCAGTCCGAGGTGGTCCAGCACCCAGAAGAACGGGCTGACGTCGGGCAGGTAGAGGAATCCCCACATGAGCGCGGCCACCACTCCGGGGATGGCGTACGGCAGGAAGATCGCCAGTCGGGTGAAGCCGCGCAGCCGGACCCGCTCGGTGTCCAGCATCAGCGCGAACAGCAGCGCGAGGCCCAGCATGACGGGCACCACGATCAGGCCGTACCCCAGGATGCGCAGCGCGCCGTGCAGCAGCTCGGAGTCGGAGAGGGCGTCCGTGTAGTTGGCGAGGCCGGCCCAGACCTCGTCGCGGGCGCCCTTGCCGAGACCGAGGCCCTTGACCTCGGTGCGGCGGAAACTGAGGTAGAGCGCGTAGCCGATGGGCAGGGCGAAGAAGAGCAGGAAGAGCAGAGTGGCGGGGACCAGGAAGGCGTACGGGGCGCTCTTGACCCCGTACGACCCGCCGCGGCGTGCGCGTGTCACTCGGAGACTCCGAAGCCCTGCTTCTTCAGGTCGGCGACCGTGGCCTCCTGCATCGCGGTCAGTGCCGCACCGAAGTCCGACTTGTCCTTGGCGGCCTTGGCGAACCCGTCCTTGAAGGCGGTGTACGCGACGTTGACGTTCGGGCCCCAGGCGGCGGGCGCGGTGCCCTGCGCGATCTCGGCGGCCTTGGTGTAGAAGTCCGGCTGGTTGGAGAAGTACGCGGGTGCCTGGGCGAGCGCGCCGCCGGTCTGCGCGGCGGTGGCGGCGGGGTAGATGCCGGACTCCTTCACCAGTGCGGCCAGTGCGGCGGGGTCGGTGTTCAGCCACTTCGCGAACTTCGCCGCCGCGCCCTTGTTCTTCGAGTCGTTGGTGACGGCGGTGGAGGATCCGCCCCAGCTGCCGGTGACGTTCTCGCCCGCCGTCCACTGGGGGAGCGGGGCCATGGCCCACTTGCCCGCCGTGTCGGGGGCCGCCGTGGTCAGGGTGCCGGGGGCCCAGACCGCGCTGACCCACGCGATCTGCTTGCCGGTGTCGAGCGCCTTGTTCCAGGCGGGGGTGTACATCGGCTGGTTGTCGATCGCCCCCTCCTTCACCAGGCCGCCCCAGAAGTCGGCGACCTTCCGCGTCGCCGGGTCGTCGATGGCGACCTTCCACGTGTCGTCGGCGGTGGTCCACCATTGGGCGCCGGCCTGCTGGGCGAGGCCCGCGAAGAGACCGGAGTCGTTCGAGGAGAACGTCGTCAGGTCGGTGTCCGGCGCCTTCTTCTTCAGCGCGCGGGCCGTCTCGGCGAACTCGTCCCAGGTGGTCGGGACGGTCAGCCCGTACTTCTCGAACAGGTCCTCGCGGTAGTAGAACATCAGCGGGCCCGAGTCCTGCGGCAGCGCGTACAGGGCGTCCGTGCCCAGCGTCGCCTGCTGCCAGATCCCGGCCGCGAACGCGCTCTCGGCATCGCCCGCCTCCTTCGATATGTCCGCGAGGACGTCGTTGGAGACCAGTGTGGGCAGCGCCTGGTACTCCGCCTGCACCAGGTCGGGTGCCTTGTGCGCCTTGGCCGCGGTGATGATCTTGGTGACCAGGTCGTCGCCCGACGCCTGCTTCTTCACCGTGACCGTGATGCCCTCCTTCTTGCCCTCGCCCTTGTTCCAGATGTCCGCGACCTTGTCGAGGCCGGGCGCCCAGGACCAGTAGGTGAGCCGAGCGGGACCGGCGGCGGCGGGCGCGTCACCCTTCCCGTCGTCCGACGAGCCGCAGCCGGTGAGGAGGGCGGAGGCGGCGAGGACGACGGCCGTGGACAACGCGACGTTGCGGTGCTTCATGGTTTTCCCCTGACGAGAACCGAGGGTTCAGCGCGGGAACTGCGCTGTGAGCGTTCACAGTAGAGAAACGGAACCGACACTTGTCAATGGTTGTAACTGTGCGGTTATCTTGGGTCCACACCGCCGACCAGTCGTGTGCACGTTCCCAGACTTGTCCACACAGGGGTCCGAGGGGCGTCGTCGCAGGGTGGCGGTGCCACCCCAGGGCCGACCGGTCGGGGTGCATCCGTACCGCCCGGTGGCGGGCCGCCGCCGGACCCGGCGCCGGGCGACCGCCGCCACCGCCGAGAACGCCAGGAGACCCTCATGTCCCACACCGCTCCCCGAGGTCTGGACCGGCTCGCCTTCGGCGGCGACTACAACCCGGAGCAGTGGCCGGAGGAGATCTGGCCCGAGGACGTGCGGCTCATGCGCGAGGCCGGCGTGACCATGGTCAGCGTCGGGATCTTCTCCTGGGCCCTGCTCGAACCCGAGCCCGGCGTCCACGACTTCGGCTGGCTCGACCGCGTACTCGACCTGCTCCACGAAGGCGGCATCCGGGTCGACCTCGGCACCCCGACCGTCGCCCCGCCCGCCTGGTTCTACCGCGCCCACCCCGAGGCGCTCCCGGTGAACCGCGACGGAGTCCGGTACGCCTTCGGCTCACGCGGCGCGATCTGCCACAGCAACCCCGACTACCGCGCCGCCGCCGCCCGCATCACGGAGGAGATCGCCCGCCGCTACGCCGGCCACCCCGCCCTCGCCCTCTGGCACGTCCACAACGAGTACGGCGTCCCGGTCTCCGCCTGCTACTGCGACAACTGTGCCGCCCACTTCCGCCGCTGGCTCACCGCCCGCCACGGATCGGTCGACGCCGTCAACAAGGCCTGGGGCACGGCCTTCTGGGGCCAGCACTACCGCACCCTCGACGAGATCGACCCGCCGCGCACCACCCCCACCGTCGGCAACCCCTCCCAGCAGCTCGACTACCGCCGCTTCGCCGACGCCACCCTGCGGGAGAACTTCACCGCAGAGCGCGACATCCTGCACCGGCTCGCCCCGGGCATCCCGGTCACCACCAACTTCATGACCGCGCTCAGCCAGTGCGACTCCATCGACTACTGGGCCTGGGGCCGCGAGGTCGATCTCGTCACCAACGACCACTACCTGATCACCGACGGCCGCCGCACCCACGTCAACCTCGCCATGGCCGCCGACCTCACCCGATCCGTCGCCGGCGGCGCCCCCTGGCTGCTGCTCGAACACTCCACCAGCGGCGTCAACTGGCAGCCCCGCAACCCTGCCAAGCGCCCCGGCGAGATGGCCCGCAACAGCCTCGCGCACGTGGCCCGCGGCTCGGACGGTGCCATGTTCTTCCAGTGGCGCCAGTCCCGCGGCGGCGCCGAGAAGTTCCACTCCGCGATGCTCCCGCACGGCGGCACCGACACCCGGATCTGGCGCGAGGTCACCCGGCTCGGCGCCGGTCTCGGCCTCCTCGACGGTATCCGGGGCACCCGTACGGTCGCCGACGCCGCGATGGTCTGGGACTGGCAGTCCTGGTGGGCCCAGTCCCTGGAATGGCGCCCGAGCCAGGACCACGACGCCCGCGAGCGCGCCGACACCTACTACCTCTCGCTCTTCGACCGCCACCTCACCGTGGACTTCGCCCACCCCGAGGCCGACCTCTCGGCCTACCCGCTGGTCGTCGTACCCGCCCTCTACCTCGCCACCGAACAGGCGGGGGAGAACCTGCGCCGGTACGTCGAAGGGGGCGGCACCCTCGTCGTCTCGTACTTCTCCGGCATCGTGGACCCCGACGACAACGTCCACCCCGGCGCCTACCCCGGTGCACTGCGCGACGTCCTCGGACTGACCGTCGAGGAGTTCTCCCCGCTCGGCGAGGGCGAAACCGTCCGTCTCGTCACCCCCGAGGGCGCCCCCGAAGGCCCCGCGCTCACCGGCGACCTCTGGTCGGACGTGGTCGTCCCACGCGGTGCCGAGACCGTGTGGTCGTACGCGGACGGGGTCGCCGCCGGCCGCCCCGCCGTCACCCGCAACCGCCTCGGCGACGGCACCGCCTGGTACGTCTCCACCCGGCTCTCCGGTGCTGACCTCGACGCCGTACTGGACCGCGCCTGCGAGGACGCCCGGATCGCCCCGCGCACCTCGCTCCCGCACGACGTCGAGGTGGTCCGCCGCACCGGAGAGACCGGCAGCTACCTCTTCGTCATCAACCACACCGGGAGCGACACCAAGGTCCCGCTCGACGCCCCCGGCACCGAACTCCTCACCGGCGAGCCCGCCTCCGGACACCTCGCCGTCCCGGCGGGCGCGGTCCGGGTCGTACGGCTCGACGCCTGAGACGCACCACCACCGCATCACCAGTGCCACCGAACCACCCGCACCATCCCCGTATCCCGCGCAACGGTCGAAGGGACATCGACGACGATGTACGGAAAGACGCTGTTCGGCAGGACGAAGAACGATCCGGGAGCGGCGGCCCGCCGCACCCCGCGCGGCAGCCGCCGGGCCGCCGCCGCGCTCACCGCCCTCGGCGGGCTGATGCTCGCCGGGCTCCCCGCCCAGGCCGCCCACGCGGCGGCCACCGTCACCAACCCGGGCTTCGAATCGGGCGCCACCGGCTGGACCACCTACTCCGCCGGCGGCCAGACCGCCGCCTCCTTCACCGAGGCCGGCGGCCACGCGGGCACCACCCGGCTCAGCCACTGGTCGGCCTCCGCCTACAAGGTGGAGACGTACCAGTACCTCTCCGGGCTGACCGACGGCACCTACACCCTCAGTGCCTGGGTCCGCTCCAGCGGCGGCCAGACCTCCGCCTACATCGCCCTGCGCAACTGCGGCGCGGCCGAACAGCGCACCGACCTGCCGCCCACCGCCAACGGCGCCTGGATACGCCTGGTGACCTCGGTCAAGGTCACCGGCGGCGCCTGCACCATCAGCCTCAACTCCGACGCGCACGCCGGGGAATGGGCCAACTTCGACGACATCGCCTTCACCCCGGGCACCACCGGCCTCAGCGTCAAGGGCGGCGACCTCTCCACCCTCCCCAAGAACGAGGCCCACGGCGCCGTCTACCGCAGCGCGAGCGGCACCACCGGCGACGCCATGACCCTGCTGCACTCCGCCGGAATGAACTACGTACGCCTCAAGGTGTGGGTGAACCCGGCGGACGGCTACAACGACAAGGCCCACGTCCTCGCCATGGCCAAACGCGCCAAGGCGCTCGGCATGAAGGTCCTCGTCGACTTCCACTACTCCGACGCCTGGGCCGACCCCGGCAAGCAGACCAAGCCCGCCGCCTGGGCCGGCCACAGCTACGCCCAGCTGAAGACCGACGTCTACAACCACACCTACGACGTGCTCAACGCCCTCAAGGCGCAGGGCACCACCGCCGACATGGTCCAGATCGGCAACGAGATCAACGCCGGAATGCTCTGGCCCGAGGGCTCCACCGACAACTGGTCCCAGCTCGCCGGACTCCTCACCTCCGGCGCCAACGCCGCCAAGGCCGTCTCCTCCGGTACGAAGGTCGCCCTGCACCTCGCCAAGGGCGGCGACAACGCCGGAACCCGCTGGTGGTTCGACAACGCCGTCGCCCACGGCGTCCCGTTCGACGTCATCGCCCTCTCGTACTACGGCTACTGGCACGGAGCCCTCTCCGACCTCCAGGCCAACCTGGACGACGCCGCCTCCCGCTACGGCAAACCGGTCCTCGTCGCCGAGACCGCCTACGCCCACACCCTCGCGGACGAGGACGGCCTGGAGAACAACATCGCCACCGCCGACCAGCTCGTCACCGGCTACCCCGCCACCCCCGCCGGCCAGGCCGCCAACCTCCGCGACGTACTCAACGTCGTCGAAGCCGTCCCCGGCGGCCGGGGCCTCGGCGCCGTCTACTGGGAACCCGCCTGGACCGCCGTCACCGGCAGCGGCTGGGACCCGGCCGACGCCTCCTCCGGCAACGCCTGGGAGAACCAGGCACTCTTCGACTACAACGACAAGCTGCTCCCGGCGGCGAGCTGGTTCTCGCACCGGTAGGACACCCGGCGCATGACGACGCCCCGCCGCGCTCCGGGATCCGGAGGCGCGGCGGGGCGCCTTGCCGCGTAGGTGCTTTCAACCAACAAAAAAGCATCAGAGTTGAAATGAGACGACGCTGATGGATGTGGCTGAGTCGTGGTGTGTGCCCGCGCTGGGGAACGGCTGGATTTCCCTCTCCCACGCCTGAGGAAGTCGACCATCATGTTCGAACCGATCACAGAGCTGCCCCTGACCGCCGAGCGTGCCCGTGACCTGTCGCGTGGCGCGGATGATTGCTCGCCTTCCGGAAAGTCGCCCCGGAACGCGGCAAGTTGAGGACCACCGTCCGTCCGGCAGGGAGATCTCCATGAACGCAGTCCTGACCACCGACCACCCCGCTTGGGATACCGACGGAAACGGGCGGCTCGTGAGAGCCGTGCGCACGGGCCTTCCGGAGTACGGGACATACGGGAGCCGGCGCCCGGAGGCGCCCTCGTACGCCCCGTCCCGGGGGCCGGTCAGCCGGTGAAGCCCTGGTCGCTCAGTGCCTTCTCGATGCGGGCGCGGTGGTCCGCCTCCCAGGCGTCGAGGGACTGTTCGGCCTCCTCGGCGAGCTTCGTCCGTGCGGCCGCGAGAATCTCCTCCTGGCGGGCGGCGGGGGTGACGACGATGCCCTCCTCATCCGCGACAACGATGTCACCGGGGTGCACCAGCACGCCGCCGACGCGGGCCGGCTCACCGAGCGCGCCGACCTTCTTCTTCGTGCCGGGGATCGGGATCACGCCGCGTGAGAAGACCGGGAAGCCGGCCTCGCGCACCTCGCCGAGGTCGCGGACGACACCGTCGACGACGAAGGCCGCGACGCCCCGGCGCTGGGCGACTGCGCAGACGTTGCCGCCGGCCAGCGCGTAGTCCACGTCGCCCGACTCCACGACGATGACCGAGCCCGGCTCGGCGCGGTAGATCGCGGCGTGCAGCATCAGGTTGTCGCCGGGCTCGCACCGCACGGTGTAGGCCGGTCCGGCGACCCGCGGCGAGTTCCACAGCGGGCGGATGCCGATGTCCATGATCTGCTCGCGTCCCAGCAGATCCGCCAGGGTGGTTGGGGGAATGTCCTTGAAAGCGGCGTTCATTGTCGTCCCTGTTCCTTTGTGTGACGAGCCGGTCGGCACCGGGCCGACCGCGGTCTTCACCAGGCCGTGAAGGCGGTGTTCCCGGTTGACATCATCGTCGGAGTCCGAGCCGCGCGGGAGGTCGCCTTGCTCACACTGCCGGAGATCGCCGAAGACCCCGGTGTCCTGACGCACCGCCTGGAACTGGCCGACGGCTGTCTTCCGCCCGCTCGTCCGGACCGACGCCCGGCCTCTGGCGCGCTTCCTGGGGGACCTGTCGGCCGAATCGAGGCGTCTCAGCACATTCGACGGCTACGGCGTCGCGGCTGCCCGGGAACTGTGCGACGCGATCGCGCACTACGACAAACTCAGACTGGTGCTGGAGGACGTGCAGTCCTCCCGGATCGTCGGCCTCCTCGAACTCGCACTCGCCCTCACCCCCGCCGACATCGCGCGGTATCGGGAAGCGGGCGTGCTTCTCGACGAACTGACCGACTGCCGCTTCGGCCCCACCCCGGCCGACGACCACCAGGGGAGGGGAGTCGGAACGCGGGCCTTCCCCCTGGTGACGCAGGCCGTACGGAGGCTCGGCAGGTCGAGGGTCATCCTGTGGGGCGGCGTCCTCGCCGACAACGCCCGCGCCATCCGGTACTACGAGAAGAACGGCTTCCGGCCCTTCGGCTCCTTCGTCGGGGCGGACGGTTCGCGCTCGCTCGAGATGATGCTCGATCTCCGCGAGGTACCGGACCGCGAACGGGACCCGGCAGTCCCACAGGCGTGACACCGAGGCCCATGAGCAGCCCTCCGGCGCCCGGCCGCCCATACCTCCGCCTCACCGTCGTCTTGCCATACGGGACGTCATTGCTCGAATGGTGGACTGATCGTTAGCGTCCGGAACCATGACTGAACTCGTGGATGTCCCGCCGTTCGCGCGGGTCGAGGAGCTGGACGGTCTGCCGGGGCGCGTGGTCCTGGCGGACGTGAGGTGGTATCTGGACGGGCGCTCGGGGCGTGCCGCGTACGAGGGGGGACACCTGCCGGGCGCGGTCTTCGCGGACCTCGACCGCTGGCTGACCGGCCCTCCCACGGCGGTGGGCGGGCGTAATCCCCTTCCCGCTCCGGAGTCGTTCGCCGAGGGCATGCGGGGACTGGGCATCGGTGACGACGACATCGTGGTGGCCTACGACGACCAGGGCGGGGTCATCGCGGCCCGGCTGGTGTGGATGCTCCGGGCCACCGGGCGCCGTGCGGCGATCCTCGACGGCGGTCTCGCCGCCTACCTCGACGCGCACCCCGACTCCCTGACGACCGAGGAACCGGAGCCGGAGGAGGGCGAGTTCTCCGTACGCCCCTGGCCCGCGGCGGCCCTGGTGGAGGCCGACGGCCTGGTGGGGCCGGACGTCCTGACCGTCGACGCCCGCAACCGGGACCGCTTCGTCGGGGCCCAGGACCCGGTCGACCCCCGCCCGGGCCACGTGCCCGGTGCGGCGAACGTCCCCTGCCGGGAGAACCTGGACGGGCTCGGCCGGCTGCTGCCCGTTCAGGCGATCCGGGACAACTTCGCCGCCGGAGGCGTGGACGCGGACACCGCGTCGAAGGTCGTCTCCTACTGCGGCTCCGGTGTGACGGCCTGCCACAACCTCCTGACCCTGGAACACACCGGGCTCGGCCGGGGCCGGCTCTACGTCGGCGGCTGGTCCGCCTACAGCCGTGACGACGCCCGCCCGGTGGAGACCGGACCCGCCCGCTGAGACGGCGGCCCACGACTCCGTGTCCGGCGCGTACGCGACGGGCGGGGCGGGACGGTGTGAAACCGTCCCGCCCCGCCCGCTGCTCGACTTCCGCTACCGCACCGGGGTGAAGTCGCGGGCCCCGATGAACGCGGGGCGGCGCACCGGGGCCTGGAAGGGTTCCTGCGCCGGGTTCTCCACGCTGTTGAAGACGATGAAGACGTTGCTGCGCGGGAACGGGGTGATGTTGTCACCCGATCCGTGCATGGCGTTGCAGTCGAACCAGGTCGCCGAACCCGCCCTGCCCGTGAAGAGCTTGATGCCGTGTGCGTCGGCCATCCGGGTCAGGGCCTCGTCGGACGGGATGCCCGCGTCCTGCATCTGGAGGGACTTCTTGTAGTTGTCGGTCGGCGTCTCGCCCGCGCAGCCGAGGAACGACCGGTGCGAACCGGGCATGATCATCAGCCCGCCGTTGGAGTCGTGGTTCTCGGTCAGCGCGATCGAGACGGAGACGGTCCGCATGTTCGGCAGGCCGTCCTCCGCGTGCCAGGTCTCGAAGTCCGAGTGCCAGTAGAAGCCCGAGGCGCCGAAGCCCGGCTTCACGTTGATCCGGGACTGGTGTACGTACACGTCCGAGCCGAGGATCTGCCGGGCCGCGCCCACCAGCCGCTCGTCCGAGACCAGCCGGGCGAACGCCTCGCTGATCCGGTGCACCTCGAAGACGGAGCGTACCTTCCGGGAGTGCGGCTCGACGATCGACCGCTCATCGGCACGGATCGCCGGATCGGCGATCAGCCGCTCCATCTCGGCTCGGTAGTGCGTGACCTCCTCCGCGGAGAGCAGCTGGTCGACGGCGAGGAAGCCGTCCCGCTCGAACGTGAGAAGGCTCTCCACGGGTACGGGCCCCGGGGCGCCCGGCGCGGACCAGACGACCGGGTCCCGGCGGGGAGTGATCGTCTCGGCGGCACCGCGCGAGGGGTACAGATCGGTGCGCGCGTACGTGGTCATGGTCAGGCCTCCTCGGTCAGCAGCGGGTAGACGCCGTTCTCGTCGTGGTCCTCCCGTCCGGTGACCGGCGGGTTGAAGACGCAGACGCAGTGGAAGTCGGTCTTCGGCCGGAGCGTGTGGTGCTCGTGGCCGTTGAGCAGGTACATGGTGCCGGGGGTGATCCAGTGCTTCTCACCGGTGTCGTCGTTGGTGAGTTCGGCCTCCCCCTGGGTGCACAGCACGGCCTCGATGTGGTTCGCGTACCACATCGACGTCTCCGTGCCCGCGTACAGGATGGTCTCGTGGAGCGAGAAGCCGACCTTCTCCTTGGCGAGCACGATGCGCTTGCTCTCCCAGGTCCCGGAGGCGGACTTCACGTGCCGGTCGGTGTTCTCGATGTCGCTGAACGAACGGACGATCACGGTGGTGTGGTGCCTTTCTCTGCGGCGGTTCTCTCGGTACCCGACCCGTCCCGGAAGTCCCGGGCCCGGGCGGGGGGTTCGGGGTGGAACGGGCCGGTCAGGCGGCCGTTTCGCGGACGGACCGGGCCAGCGTGCGCAGCCCCTCGTCCAGTTCCTCGGGCGTGATGGTCAGTGGCGGCAGCAACTTCACGACCTCGCTCTGCGGGCCCGAGGTCTCCAGCAGCAGCCCGAGCTCGAAGGCGCGCGCGGTGACCGCCGAGGCGCGCGCGGGGTCGGTGAACTCCAGACCCCACACGAGGCCCCGGCCCCGGAAGGAGGCGGTGGGCTCCTCGGCGCAGAGGGAGAACAGGGTCTGCTCCACCTGCTCGCCGCGGGCCCTCGTCTGCCGCTCCATGTGGCCGTCCGCCCAGTAGGCGTCGAGTGCGGCGGCGGCGGTGACGAACGCGGGGTTGTTGCCGCGGAAGGTGCCGTTGTGCTCGCCGGGCTCCCAGACGTCCAGCTCGGGGGTGAACAGGCAGAGGGACATGGGCAGTCCGTAGCCGCTGATGGACTTCGACAGGGTGACGATGTCCGGGACGATGCCCGCCTCCTCGAAGGAGAAGAAGGCACCGGTCCGCCCGCAGCCCATCTGGATGTCGTCGACGATCAGCAGCATGTCCTGCCGGTGGCACAGCTCCTGGAGCGCGCGCAGCCACTCGGCGCGGGCGACGTTGATTCCGCCCTCGCCCTGGACGGTCTCCACGATCACGGCGGCGGGCTTGTTCAGGCCGGAGCCCTGGTCCTCCAACAGTCGCTCGAACCAGAGGAAGTCGGGGACCTGGCCGTCGAAGTAGTTGTCGAACGGCATCGGCGTGCCGTGCACCAGCGGGATGCCCGCACCGGCCCGCTTGAACGCGTTGCCGGTCACCGCGAGCGAGCCGAGCGACATCCCGTGGAAGGCGTTGGTGAAGGAGACCACGGACTCGCGGCCCTTCACCTTGCGCGCCAGCTTCAGTGCGGCCTCGACCGCGTTGGTGCCGGTCGGGCCCGGAAACATCACCTTGTACGGCAGATCGCGCGGACGCAGGATCACGTTCTGGAAGGTCTCCAGGAAGGCGCGCTTCGCGGTCGTCGCCATGTCCAGGCCGTGGGTGATGCCGTCCCGCTCGATGTAGTCGATCAACGCCCTTTTCAGGACAGGGTTGTTGTGGCCGTAGTTGAGTGATCCGGCACCGGCGAAGAAGTCCAGGTAGGTGTGGCCGTCCTCGTCGGTCAGCCGGGCGCCCCGCGCGTGGTCGAACACGGCGGGCCAGCTCCGGCAGTAACTCCGGACCTCGGACTCCAGGGTCTCGAAGACGCTCAGGGCGGGCGGGGTGATGGTCACGGCGATCTCCTGAGGGTTGTGGGGGGATGCGGGGTGGCGGCGCGAGGGGCCAGGCGGTCGCGGAAGGGCGGGGCGGCGGTTCCGCCGTGGCCGCCGACCGGCCGGCCGGGGCGCTGCCGGGCCACCGCTGAGCTGGGTCGGTGGCCGTCCGTCAGCTTCCGAACGGCCCGATGCGGTAGAGGACTTCGGGGAGATGCGAGTCCTCGGGGAACAGCTCGCCGGCGAAGAGCACCTCGCGTTCCAGCCCCACGTCGTGGCGCTGCGCGTACGAGGTGAAGAGCCGGTTCGAGGCGGCGTTGTCGGGCGTGACGGTCGTCTCCACCGCGATCAGCCCCTGCTCGGCGGCGACCCGCTCGGTCAGCGCGTCCAGCAGGGCGGCGGCCAGTCCCCGGCCCCGGTACGCACCATCGACCGCCACCTGCCAGACGACGAGCGTCTGTGGGCGGTCCGGGCGTACGTACCCCGTCACGAAGGCGACCGGCGCGCCGTGCTCGTCCCGGGCGACCGCCGAGGTCGCCGCGAAGTCGCGGCACCAGAGCAGGTAGCTGTACGAGGAGTTGAGATCGAGGACTTCGGAGTCGCGGGCGATCCGCCACAGCGCGGCCCCGTCCTCCACGCGCGGCGCGTCCACGGTGAGGAGCGTGCTCGGCGCGGACGGCGCGTTCGGCGCGGACGGCGCGGACGGCGCGGGGTTGTCCTGAGAACTGAGGTCGTGGGAAGGGAAGTCGCGGGATTCGATTCGGGCACGGGCAAGGTCTGCTGGTGCGGCGCTCATGCCAGGGAATTTACCCAGCAAATTTCGCAATTGCATCGGTGGAAAGGGTTGGGTGGTGGAGGTCCACGTGTTATCACGCGAGTGCGAGTCCGACCGATCGGTCGCGCGTTTTCCGGTGATTCGTGGGGTATTTATCCGGCATAACGCCTGCCGTGTGGAGTCCGTCACAGCCCCTTAACTCCCGTGACGCGCCCCCCTACCGCTTCTCCGCACCCCTCCCGGGCCCGCGCGTTTACGTACAAGGAACTCGGGCACAAGAATGCGGGGAGCTGCTCACCGGAACTATCGGTGAGCAGCTCCCCGCATTCATTGCATTCGGTTCGCCGGGAAATTCACCCGGCGGGCGCCCGGAATGTGCGGCGCCCGGGGACTCACGCGCTCGGCCAGGTTTCCCCGACGGCCTTGCGGGCAGCTTCAAGATCGACCTGCCGGCCGGCCCCGGCCAGCGCCGAACCCAGTGCCGCGAGGGAGGCGAGGACCGCTCCGCGTGTCGCGTCCACCCCGTAGTGATTGACCCGGACCATCTCCCCGGACAGCGCCCCGCCGCCCGCGATCAGCGGCAGCGAGGGCTCCGCGAGCAGCGCCCGCGCCACCAGCGCGGAGGCGTCCATCCCGTCCGGCACACGCAGCGTCGTGGCGACCGGCGCCGCGTCCCGCGCCTCGTGGACGAACGGCGTCAGCCCGCCGCCGAGCGCGACCGCACCCGCCCGGGTGGCAGCGGCGGCGGCCGAGTGACGGGCCATGACGGCCTCCAGACCCTCCGCCTCGATCCGTTCCACGCACGCCTCCAGCGCCAGCATCTCCAGCTGCGCCGGGGCGTGCAGCAGCGCCTTGCGGCCACCGTCGATCCAGCGCTGCTTCCAGTCCAGCAGGGAGAGGTAGGAGTGGCGCGGAGCCTGCGGGTTGGCGGCGATCCGCTCCCAGGCGCGCGCGCTCACCGAGACGGCCGAGACGCCGGCCGGGCCGCCCATCGCCTTCTGCGCGCCGATCACGCACAGGTCCACGCCCCAGGCGTCCGGCAGCAGCGGCTCGGCGCCCACCGAGGCCACCGCGTCCAGCATGAAGAGGGCACCGTGGGCCCGGACGACCTCACCGATCCCGGCGACCGGGTTGGTGTTCCCGGTCGCGGCCTCGGCGTGCACCAACGAGACGAAGTCGATCGCCGGGTGCTCGGCCAGGGCGGCGGCGACCTGCTCGGCGGTGACGGCCGTGTGGAACGGCACCGCGAGGTCGACGACCTCGGCGCCGCAGTCGCGCAGCCAGTTGCCGAAGGTCTGGCCGTACGGGCCGGTGACGACGTTGAGCGCGGTCGTACCGGGCCGGGCGGCGCCCCGGATGCAGCCCTCCAGGGGCAGCAGCGCCTCGCCCTGCATGATCACCACGTCCTGCTCGGTGGCGAGGAGGCCGGCCACCCGCTTCTCGATGGCCGCGAAGTGGGTGGCGGTGAGCGGGGCGAGGTCGAGGAAGGGGTGTGTCACGGCGGTGCTCTCTCCGGTTCGGTCAGTCATTCTGCGGGCCTCTGTACGAACAGATGCGGGCCTGTGTACGAACAGCGCTCGGTTTGAGAGTACCGACCGCCTCGTACAGTGCCGCACATGAGCGATCACAGCGACCAGCGCGACCACCGCGACCGGGACCGGCGCGTGCTGCGGGTGAGGGGACGGGTGCTCGTCGGCCCGGACGAAGCACGGGACGAACTGTGGGCCGTGGACGGCCGGATCACCTACGAGCGGCCCCCGGGCGCGGACGGGGCGGACACCGTCGAAGGCTGGGTACTGCCCGGTCTGGTGGACGCGCACTGCCACGTCGGCCTCGACCGGCACGGCCCCGTCGACGCGGCCACCACCGAGAAGCAGGCGCTCACCGACCGGGAGGCCGGCGCCCTGCTGCTCCGCGACGCCGGATCGCCCACCGACACCCACTGGACCGACGACCGCGAGGACCTGCCGAAGATCATCAGGGCCGGCCGCCACATCGCCAGGACCCGCCGCTACATCCGCAACTACGCCCACGAGATCGAGCCCGGCGACCTGGTGGCGTACGTCGCCCGTGAGGCCCGCCGGGGGGACGGCTGGGTGAAGCTGGTCGGCGACTGGATCGACCGGGAGGCGGGCGACCTCGCCCCCTGCTGGCCACGCGGGGAGGTGGAGGCCGCGATCGCCGAGGCCCACCGGCTCGGCGCCCGGGTCACCGCGCACTGCTTCGCCGAGGACTCGCTGCGCGATCTGGTGGAGGCCGGCATCGACTGCGTCGAGCACGCGACGGGGCTCACCGAGGACACCGTCCCGCTCTTCGCCGAGCGCGGGGTGGCGATCGTGCCGACCCTGGTCAACATCGCCACCTTCCCGCACCTGGCGGACGGCGGAGAGGCCAAGTTCCCCCGCTGGTCGGCACACCTGCGCCGGCTGCACGCCCGCCGCTACGACACCGTGCGCGCGGCGTACGACGCGGGCATCCCGGTGTTCGTCGGTACGGACGCCGGCGGATCGCTTCCGCACGGCCTGGTGGCCGCCGAGGTCGCCGAGCTGGTCAAGGCCGGTATCCCGCCCCTGGAAGCGCTCGGCGCGACCACGTGGGCGGCGAGGCGCTGGCTCGGCCGCCCGGGCCTGGACGAGGGCGCCCCGGCCGACCTGGTCGTCTACGCGGAGGACCCGCGCGCCGACGTACGGGCCCTGGCCGCGCCCCGCCACGTGGTGCTGAACGGCCGGGTGGCCGGCTGACACGGCGTGTCCGGCGGTTCACGGGACCCGGAACGCCCGCCGGTAGGCGCCCGGGGGCGCGCCCGTCCCGGAGCGGAAGCGGCGGCGCAGGCTGACGGCGGAGGCGAGGCCGACGCGGGCCGCGATCGCCTCGACCGGCAGTTCCGTCTGTTCCCCGGGATCCGGCTGCGTCCCCTGTGGAGAGGACAGGGCGGCGCGCACGCCGAGGTGCTTGATGGATGCGGGTACCTCCTGGCCGCGCCGCGACGTCCACGAGCCCGGCCCGGCGGAGGTCCACGTCGTCGCCGGCGCCTTCGACGACGGAGCGCGCGACCACCCCGCCGGCACGTTCCTGCCCGCCCCGGCCGGGTCGTGGCACGCGCCTTCCACCCTCACCGGCCGCACGCTGCTCCTCTTCTACCGGGAGGGCCAGGTGTTCTGCCCACGGAGGTCGGTGACGCGGTTGATCGGGGCCGGCCGCCCTCCGGCCGCGTCCCCGACCTCACGGCAGGACACCCGGCGTGCGCGGGACCCGGTCCCCGCGGGGACCGGTACGTGCCGCAGGGCGCGCAGGATCCGGGCCAGGTCGCCGGGTGCGGCGGCGAGGCGGACCGAGGTGCCCGCGTCGTCCAGCTCGGCGACGTGCCAGCCGCCGGAGACCTCGTCCCCGTCCTCGCCCCGGACCCGCCGCACGCGCACCACGGTCAGCCGCTCCACCGGGACCCGCTTCACCCCGAACCGCCCGGGGCCGGAGTGCGGCGCCACCGCGAGCACCTCGCCCCCGCCCAGCACCACATGGGTGCCGAAGTGGTACGGGTTGTACTCCGTGGCCTCCAGGAAACGGGCGGACAGGAACACCTCCTCCCCGTCGGCCCCCTCCGCCCCGTCCGCATCGACGGACCCGTCCGTCCCGAGGAGGCCGGGAGACCGGACGCGGGCGGCGCGGAAGGCCAGGACGAGCAGCGCCACCGTCGCCGCCGTGCCCGCCACCGCCCACGCGGTCGTCACGGGCGAGCCGAGCGGGTCCGTGGGGTGCAGGACGACGAGCGGCAGCAGCCACAGGGCGGTCGCGACCAGGGCGCCCGCGAAGGGGAGGGCCGAGGGGAGCACCTCGTCGTCCGGCAGCCGGCGTGTGCGCACCCGCTGTACGGCAAGGGCGACGGGGTAGCAGGCGCCGAGCGCGAGCGCCACCGCGAGGGCGAGCAACTGACCTGCCGGAGCCCGGTATTCGTGCCACGAGCCGTGCGCGCCGACGAAGGACCTCGGCCTGCCCCGCCAGAAGGTCACCTCGACCCGGTCGCCCGGCGTGTACGCCCGCGCCGTCTCGTAGGGCACGTAGATCCGCCCGGTGTCCCGGCCGGCTTCGATGTACACGAAGTTGTGCCTCTTGGACCGGTCTGCGCCGGTGCGTGAAATCACCCCGGGACGCGTGGCCAGGCATTCGCCGAGCTCGGCGACCGGCGTCGCGGAGGTGCACGGGACGGCCCTCGGCCACGCGCGGGCGTCCGACAGGGCCTGGGGCACCGCCCAGAGGGCGACGATCAGTGCCACGACGAGCAGGGGAGCACTCCAGGCGATCGGCCCGAACAGGCGGTGCCCTCCGGTGCGCGTGGTGATGACGTGCAGGTGGTCCGGTTCGGCGGGGGCCCCGTGCATCCGGCACAGCGCCCGCAACTCCTCGACTCCGGCGTCGAATGCGGGGTCCCAGGTCCGGTAGCTCCGGGGCTGGGGCAGGTTGCGGACGCCTCCGTCTCGCAGGAGCAGGCTGACCCGACGCCATTCCTGGTGGCGGGAGTTGACGCGAGCCCGGTGGACGCGCACGGCCACCACGTCCGGCCACGGCACACTCCGGCGCCGCGACGGAGTCCGGTAGCGCACTCCGTCGGCGTCGGCGTGCGTGACGGGAGCGGCGCCCCCGAGTCCGACGAGCGACCACGCTCTGCCGAATCCGGAACGGTAGGTCAGCCGCGGGTCATCGCTCATGCGCACAGCTTGCCACCGGCTCGATCCGCGCTCTTGTCCAGGACGCGGCAGAGTTCCGGGTTCCGGCCTTGCCGACTTCGTCCCCGGCGTGGGCGGTGTTCCCGGTGGCGACCAGGACACCGCGTCGCCGCGCATCCGCGTTGACAGGCAGTGACGATCGGAGGCCCCGCTCGTTGAGATTGCTCGATCCGTGCCCTCAAGGCCCCTGTACGCCACCAGCGTTCGGTGAAACGGGTGACCCCGAGGAACGTACGTGCCGCAAGATTCGAATACGTACGCTAAAACCCCCCTTTGGGGTGAACTGACGCCAGGTATCCGCCTGTTCACTCTTCGTGCGTAAAGATTCACGGAGTCGAGGCCGCCGGCGCACGCGATGTCCCCCATTGGACGGTGCCGGTGGCTCCATGTCTCTTGTGGGGGTTCCACCATCTTGAACAGCAACACCTTCCGTCTCGCAGCCCTGGCGGTCGCCGCCGCTCCCGTCGCCCTGTTCGCCGCGTTCCCCGCGCAGGCCGCAGTTCCGGCGACCACGGGCACGGACGAGGGCAGGGCGAGTGCGGTCGTGCTCCGGGCGGCGCTCGACGTCTCGCTCGCCAACAGGACCGTCGACGTGCCGCTCAAGGCCACGCTCAACGAGGTCGACGCCCCGGAGAGCGCCGAGAAGACCGCGCTCTCCGTGAAGCTGGACGGCGTCACCGACGGGCCGGTCCAGGTGCTGCGGGCCGACGTCGCGACCTCGGGCGCCACGGTCGACGCACGCCGCGCGGAGGGGCACAGCAACCTCGTCAAGGCCCGGGTGCAGGTCCCCGGTCTGCCGCTGCTCTCGCTCATCGAGGTCGAGAAGGTCAGCTCGAAGGCCGTCTGCGAGGTCGGCAGGAAGCCGGTCGCGTCCTCGAACGTCCTCGGGCACGTGACGGTCCTCGGCAAGCGGATCACGCTCACCGCGGGCGGCAGGACCGAGGTGGACCTGCCCGGCGTCGGCAACGTGACCCTCGACCTGTCGAAGACCGGCACCACCTCGAAGACCGCTGCCGCGGCTGCACTTCAGCTGCGGATCTCCGTCAACCCGGGCAAGCTCAACGTCGCCGACGTCCAGGGCGAGGTGACCCTCGCGGAGGCGACCTGCACCACGCCGGGCTCCGGCCACGGCGGCTCCGGCGGCGGCTCGGGGCACGGCGGTTCGGGCAACGGCGGCTCGGGGCACGGTGGTTCGGGCAACGGCGGCTCGGGCAACGGTGGGCACAGCGACGGTGGTTCGGGCAGCGGCGGCTCCGGCGGCGGCGGTACGGACGACGGCGGCGCGACGACCGGCGACAGCGGTACGACGGGCGACACCGGCTCCACGGAAGGGGGGTACGAGGACGGCGGCGCCACGGACGGCGGCGCGAGCGGTGACGGCTCCACGGGCGACACTGCCACCAGCGGTGCCACCGGCGACACCTCGGGCAACACCGGCTCCACGAACAGCACCTCCGGCAGCGGCACCACCGGTGGCGACGTGAAGACGCAGACCGGGGCCGACGACACCCCGGCCACCGTCTCCGGGGACGACCTCGCGGAGACCGGCAGCAGCTCCAGCACCCCGCTGATCGCCGGGGGCGCGGCCCTGCTCCTGGCGCTCGGCGCCGGGGCGACCGTCCTCGCCCGCAGGCGCGCCCAGGACTGACCCGGTCCGCGACCGGCCGGACGGAGCACGACGACCCCGGCCGGTCCGCGCGCTCGGGCGGGCGCGCGGGCCGGCCGGCCGGTACCGGCCCTCGGATGACCACGGCACGGCCCGGGGCGACCCTGCCTCACCCTCCGGTCACCCCGCCCCCACCGGCAACGCCTGGAGCGCCAGGTCCAGCGCCTGGAGGAAGCGGTTCGTCGTCACCCGGTCCCGGACCGCGAGTCGCAGCCAGTCCGGCCCGAGCCCCGGGAAGGTGTCCCCGCGCCGGGCTGCGAACCCCAGGGAACGCAGCCCTTCCCGCAGCTCGGCCGCACCATCCAGGCGGATCAGCACGAACGGCCCCTGGGCCGGGGCCACGACCTCGATCTCGCCGAACTCCGCGATGCCCGCGAGCAGATGGGCCCGGTCCACCGCGATCCGGTCCGCCGCGCAGGCCGCCTCCGCCAGAGCGCGCGGCTCCATGCACGCCTCGGCCGCCGCCAGCGCCGGCGAGGACACCGGCCACAGCGGCTGCGCCTCCTCCAGCAGGGCGATCACCGCGGGGTCGGCCAGCACGTAGCCGATCCGCAGCCCCGCCAGCCCCCATGTCTTGGTGAGGCTGCGCAGCACGACGAGGCCGGGGATGTCCGTACGCCCGCAGAGCGCCTCGCGCTCCCCGGGCACGGCGTCCATGAACGCCTCGTCGACCACCAGGGTCCGCCCCGGTCTCGCCAGCGCTTCCAGCACACCGGCGGGGTGCAGCACGGACGTCGGATTGGTCGGGTTGCCGACGACCACCAGGTCGGCGTCCTCCGGCACCGTCGCGGGGTCCAGCCGGAACCCGTCCTCCGCCCGCAGGAGGACCCGCCCCACCTCGTGCCCGGCCGCCCGCAGCGCCGCCTCCGGTTCCGTGAACTGCGGGTGCACCACGACCGGCCGGCGGGCCGGCAGCGCCCGGGCGATCAGCACGAACGCCTCGGCCGCCCCGGCGGTGAGCAGCACCCGGTTCGCCGGGAGGCCGTGCCGGGCGGCGACGGCGGCCCGCGCCGCACGGCCGTCGGGGTAGGCGGCGAGCCCGCCGAGGGAGGCCGCTATGCGCTCCCGCAGCCAGTGCGGCGGGGTGTTCGTCCGGACATTCACGGCGAGATCGGTCAGGTGCCTGCCGCGTACCTCGGCGTCGCCGTGGTGACGAAGGTCGGGGCCGCCGCTCTCGGTGTACCGCGTGGGGGGTGTCATGGCTGCCATGGTGGTGGGCGCGGCGCCTCCCGTCACCGGCGCGGCTGAAGATTCCGCTTCCGGGGGAACCACGCGCGGCCCGATCCGCCTGGCCACCGCGCAGGTGGCCCGCGCCGATCTCGTCTTCGGGACGACCAGTTCGTCCGCCGCGCAGAGCGCCGCCGCCTCCGCCACCGAGACCGTACCGACGAGCGCGGCGACCGTCTCGGACGCACCGGGCACCGGTACCCGGGTCAGCTCCGCCGCCGACCGGCCGCGCAACGGCACCCCGAGCCGCGCCGCCGCCGCGACGATGCCGGGCTCCGCGGTCTTCGCCTCGACGGTGGCCAGTTCGACCACGTCGGAGACCGCGAGGCCCGCCGTCCGCAGCACCTGTTCGATCAGCGCGGACACCTCCTCGCCCGGGACGCCCCGGCGGGCGCCGACGCCGACGACGAGCGCCGCCCCGGCGGCGGGTTCGGGAGAGTGGTCCGGGGCCCCTGCGCTTGCGGTCACGGGCAGTCCTTTCGTACGGGCCGCCACCGCCGGGGGGCCTCGGGCACCCGGCAGGGCGTACGGCGCTCCGGCGGAGACGGCACAGATCGGGGAGACGGCGGAGATCGGGGAGACGGCACAGATCGGGGAGACGGCGGAGATGCGGGCAACCGGCCCGATCGGCTAGCAAGGGCCCATGGCGGTGTTCGTCGCGCTCGGCGCGTTCCTGATGACTCTGGCCGGCGGCTGGGTCGCGCAACGCGTCACCGACCGCCGCCACCTGGTGCTCGGCTTCGCCGGCGGACTGATGCTCGGCGTGGTCGGCCTCGACCTCCTGCCGGAGGCGATCGACGCGGCGGGGCGGCCCGTGGCGGGGGTGCCCGCCGCCCTGCTGTTGTTCGTGGGGGGCTTTCTGCTGGCCCATCTGGTGGAGCGTCTGCTCGCCGTGCGCCAGGCGGCACACGGGGCGGGCGAGGAACGCGTGCCCCAGGTGGGTCTGACGGCGGCAGCCGCGATGGTGGGCCACAGCCTGATGGACGGGGTAGCGCTCGGCGCCGCCTTCCAAGTCGGCGCCGGCATGGGGGCGGCCGTCGCGCTCGCCGTCATCACCCACGACTTCGCCGACGGATTCAACACCTACACCCTTACCAGTCTCTACGGGAACAATCGCCGCAAGGCGTTCTTCATGCTCTTCGCGGACGCGATCGCCCCGATCGTGGGCGCGGCGACCACCCTCGTGTTCACTCTTCCGGAGGAATTGCTCGGCGCGTATCTCGGCTTCTTCAGCGGGGCGCTGCTCTACCTCGCCGCCGCCGAGATCCTCCCCGAGGCCCACCACGACCATCCGGCCCGTTCCACCGTGCTCTGCACGATCGGCGGAGTCGGCTTCATCTGGCTGGTCGTCGGCATCGCGGACTGAGCGGTGTCCGGCGGATCACGGCCGACGTCGCGGCACGGCGGACCACCCGGGGACGGCCCGGTCCCGCACCGGAAAACCCTTCAGCGCACCTCGCCGCACCGCTCCACGAACCGCCGGGCCGTCCCGGGCGTCGCAGCCCAGTGGGTGTGCAGATAGCTCGCGTGCACCCCGCCCCGGACGAAGCCCTCCACCCGGCGTTCCGGCAGGTGCATCCCCCAGGCCGGCACCGGCCCCGAGCCCGGCTCCAGCACCGTCCGGTGGAACTCGTGGCCACGCACCCGGGTCCCGGCCGCGGCGAGCGAGCTGTCCGCGATCGCCACCGCCTCCCGGTAACCGAGCGTGAGGCGCCCCGACATCCGGGCGCTCGCGTCCAGCACCCCGCACATCGGCCGGCCGTCCAGCTCGCGCGCCAGGTAGAGCAGCCCCGCGCACTCCGCCGCCACCGGCGCCCCGTTCTCCGCGAGGGCGGTGACCGCCCGGCGCAGCGGTTCGTTGGCCGACAGCTCGGGGGCGTACACCTCGGGGAAACCGCCCCCGACGACCAGCCCGGCCGTGCCCTCCGGGAGCTTCTCGTCGTGGAGGGGGTCGAAGGGGACGACCTCGGCGCCCGCGGCCGTGAGCAGCTCGGTGTGTTCGGCGTACGCGAACGTGAACGCGGCCCCGCCCGCCACGGCCACCACCGGCCGCTTCCCGGAGAGCTCGTACCGCTCCGGCTCCCAGGCCCCGACGGACAGCGGGGGAGCGGTCCGGGCCAGTGCCAGCAACGCGTCCATGTCGCAGCCGGCCCGCACGCGTTCGCCCATCGCCGCCACCGCGTCCACGGCGTCCGTGCGTCGTTCGGCCACCGGCACCAGCCCCAGGTGGCGCGACGGGGTCTCCACCTGCGCGGCCCGTCGCAGCACCCCGAGCACCGGCAGCCCGGACTCCTCCAGGGCGTCCCGCAGCAGCATCTCGTGCCGGTCGGAGGCCACCTTGTTCAGGATCACCCCGCCGATCCGCACCCCGGGGTCCCAGGCCGCGAAACCGTGGACCAGGGCCGCCACCGAACGCGACTGCGAGGAGGCGTCGACCACCAGCACCACCG
The DNA here is from genome assembly GCF_042957125.1 of Streptomyces sp. NPDC008125. Taxonomy (NCBI): domain Bacteria; kingdom Bacillati; phylum Actinomycetota; class Actinomycetes; order Kitasatosporales; family Streptomycetaceae; genus Streptomyces; species Streptomyces sp. NPDC008125. The sequence goes on from NZ_JBIBHR010000015.1 coordinate 174,004, forward strand.
GCGCCCGCAGCAACTTCGCCACCTGCGCCGTCGACGCCAGCTCGCCCTGGCCAGAGGCCCCGTCGAAGAGCCCCATCACGCCCTCGACGACCGCCAGGTCGCACCCCGCCGACCCGTGCGCGAAGAGCGGCGCGATCAGGCCGGTCCCGCACATGTAGGCGTCGAGGTTGCGTCCGGGCCGGCCGGTGGCCAGCGCGTGGTAGCCCGGGTCGATGTAGTCGGGGCCCACCTTGTGCGGGGAGACGGCGAGCCCGCGCGCGGCGAAGGCGGCCATCAGCCCGGTGGCCACGGTGGTCTTGCCGCTGCCGGAGGCCGGGGCGGCGATCACCAGCCGCGGCACGGAGCCCGAGGCGCCGTCGGGAACACTCACCACTCGATGCCTCGCTGGCCCTTCTGACCCGCGTCCATCGGGTGCTTCACCTTCGACATGTCGGTCACCAGGTCCGCGGCGTCCAGCAGCGCCTGCGGGGCGTTGCGGCCGGTGATCACCACGTGCTGGGTGCCGGGACGGTTCCGCAGCGTCTCCACCACGTCCTCGGTGTCGATCCAGCCCCAGTGCAGCGGGTAGGCGAACTCGTCGAGCACGTACAGCTTGTACGTCTCGGCGGCGAGGTCGCGCTTGACCTGCGCCCAGCCCTCCCGGGCCTTCTCCTCGTTCGCCGTGTTGTCCGTCTCGCCGGAGGGCCCGCGCTGGACCCACGACCAGCCCTCGCCCATCTTGTGCCAGGCGACCGTGCCGCCCTCGCCGCTGGCCCCGAGGACCTTCAGCGCGTTCTCCTCGCCGACCTTCCACTTCGCCGACTTGACGAACTGGAACACCCCGATCGGCCACCCCTGGTTCCAGGCGCGCAGCGCCAGCCCGAACGCGGCCGTCGACTTCCCCTTGCCGATCCCGGTGTGGACCAGGAGGAGCGGGCGGTTGCGGCGCTGACGGGTGGTGAGCCCGTCGTCCGGTACCGAAGTCGGCTGTCCCTGCGGCATTACGCGGCCCTCCCGGCTGCTCTGACATCCTTGACCAGCCCGGCGATCGAGTCGGCCCGCAGGTCGTCGAGCGTGACGGCGGTGCCTCCCAGATCGCGGGCGAGCTGTGCGGCGAGCCCGAGGCGTACGATCCCCGACTCGCAGTCCACCACGACGGACGCGGTCCCCTCGGCGGCGTGCAGCCTTCCCGCCCGCGCGGCCAGGGCCACCGGCTCGGGACCGCCCGTCGCCCGTCCGTCCGTCACCACCACGAGCAGCGGACGCCGCGAGGGGTCGCGCATCCGCTCCACCCGCAGCACGTCGTGCGCCTTCAGCAGACCCGCCGCCAGCGGGGTGCGCCCCCCGGTCGGCAGGGTCTCCAGCCGGGCCGCCGCAGCGTCCACCGACGAGGTCGGCGGCAGCACCAGCTCGGCGTCCCGCCCCCGGAACGTCACCAGCCCCACCTTGTCGCGCCGTTGATACGCGTCGAGCAGCAGCGACAGCACCGCGCCCTTCACCGCGCCCATCCGCTGCCGGGCCGCCATCGACCCGGAGGCGTCCACCACGAAGAGCACGAGGTTCCCCTCGCGGCCCTCCCGCGTCGCCTGCCGCAGATCGTCCCGGCGCACCACGAGACCCCGCCCGGACCGGCCGCGCGCCCGCTGGTGCGGGGCGGCGGCCTGGACCGTCGCGGCCAGGTGCAGCTTGGTCAGCGCACCCTCCGGACGCCGCGCGCCGGTCGTCCGGCCGTGCTCGGTACGCGCCCGGGACCGGCGTCCCGCCGCGCCCTCGCCGAGTCCTGGGACGCTCAGCATCTTCGTACGGAACGGCTCCGCCGCCGCGACCGGCCGCTGCTCCCCACCGGCCGGGGCGCCCGGGCCCTGCGCGGAACCCTGGCTCTCGGGGGAACCCTGGCTCTCCGGGGACGGCGAGGCCGAAGGCGCGGGCGCCGACCCGTCCTCGGGGCCGCCCCCCTGCGGCGGCACCCCGCCGCCGGGACCGCCCCCGTCGTCCGGCCCTTCGGGACCGGAGTCCGGGTCCGGATCGGGGTCGGGGTCCGGACCGGGGCCATCGTCGCCGCGCCGCCCCTCGTCCCGGCGGCCTTCCTCCTCGGCGGCCTCCCGGAGCGTGTCGTCGAGCTTCTCCTCGTCGAGCCCCGGGGCGTCGAAGGGGTTGCGGCGCCGCCGGTGCGGGAGGGCCAGCAGGGCGGCCTGCCGCACGTCGTCGGCGGTCACCTCGTCGCGGCCGGCCCAGGCGGCCAGCGCGGTCGCCGTCCGGGCCATCACGATGTCCGCGCGCATCCCGTCGACCTCGAAGGCCGCGCAGGTCGCGGCGATCCGCCGCAGCGCCCCGTCGCCGAGCACGACCCCGGGGAGCAGGGCGCGCGCCGCGGTGATCCGCTCGCGCAGCGCGCTCTCCTCGTCGGCCCACGCCGCCGCGAAGGCCGCCGGATCGTCGTCGTACGCCAGGCGCCGCCGCACGACCTCCACCCGCAGATCGGTGTCCCGGGACGCGGCCACCTCCACGGTCAGCCCGAACCGGTCCAGCAACTGCGGCCGCAGCTCGCCCTCTTCCGGGTTCATCGTGCCGACCAGCAGGAACCGCGCCGCGTGCCGTACGGAGACGCCCTCGCGCTCCACGTACGAAGCACCCATCGCCGCCGCGTCCAGCAGCAGGTCCACCAGGTGGTCGTGGAGGAGGTTGACCTCGTCCACGTAGAGGATTCCGCGGTGCGCGTCGGCCAGCAGGCCCGGCTCGAAGGCCTTCACGCCCTCGGCGAGCGCCCGTTCGATGTCGAGCGCCCCGACCAGCCGGTCCTCGGAAGCGCCGACCGGCAGCTCCACCGTCCGCGCGGGCCGCGACACACCCTGCGCCGCCGCGTGCGGGCCGTCCGGGCACGCCGGGTCGGGGGAGGCCGGATCGCAGGAGAACCGGCAGCCCGGCACCACCGCGACCGGGGGCATCAGCGCGGCGAGCGCCCGGACGGCGGTGGACTTCGCGGTGCCCTTCTCGCCGCGCACGAGCACCCCGCCGACCGCCGGGGACACCGCGTTCAGCAGCAGCCCGAGCCTCAGGTCGTCCTGACCGACGATCGCGGTGAACGGATACGGCGTGCTCACAGGGCCTCCTGGATGGTGTCGGAAACGTTCGTGCCCGTGACCGGTGCCGCTACGGGCGCCGGCACGGCAGGCGGTACGGACCCCACGTCGGCGCCCGCACCGGGCAGCGCCGGCGCGCCCGGGCCGACGAACGGCAGCCCCGCCGGGGCACCTTGCTCGATCAGCCGCCACAGGGCGTCGGTGTCCGCGTGCTCCTCGATCAGGTCGCCCAGCAGATCCAGCTGTTCCTCGCGCAGCGCGGCGAAGCCGGTGTCCGGGGCGGCCGTGAACCGCCGCCCGGCAGCCCGGGCGACTTCCGTCAGGAAGGCCCGCCGGAACGCGTCGCTCTCCAGCGACCCGTGCCAGTGCGTCCCCCACACCCCGCCCACCCGGCAGCCGTCCAGGAACGGTTCGCCGCCCCGCACGTCGGCGACGCCGTGGTGGATCTCGTACCCCTCCACCGGCTCGCCCAGCGCCGTACCGACCGGCCGGGCCAGGGTCTTCTCCCGGGCGAACCGGACGCGTACCGGCAGCAGGCCCAGCCCCTCCACGACACCGGCCCGCGACTCGACCTCGTCCTCGATCCGCTCGCCGAGCACCTGGAAACCGCCGCAGATCCCCAGCACGGGAAGGCCCTCGGCCGCCCGCCGGACCAGGGCGTCCGCGAGCCCCCGGGCGCGCAGCCACTCCAGCGCCCTCACGGTTCCCCGGGTACCGGGCACCACGACCAGGTCCGCGTCGGCCAGCTCCTCCGGCCGGTCCACGAACCGCACGATCACGCCGGGTTCGGCGGCCAGCGCGTCCACATCGGTGAAGTTGGACATCAGCGGCACCGCGCACACCGCGACCCGCAGCACGTCCTCGCCGTGCGGCGGCGCCACCACCGACTCCCGGACGGTCCCGCGCAGCGACACCCGCAGGCCGTCCTCCTCGTCGATGCCGAGACCGTGCGTGAACGGCAGTACCCCGTACGTCCGCCGCCCGGTCAGCCCCAGCAGCATGTCCAGGCCCGGCTCCAGCAACGACACGTCACCGCGGAACTTGTTGACCAGATAGCCCGCGACCAGCTCCTGGTCCTCGGCGCTCAGCAGCGCCGTCGTACCGAAGAACGAGGCGAACACCCCGCCCCGGTCGATGTCGCCGACGACCAGCACCGGGAACCGGGCGGCGCGGGCGACGCCCATGTTCACGATGTCGGTCCGCCGCAGATTGATCTCGGCCGGACTGCCCGCCCCCTCGCAGATCACGGCGTCATACGTGCCCCTCAGCTGCTCCAGGCAGTCCACGACCGTCCCGAACAGGGCCTCCTGGCGGCCCCCGTGGTAGCCGCGCGCGCTCATCTCGCCCACCGGCTTGCCCATCAGCACGACCTGGCTGGACCTGTCGCCGCCGGGCTTCAGCAGCACCGGGTTCATCAGCGCGGACGGCTCGACCCGGGCGGCCTGCGCCTGCATGGCCTGCGCCCGCCCGATCTCGGCGCCCTCCCGGGTCACGAAGGAGTTCAGCGACATGTTCTGCGCCTTGAACGGGGCGACCTTCACCCCCTGCCGCACCAGCCACCGGCAGATCCCGGCCGTGACCACGCTCTTGCCCGCGTCCGAGGTGGTCCCGGCGACGAGCAGCCCGCCACCTCTCGTCGCGTTCCCGCTGCCGCTCATGCCCGTCCCCGATCCGTGATCACGTGTGTCGCCGTCGGCCACCCCGCAGCCCGTCGTCCCGTCACCAGCCGTCCCGCGACGCAGACGGCCAGGGCCAGCACACCCACCCGGCGCGACAGCCGCACCGCGCGCTCGATGTCGCCCGCCTCCACGGCCACCGCCCGCCCCTCGGCGCCGTTCAGCACCGGCCGGTGCTCGACCCGTCCGCCGTACGCGAGGGTCCCGCCCAGCCGCACGCCGAGCGCCCCCGCGAACGCGGCCTCCACCGGGCCCGCGTTCGGGCTCGGATGGCGGCCCGCGTCCGCGCGCCAGGCCCGGACGGCCTGCCCCGGCCGCCCCCCGGCGACGACGGCCAGGGCGGCGGTGAGCCGGGCGCCGGGCCAGCCCACCACGTCGTCCAGGCGGGCCGAGGCCCACCCGAAGCGGCGGTGGCGCGGCGAGCGGTGGCCCACCATCGCGTCCAGGGTGTTCACCGCGCGGAAGCCGACGAGACCGGGGACCCCGCCCAACGCCCCCCACACCAGGGCGCCCACGACGGCGTCCGAGGTGTTCTCGGCGACCGACTCCACGACGGCGCGGGCGATCCCCGGACCGTCGAGCGCCTGCGGGTCACGGCCGCACAGATGAGGCAGCCGCTCCCGGGCCGCCTCGACGTCCCCGGCGTCCAGCGCCGCGCCGATGGTCCTGGCCTCGCGGCCCAGCGACGTCCCGCCGACGACGGACCAGGTGACGGCGGCGGTCAGCGCGACGGCCACGACCGGGCTGCGGCGTACGGCACGGGCGGCGAGCGCGGCGGCCCCCGCGGCGCCTCCGGCGCACACCAGGGTGTGCAGCGCGCCCCGGCCCCGGTGGTCCTGCCACAGGCGCCGTTCCACGGCGGCGGCGGCGCGGCCGAACCCGGCGACCGGATGACCCCGGCGAGGATCGCCCAGCAGCCGGTCGGCGACCAGCCCCGCCGTGGCGCCGTACGCGAAGACGCGGTCGGCACGCACGGCTCAGCCCGCCGCGTGTCGGAGCGGTCCCGGACCGGCTGGAACGGCTGACAGGGGAACGGGCGCACGGCGGCCGGGCATGGCGTATGTCCTCACTCAGGGTCCGCGCCCTGGTTCGACGAGACGGCGACGAGAGTGTCCTGGCTCCCGGATCGGCGGCCACCCCGGCCATCCGTCACACGCACGGCGGGGCGCCGCTCCCCGGTGACAGTGGCGGGACCGCGCCGGATTCGCACCGGCTTCCTCTGCTGTCGCCGTGAATGGCTCCGGCAGTCCACCACGCACCGCGAAGGCCCGTCAACTCGCCGTTGACCTGCGGGGCCGAGGTGTGCCCGGACACACCTCGGGCCGGACACACGCGGTGTGTCCGGCCCGACGGGGCGCGACGAGTCCTGCGGGGGAGCGGTCAGGCGACGATCAGATAGATGCCGTACGCGACCGCCGCCGCGCACAGCGCGAAGCAGGCGTACGCGCCGGTGCGTGCCGGCGCGGTCGACGATCCGGAGCCGCCGCTCAGCGCGGTCCCGGCCTTCCTGGCGAGAGAGACGACGCCGAGGCTGAAGAAGCCGACGAGCGCCACGGTGACCACGAGGCTGACACCGAAGACGGTGGCGAGAGCTGCCCAGTCGATTTTCATGGGGGCGAGTCCTTACACCGCGGCCGGACGGGCCGGGTCGGTGGTCGTCGCCGCGGCCGGTACGGACGCGGCGGGGAGGGGGGACGGGATCGTGGCGGTGAGACCGGTGACCGGGAGGCCGGCGGCCGGGACACCGGGGAGCTGCGACGGGATCGCGGCAAGGGTCGGGGCGGTGACGGCTCCGGGCTCGTCCGTCCCGGCGATGTCGGTGTGGTCGACCGGCTCGCGCCGCGACAGCCGCCAGATGGCGCCGGAGCCCGCGACGAGCAGCGCGGCCACCAGGACGATGCCCCAGGTGCCCTGCCTGGTCAGGAACTCGGCACCCGCGCCGACCAGACCCGCCGCCGGGAGCGTGAGGCCCCAGGCCACGAACATCCGGGTCGCGGTGGACCACTTCACCGTGCCGCCCTTGCGGCCGAGCCCGGCGCCCATCACCGCGCCGGAGCACGACTGCGTGGTGGAGAGCGAGAAGCCGAGGTGCGAGGAGGCCAGGATGACGGTCGCCGCGCTGGTCTGCGCGGCGAAGCCCTGCTGCGGCTGGAGGTCGGTGAGCCCGCTGCCCATGGTGCGGATGATGCGCCAGCCGCCGAAGTACGTGCCCAAGGCGATGGCCAGACCGGCCGAGCAGATCACCCAGACCGGCGGGTTCGAGCCGGGGGAAAGGACGCCCCCGGTGACCAGCGCCAGGGTGATGATGCCCATCGTCTTCTGCGCGTCGTTGGTGCCGTGGGCGAGCGAGACGAGACCGGCCGAAGCGATCTGCCCGGCCCGGTAGCCCTTGGCCGTCGACTTCAGCTGCGCCTCGTCGGTGACGTTCCGGCCGACGCGGTACGACAGCTTCGTCGCCAGCATCGAGGCCGCACCGGCCACCAGCGGAGCGGCGACGGCGGGCAGCAGGATCTTGGTGACGACGGTGCCGCCGTCCACCGAGGACCAGCCCGCGGACATCACGGCGGCACCGATGAGTCCGCCGAACAGGGCGTGGGACGAACTGGATGGCAGGCCGACCAGCCAGGTCACCAGGTTCCACAGGATGGCGCCGACGAGCGCCGCGAAGATGACCTCGGTTCTCAGGCCGTCCTCGTCGACGATCCCGCCGGAGATCGTTTTCGCGACCTCCACCGACAGGAACGCGCCGACCAGATTGAGGGTGGCGGACATCGCCACTGCTGTCTTGGGCTTCAGAGCGCCGGTCGAGATGGTGGTGGCCATCGCATTGGCGGTGTCGTGGAAACCGTTCGTGAAATCGAACACGAGCGCTGTCGCGACGACGATCGCGAGCAGCAGTGTGATGTGTTCCATTTACCCAGGCAATCGTTCGACGTCATTGGCACGTGGAACGTAAGCAACCTGAGTGAACGGAAGATGAACTGGGCGGGGCATTGTGGTGCCCCTGCCGTCAGGCCGGAGACTCCGCTTCCGGGCACGAGACGGCGGCCGAGCCTCGGAGCCGGTGGGGGAACTGCCCTCGACCAGCGTTTCCGGCCGCACGAGGAAGCCGGACAAGCCCGTACAGGCCGGTCAATGTCGTTCCGGTCACGTTCGGGCCGGCCGCCCGGTTCGCTCCCGATTCACAGGAAGGCCGTACCGGCGGTCCTCGGGGCGCGTCTTCGACCCGCTGTCTGCCGGGCGACGCCCGGCACGCACGCTCGCCGCCTTGCTCGCCGCGTTGTCGGGAACGCCCGGCACATCGAGTACCGGCGCGACCCTCCGCCGTGCGATCGCACGCCCCGGACGCCGCCGGGCCCGGCCTCCGGCGGGACGACGGCAGCTCGAAGACGCGCCCCCTAGGATCTCCTCCATGGCTGAGGAGTACGCGGAAAAGCGGCAGGACGCACGACCGGACGCCCTCTCCCGGGCCTGGGACGACCTCGTCCGCACGGCCCGCCGGACCGCGGCGGAAGGGCTCGTCGTCGGCACGTCCGGCAACGTCTCGGTACGCGTCGGCGACACCGTGCTGGTCACCCCGAGCGGCATCCCCTATGACCGGCTGGGTCCCGAGGACCTGCTCGGCGTCGACCTGGCGGGTCACCGCACCCTCGGCACTCTCACCCCCACCAGCGAGCTCCCGCTCCACCTCGCCGTCTACCGCACCACCGGCGCGCACGCCGTGGTCCACACGCACGCCGTTCACGCCACGGCCGTCTCCACGCTCGTCGACGAGATCCCGGCCGTCCACTACGCCGCCGCGATGCTCGGCGGACCGGTCCGGACCGCCGGGTACGCCCGTTACGGCACTCCCGAGCTGGCCGCGCACATGCTCGACGCCCTCCGCGACCGCACCGGCTGCCTGCTCCGCAACCACGGCACGGTCACCCACGGATCGAGCCTGGACGAGGCGTACGACCGCACCGCCCAGCTGGAATGGCTCTGCCGGGTGTGGCTCGCGGCGAGCTCCGTCCCCGGCCGCGCCCCGTCCCTGCTCTCCCGGGACCAGCTCGACGAGGCCGCCGAGGCGCTCCGGGACTACGGCCGCCGCGACTGAGACCCGCCACCGCACGCCCGGCGGCACCCGTGCCCCCACACGAGACCCGCCGCACCCCGCCGGGACACGCCCCACGACACCCCGGGCTCGGGCCCTGCCGCGACACGCCCCACGACACCCCGGGCTCGGGCCCTGCCGCGACACGCCCCGCGACACGCCGGGCCCACCGGACGGCCCATCCCGCTGGCCCCCACCACCGTCCTGCCCCAAGACTGAAGCCGTGCGCCCGGCAACAGCGACGGCAGCGGCCGTCTCCACGATCCTCGGCGCCGGCGCGGCAGCGGTCGCCGTCGGCAGATACGCCGGCGGTACCGCTCTCACGGTCCCCGCCGGTCGCCCCCTCCCGGCCGACCGCGGCCTGACCGTGCACGCGACGGCGCCCGGGCAGGTGATCCTGACCCGCTCCTTCGCCTCGCTGCGCCCCGGACTCTGGGGCCTGACGGGACGTGACGTCCACGCGGTCGTGGGCCCTGTCACCGAGGAGCCCGCGCTCTCCGCCGACACCGTCGTCCGCCGTCTCGAACGCGTCACCCACGGCTCCCTCGAGCCGGGCACCCGCGTCCGCGCCACCCCCGAGGTGCACCGGGGCGACCCCGGCACTGCCCTCGGCCTGGTCCACCACGAGGTGGAGATCCCCGGCGAGCTCGGCGCGCTGCCCGCCTGGTACGTCCCGGCCGACCGGGCCACCTGGGTCATCGCCCTGCACGGCATCGGCACCACGCGCGAGCACACCCTGAACGTGACGGGCTTCCTGAACGACCTCCGCCTCCCGGTGCTCGCCCTCGCCTACCGGAACGACGCCGGAGCCCCGCGCTCCCCGGACGGACTCGACCACCTCGGCGCGTCGGAGTGGCGCGATCTCGACGCAGCGATCCGCTACGCCCTCCGCTACGGCGCCGAGAAGGTCGTCCTGCTCGGCTGGTCCACCGGCGCCACCATGGCCCTGCACGCCTGCGTCGACTCCGCGCTCCGCGACAGCGTCGCCGGCCTGGTGCTGGACTCCCCGGTGATGGACTGGGAGACCACCCTGCGCGCCCTCGCCGCCGCCCGGGGCGTCCCGTCCTCGCTGATGCCGCTCGCCGTCCGCGCCGCCCAGGGGAGGACCGGGCTGCGGGGCACCCCGCTCCTCCAGGGCAGGCTGCCGACCGTGCTCCGCGTGCCGACGCTGATCTTCCACGGCCCCGGCGACACCCTGGCCCCCTGGGGACCCTCGCGGGAACTCGCCGCGCTCCGCCCCGACCTCGTCGCCCTGCACACCGTGCCCGACGCCCCCCACGCGTCGATGTGGAACCTGGGCCCCGCCGCCTACGAGGAAACCCTCCGCCGCTTTCTCACGCCCCTGATGTGAGCGTCCGGACCCGACGGCCCCGTCATGAGAACCGTGATGTGAGAGTTGGGGGCAAACCACCCGGTTGATGACGGCCCGGCGGGGTCGCCCGGATGAGGTGGGGCGGCCTCCGTTTGGGCTTTCGGCCCGTCAGAGGCAAGACTGCTCCCCGTGACGTCCCGTAACCCGCGCGACTCCAGGCTGCGACTTGTCCGCCCGCGATCCCTCGCCACGGCGCGCAAGGCCGTGACCACCCGCCGCACCAGGCCCGCTCCCCGCCCACCCGAGGGCACTCCGCCACGCACCGAACTGGCCCGCCAGGCCAGGGAGGTGCTCGCCGCGGACGTACGGGTCGCCCACTGGGCCGCCGACGGCATCAGCCCCGGCACGGCCTCGCTCGCCGCACCCGAACTGGACCGTGCGGCCGCCGAGCTGGGCCTCACCCCCGACCGGGTGCTGGCCGGCTGGGACCGCGCCCGGCTCGCCGGTCTCGTCGAGCTGCACGGCGACACCGTGCGCCCCGGCTGGCGCCTGCGCGCCTGGGACCGCGACGACTCCGCGGTGCTCCGCGGCTGGGTCGCGCTCTTCGACGCGTGGTCGCTCGTGCACGCCTCGCCCGAGGGCATCGAGGCGACCGCCGTCGCCGAGGCGATCGAGGCGGTGCCCCAGGTCCTGTCGCTGCTCCAGCTCTCGGCCGGGCCCGTCCCCGTGCCCGTGCTCCTCGACCTGCTCGGCCAGCGCGTCGCCGAGCTCCACGAGGAACGCTGCGAGGTGCCGTACGCCCCCGGAGCCGAGGGCGGGCCGGTCGGCACCGGTGCCCCCGCAGCGCCCTCCGACGAACTGAACGCCCTGCTGCTCGACTGGGCCCTGGAGGGCCTCGCCGCCGTCGGCGCGCTCACCCTCGAACCGGGCCACGCGACCCTCACCCCGCTCGGCAACTGGGCGGTCTGGGTCAAGCTGGAGCAGATCTGCGTCGCCGCGCAGAGCCCGGCCGGGAACATCGAGCAGCCCGCTGCCGACATGCTCCTCGGCTGCGCCTCGCTCACCCCGGGCCCGGCTCGCGCCGAGTACCGCGCCTGGCTCGCCGCCCGTACGGTCGGCAGCGCCGTCGCCGAACTGCTCGGCGTCGCCCGCGGCGAGGACGCGCTGCTGCGCGGGCTGGCCTTCGAGGCGCTGCGGGTCGTCGGCGCCCCGGCCGAGCCCGAGGTCCGCGCGGTCGTCACACACCCCTCGCTCCGCCCGTACGCCCTGCTCTGGCTCGCCGAGTACGAGGGCGCCGACCCTGACGACGCCCAGGAGGTGCTGAGCCGCGAGGAAGCCACCTGGCTCTGGGTGGACACCGCGGCGGCCGTCGCCGACCACGGCGAGACCGGACTGCTCGTGCGGCATCTGGACACCGCCGTCCAGGGCACCGTCCCGGCCCTGCTCGAAGAGGTCCGGGCGGTCGGCCACCCGCGCACCGTCCAGGTCCTGGTCGCGCTCGCCGCGGCCCACCCGGACCCCGCGCTCGCCAAGGCGATGCGCCGGGCCGCCTTCCAGGTGCACACCGGCGGCAGCCGCGCCTGACCCGCCGCGCCCCGGGCCCGCCACCCGTCGCTCAGGCGGCGCCCGGGGCGTACGTCCCGAAGCTCCACACGTTGCCCTCGGCGTCCCGCACCATGTAGTCCCGCGAGCCGTAGTCCTGGTCGGTGGGCGGCATCAGGATCTCCATCCCGTGCGCCGCCGCCCGCGCGTGGTGGCCGTCCACGGCCTCCGCCGAGTCGAGGACCACGTAGACCCCGACCGGGCCCCCGCCCGCCATGGCCCGCGCGAAGACGCCCTCGCGACCCCGGGACCCGAGCATCACCCGGCCGTTGCCCAGGGACAGCTCCGCGTGGACCACCGCACCGTCCTCGCCCTCGTACACCGCCTCCTCGGTGAACCCCAGCACCCCGGTCAGCGTCCTGATCGCCGCCCTCGCGTCGTCGTAGAGGACCGTCGGGAAGACCGTGGGTGTGCCGTGCGCCGTCTCCGTCATGGAACGTCACCCTCCGCCACTCTCCGAGCGATGTGATCCCCGTCTCATTCTGGCACCGCCCGGCGGTCCGGGCCCGCGCACGGCGGAGGAGTTGCGCACCGCCCGTAGAATGGGCCCATGGCAATTCTCCTTGTGCATTAGCGGCGTCGAGAGACCTCCGCCCTCGTCCCTCCGCCGTCCATACCGCCCTGGAGTCTTACCGTGATCACCGCTTCCGGCATCGAGCTGCGCGCCGGCGCCCGCGTCCTCATCGAAAACGCGTCCTTCCGCATCGCCAAGGGCGACCGCATCGGCCTCGTCGGCCGCAACGGCGCCGGCAAGACCACCCTCACCAAGTGCCTCGCCGGCGAGGGCACCCCGGCCGGTGGCACGATCACCTCCTCCGGCGAGGTTGGCTACCTCCCGCAGGACCCGCGCACCGGCGACCTCGACGTCCTCGCCCGGGACCGCATTCTCTCTGCCCGCGGCCTGGACGAGATCCTGCGCCGGATGCGCGAGAACGAGGAGCGGATGGCGAACGGCAAGGGCGCCACCCGCGAGAAGGCGATGAAGAAGTACGAGCGCCTGGAGACGGAGTTCCTCACCAAGGGCGGGTACGCCGCCGAGGCCGAGGCCGCCACCATCGCTGCGGCCCTCAGCCTCCCGGACCGGGTGCTCGGCCAGCCGCTGCACACCCTCTCCGGTGGTCAGCGCCGCCGCGTCGAGCTCGCCCGCATCCTCTTCTCGGACGCCGACACCCTGCTCCTCGACGAGCCCACCAACCACCTCGACGCCGACTCCATCGTCTGGCTGCGCGACTACCTCAAGTCCTACCGCGGCGGCTTCATCGTGATCTCCCACGACGTCGACCTGGTGGAGACGGTCGTCAACAAGGTCTTCTACCTGGACGCCAACCGGTCCCAGATCGACGTCTACAACATGGGCTGGAAGCTCTACCAGCAGCAGCGCGAGGCCGACGAGAAGCGCCGCAAGCGCGAGCGCCAGAACGCCGAGAAGAAGGCTGCCGCCCTCAACTCGCAGGCCGACAAGATGCGCGCCAAGGCCACCAAGACCGTCGCGGCCCAGAACATGGCCAAGCGGGCCGACCGGCTGCTCGCCGGGCTGGAAGCGGTCCGGGTCTCCGACAAGGTCGCCAAGCTGCGCTTCCCCGAGCCCTCGCCGTGCGGCAAGACCCCGCTGATGGCGGAGGGGCTCTCCAAGTCGTACGGCTCGCTGGAGATCTTCACCGACGTCGACCTCGCGATCGACAAGGGCTCCCGGGTCGTCATCCTCGGCCTCAACGGTGCCGGCAAGACCACCCTGCTGCGCCTCCTCGGGGGCGCCGAAAAGCCCGACACCGGCGAGATCATCGAGGGCCACGGCCTCAAGCTCGGCTACTACGCCCAGGAGCACGAGACCCTCGACCCGGAGCGCACGGTCCTGGAGAACATGCGCTCCGCGGCCCCGGACCTCGACCTGGTGGAGGTCCGCAAGACCCTCGGTTCGTTCCTCTTCTCCGGCGACGACGTCGACAAGCCCGCAGGGGTCCTGTCCGGTGGCGAGAAGACCCGTCTGGCCCTGGCCACGCTGGTCGTCTCCTCCGCCAACGTCCTGCTGCTCGACGAGCCCACCAACAACCTGGACCCCGCCAGCCGCGAGGAGATCCTCGGCGCGCTGCGCACGTACAAGGGCGCGGTCGTCCTCGTCACGCACGACGAGGGCGCGGTCGAGGCGCTCCAGCCCGAGCGCATCATCCTGCTCCCCGACGGGGTCGAGGACCTCTGGGGCGCCGACTACCGCGACCTGGTCGCCCTGGCCTGACCGGTCGGGCCCGCACGCCCCGGAGCGACCGTTTCGGGAGCGTCCGAGGCCGCCCCGATCGAATGATCCACCCCGAATGGATCATTCGGCCTACGCGTGATCCCTCATCTGTGCGAGACGGTCTCATCCCTCGGCGCGGCGCCCGGCAGATACCTGCCGGGCGCAGCCGTATCCGCGCTTTCCGCCCGTACGGCCCTGACCTGGGCCTTCTCTTTCGTGCTCTCCCCACCTGCCTCTGGAACCCCTCGGAATGCTTCATTCCGCTTCCATGGCGCCCTTCCCTGGTCCGGAATCGGGCTGTACGTACCTTGCCGAATGGGTGGCCAGGGCGCACGGTAGGGGTGATCATGAGAAACCAGAGCGCACTTCCCTGAGGAGGCACGGGTGGCCGAGACTCTGAAGAAGGGCAGCCGGGTTACCGGCGTCGCGCGCGACAAGCTCGCGGCAGACCTGAAGAAGAAGTACGACTCCGGGGCGAGCATCCGGGCGTTGGCCGAGGAAACCGGCCGCTCCTACGGATTCGTCCACCGGATGCTGAGTGAGTCCGGCGTGACCCTGCGGGGACGCGGCGGAGCCACACGCGGCAAGAAGGCCGCATCGGCCTGACGGTCGGCGGCGGGTTCCGGGCGCGGGCGGAAGGCCCACCGGAACCGGGGTGGACCACCCGGTCGGCCAGACGGCCGACCAGGTGGTTACTGTTCAGTCACTTATCAAGTGAAGTGCTGACAGCACCCCGATCCGGAGGCGCACGATGACCTCGCTCGACCCGCTGCTCGACAAGGACGGCGTACGACTCACCGTCGATGACGCGGTCGCCACGGTGACCCTGACCAACCCGGCCAAGCGCAACGCTCAGTCTCCCGCTCTGTGGCGGGCGTTGACGGAGGCCGGGCGGGCCGTCCCCGGACATGTACGGGTCGTGGTGCTCCGCGGCGAGGGCAAGTCCTTCTCCGCGGGCCTCGACCGGCAGGCGTTCGCTCCCGAGGGCTTCGACGGTGAGCCGTCCTTCCTCGACATGGCGCGCGGGCCCGAATCCGGGCTCGACGCGACCATCGCCGAGTACCAGGAGGCGTTCACCTGGTGGCGGCGGAACGACATCGTGTCGATCGCCGCGGTCCAGGGCCACGCCATCGGGGCGGGCTTCCAGCTCGCCCTCGCCTGCGATCTGCGGATCGCCGCCGAGGACGTGCAGTTCGCCATGCGGGAGACCAGCCTCGGGCTCGTCCCCGACCTCACGGGCACCCATCCCCTGGTACACCTCGTGGGATACGCCCGCGCGCTGGAGATATGCGCCACCGGCCGCTTCGTGTCGGCCCCGGAGGCCGAGCGCACGGGCCTCGCCAACCTCGTCGTCCCCGCCGACCAGCTCGACGCCGCGACCAAGGACCTGGCCGCCGCACTGCTGGCCGCCCCGCGCGACGCCGTGATCGAGACCAAGGCGCTGCTGCGCGGCGCCGTTTCACGCACCTACGAGGAGCAGCGCGCCGCCGAGCGCGCCGCGCAGGGCCGGCGGCTGCGCGATCTGGCGGGCCTCACCGACTGACGGCATCAGCCGGTCTCCGGGGCCTCCACCACGGCGGTGACCAGCACCGAGACCGGCGGTCCGTCCTCCAGCGCGTCCGTCACGGCGGTGCGCACCGCACGGGCCACGTCGAGCGCGCGGTGCCCACCGGCCGTCGCCACCTCGACGCGTACGTGATCGGCGGCGGCGGTCACCGGCGCGCCCAGGACCTGGGTCAGTGCGACCACGCCGGGGACCGCGGCGGCGGCCAGTCCCGCGGCCCCGTCGACCCGTCCGGCGCGGACCTCCGGCCGGGGGAAGGCCGCCCCGGCCGCCCTTTCCCCGGCCGGCCGCTCCCCGGCCGCCGAGGTGCCGGCCGGAGTCGGGCCGGCCGATGACGTCCCCTCCGGAGACGTCCCCGCGTCCAGCAGGCCCGTCACCCGCAGGTCCACCTCCGCCACGTCCAGCCCCAGCCGCCGTGACGCGGCCTCCATCAGGGCTTCCCGGAGCAGCGCGGCGGACGTGGGCAGCGGCCGGTCGGCGGTGGCGGTGAACTCCGCCTCGATCCGCAGCGGACCCGGCGGCAGCGCGCTCGGCGGCGCGGGCGGCCCCTGGGCGCGCCCCTCCCGGGCCTCTTCCCGCAGCCCTTCGCCGTACCGCTCTCCCGGCCCGGCTCCAGCCCCTCGCCCCGGGCCTTCCTCCGGACCGCCGGGAGCCGTGCCCGCCGTCGCCGCACCGATGCGCAACCGTCCGAGCACCGCGCCGGGCCCCGCCGCCGAGTCACGCAGCACCGAAGCGGCGGCGCGCTCGGCGATCCACGCTCCGTCCGCCGGACCGCCCAGAGGGAGCAACCGGCCCAGTCCCAGCCGTTCGCGCACCGAGGCCGTCCATCCATCCGCCCGCCGGGGGCCGTCCGCCGTTGTCATCGCCCCAGCGTGCCCCATCCGCAGCGCGGTCCCGGGCTGGCGCACTTAGTGTGGGCAAGGAAGTACTCCCCTGCCCCATCGAAGGGATGAGCGGCCATGAGTGAGACCACCACGCAGCGCCCCGGCCCGGACGCTTCCGGCGAAGGCAGGAGCTTGACCAAGCGCGGCGACGCCGGCGCCCGCGGGCGGACCACGATCGCGGACGGTGTCGTCGAGAAGATCGCCGGCCTGGCGGCCCGCGACGTCGACGGCGTGCACGCCATGGGCGGCGGGCTCTCCCGCAGCTTCGGCGCCATGCGGGACCGGGTGCCCGGCGGGGGTGGCAAGTCGCCCGCCCGCGGGGTGAAGGCCGAGGTCGGAGAGTCCCAGGCCGCGCTCGATCTGGAGATCGTCGTCGACTACGGCGTGGCCATCCACGAGGTGGCCCGCGACGTCCGCGAGAACGTCGTCGCCGCCGTGGAGCGGATGACCGGGCTCGAAGTGGTCGAGGTCAACATCGCGGTCAGCGACGTGAAGCTGCCCGACGAGGAGGACGACGAGGACGACGGGTCCTCCTCCCGGGTCCAGTAGCCGGGCGGCATCGTGCGCCCGGCCGCCCGTCACGCCCCGTGGCCCGGCCCACCGCCGGTCCGCCGGGTCCGTTTACCCCTGTCCGACAAGGGAGTTGAGGAGTCAGCATGAGCATGGCCGTGGTCGGCATGGTGGCCGGCATGGCGCTCGGGTTCGCCGGGTACTTCGGCGGATTCGGTGCCTTTCTGCTGGTCGCCGCACTGGGCGCGGTCGGCTTCGTCGCCGGCCGCTTCCTGGACGGCGACTGGGAACCCGGCGACTTCTTCCGGAGTCGCGAGCGCGGCGACCGGCAACGGTGACCCCGGTGACCGGCCCGGTTCCCGCGGCGGAGCGCGGCGAGACCCGGATCGCCGACCGGGTCGTCGCGAAGATCGCGGCACAGGCCGCCCGGGAGGCGATCGACGAGGTTCCCGACGACGGCTCACCGCCCAACGCCTCGGTCACCGTTCACCGGGACTCCGCGCGGGTACACGTCAGCCTGGAGCTCGGTTACCCCGGCGACATCGGCCGCCAGTGCGGAGCCGTACGCCGGCAGGTGGCCGAGCGGGTCAGGACGCTGGCGGGAATGGAGGTGCCCGAGGTGGCCGTACGAATCGAACGCCTGCACCCCGTGGAGACGGGTTCCTCGGGACAGGGGAGGATCCGGTGAGCGAGCCCTCCTACTCCGACGGCCCGGACGGCCCGGAGCACCGCACCCAGCGGCTCCCCGTCGTCGCACCGGAGCCGCTCGGCCCCGAACGGAACGCCTCCTCGTCCACGCACCGGCCCGTCCCCGCCGCGGACGAGCCGGTCCGCGGACGGGCCGGACGTTTCTGGTCGGGCCGCCGCATCCCCGCCGCCCTCCTCGCGCTCGTGGTGCTCGGCGCCTCGGGACTCTTCCTCTACGACGTGGCGGCCGTCCGCGCCGACCACCCGGCGATGCGGTGGCGGCGCTCGCTGGCGGACGGCCTCGCCGAACGCTCCCTCGACGACGTCTGGGTGCTCACCGGTGCCGGGATCGCCGCCGCGCTCGGACTGTGGCTGCTCCTCCTGGCCCTCACCCCGGGGCTGCGCTCCCTGCTGACGATGAGCCGCAGGCACCACGGGGTGCACGCGGCCCTCGACCGCACCGCGGCGGCCCTCGTCCTGCGCGACCGGGCCCAGGAGGTGTCCGGGGTGCAGTCCGTACGCGTCAGGTCGGGACGCCGCAAGGCGGCCGTCCGGGCCGTCTCGCACTTCCGGGAACTCGGTGAGGTACGGGCCGACCTGGAGTCCGCGCTCACCACCGCCATCGCCGAACTCGGCCTCGCCAAACCGCCGAAGCTCTCCGTGCGTGTCCACCGGGCCGCCAAGAAGGGATGAGCGCCATGCTCCGCACGGTCAACCGGGTCCTGCTCGCCCTCGCCGGACTGATCCTCGTCGCCGTCGGCGGCACCGTGCTCGCCACCGGCCTCGGCGCCGCGGTGCCGTCCTGGTTCCCGTGGAGCGGGAAGTCCGACGTGCTGCTCAGCGACGCCGACCGGGGCCGCTGGCGCGACGAGGGCTGGTGGTGGCCGACCGTCATCGCGATCCTCGCCGTGCTCGTCGTCCTCGCCCTGTGGTGGCTGCTCGCCCAGGTGCGGCGGGCCCGCCTCGCCACGGTGCTGGTCGACAGCGGCGACGGCGAGGGCGCCCTGCTGCGGGGCCGGGCCCTGGAGGGGGCCCTCGCCGCGGAGGCGGGCGGCCTCGACGGAGTCGCCCGCGCCCAGGTGACGCTGACCGGCCGCCGGACCGCCCCGCAGGCCCGCGTCCGCATGCGGCTGGAACCGCACGCCGTCCCGGCGGAGGCGCTCCGCGGCCTCTCCGACGAGGCGCTGGCCCACGCCCGTGCCTCGGCCGGACTGGACGAGCTGCCGGCCGAGGTGCTGCTGAAGGCCGTCAAACACCGTGCGGAACGCGTCACCTGACGGAGCGGTACCCGGCCCGGGCTCAGAACCCGTGCCGGGTACCGCCGTCCACCGGCAGCATGATGCCGGTCAGATAGGAAGCGGCGGGGGAGAGCAGGAAGGCCGCGGTCTTCCCGAACTCCTCGGGCGTGCCGTACCGGCGCAGCGGAATGCCGGCCTCGTTCGCGGCACGGGCCGCGTCCGCGTCGCCCGAGAGCGCGTCGAGTTCGCGCACCCGGTCGGTGTCGATCCGCGAGGGCAGCAGCCCGATCACCCGGATGCCGCGCGGCCCGAGCTCGTTCGCCAGGGACTTCGCGAAACCGGCCAGCCCCGGACGCAGCCCGTTGGAGATGGTCAGGCCGGGGATCGGCTCGTGGACCGATCCGGAGAGCACGAATCCGATGACCCCGCCCTCGCCGAGTTCGGCCGCCGCCGCGCGGGCCAGGCGCACCGCGCCGAGGAAGACCGACTCGAAGGCCGACTGCCACTGCTCGTCGGTGTTGCCGGCGGCGGTGCCGGGCGGCGGTCCGCCGACGCTGATCAGCACCCCGTCGAGCCGCCCGAACCGTTCCTTCGCGGTGTTCAGCATCATCCGGGCGGCCGTCGGGTCGCCGTTGTCGGCCGTGACGCCGAGGGCGTCAGGGCCGAGCCCGGCGGCGGCGGCCGTGACGCTCTTCTCGTCCCGGCCGGTGATGAGTACCTTCGCGCCGTCCGCCGCCAGGGCGGTCGCCGCGGCGTTGCCCAGCCCCCGGCTGGCCCCGGTGACGACGTAGACGCGGTCCTTCAGTCCAAGATCCATGGCCCTATCCTGCCGCCTTCTCCCCGGCCAGGGCCATAGCCGTGTTCACCAGCCCGATGTGGCTGAACGCCTGCGGATAGTTCCCGAGCTGGCGACCGGCCACCGTGTCGTACTCCTCGGCCAGCAGGCCCACGTCGTTGCGGAGTTCCAGCAGCCGCTCGAAGATCTCCTCGGCCTCGGCGGCGCGCCCGGTCCGCAGCAGCGCGTCCGCGAGCCAGAACGTGCAGACGATGAAGGCCCCCTCCTCGCCCGGCAGCCCGTCGACCGACGCCCCCTCGGTGCTGTAGCGGCGGACCAGGCCGTCGCTGCCCAGCTCCGCGCGGATCGCGTCGACCGTGCCGACGATCCGCGGGTCGTCCGGCGGCAGGAAGCCCGTGCGGACCATGAGCAGCGTCGCCGCGTCCAGCGCCTTCGACCCGTACGACTGGGTGAAGGTGTTCCGCACGGGGTCGTACCCCTTCTCGCACACCTCGGCGTGCACCGCGTCGCGCATCGCGCGCCAGCGGTCCGGGTCGCCCGGCAACGACGGGTCGGACTCCAGGGAGGTCACCGCCCGGTCCGCCGCGACCCAGGCCATCACCTTCGAGTGGACGAAGTGCTGCCGCTCGCCCCGGATCTCCCACAGGCCCTCGTCGGGCTCCCGCCAGGTGGATTCCAGGAAGCCGAGAAGGCTGAGCTGGAGGTTCCAGGCGTGCGGCTTGTCGGTCAGACCCGCGTCCCGGGCGAGGCGGAGGGAGTCGATGACCTCGCCGTACACGTCGAGCTGGAGCTGGCGGACCGCCGCGTTGCCGGTGCGGACCGGCCGGGAGCCCTCGTACCCGGCCAGCCAGGGCAGCTCCGTCTCGGGCAGCCGGCGCTCACCGGCCAGCCCGTACATGATCTGGAGGTCGGCCGGGTCGCCGGCGACGGCGCGCAGCAGCCAGTCCCGCCAGGCCGCCGCCTCCTCCAGATAGCCGGCCGCGAGCAGCGCGCCGAGGGTCAGCGTGGCGTCCCGCAGCCAGCAGTAGCGGTAGTCCCAGTTCCGTACGCCGCCGATCTCCTCGGGCAGCGAGGTGGTCGGGGCGGCCACGATCCCGCCGGTCGGCCGGTACGTCAGCGCCTTCAGCGTGATCAGCGACCGGAGCACCGCGTCCCGGTGCTTCCCCTGGTACGTGCAGGTCTCCGCCCACTTCGCCCAGTCCTTCAGGGTGTGCTTGAGCGCCTTGTACGGGTCGATCAGCTTCGGGCGCGGCGAGTGCGAGGGGTGCCACGTCAGGACGAAGGCCACCTGCTCGCCCTCGGCGACCGTGAAGGAGGAGCACGTACTGAACTGCTCCCCCCACGTCTTGACCGGCGGATCGCTGCGCAGCCAGACCGAGTCCGGCCCCGCGACGGCCACCCGGTGGCCGTGCGAGCGGCGCATCCACGGCACGATGGAGCCGAAGTCGAAGCGGAGCCGCAGCACCGAGCTCATCCCGACGCTCCCGCTGACCCCCTCGACGATCCGCATCACGTCGGGCGACTTGTCACGCATCGGCATGAAGTCGATGACCTTGACGGTGCCGGTGGGGGTCTCCCAGTACGTCTCCAGGACGAGCGAGTCACCGGCGTAGCCGCGGCGGGTGCAGGTGTCCGACGCGGCGGTGCCTTCGGGCGCGATCCGCCAGTGCCCGTTGTCCTCGTCGCCGAGCAGTGCCGCGAAGCAGGCGCCGGAGTCGAAGCGTGGCAGACAGAGCCAGTCGACGGAACCGTTTCTGCCGACCAGTGCGGCCGTCTGGAGATCGCCGATGAGGGCGTAGTCCTCGATACGTTGAGTCACGCAGTTGCGTTTTCCCGAACGGGGCTGTTGCTAAGCAGGCCGGGCCGACCGGGTGTGCACGGCCCCGGCCCCGGCGCCCGCCCGCCGCGTGCCCTACGCGTGCGCGGGCTCCGGCTCCCCGGCGCCGCCCGCGGCCCCGGCGGCCGCCTTCGCCGCCGCCTCCGCCCGGTCGGCCTTCTCGCGGCGCACCAGGACCGTCCAGCCCACCGGGACGGCGGCGGCGAACAGCCACCACTGCACGGCGTACGCCATGTGCGGGCCGATGGAGTCGTGGTCGGGCGTGGCGATCTGTTCGGGGGAGTTCCCCGCGGCCCCGGGCGCGGTCATCTCGATGTAGCCGCCGAGGACCGGGCGGGAGAGCAGCGCGGACTGCTGCGCGCTGTTGATCAGCATCACCTGGCGGTCGGGCAGCCCCTTGAGGTCCTTGATGCCGCTGGTGCCCGTCGTCTCGTCCGCCATCAGGCGCCCGGTGACGGTGAGATCGCCCTTCGGGGCGGCCGGCACGTCGGGGAAGGCCGCCTGGTCGGCCGCGGACTCGACCCAGCCGCGGTTCACCATGACGGTGCCGCCGCCGTCGAGGTTCAGCGGGGTGAGGACGTGCACCCCGATCCGGCCGTCGTCGGAGGTGCGGCGGCGCACCACGACCTCGTGGGCGGTGTCGAAGGTGCCGCGGGCGCTGACCGTGCGCCAGTAGTCCGCGCGGGGCACGGTGTGCCCGGGCGAGGTGAGCCGCTGGACCGGTTCCGGAGCAGCCGCGAGGTTCCGCGCGATCAGAGCGTTCTGCGCGACCTTGTGCTGGTGGCGGTGCAGCTGCCAGAAGCCCAGCTCGACCATGGTCGGGATCAGGACGAGGACGAGGAGGGTGACGAGCACCCACTGCCGGGTCAACAGGAAGCGGTACACCCCATGACCGTACAACCGGGGTCATGGGGTGTGTCACGGTGGGGTGGTCCGTCGGGCCCGTCACACTTTGTCCACGATGCCCGCCTTCCCCTCGGCGCGGGCGCAGTGGCCGCCGCAGAACCAGTGCCCGTCCACCTCGACGCCCTGCCCGATCACCTGCACACGGCAGTGCTCACAGATCGGCGCCATGCGGTGGATGGCGCAGGCGAAGCAGTCGAAGACGTGCACCGCGCCCTGCGCGTGCACCTCGAAGGACATCCCGTAGTCGTTTCCGCAGACCTCACAACGTGCCATGCGCCACAGGGTGGGACGCGGGCGCGCGGTGGGCGAGCGGCCGGCGGGCGAGTCGCCGCCGGTTCACTCCGATGCCGGTGCCACGTCCCGCAGCAGATGGGTGAAGGCCGCCTCGTCCACCACCGGCGTACCGAACGACTGCGCCTTGACCGTCTTCGAGGTCGCGGAGTCCGGGTCGTTGGTCACCAGCAGGCTGGTGAGCCGCGACACACTCGTCGCCACGTGGAGTCCGGCCTCCACCGCACGGTCCTCCAGCAGTTCGCGGTCGACCGAGGTGTCCCCGGAGAACGCCACCCGCATGCCCTGCTTCAACGGCCGGTCCGGGCTGTACCGCCCCGGGTTGGGGTACGGGCAGGCCGGCCGCTTCCGCGCCGGGCGCCAGCTGTTCTGCCCGTACGACGGCTGGTGACCGACCTTCGGGCGCACCGGCGAGTCCGACCACTCGGTCAGCGGCCGGCACTCCAGCAGCGGCAGTCGCACCCCGTCCCGCGCCGCCGCCCGCAGGCTCGGCCGGAACGCCTCGGCCAGCACCCGGGCGTCGTCCAGCGCGTGGTGCGCGTGCTCCTGCACCACCCCGAAGTGCGAAGCCAGCGAGGAGAGCTTGTGGTTGGGCAGCGGCAGCCTCAGCTCCTTGGCGAGCGCGATGGTGCAGAGCCGCTGCTCGACCGGGGCGACCACGGAGGCGCGGGCGTACTCCCGGGCGATCATCGACCAGTCGAACGCGGCGTTGTGGGCGACCAGCACCCGGCCGGCGAGGTACTCCGAGAACCGTGCGGCGATCTCCGTGAAGAGCGGGGCGCCTTCGAGCACCTCGGAGGTCAGGCCGTGGATCCACACCGGCCCCGGGTCGCGCTCCGGGTTGACCAGCGTGTACCAGTGGTCCTCGATCTCGCCCCGGGCGTCCAGGCGGTAGACGGCGGCGGAGATTATCCGGTCGTCGCGGGCGAGGCCGGTGGTCTCCACGTCGACGACCGCGTACCCCTGGGGATACGCGGCCGGCCACGGCGCTGCGGTCTGACGGTCGTCGAGCATGGTCACAGAGAATACGGGCCCCGACCGACAGTCCCTATTCGGCCGCTCCCCGGGCCCCGATGCGGTACGGGTCCTCCCGCCCGCCCCGCATGCGGTGGGACGACCCCCGGGTGACGGAGACCCAGGCCCGCGACGAGCACCACGAGTCCCACGAAGGGGGCCCTCTCCACCGGGTCGAACCGGCTGCGGGCCGCCGTTCCCGGAGCCGACGACGGGGTGGTCTCCACCGCCGGACCCGTCGTCGGTGTGGCGGGCGCCATGGGCGACCGGCGGCCGTGTTGGAGGAACTCGCCAAACATCAGGGGCGGTTGATCCCGCTTACTTGGTGGTAACAACATCTGTTCCGCCACCCTCCGGCGGCCCTACGGTTCATCGCATGGAGCCGAACCTGCCCGATGTCGTGCTGTGGTCCCTGCCGGCCTTCGTCCTGCTCACCGTCGTCGAGATGATCAGCTACCGCTTCCACCCCGACGAGGACGCCGCCGGGTACGACGCCAAGGACGCGGCGACCAGCGTGACCATGGGGCTCGGCTCCCTCGGCTTCGACCTGCTGTGGAAGATACCGATCGTCGCGCTCTACACGGCGCTGTACGAGCTCACCCCGCTGCGGGTCCCCGTCCTGTGGTGGACGGTCCTGCCGATGCTGCTCGCCCAGGACTTCCTCTACTACTGGTCCCACCGGGGCCACCACGTCGTCCGCCTGCTGTGGGCCTGCCACGTGGTCCACCACTCAAGCCGGAACTTCAACCTCACCACGGCACTGCGCCAGCCCTGGACCTCCGCGACCGTCTGGCCCTTCTACCTGCCGCTGGTCGCCTGCGGGGTGCATCCGGCCGCGCTCGCCTTCTGCCAGTCGGCCAACCTCGTCTACCAGTTCTGGGTGCACACCGAACGCGTCGGGAAACTCCCCCGGCCCTTCGAGTACGCCCTCAACACGCCCTCCCACCACCGCGTGCACCACGCCTCCCAGGGCGGCTACCTGGACCGGAACTTCGGCGGCATCCTGATCCTCTGGGACCGGGCCTTCGGATCGTTCACCGAGGAGAGCGAACGGCCCGTCTACGGCCTCACCAAGAACATCGCCACCCACAACCCGCTGCGCGTCGCCACCCACGAGTACGCGGCGATCGCCCGGGACGTCCGCGCGGCGACGGGCTGGAGCGAGCGCGCCGGGCGGGTCTTCCGCGGCCCCGGCTGGCAGCCCGCCGGAACCACGGTGACCGCCCCCACTGCAGCCCCGGCCCCGCAGCACCCGCCGGTCGCCGGGACCACCGGATGACCGGCCGCGCCACAGCCGGCTCCGGGGGTGGGACGCGTCACGCGCGGGCCGGCCGCGTCGCGCCCCTGCTGCTCGCCGGGTACCTCCTGGTGTCGGCCACCGACCTGGGCGGGCTGCTGGCCGGGGCGGACACCGTCCACCTTCTCGCCAAGCCGCTGCTGATGCCGCTGCTCGCCGCGTACGCCGCCGTCCGGGGCGGGCCCCGGTGGCTGATCGCCGCACTGCTCCTCGGCTGGGGCGGCGACGTGGCCCTGATGGTGGACGACGACACCGTCTTCCTCCTCGGCATGGGCTCCTTCGCCGCCGGACACCTCTGCTACCTCCGGCTCTTCGGCCGGGCGCCCGCCTCGCGGGCGGCGGGCGGCATCTACGCGGCCCTGCTCGCCGTCGTCCTGGCGGCGATGTGGGGCGACCTGCCCGCCGGGATGCGCCTGCCGATGACCGGGTACAGCCTGCTGCTCGCCACCATGGCCTGGCGTTCCGGTGCCCTCGGCCGGTGCGCCGCCGCGGGCGGGGCGCTCTTCCTGCTCTCCGACTCGCTGATCGCCACCGGGGTCGCCGACTGGCCGCAGCCGCCCGGCCACGACGTCCTCGTCATGCTCACCTACCTCGCCGCCCAGCTCCTGCTGACCGCAGGAGCGCTCGGGGGTATCCGGAGGCCCCCGCCCGCCAGGGCGTACCGTGGAAAGGTTGAAACCGCCTGAAACCAGCGAGGACCCCACATGCGCGCCACCGTCATCCACGCCCCGCACGACATCCGGGTGGAGGAAGTGCCGGACCCGGTCGTCCAGCAGCCCACCGACGCGGTGGTCCGGGTGGTGCGCGCCTGCATCTGCGGCAGCGACCTGTGGGCCTACCGGGGCGAGTCCGCCCGCAAGCCCGGCCAGCGCATCGGCCACGAGTTCCTCGGCATCGTGGAGCAGGCCGGCTCCGAGGTCACCGGCTTCGCCGCCGGTGACCTCGTCGTCGCCCCCTTCGTCTGGTCGGACGGCACCTGCGCCTACTGCGCCGACGGCCTCCACACCTCCTGCCCGCAGGGCGGGTTCTGGGGCTCCGAGGGCTCCGACGGTGGCCAGGGCGAGGCCGTCCGGGTCCCCTTCGCCGATGGCACCCTCGTCAAGCTCCCCGCCGAGGCCGCGTCCGACGAACGGCTGCTCACCGCGCTGCTGGCCCTCTCCGACGTGCTCGGCACCGGCCACCACGCCGCCGTGGGCGCCGGGGTGAAGCCCGGTTCCACCGTCGCGGTCGTCGGTGACGGCGCTGTCGGCCTCTGCGGTGTCATGGCCGCCAAGCGCCTCGGCGCCGACCGGATCATCGCGCTGGGCCGCCACACCGCCCGCACCGACATAGCCCGCGCCTTCGGCGCCACCGACGTCGTCGCGGCGCGGGGCGAGGAGGCGGTGGCGGCCGTGCGCGAGCTGACCGGCGGAGCCGGCGCGCACAGCGTCATCGAGGCGGTCGGCACCGAGCAGTCCATGCGGACCGCGTTCGGGATCGCCCGCGACGGTGGCGCGGTCGGCTACGTCGGCGTCCCGCACGGCAGCGGCACCGGCCTGGACCTCGGCGACATGTTCAGCCGCAACGTCGCCCTGCGCGGCGGGGTCGCCCCGGTGCGCGCGTACATCCCCGAGCTGCTCCCGGACGTGCTGGACGGCACCATCGACCCGTCGCCCGTCTTCGACCTGGCGGTCGGGCTGGACGAGGTGCCCGCCGGATACAAGGCGATGGACGAGCGCACCGCGCTGAAGGTCCTCGTCAAGCCGTAGGGAACGGACGCCGGAGGGGCCCGGAGCGCAGCAGTCGCGCTCCGGGCCCCTCCGTTCGGGCGTTGTCAGTAGCGGACCGCGTCCAGCGCGTCCACGTTGCCGGCTCCGTAGAAGCCGTTGTACGCCTTGCCGCCCTTGCAGACCGCGTCGACGGTGCCGTCGCTGTCGATGTCGTACGGGGCTCCGCACGCGGTGGCGTCGGCCTCCAGGGCCAGCAGCGCCTTCACCGCGGCGGGTGAGGCGTGCGGGTGCTTCGACTCGATCAGGGCCACGACACCCACGACGTGCGGGGTCGCCATCGACGTACCGGCCTTGTAGCCGTACTGGCCGCCGGGCAGCGTCGAGAGGATGAGGCCGCTGGTCGCGGGGGCCTCGGGCTTCTGGTAGATCGTCGAGTCACCGCCCGGGGCGGCCACGTCGACCACGCCGTAACCGTAGTTCGAGTAGGACGACTTGAGGCCCTTCGCCCCCGTGGCGGAGACGGTCACCACGCCCGGCAGCATCGACGGGATGTCGAGGCAGGTGCGCGGGTCGATGACCCGGTCCTCGGTGACGGTGTCGTTGGGGCTCGTCGAGTCCTCGATCGACGTCGCCGCCAGGTCCTCGGCGGAGTTGCCGGCCGCCGCGACGTTCACGACGCCCTTGCCCTCGGCATAACGGGTGGCCCGGCCGAGCGCCTCGACCAGGGCGCCCTGGTCGGGGTCGTTCTTGCAGTTGTAGAGCCACGGGTCGGTGTAGTAGCTGTTGTTCGTCACGTCGACGCCGTGCTCGGCGGCCCAGACGAAGCCACAGACGACGGCCTCCGTGTAGAAGAACCCGTCCGAGGTGGCGACCTTGATCCCGGCGACCTTCACGCCCGGGGCGACGCCCGTGACGCCGATCCCGTTCTTCGCCGCGGCGATGGTGCCGGCCACGTGGGTGCCGTGGTCGCTCTCACCCGCGGCGGGGCGCCAGGACCCCGGCGTGGTGTCGGGGGCGCCGGAGACGCAGTTGGCGGAGGCCGCCGCGTCGAAGTTGGGCGCCAGGTCCGGGTGGGTGTCGTCGACGCCCGTGTCGATCACGGCTGCCGTGACGTTCCGGCTGCCGAGGGTGATCTCGTGGGCCTTGTCCGCCTTCATGGCGGGCAGGTCCCACTGCAAGGGCTCCAGCGGGTCCTGCGACGCGGTCGCGCCCTCGGCGGCGCCGGCCGCCTCCGCCGCGGTGAGCGGCTGCGCCGCCGCGCCCACGTCGGTGGTCGCCTGCGGGACGATCGGGTTGGTGCGGGTGGCGCCGGCCGACTCGACACCGCGCACCTTGCGGATGGTCTCCGCGAACGCCGGGTTCTGCGAGTGGACGACGAGGACGCCGATCTGGTCGTACGCGACGACGATCGTGCCGCCGGCCTTCGCGATGGCCTTCTCGACCTGCTCGACGGTCTTGTGACTGCCTTCGGTGTTCACGACGTAACTGAGCTTCGGGCCGTCCTGCGACACGGCCGGGGCCGACGCGGCGGAGGCGGTGGTGGC
Source organism: Streptomyces sp. NPDC008125 (assembly GCF_042957125.1). Taxonomy (NCBI): domain Bacteria; kingdom Bacillati; phylum Actinomycetota; class Actinomycetes; order Kitasatosporales; family Streptomycetaceae; genus Streptomyces; species Streptomyces sp. NPDC008125. The sequence continues at coordinate 202,256 of NZ_JBIBHR010000015.1, forward strand.
CGGAAGGAAGCCGAGGGAAGCGGTGAGCGCGATTCCTGCGGGCAGCGCGAGTGCACGGACGCGCCTGGATGCCAGATGAGCCATGGGTTCTCCACATCATCCGTATCAGCCGGCCGGACACCCTGCGTGTCTGGTCGGGTACATGACCAGTGAAGTTAGCGTCGATCATCACCGCGCATCAATGAATTGAGGCAAATGAGTTCGAAGGGTGATCTACGCGGGCCGTTCGGGGTGCTTTCACGTCATCCGCGACGGCCGAAAGCGGGAATGAACCGCTTCGTCGCGCCGCACGTGCCGTTGTCAGGGGAGTCGCACGACCGATTCCAGCGGAGGCTCCCCATGCAACCGATCACGTCGCCCATCACCGCACCCGCGTCGCGAGGAGAATCCGTGGCTACCGATGCCCCGCCGCCCGAACACAGTACGGACACCATGCGGGACCAGCCCACCACCGAGGCCTACCTGGAAGCCCAGAAGAGCGCGGAATTCGCCGAACTGCGCCGCTCGCACCGGTCGTTCGCCTTCCCGCTGACCGTCGCCTTCGTCACCTGGTACCTGGTCTACGTCCTGCTCTGCAACTACGCGGGCGACTTCATGGGCACCAAGATCGCCGGCAACATCAACGTCGCGCTCGTCCTCGGGCTCGCCCAGTTCGCCACGACCTTCCTCATCGCGTGGTTCTACTCCCGCCACGCCGCCACCAAGCTCGACCCGAAGGCGGCGGCCATCAAGTCCCGTATGGAGGCCGACGCATGAGCGCCGCCCAGGTCGCGCACCCCGTCGTCCAGCTCGCCGCCGCCGAAGGCGCGAGCGACCACCGGACGCTGATCATCACCCTCTTCGCGGTCTTCGTGGTCGCGACCCTCTTCATCACCGTGTGGGCCGGCCGCCAGACCAAGAGCGCCGCCGACTTCTACGCGGGCGGACGCCAGTTCACCGGCTTCCAGAACGGACTCGCCGTCTCCGGCGACTACATGTCCGCGGCGTCCTTCCTCGGCATCGCCGGAGCCATCGCGCTCTTCGGCTACGACGGCTTCCTCTACTCCATCGGCTTCCTCGTCGCCTGGCTCGTCGCCCTGCTCCTGGTCGCCGAACCCCTGCGCAACTCCGGCCGCTACACGATGGGCGACGTCCTCGCCTACCGCATGCGCCAGCGCCCCGTACGCACCGCCGCGGGCGTCTCCACCATCGTCGTCTCGATCTTCTACCTGCTGGCCCAGATGGCCGGTGCCGGTGTCCTCGTCTCGCTGCTCCTCGGCATCACCAGCGACGGCGGAAAGATCGCCATCGTGGCCCTGGTCGGCCTGCTCATGATCGTCTACGTCACCATCGGCGGCATGAAGGGCACCACCTGGGTGCAGATGGTCAAGGCCGTCCTGCTCATCGCGGGCACCCTGCTCATCACCTTCCTGATCCTGCTGAAGTTCCACTTCAACATCTCGGACCTGCTGGGCACCGCCGCCACCAACAGCGGCAAGGGCTCCGCCTTCCTGGAGCCCGGCCTCAAGTACGGCGCCACCGGCACCTCGAAGCTGGACTTCCTCTCCCTCGGCATCGCCCTGGTCCTCGGCACCGCCGGACTGCCGCACATCCTGATCCGCTTCTACACCGTGCCCACCGCCAAGGCCGCCCGTAAGTCGGTCAACTGGGCCATCGGCATCATCGGCGCCTTCTACCTGATGACGATCGTGCTCGGCTTCGGCGCCGCCGCGCTGCTCAAGCCGGACGACATCATCGCCTCCAACAAGGCGGGCAACACCGCGGCCCCGCTGGCCGCCCTGGAGATCGGCGGCGGTTCCGGTTCCACCGGCGGTGCCGTACTGCTCGCGGTGATCTCCGCCGTCGCCTTCGCCACCATCCTCGCCGTGGTCGCCGGACTCACCCTGGCGTCCTCCTCGTCCTTCGCCCACGACATCTACGCCAACGTCATCCGCAAGGGGAAGGCGACCGAGAAGGAGGAGGTCCGCGCCGCCAAGTGGGCCACCGTCGCCATCGGCATCGTCTCCATCGGGCTCGGCGCCATGGCCCGCGACCTCAACGTGGCCGGACTGGTCGCCCTGGCCTTCGCCGTCGCCGCCTCCGCCAACCTGCCGACGATCCTCTACAGCCTCTTCTGGAAGCGGTTCACCACCCAGGGCGCCCTCTGGTCCATCTACGGCGGGCTCGCCTCCTCCGTCCTGCTGGTGCTCTTCTCGCCGGTCGTCACCTCCAAGCCGACCTCCATGTTCCCGGACGCCGACTTCGCCTGGTTCCCGCTGGAGAACCCCGGCCTCATCTCCATCCCGCTGGGCTTCCTGCTCGGCCTGGTCGGCACTCTGCTCTCCAAGGAGGAGCCCGACAAGGGCAAGTACGCCGAGCTGGAGGTCAAGTCCCTCACCGGCGTCGCCGCGCACTGAGCGCGTCCGGGCTCCCGCGCGCCACTCGGCACGCCCAGAAGTTCACACAAGCGTACGGATCGAGCACGTCCCACCGCGCCGGTCACGCCGTAGAGTCCTCACGGCGTGACCGGCGCCGGTGGTGGCACCACGGCGGCGCCACCACCGCGGGAGGGGGCCCGCCGCCCGGCTCGCGTAGTCTCGGAGGAGACGAGTCAGGACCGAACCACGGACACGCCGTGAAAGCCATCGGGGGAGGGGCGCACATGCTCATCGACACCTTTGACCGGGTCGCCACCGACCTGCGGGTCTCCCTGACCGACAAATGCAACCTCCGCTGCACGTACTGCATGCCCGAAGAGGGCCTCCAGTGGCTCGGCAGGAGCGAACTGCTCAGCGACGAGGAGATCGTCCGGCTCGTCCGGATCGCCGTCGAACAGCTCGGCATCACCGAGGTGCGCTTCACCGGCGGCGAGCCCCTGCTCCGCCCGGGACTGGTGGGCATCGTCGAGCAGTGCGCCGCGCTCACCCCCCGCCCCCGGATGTCCCTCACCACCAACGGCATCGGGCTCAAGCGCACCGCCGCCGCCCTCAAGGCCGCCGGCCTCGACCGGGTCAACGTCTCCCTGGACACCCTGCGGCCCGACGTCTTCAAGACCCTGACCCGCCGCGACCGGCACGGGGACGTGCTCGACGGACTCACCGCCGCGCACGAGGCGGGCCTCACCCCCGTCAAGGTCAACTCCGTGCTCATGCCCGGACTCAACGACGACGAGGCCCCCGACCTGCTCGCCTGGGCGGTCGCCCACGGTTACGAGCTGCGCTTCATCGAGCAGATGCCCCTGGACGCCCAGCACGGCTGGAAGCGCGACGGAATGATCACCGCCGGTGACATCCTCGCCTCGCTGCGCACTCGCTTCACGCTCACCGCCGAGGACGACGGCGCACGCGGCTCCGCCCCCGCCGAACGCTGGACCGTGGACGGCGGCCCCCACCGCGTCGGGGTCATCGCCTCGGTGACCCGACCGTTCTGCCGGGCCTGCGACCGTACCCGGCTCACCGCCGACGGGCAGGTCCGCACCTGCCTCTTCGCCCGCGAGGAGACCGACCTGCGGACCGCACTGCGCTCCGGCGCGCCGGACGAGGAGATCGCCAGGCTCTGGCGGGTCGCGATGTGGGGGAAGAAGGCGGGGTCGGGCCTGGACGACCCGTCCTTCCTCCAGCCCGACCGGCCGATGTCCGCGATCGGCGGCTGAGACCCGCACGTGGCGCTCCGCAGGCCGCAGTCCGCGCGCGGGGGATCAGTCCTGGGCCGTGTCCGAGGCCGGGGGCTCCCAGTCGGCCAGCGCCACGACGTCCTTCAGGAATCCCCGTACCCCCAGGAACTGCGACAGGTGCTCGCGGTGCTCCTCGCAGGCCAGCCAGGTCTTGCGGCGCTCCGGGGTGTGCAGCTTGGGGTTGTTCCAGGCGAGCACCCACACCGCGTCCGCGCGGCAGCCCTTGGCGGAGCAGACGGGGGCACCGGTGTCGCTCTCTGCGGAAGTCAGGGGGAAGTTCACGGCGTCCACCCTAGAACAGCCGGTGGGGCAGCCTTCCCGCGAGTCCGGTGGGCGAGAAAAAACGACGCCGAGCAGCCACGGGGGGAGCTGCTCGGCGTCGGTCTCTCGCTCCGACGGGGGATGCGGAGCGCATAAAGGAGTATGTCACGCACGCCCAGTCGGGGTGCACCTGAACTCCACGATTGAGTTGAGGTTTTCTTGAGCTTCGCCCGATGGCGGAACTCATCCGTGTCCGTGCGGATACCGGGTGCGACCGTCCGTCCCGGCGGCCGTGTCCGTACCGGTTCCGGCGCGTTCCCCGAAGGCCTGCCCCGCGCCCGTTCCGTCGCCCGTTCCCGCTCCGAGGCCCGACTCCAGGGCCGGCAGCACGGGTGCGGGCACGAAGGTGGACGGCAGCGAAGGGGTGTTCTCCCGGCCCGCGTTGGCGATGACCACAGCCACGTACGGCAGCAGCAGGCCCAGGGCCAGCGCCACGATCGAGATGTGCCGCTCGACGTTCCAGAGCACCGCGGCGAGGACCACCGACACCGTCCGCACGGACATCGAGATCACGTACCGGCGCTGCCGGCCGCGCACGTCGTCGGCCAGCCCCTGCCGGGCCCCGGTGATCCGGAAGACCTCCGCGTCGTTGCGCTTGCCCATCATGTCTCCACCGCCTGCTCGCTGTGCCGGACGCCCCGGACCGGACCGCTATCACGGTACGCCCGGCCCGCTGCGCGATCGAGACCGGGTGGCCCGGTCGCGCCTTCCCGGTACCCGTACGGCGCCGCCCGACATGCGCAAGAAGCACCCACACGTGAAACTTGAGCCGATATGCGCATGAAGCGCAGTTCGAGGAGGCGATATGAGCTGGTTGTGGGCGATCATCGTGGGCCTGGTGCTGGGTCTGATCGCGAAGGCGATCCTTCCGGGCAAGCAGGACATCCCACTCTGGCTGACGACCGTGTTCGGCATCATCGGCAGCATCCTCGGAAACGCCGTCGCGGCCTGGATCGGCGTCGAGGACACCAAGGGCATCGACTGGATCCGGCACGTGCTCCAGTTGATCGGCGCGGTGGCGGTGGTCGGTGTCGGCGACGTGGTCTGGCAGTCGATCCGGGGACACGGCAAGCAGAGAACCTGATGCCGGACAGCACGACGGCGGAGGCCGGACACGCATGACGCGTGTCCGGCCTCCGCCGTGTCCTACGGGGTTCAGCCCGCGGCGATCTCGACCACCGCGAGGTTCTTCTTGCCCCGGCGCAGCACCAGCCACCGGCCGTACAGCAGGTCCTCGGCGGCGGGCAGGGCGTCGCCGTCGGTGATCTTGACGTTGTTCAGGTAGGCGCCGCCCTCGTTCACCGTGCGGCGGGCACCCGACTTGCTCGGCGCGAGACCGGCCTCGACCAGCAGGTCCACCAGCGGCGCCGGCCCGGCGACCTTCGCGTGCGGCAGCTCGGAGAGCGCGGCACCCAGCGTCGCCTCGTCCAGGTCACCCAGCTCGCCCTGGCCGAACAGCGCCTTCGACGCGGCGATGACGGCCGCGCACTGGTCGGCGCCGTGCACCAGGGTCGTCAGCTCCTCGGCCAGCGCGCGCTGCGCCGTACGGGCCTGCGGGCGCTCCTCGGTGACCTTCTCCAGCTCCTCCAGCTCGGCCTGGGACTTGAAGCTGAGGATGCGCATGTACGGGGAGATGTCACGGTCGTCGACGTTCAGCCAGAACTGGTAGAACGCGTACGGGGTCGTCATCTCCGGGTCCAGCCAGACGGCGCCGCCCTCGGTCTTGCCGAACTTCGTTCCGTCCGCCTTGACCATCAGCGGGGTCGCCAGCGCGTGCACCGTCGCCGCGGGCTCCAGGCGGTGGATCAGGTCGATGCCCGCGGTGAGGTTGCCCCACTGGTCGCTGCCTCCCTGCTGGAGGATGCAGCCGTGGCGCCGGTACAGCTCCAGGAAGTCCATGGACTGGAGCAGCTGGTAGCTGAACTCCGTGTAGCTGATGCCCTCCTGCGACTCCAGGCGGCGGGCCACGGAGTCCTTGGTCAGCATCTTGTTGACCCGGAAGTGCTTGCCGATGTCCCGCAGGAACTGGATCGCGGACATGCCGGCGGTCCAGTCCAGGTTGTTCACCATGACCGCGGCGTTCTCGCCCTCGAAGGAGAGGAACGGCTCGATCTGCGAGCGCAGCCGGGTCACCCAGGCGGCGATGGTCCCGGGGTCGTTCAGCGTGCGCTCGGCGGTCGGCCGCGGGTCGCCGATCTGACCGGTCGCCCCGCCCACCAGCGCCAGCGGACGGTGGCCCGCCCGCTGGAGCCGGCGCATGGTGAGGACCTGGACCAGGTGGCCGACGTGCAGGCTCGACGCGGTCGGGTCGTAGCCGCAATAGAAGGTGACCGGACCGTCGCCAAGAGCCTTGCGCAGGGCGTCCTCGTCAGTGGACTGGGCGAACAGCCCGCGCCACTTGAGCTCGTCGACGATGTCCGTCACGGTTCCGTGTCTCCTTCAGCGAGTGAACAGCGGGCCTCCGTGCCTGGTCGGCCCGATCCCGGCCAGTCTAAGCGGTGGCCTGGGCCGACTCCGATCCGATGACGGGCGGGAGCGGCTCACACTCCCCGGCTGACCGAACTCATGTTGAAGTCCGGGACGCGCAGCGCGGGCATCGCGGCGCGGGTGAACCAGTCGCCCCACTCGCGCGGCAGCGTCCGCTCCGTACGACCCGCCTCACAGGCGCGGGAGAGCAGGTCGACCGGCGATTCGTTGAACCGGAAGTTGTTCACCTCGCCGACCACCTCGCCGTCCTCCACCAGATAGACGCCGTCCCGGGTCAGCCCGGTCAGCAGCAGCGTCGCCGGGTCGACCTCCCGGATGTACCAGAGGCAGGTCAGCAGCAGCGCCCGGCCGGTGGTCGCCGCCACCATCTCGTCCAGCGACCGCTCGCCGCCGCCCTCCAGCAGCAGGTTGTCGATGGCCGGGGCCGGCGGCAGGCCGGTCGACGCCGCCGTGTGCCGGGTGGTGGTCAGCCGCTCCAGCCGGCCGCCGGCGATCCAGTCGGTCGGCTCCAGCGGCAACCCGTTGTCGAAGACCGACGCCTCGTCCCCCGAGGAGTGCGCGATCACGAACGGCGCCGACTCCAGCCCCGGCGCGTGCGGGTCGCTGCGCAGGGTCAGCGGCAACGGCGAGAGCGTCTCGCCCAGCCGGGTCCCGCCACCCGGCAGGGAGAACACCGTCCGGCCCTCGGTGGCGTCCCGGGCGGTCGACGACCAGAACTGGTAGATCAGCAGGTCCGCCACGGCGGTCGGCGGCAGCAGCGTCTGGTACCGGCCGGCCGGCAGCTCGATCCGCCGCTCCGCCCAGCCGAGGCGGCGGGCCAGCTCCGCGTCTAGGGCCGCCGGGTCGACGTCCTTGAAGTCCCGGGTGGCCCGCCCGGCCCACGCGGACCGGGAGCGGTCCGGCGACTTGGCGTTCAGTTCGAGGGTGCCGGTCGGCTGGTCGTGGCGGAGCCGCAGCCCGGCCGAGGTGCCCAGGTAGGTGGAGACCATCTGGTGGTGCGCGAAGCCGTACAGCTCGCGGCCGCCCGCGCGGGCCCGGGCGAAAGCCTCGCCGAGGGCCGGCGCGAAGTCGGCGAAGACGTCCGACCCGGTCTCGGCGGGCGCGTCGGTGAAGTCCGGGGAGACCGGTACACCGGTGACCGGCGGCTGCGCGTCCTCGGCGGGTCCGGCCGCGCGGGCCGCCGCCTCCGCCGCCCGCACCAGCGGTTCCAGGTCGTCCGCCGTGACGGCGGAGCGCGAGACGACCCCGGAGGCCGTCCCCTCGGAGCCGTCCACGGTGGCGACGACGGTCACCGTCCTGCCCCGGGTCACGCCGTTGGTGGTCAGGGCGTTGCCCGCCCAGCGCAGGTTCGCCGAGGACGCCTCGTCGGCGATGACCATGCAGCCGTCGGCGGTGGACAGGCCGAGGGCGCGCTCGACGATCTCGTAGGGCTTGCTCACGCGGCTCATCGGCCCGCCTCCTGCGTCGTGTTGAGGATGTTCACACCCCGGAAGAGGGCGGACGGGCAGCCGTGCGAGACCGCCGCGACCTGGCCCGGCTGGGCCTTGCCGCAGTTGAAGGCGCCACCCAGCACGTACGTCTGCGGGCCGCCGACCTTCTCCATCGAGCCCCAGAAGTCCGTGGTCGTCGCCTGGTACGCGACGTCCCGCAGCTGACCGGTCAGCTCACCGTTCTCGATCCGGAAGAACCGCTGCCCGGTGAACTGGAAGTTGTAGCGCTGCATGTCGATCGACCAGGAGCGGTCGCCGACCACGTAGATACCGCGCTCCACCCCGCCGATCAGATCCTCGGTGGAGAGCCCGCCCGGGTCGGGCTTCAGCGAGACGTTGGCCATCCGCTGCACCGGCACATGGCCCGGCGAATCGGCGTACGCGCACCCGTTGGACCGGCCGAGGCCGGTCAACTTCGCGATCCTCCGGTCGAGTTGGTAACCGGCGAGGGTGCCGTCCCTGACCAGGTCCCAGGACTGCGCCTCGACGCCCTCGTCGTCGTAACCGATCGTCGCCAGCCCGTGCTCGGTCGTCCGGTCGCCCGTCACGTTCATCACCGGGGAGCCGTACGCCAGCTTCCCCAGCTGGTCGAAGGTGGCGAACGAGGTCCCCGCGTAGGCCGCTTCGTACCCCAGCGCCCGGTCCAGCTCGGTCGCGTGGCCGATGGACTCGTGGATGGTCAGCCAGAGGTTCGACGGGTCGACGACCAGGTCGTACCTCCCCGCCTCCACGCTCGGCGCCCGCATCTTCTCGGCGAGCAGCCCCGGGACGCGCTCCAGCTCGTCGTTCCAGTCCCAGCCGGTGCCGGTCAGGTACTCCCAGCCGCGGCCGGCCGGCGGGGCGATCGTCCGCATCGAGTCGAACTCGCCCGTCGTGCCGTCCACCGCCACCGCCGTCAGCTGCGGATGCACCCGCACCCGCTGCTGGGTGGTGACCGTGCCCGCGGTGTCCGCGTAGAACTTGTTCTCGTGGACCGCCATCAGCGAGGCGTCCACGTGCGCGACCCCGTCCGCCCCGAGCAGCCGCCCGCTCCACTCGGCCAGCAGCCCGGTCTTCTCCTCGTCCGGTACGGAGAACGGGTCGATGTCGTACGAGGAGACCCAGGTCCGCTCACCGTGCACCGGCTCGTCCGCCAGCTCCACCCGCTCCTCGGAGCCCGCCGCCGCGATCACCTTCGCCGACAGCTTCGCCATGGCGACGGCCTGCGAGGCCACCTTCGCCGCCGCGTCCATCGTCAGGTCCACGCCGGACGCGAACCCCCACGCCCCGCCGTGCACGACCCGCACCGCGTACCCGAGGTCGGTGGAGTCCGAGGCGCCGGAGAGGCGGGCGTCGCGCAGCCTCAGGGAGGCGCTGCGCACCCGCTCGAAGCGGAAATCCGCGTGCGTGGAGCCGAGCGCGCGGGCCCGCGCGAGGGCGGCGTCGGCGAGGGCCCGCAGGGGCAGGGCGAGAAACGACGGGTCGATGTCATGGGCCACGGACGGCCTCCCTTGCGCTGTGGAATCGTGCCCGGGCGTGAAGTCAATCACGCGGCGCCCGGGGCGTGATGGATGGTCGGGCGCATCGCCTCCCCCGCGGAAGGCGCCCCGCGCGGCCCGCCCGGAGTGCCACCGGCAGCGGCGCCGACTGTCGGAACCCCACAGCACCTCGCACGAGCCACTGTCAGGGCCCGATTCTCCGTACACCGCACCGTACCGATAGGTTTTCGATGTACCAGACCGTCAAGGAAAGGGTGATCCGTTGAGCCGCTCGGTTCTCGTCACCGGAGGAAACCGGGGCATCGGCCTCGCCATCGCCCGCGCCTTCGTCGACAACGGCGACAAGGTGGCGATCACTTACCGCTCCGGCGAGCCGCCGCGGGAACTCGCCGAGGCAGGTGTCCTCGCGGTCCGCTGCGACATCACCGACGCCGAGCAGGTGGAGCAGGCCTACAAGGAGATCGAGGAGAAGCACGGCTCCGTCGAGGTGCTGGTGGCCAACGCCGGCATCACCAAGGACCAGCTCCTCATGCGGATGTCGGAGGAGGAGTTCACCTCCGTCATCGACACCAACCTCACCGGCACCTTCCGTGTGGTCAAGCGCGCCAACCGCGCCATGCTGCGCGCGAGGAAGGGCCGCGTGGTCCTCATCTCCTCCGTCGTGGGCCTCCTCGGCTCGGCCGGGCAGGCCAACTACGCCGCTTCCAAGGCCGGACTGGTCGGGTTCGCCCGGTCGTTGGCCCGCGAGCTCGGCTCGCGGAACGTCACTTTCAACGTCGTCGCGCCCGGTTTTGTCGACACCGACATGACGCAGGTGCTCACCGAGGACCAGCGCAAGGGCATCGTCGCCCAGGTCCCGCTCGGCCGCTACGCGCAGCCTGCGGAGGTCGCCGCGGCGGTCCGCTTCCTCGCCTCCGACGACGCGTCGTACATCACTGGAGCCGTCATCCCCGTTGACGGCGGATTGGGCATGGGTCACTGATCACCATGAGCGGAATTCTCGACGGCAAGCGCATCCTCATCACCGGGGTGCTGATGGAGTCCTCCATCGCGTTCCACGCCGCCAAGGTGGCCCAGGAGCAGGGCGCGGAGATCATCCTCACCGCCTTCCCCCGCCCCACCCTGACCGAGCGCATCGCCAAGAAGCTCCCCAAGCCCGCGAAGGTCCTCGAACTCGACGTCACCAACGCCGAGCACCTCGACCGGCTCGCCGGTCTGGTCCGCGACGAGCTCGGCTCGCTGGACGGCGTCGTCCACTCCATCGGCTTCGCGCCGCAGGACGCCCTCGGCGGCAACTTCCTGAACACCCCGTTCGAGTCGGTCGCCACCGCGATGCACGTGTCGGCGTTCTCGCTGAAGTCGCTCGCGATGGCCTGCAAGCCGCTGATGGCCGAGGGCGGCTCGATCGTCGGCCTCACCTTCGACGCGCAGTTCGCGTGGCCGCAGTACGACTGGATGGGCCCGGCGAAGGCCGCGCTGGAGGCCACCTCCCGTTACCTCGCCCGTGACCTGGGCGCGGACAACATCCGCTGCAACCTGATCTCCGCGGGCCCCCTCGGCTCCATGGCCGCGAAGTCCATCCCGGGCTTCGGCGACCTCGCGAAGGTCTGGGACACCCGGTCGCCGCTGGCCTGGAACATGGCCGACCCGGAGCCCGCCGGCCGGGGCATCGTCGCCCTGCTGTCGGACTTCTTCCCGAAGACGACGGGCGAGATCATCCACGTCGACGGTGGCGTGCACATGATCGGCGCCTGACCCGTACGGACCCCTGTCGGCCGCGTACCCGCATCCGGATCCCCTCCGGAGGGTGCGCGGCCGACGCGCGTTCCGGTCCGTGTCCTCCCCGGCGGACAGGGTCGGGCGGACCGGGCCGGGGAGTCCCGTAAGGGGCACAACCGGTGCCCGCCGTGCACGGTCCGTGACGCCCCGGGTCGAAAAGACCGCCGATCCGCCGCAGACTGTGGAGGAACCGGACTCTGGTCAGGCTGCGGGGAGGAGAACGCCGTGCGTCCCACGCATCGCCGCACCTGCGTCCTGCTCGGCTCCGCGGCAGCCCTCGCGGCCCTCGCGGTCCCGGTCGGGATTCACGCCGCCGGATCGGGTGGAGCCGCCGGATCCGAGGGCTCGGGCACCCGCGCAGCGTCCCCGCAGCCCTCCGGATCGGAGTGCCGCACCACGGTCGAGGGCTCCCTGGTGGTCTCCTACTGCCACAACCCGTACCCCTCCCTCGACCACGTCCGGCTGCACACGGAGTGCGCCCGGTGGTGGGACGTGGACGGCGACGGCGCGGCGGTCGTCGTGGAGCCGGGGCGCACCGTCCGGCTCCAGGACCGCTGCTGGAAAGAGGTGGCCACCGCCTGGGTCACCCACAGCGCGACGCCGCCGGACGCCGCCTGAACGCTGCCCGGGGCCCTTCGGCCAGGGCGCTCCGGTCAGGAGCCTTCGGGCAGGGCCTCTTCGGTCGGAGCCGCTCCGGCCGGGACCTCGTCGGGCAGCGCCTCTTCGGTCTGAGCCTCTTCGGGTGGCGCCTCTTCCGGTCAGGGCCTCTCGGGCGGGCAGTGCAACGCGTGGCCCCCGGCCTCCTCGGCCGCCGTCCGCGCGTCGCCCTCGCGGATCGCCTCGACCAGCCGCCCGTGGTCCATGAGGTCCTCCGGCCGCAGCTCCGGGCCCACGTCACCGCGCAGGTAGTCGCGGAGCACGTCGCCCAGGTCGGCGTAGATCCCGGTCAGCACGTCGTTGTGCGCGGCGGCCACGATCGCCAGGTGCAAGGTGGCGTCCGCCTCGACGAACCCCTCCGCGTCCCCCGCCGCCCAGGTCTCCTCGCGCCGCGCCATCAGGGCGTCCATCTGCTTGAGGTCGCGGTCGGTGCGCCGCCCGGCCGCCAGCCGCGCCGCCGCCGACTCCAGTACCGACCGGAGCTCGGACACATGCCGCGGATCGGCGGTCGCGAAGCGCCGCTGCATCACCCCGGCCAGCTCGCTGGTGGCCACGACGTACGTTCCCGAGCCCTGGCGGATGTCCAGCAGACCGTTGTGGGCGAGGGCGCGCACCGCCTCACGGACCGTGTTGCGGGCCACACCGAGCTGTTCGACCAGCTCCGGTTCGGTGGGGATGCGCGAGCCGACGGGCCACTCGCCCGAGGTGATCTGGTTCCTCAGCTGGGCAATCACCTGGTCGGCGAGTGCCGAGCGCCGGGGGGACGTCAGCGCCATGAGACTCCTTGCTTCGCAGTGCTCCGCAACGCTCCGAGCCCTCGGTGGCCCGGAAACCTCCCGGCTTCCGGGGTGCGGCGAGGCGTGGTCCGGATTCTGTCAGGCGCTCCCGGGGTGTCCGCGCCCCGGGAGCGCCGTCCCCGGTGGCGTCCGCGCCCCGGGAGCGCCGTCCCCGGTGGTGTCCGCGTCCCGGGAGCGCTCCGCCGGTGGCGTACGTACCCCCGGAGCGCCGTCGCGCCGGGGTGGACAACCAATCATCCCATGATTCTATGATGGCGCCATGCTGGAAGACGTCACCGAGACACCCGACCCGGCCGCCGCGACCCCGGCACGGAGGCCCGAACCGACCATCCCGAAGTCCGCGCCCCCCACCGGGGACGCCCCCGCGGTGGCCTCCCCGTGGCTGCCGCGCCTGCTCGCCGTCGGCCTCGTCCTGGCCGCGCTCAACCTCCGCCCGGCCATCACCAGCCTGGGCTCACTCCTCGAAGAGGTGCGCGACGGGCTCCACATGAGCGGTGGCGTCGCCGGCGCCCTCACTTCGGTGCCGCAGCTCTGCTTCGCGGTGTTCGGGATCACCGCCCCCCGTCTCGCCCGCCGGTTCGGCCCCGCCGCCGTCGTCCTCGCGGGCATGGTGGCGATCACCGCCGGCCTGCTGATCCGCCCCTTCACCGGCTCCACCGTCGGGTTCCTGCTCGCCAGCACCCTCGCGCTGATGGGTATCGCGGTGGGCAACGTCCTGATGCCGGTGATCGTCAAGCGCTGGTTCCCCGACCGCGTCGGATCGATGACCGGCCTCTACTCGATGGCCCTCGCCTTCGGCACCTCCCTGGCGGCCGCGGCCACCGTGCCGGTGACCGACGCGCTGGGCGGCAACTGGCGGACCGGCCTCGCGGTCTGGGCCTCGCTCGGCGTCCTCGCCGTACTGGTCTGGATCCCGCTGGTGGTACGCAGCCGCGCGGGCACCCCGGGGGAGGCGGCCGCGGCCGTCCCGCAGCAGGCGGCCGTCGACTTCAGGATCACCAGGATTCCGACCGCCTGGGCCCTCGCCTGTTACTTCGGGCTCCAGTCCACCGCCGCGTACATCACCATGGGGTGGATGCCGCAGATCTTCCGGGACGCGGGAATCTCCGCGAGCACGGCGGGCGTGCTGCTCGCCATCACCATGGTCATGGGCGTGCCGCTCGCCTTCGTCATCCCCCGGGTCGCCGCCGGGATGCGCACCCAGGGCCCGATCGTCCTCGTCCTCGGGATCTGCGGCCTCGCCGGGTACGCGGGCCTCTACCTCGCACCGGCGGGCGGCGCCTGGTTCTGGGCGGTGCTGCTCGGCATCTCCAACTGCTCCTTCCCGCTCGCCCTCACCATGATCGGCATGCGCACCCGCACCGGCGCGGGCGTGGCGCGGCTCTCGGTGTTCGCCCAGTCCACCGGCTATCTGATCTCGATCCCCGGCCCGCTCCTCGTCGGCGTGCTCAACGAGCACAGCGGCGGCTGGGGCCTGCCCATCGCCTTCATGGCGGCACTGATGGTTCCGCAGATCGTCGTGGGTGTGTTCGCCGGACGGGACCGGACGATCGACGGCCATGGGTGAGATGCGAGACTTGCCTCATGCCAGTGCTCGATCCGCATCCCCAGAACGGCCAGAAGAAGCTTCTCCTCGTGCTCGGGGCCATGCTTCTCATCACTGTGATCATCGGAGTCATCGCCTCGGTCTTCGCCCCGTGACGCCCGCGGCCTGACGCCCTGCGCCCCGTGACGTCCGCGGCCCGCGGCCGGCGCGGGCGCAGGTCCTGCCGGGGCGGGTGCTTCCGGTGGAGGGTGGGGACAGCCCCACCCTCCCCTAGGGGGCCAGGTTCAGGGTCGAGTGGGTGGGTCACCGGATGGGCGGCCCGTGCGCCCTTCCGTAGGTTCTGAGTAAACGAACCCACGACCCTCGGAGGCGGCCATGCCGGCCCGTACGAACCCCCGGTCCGCGAGCCGACCGGCAGCCGGGGCTCCGGTGCGGCTGCCCTGGTGGGCGCTGGCACTGCCGGTGCTCGCGTTCGCCGTGCTGCTGCTCATGATCACCGACCCCGAGCAGGCGCACGCCGCCTCCGCCGACCCTGGTTTCGGCCGGTTCGTCGAGCGCGCGCTCGATCAATTGTCCTACTGAACGCCCCTCGCGGGCCTCCTCGTCACCCCTGGCGGTCGAGCGCGTCAACACCCTGCGCCCGGGGCGCCGATTCGTGCGAAGCTGAACGACATGAGCGTCGACACACCTCGCAGGATCGTTCTTCTCCGGCACGCGAAGGCGGAATGGTCGCAAGCCTCCGATCACGAGCGGCCGCTCGCGGAGCGCGGACGCAAGGACGCGCCCGTGGCCGGGCGGAAGCTCGCCGATTCCGGCATCGACTTCGACCTTGCCCTGTGCTCGACCGCCGCCAGAACGCGGGAGACCTGGAAGCTGGCGGTCCACGAGTTCGAGCAGCGCCCCAGGACCGTGTACGAGGAGCGGTTGTACGACGCCTCTCTCGGCGAACTCGTCGCCCTCTTCAACGAAACCCCCGACGAGGTGCGCAACCTGCTCGTCATCGGCCACAACCCGGGGATGCACGGCGCGGCCGACGCCCTCGCGGGCTCGGCCGAGGGCGATGTACTGGCCCGGATGACCAGGGACGGCTTCGCGACCGCCGCCTACGCGGTCCTGGAGTTCCCCGGCACGTGGAAGAGCGTCGAACTCGGCGCCGGCAGGCTCACCGGCTACTGGACGCCCATCGACTGACCGACCGGTTCCACCGTACGGAAGGGTCCCGGCGCGCCGCGTGCGGGCCGGGGCCCTTCCCTGCGTACGGGGAACCGGAGCGTCCTCAGACGCCCGGGGCGTCCGCAGCCTCGACCTCTTCGCGGGTGATGCCCAGCAGATAGAGCACGGTGTCCAGGAACGGCACGTTCACCGCCGTGTGCGCCGCCTGCCGGACGACCGGCTTGGCGTTGAACGCCACCCCGAGACCCGCGGTGTTCAGCATGTCCAGGTCGTTGGCGCCGTCCCCGATCGCCACCGTCTGCGCCAGCGGAACGCCCGCCTGCTCGGCGAAGCTGCGCAGCAGCCGGGCCTTGCCCGCCCGGTCCACGATGTCGCCCACGACCCGCCCGGTGAGCTTCCCGCCGACGATCTCCAGGGTGTTGGCCGAGGCGAAGTCCAGCCCCAGCCGCTCCTTGAGGTCGTCCGTGACCTGGGTGAACCCGCCCGACACGACGCCGACCTGATAGCCGAGCCGCTTCAGCGTACGGATGAGGGTACGCGCCCCGGGGGTCAGCCGGACCTCCGCGCGCACCTTCTCCACGACGGACTCGTCGAGTCCGGCCAGCAGGGCGACCCGGGCGTGCAGGGACTGCTCGAAGTCCAGCTCCCCGCGCATCGCCTGCTCGGTCACCGCGGCGACCTCCTTCTCGCAGCCCGCGTGCGCGGCGAAGAGCTCGATCACCTCGTCCTGGATCAGCGTCGAGTCCACGTCCATCACCACCAGGCGCTGGGCCCGGCGGCTCAGACCGGCCGACATCACCGCCACGTCCACACCGATCTGCGCCGCCCCGACCGCCAGCGCGGTCCGCAGCTCCTCGGTGCCCGCTCCGGAGACCGCGAACTCGACGGCCGTCACCGGGTACTTCGCGAGCCGGAAGATCCGGTCGATGTTGGCACCGGTCGAAGTGATCCTGGCCGCTATGGCGGCGGTCGACTCAGCGGTCAGCGGGTTGCCCAGCACGGTCACGTGGGAACGGCCGTCGCCGCGCGGACGGTTGTCACCCGTCCCCGAGATGATCTCTGCCTGCAGCTTCAGGGACTCGGCCCAGCTGTGCACGGTCGCCCGCAGATCGCCCTCGGTGGTGCCTCCGGCGGTCGGGGTGGTCACCAGCGCGCACAGCACGATCCGGCCACGGGTGACCACCTGCTCGATGTCCACGACGTCCACCGCGTAGGCGGCGAGCGTGTCGAAAAGCCCGGCGGTGATACCGGGACGGTCCTTCCCGAAGATCTTCACGAGAAGAGTGGGGGAGTCGCTGTCCGGACGGGACCCGGGGAGCTCGGAGGACGAGGGAGACTGAGATGGCTGAGATGCGCTCATGGTGGTTCCACCGTATCGGTCGCCCCAGGAGCCCCGGCAGGCCGTCCCGAGTGGCGGACACCCGGGCCCCGCGACCTGCGGGACCGCCTGGGGCCACCCTTGCGGCACCGCCCGGCGCACCTGCCGGAACACCTGCGCGGGGCCCGCCGTCCCGCCGCCGGACCGGCTCCCGCCAACGCGCCCCCAACGCCCGGCTTTCGGATCGGGGAGTCTCCCTGGAATAGTGCCCCCCGATGTTCAGCATCCCTGGGCTTCCGCACAGCGGGGGAAAAACGGGGGACGACAAGTGGGGCGCGGAGTGCCAGAACTCGTACTGGAACTGAATGGCAGAACCTGGACGCTCGATCCGTCCAGGTCGTACACGCTCGGACGTGACCCGCAGGGGGACCTGACGTTCGAGGACGCCCGGGTGTCGTGGCGGCACGCCACGATCGGCTGGGGAGGCCACGGCTGGTTCATAGAGGACCACGGCAGCACCAACGGCACCTATGTGCGGGGCGACCGGGTGCAGCGGGCGGAGATCGGCCCCGGCACCGAAGTGCGCCTCGGCAACGCCAACGACGGGCCCAGGGTCGCCGTGACCGCTCCCGCCGCCGCGCCGCCGCAGGCGCAGGCCGGACCGGCCCAGCAGGCCCCGTACCAGCAGGCTCCGGCCCAGCAGGCCCCGTACCAGCAGGCTCCGGCCCAGCAGACTCCGTACCAGCCGCCGGTGGCGCAGGCCCAGCCGCCGGTGGCGCAGGCCCAGCAGGCGGCGCCGTACCAGCCGCAGGCCGCCCCGTACCAGCCTCCCGCCGCGCCCGCGCCCCAGCAGCAGTCCGCGCCCCAGCAGCCCTGGCAGCAGCCGCAGGACCCGGCCGCACAGGACTGGGGAGCGCAGGCGCAGGACCGGGTGGCCCAGGTCCCGCACCAGCAGGGGCCCTTCCCGGGGGCCGGAGGACCGGTGCACAGCGACCGCAGCCCGACCACCTTCCACCAGCTGTCGCTCGGCCGGGTCATGCGCATCGGCCGTGCCCTGGAGAACGAGCTGGTCGTCTCGGACCTCCAGGTCTCGCGCCTCCACGCCGAGTTCCACGCGACCCCCGACGGCCGCTTCGAGATCCGCGACCTCGGCTCGCACAACGGCACGTACGTCAACGGCCAGCAGCTCCAGAAGTCCGGGTCCGCGTTCCTGGGGCCCAACGACATCGTCGGCGTCGGCCACTCCACCTTCCGGCTGGTCGGGGACCGGCTGGAGGAGTTCGTCGACACCGGCGAAGTCTCCTTCTCCGCCCGCCACCTCACGGTGACGGTCGACGGCGGCAAGCAGATCCTCAAGGACGTCTCCTTCGGGGTCCCCGAGAAGTCGCTGGTCGCGGTGATCGGGCCGTCCGGCTCCGGCAAGTCCACCCTGCTCAAGGCGCTCACCGGCTACCGGCCCGCCGACCAGGGCGACGTCCTCTACGACAACCGTGACCTCTACAAGCAGTTCGCCGAGCTGCGCCAGCGCATCGGGCTCGTCCCGCAGGACGACATCCTGCACAAGGAGCTCTCGGTCACCAAGGCCCTGAAGTACGCGGCCAAACTCCGCTTCCCTGCCGACACCACCGAGGCCGAGCGCCAGGTCCGCATCCACGAGGTCCTCGTCGAGCTGAAGCTCGACATCCACAAGGACAAGTTGGTCACCTCCCTCTCCGGCGGTCAGCGCAAGCGCGTCTCGGTCGCCCTGGAGCTGCTGACCAAGCCGTCGCTGCTCTTCCTGGACGAGCCGACCTCGGGCCTCGACCCGGGCATGGACCGCGACGTGATGCAGCTGCTGCGCGGCCTCGCCGACGACGGCCGTACGGTCCTCGTCGTCACCCACTCCGTCGCCGAGCTGGCGATCTGCGACAAGTTGATCGTCATGGCACCCGGCGGTGCGGTGGCGTACTTCGGGCCGCCGGAGGAAGCGCTCAACTTCTTCGGCTACGACACCTGGGCCGACGTCTTCTCCGCCTTCGAGAACTACCGCGACTACGACTGGGCGGGCCGCTGGCGGGGTTCGCAGCACTACCAGATGTACGCCGCCGACATCGACGCCGTCGCCGCGCAGCCCGTGAACACGGCACCCCCGCAGCAGCTGCGCCCGCCCAAGCCTCAGGGCTGGGCGACACAGCTGTGGACCCTGATCCGCCGGTACGTCTCGGTCCTGGCGTCCGACAAGTTCTTTCTGTGCCTGATGGTCATGATGCCCGTAGTCCTGGGCGCCCTCGCCATGGTCATCCCGGCCAAGCTCGGCCTGGTCGCCCCCGCCGGCCCCCAGAAGTACAACGGCAAGGCCGGTTCGATCGTGCTGGTCCTCGCGGTCGGCATAAGCCTCGCCGGTGCGGCGAACTCCGTACGAGAACTGATCAAGGAACGCATCATCTACGAACGGGAACGGGCCACCGGCCTCTCCCGGTCCGCGTACCTGATGTCCAAGGTCATCGTCCTCGGCGTGATCACGATGCTGCAAGGCGTCATCATCTGCGCCATCGGTCTCCACGGCCGGCAGCTGCCGGAGGAAGGGCTCGTCATGCCGCCGGCCGTCGAGATCTGTGTCTCGATCATGGCGCTCGGCTTCGCCTCGGTGATGGTGGGCCTGGTCATCTCCTCGCTGGTGAAGACCGCCGAGAAGACCATGCCGCTGCTCGTCATGTTCGCGATCGTGCAGGTCGTCTTCGCCGGGGTGCTCTTCCAGATCTTCGACTCTCCCGGCCTGGAGCAGCTCGCCTGGCTGGCGCCGTCGCGCTGGGGCGTGTCCGCGGCGGGTGCCACGCTCGACCTCTCCCGTCTCATGCCACCGTGGGACGCCGAGAACCCCAGCGATCTGGACCCGCTCTGGGAGCACTCGGCGGGCGTGTGGGCCACCGACCTCGCGGTGCTGGTGGCGTTCGGTGTCGTCTGCGGCTTCGTGGTCGCCCGGCTGCTGCGCCGCCACGAGCCCGAGGTCATGCGTAAGTAGGGGACACCCCCGCGCTCCCGGGTCGCGACCCGGTACGCGAACGCGCCGGAGGGCGGCACCCCACTCGGGGTGCCGCCCTCCGGCGTTTCAGCCGTGCTCAGGCCCTGGGCCCGCGGTCCTGCCGCGAGGAGCCGGTCAGTACGCGCTGTCGACGTTGTCGATCGAGCCGTACTTGTCGGCCGCGTAGTTGGCCGAGGCGGTGATGTTGGCGACCGGGTCGTACTGGCTGTGGACCGTGCCCGGGACGTGGTAGTAGTCGAAGGTCGGCTTGATGATCTGGAGCAGACCGATCGACGGGACGCCGTTCCGGGCGTTGATGTCCCAGTCGTTGATGGCGCGCGGGTTACCGCTGGACTCGCGGATGATGTTGCGGTGCAGCCCCTCGTACGTACCGGGGATGCCCTTCTCCTTCATGATCGCGAGGGACTCGCGGATCCAGCCGTCCAGGTTTTCGGCGTAGACCGGCTTCCGCTCGGCGGAGCGGCTGGCGGACTCGTTGGACGAGCGCTGCGCGGCGTCGGACCTCGCCTTGGCCTTCGCCTCGTCGGCGGCCTTCACCTTCGCCTCGGCCTCGGCACGCTGTGCCGCCTTGGCGTCGGTCAGCGCCTTCGCGTCGGCGACGGCCTTGGCGCGGGCGGCCTCGTCCTTCGCCTTGGCGGCGTCGGCGGCCTTCACCAGCTTGGCGGCGGTCGAGTTCTGCTCGATCACACTGTCCTGCACAGCCTTGGCCCGAGCCGAGTCGGCTGCCGACGCGAAGACGACCGGGGACGACGCCACGGAGGCGTTGGTGCTCTCGGCCTGGGCGCTGCTGGGAACCAGCGAGAACGTCAGGGCGGCAACACCCAGCGCGGAGACGCCGGCGACGGAAAGCTTCTGCGTCTTGTTCAGACGACGGGTTCGGTCACATATGCGGGACACGGACATGCAGACGTACCTCTTCGAATCGTTGGAACCCCTCGCGGGGTGCCAGGACGGAGAGTGGCGGTGCGCCTCTCTGTCAGGTGGAGATGCAATTCTTAGCGACCGCAAAATGCCCTGGCAAAGGTGTGACGTACGAAGCTGTTTAGTGGACCAGGGCCTTATGTCCGTTTCGTCGAGGCCCGTCATGACCGGGTAAATCACCCTTATTCATGCACTAACGGGCTTCGTACGTGACGTGAGTCCTATGCGTGGGCTCACATGGCCGGGTTGCCGGTCTCACTGCGCGTTGCAGGAGCAACGCGCAGTGTCAACGGGTTTCCCGGCGGTGGGGAACAAGCTCCCGGAGCCGGACGGCCGCGGGCGCACGCCCCCGGCGGGCCGGACCGTCCGCGCCGCGGGACCTACGCCGGAAGGCCCGGCCACCGCCGTCCACAGCCCGATACGGGCCCTGCGCGCCGCCGGTACGGTGAGGCGTATGAGCCACCTCCGACCGTCGGGTCTCGCCGCCGTGAGCGCCGCGCTGCTCGCGATGAGCCGGCAGCTGGACATGCGCGACGTCCTCAAGACGATCGTCGCCTCCGCCCGCGAGCTGCTGGATGCCGAGTACGCGGCGCTGGGCGTCCCCGACGACCACGGGGGCTTCGCCCAGTTCGTCGTCGACGGCGTCAGCGACGAGCAGTGGAAGGCGATCGGCCCGCTGCCCCGGCAGCACGGCATCCTCGCCGCGATGCTCCACGAGGCGAAGCCCGAGCGGCTCGGCGACGTCCGCAAGGACCCCCGCTTCGGCGGCTGGCCGGACGCCCACCCCGACATGTCGGACTTCCTCGGCCTGCCCATCCAGGACGGCGACGAGACCATCGGCGCGCTCTACCTGGCCAACAAGAGGTGCCCCAAAACCGAAGGGAGCTGCGGCTTCACGGCCGAGGACGAGGAACTCCTCTCGATCCTCGCCCAGCACGCCGCCATCGCCCTCACCAACGCCCGCCTCTACGAGCGCAGCCGCGAGCTCACCATCGCCGAGGAACGCTCCCGCCTCGCCCACGAGCTGCACGACGCCGTCAGCCAGAAGCTCTTCTCCCTGCGGCTGACCGCCCAGGCCGCCGCCGCGCTGGTCGACCGCGACCCCGCACGCGCCAAGGGCGAGCTCCAGCAGGTCGCCGCCCTCGCCGCCGAGGCCGTGGACGAGCTCCGCGCCGCCGTCGTCGAGCTCCGCCCCGCCGCACTCGACGAGGACGGCCTCGTCGCCACCCTCCGCACGCAGGTCCAGGTCCTCGACCGGGCGCAGAGCGCGCGGGTCACCTTCGAGAGCCACGGCGTACGGGCGCTGCCCGCCGCCCGGGAGGAGGCGCTGCTGCGCGTCGCGCAGGAGGCCCTGCACAACGCGCTGCGCCACTCCGGCGGCGCCCGCGTCTCCGTCGCCCTGACCCGGCGCGGCGCGGGCACCGTGCTGCGGATCACCGATGACGGCCAGGGATTCGACCCCACGGCGGTCCGCCAGGCGGGCCGGCACCTCGGCCTCGTCTCGATGAGCCACCGCGCGCACAGCGTCGGCGGCACCCTCAGCGTGGAATCGGCGCCCGGAAAGGGCGCCACGATCGAGATGGAGGTCCCCGGTGGCTGACAAGACCATCCGCGTCCTGCTGGTCGACGATCATCAGGTCGTCCGGCGCGGGCTGCGCACCTTCCTGGAGGTGCAGGACGACATAGAGGTCGTCGGAGAGGCATCCGACGGCGCGGAGGGCGTCGCCCAGGCCGAGGCGCTCCGTCCCGACGTGGTGCTGATGGACATCAAGATGCCCGGCACGGACGGCATCGAGGCGCTGCGCAAGCTCCGCGAGCTGGCCAACCCCGCACGAGTGCTCGTCGTCACCAGCTTCACCGAGCAGCGGACCGTCGTCCCCGCCCTGCGCGCCGGAGCCTCCGGGTACGTCTACAAGGACGTCGACCCGGACGCCCTGGCCGGCGCCATCCGCTCCATCCACGCGGGCCACGTCCTGCTCCAGCCCGAGGTGGCCGGAGCGCTCCTCGCCCAGGAGGACGGCGGCGGCGGCACGGGCCGGGGCACCACCCTCACCGAGCGCGAGCGCGAAGTGCTCGGGCTCATCGCGGACGGCCGGTCCAACCGCGAGATCGCCCGGGCGCTGGTCCTGTCCGAGAAGACCGTCAAGACCCACGTCTCGAACATCCTGATGAAGCTCGACCTGGCCGACCGCACCCAGGCCGCCCTCTGGGCCGTACGCCACGGAATGGCCGGCTGACCGGGGGCGCCGGCTGACCGGGGCGGCGGGGGCGCCTACCGCCGCCCCCGCTCGCCCTCCTCCACGTACGCGTTGTACGCGGCCACCTGCGCCCTGCGCGCCACCCGCTCCACCGGACGCAGCGCCTCGCCCCGGGCCGCGATCTCCGAGGCGCTCACCGCGCCGCCGTGCCCGTTCTCATACGCCAGTGCGATCAGCAGCCCCACCCGCTGGGCGAGCTCCAGCACGCGTACCGCCCGGGGCGGGTACCCCGGGGCCAGCACCTCGCGCCCGCGCTCCGCCCGTGCCCGGTAGGCGTCCACCGCTGCCTCGGCCACCGGCCCGGAGCCCGCCACGTCCAGCCGCGACAGCAGCGCCGTCGCGTCCCGCAGCGCCTCCGCGAGCTCCCGCTCCGCCTCGCCCAGCGACGGCACGTCCGCCGGCGGCGCCTCCCGTACGGGTGTGACCCGCCACACCACCTCCACGTGCAGATCGCCGGGCGGCCCGGCCTCGGTCACCTCCGGCACCAGGCCGTACGCCGCCCCGGAAGCGATCACCGCCTCCCCGGTCTCCAGCGCCCGGGCGTTGAACTCCGGTGGACCGCTCAGCCCCAGCGGATGCCCCGGGGCCGGCAGCGCCACCCGGTAACCCGTCACCCCCAGCCCCCGCAGCCGCCCCAGCGCCAGCGTGAGCCCCACGGGCCCCGCCTCCCCGGGCAGTCCCTCGACGCGGTGCACCGCGTCCTCTCCGACGATTGCGTCCGCCGCGTCGTCCGGAGACACCAGTCCGGCGAGCAGCGCGTTTCCCCAGGCGGCCAGCAGCCCTGAGCGTGGTTCCGAAAGCATGGGAACAGCCTAAGAGCTGCCGCACGCTCCCCCGCTGGAACGGACCTCGCGGCCGGAGCGCTCCCCGGGTGGCGTAAGTTTTGCGTGGGAGCTGTGCCCTCCGGCACGCGACGATCTCGACACTGCATGGGGAGACAACGCGCTCATGAGCGATGTACTGGAGCTGGTGGACGTATCCGTGGTCCGCGACGGACGCGCTCTGGTGGAAGACGTCTCCTGGTCGGTCAAGGAGGGGGAGCGCTGGGTCATCCTCGGCCCGAACGGCGCCGGCAAGACGACGCTGCTCAACATCGCCTCCAGCTACCTCTTCCCGTCCACGGGAACCGCCAGGGTCCTCGGTGAGCAGCTCGGCGGCGTCGGCACCGACGTCTTCGAACTCCGCCCGCGCATCGGCATCGCCGGCGTCGCCATGGCGGAGAAGCTCCCCAAGCGCCTCACCGTCCTGCAGGCGGTGCTCACCGCCGCGTACGGCATGACGGCGACCTGGCACGAGGACTACGAGGACGTCGACGAGCAGCGCGCCCGCGCCTTCCTCGACCGGCTCGGCATGAACGACTACCTCGACCGCAAGTTCGGGACCCTCTCCGAGGGCGAGCGCAAGCGCACCCTGATCGCCCGCGCGATGATGACCGACCCCGAGCTGCTCCTGCTCGACGAGCCCGCCGCCGGACTCGACCTCGGCGGACGCGAGGACCTGGTGCGCCGCCTGGGCCGTCTGGCCCGTGACCCGTACGCCCCCTCCATGATCATGGTGACCCACCACGTCGAGGAGATCGCACCGGGATTCACCCACGTCCTGATGATCCGGCAGGGCAAGGTGCTCGCCGCCGGCCCCATGGAGACCGAGCTCACCTCGCGCAACCTCTCCCGCTGCTTCGGCCTGCCGCTCGTCGTCGAGCACCAGGGCGACCGCTACACCGCGCGCGGACTGCCGCTGTCCTAGGCCGTAGGCCGTAGGCCGTGTCCGACCATTCGCGTCGGATCAGCGGCCAAGGGCGTTCCGGAGCGTCCTCCGGCCCCGGATCCGGCCGGCACCCCCGGGCGGACAGCCTCCCGTCCCGGGCGGTCCCGGCGTCGGTCCGCCGGACACCACCTGGCCGGATCCCGCCCCACGGGGCCCTGTCCCCGGGGCACATGCGGTCCTACCATGACGACATGGACGCGTGGGTGTGGTGGCTGATCGCGGCGGTGGGGCTGGGCATTCCCCTGGTCCTGACCGCCATGCCGGAGTTCGGGATGTTCGCGGTCGGCGCGGTCGCGGGGGCGATCGTCGCCGCACTCGGCGGTGGCATCGTGGCCCAGGTGCTGGTGTTCGTCGTCGTCTCCGTCGCGCTGGTCGCCGTGGTGCGCGCGGTCGCCGCACGCCACCGGGGCGACGGCCCCCAATTCTCCTCCGGGATCGACGCGTTGAAGGGCCGCCAGGCCGTCGTGCTCGAACGCGTCGACGGCGGCGACGGCGGGCGCATCAAGCTGGCGGGCGAGATCTGGTCGGCCCGCGCACTCGACGACACCCAGAGCTTCGAGCCGGGCCGACAGGTCGACGTCGTCGACATCGACGGGGCCACCGCCATCGTCATGTGAGCGAACCGGCCACGCGGCAGGGCGAGTTCTGCGACACTCGAAGTCGATCATGTCGGCTCGCCCGGTCCGTCACAGTGAGAGCGCGACCCGATCACCAGGATCCGTCGGCTATCGAAGGGCTTGAGGCACACGATGCAACCGGTCATCATCGTCCTGATCATTTTGGTGGTGCTCGTCTTCATCGCCCTGATCAAGACGATCCAGATCATTCCGCAGGCCAGCGCCGCCATCGTCGAGCGCTTCGGGCGTTACACCCGCACGCTCAACGCGGGGCTGAACATCGTCGTCCCGTTCATCGACTCCATCCGCAACCGCATCGATCTCCGCGAGCAGGTCGTGCCCTTCCCGCCGCAGCCGGTGATCACCCAGGACAACCTGGTCGTCAACATCGACACGGTCATCTACTACCAGGTGACGGACGCCCGCGCCGCGACGTACGAAGTTGCCAGCTACATCCAGGCGATCGAGCAGCTCACCGTCACCACCCTCCGCAACATCATCGGCGGAATGGACCTGGAGCGGACCCTGACCTCCCGCGAGGAGATCAACGCGGCCCTGCGCGGTGTCCTGGACGAGGCCACCGGCAAGTGGGGCATCCGCGTCAACCGCGTGGAGCTCAAGGCCATCGAACCGCCCACCTCCATCCAGGACTCGATGGAGAAGCAGATGCGCGCCGACCGCGACAAGCGCGCAGCGATCCTCACCGCCGAGGGCATCCGGCAGTCCCAGATCCTCACCGCGGAGGGCGAGAAGCAGTCCTCGATCCTGCGCGCCGAAGGTGACGCCAAGGCCGCCGCCCTGCGCGCCGAGGGCGAGGCCCAGGCGATCCGGACCGTCTTCGAGTCCATCCACGCCGGAGACCCGGACCAGAAGCTCCTCTCGTACCAGTACCTCCAGATGCTGCCGAAGATCGCCGAGGGCGACGCCAACAAGCTCTGGATCGTGCCCAGTGAGATCGGTGACGCACTCAAGGGCCTCAGCGGCGCCTTCGGCAACCTCGGCGGCGGCGTCCCGGGCTTCGACACCGGCGGGTCCCGCCCGAGCAAGGAGCGCCGCGAAGAGCCCCCGGTCGACTGACCCCCGGCCGGCCGGCCTCTCGCGCACACGGCCCGGTGGTGCGGCCGGACGGCGGAACTCCTCTTTCCCGGGACCCCCGTCCGGCCCGCTCCGGGCCTTCGTGCATGATCGGTGCGGCACCCCGACCTTCATGGCGGGGATGCGTCACCGAACACCGAAGGAGTGGCATGTCCCTCTGGGAAATGCTCGCCGTCCTCGCCGCCGGCACCGCCGCGGGAACGATCAACACCATCGTCGGATCAGGCACGTTGATCACCTTTCCCGTGCTGCTCGCCGTCGGCCTGCCGCCGGTCACCGCCACCGTCTCCAACGCCCTCGGCCTCGTACCCGGCTCCGTCAGCGGGGCGATCGGCTACCGCGAGGAGCTCAAGGGCCAACGTCCACGCGTCATCAGACTGGGCATCAGCTGTCTGATCGGCGGACTCGCCGGCGCCACCCTCCTGCTGGCCCTGCCCTCCACAGCGTTCGAGACCATCGTCCCGGTCCTGGTCACCCTCGCCCTCGTACTGATCGTGCTCCAGCCCCGGATCAGCAAGGCCGTACAGCGCCGCCGTGAACGCACCGGCGCCCCCGCGCACCCCGAAGGCGGCCCGCTGCTCGCCGTCGGCCTCGTTCTCGCCAGCGTCTACGGCGGCTACTTCACGGCCGCCCAGGGGATCATCTACCTCTCCCTGATGACCATGCTGATCGACGACACCATGCAGCGTCTCAACGCCGTCAAGAACGTCCTGGCCGCCGTCGTCAACAGCGTCGCCGCGCTCTTCTTCCTCTTCGTCGCCGACTTCGACTGGACCGCCGTCCTCCTCATCGCGGTCGGCTCCACCCTCGGCGGCCAGATCGGCGCGCGGGTCGGCCGCCGCCTCAGCCCCACCGTGCTGCGATGCCTCATCGTGGCGGTGGGAATCTGCGCCCTCGTCCAACTGCTGCTCCGCTGACGCGCGGAAGCCCACCTCCCCCATGGAGACGGGCTTCCGGTACGCCAACGGGCGTACGTCGATCGGGCCCGGGCGGACTCGGGCCGCACGCGGTCAGGCGGCAGTACGGTCCAGCCAGTCCGGCAGCGAGGAACGGTCGGCCGATGCCATCGCCAGCAGCATCGCCTCGGCCGGCGAGGGGACGAACGGCTGCCGCAGCAACGGCATCTGCGCCTGCTCCGGCGTCCTGGCCGCCTTGCGGTGGTTGTCCTCCGCACAGGACGCCACGGTGTTCAGCCAGGTGTCCTGACCGCCCTGGGCCCGCGGCACCACATGGTCCACGGTGGACGCGCGCCGCCCGCAGTACGCGCAACGGTGCTGGTCACGTATGAGGACTCCCCGTCTCGACCACGGCGCCTGTCTTCGGAACGGCACGCGTACGTACCTGCAGAGCCTGATCACGCGGGGCACCGGGATGTCGACGGCGGCACCACGCATCCGCAGGCCGGGATCCGCCTGCTCGACGACTGCCTTGTCCGTCAGGACGAGCACCACCGCACGGTTGAGGGTCACCGTCGACAGCGGCTCGAAGCTCGCGTTGAGAACCAACGTGTCACGCATCCTGCCCGCCTCCCCTTGTGCTGCCCGCTGACCGGCGGGCCCGGACCAACTCTGGCCGGACGGGCCGTGCGGGACAACGCAATAAAAAGTGCCCTGCCCAGATCTCTCCAAGACCGGGGCAGGGCAAACGGGAGAAGAACGCTCAGCTTTCGGGAGAGGCGTACTCACCGATCAGCTGGGCGCGGCCCAGCGTGTGGAAACGCAGGTTGAATCCGACCGCGGCCGGAGGAGTGTCACTGTCCGGACCCAGCTTCTCCGTGTCCACGGCGTACACCGTGAAGACATAGCGGTGGTTCTCACCGGCCGGCGGCGCCGCACCGCCGAATTCCTTGGACCCGTAGTCGTTGCGTGCCTGCACGGCACCCTCGGGCAGTCCGGCGAAAGCACCGCTGCCCGCACCGGCCGGCAGTTCGGTGACCGAGGCCGGGATGTCGAACAGAACCCAGTGCCAGAACCCGCTGCCGGTGGGGGCGTCCGGGTCGAAGCAGGTCACGGCGAAGCTCTTCGTGCCGGCCGGGAATCCCTCCCAGCGCAGCTGCGGGGAGGTGTTGCCCTCCGCGTACACCTGCGCGTCCGCCAGCACGGCACCCGGCGCGATGTCGTCGCTCACCACCGTGAACGCGGGCACCTCGGGGTGGAAGTCGTGCGGGAGCGGGGCCCTCTTCGCTGCGGTCACATCAGCACCTTTCCTTCGGTACGGTCCCGGCGTGGGCGCTCCCCACCGGGACCTGGACGTCTCCCACGGATCATGCCGGACGCCCGCCCGGGCCCGGGCACGACCCGGCGGCCGACGGCCCGGCAACGGTCGTCACAACCAGTTGCGCTGACCGCCCACCTGGGCCATCCACTGGTTGAGGTAGGCCGCCCAGTCCGTCTGGTGGAAGTCGTTCAGACCCACCCGGAAGGAGCGGTACGAGTCGCT
This sequence comes from Streptomyces sp. NPDC008125, assembly GCF_042957125.1. Taxonomy (NCBI): domain Bacteria; kingdom Bacillati; phylum Actinomycetota; class Actinomycetes; order Kitasatosporales; family Streptomycetaceae; genus Streptomyces; species Streptomyces sp. NPDC008125. The sequence goes on from NZ_JBIBHR010000015.1 coordinate 231,073, forward strand.
GCCCTCGCTGAACAGCCCCGCCTTCTTGTCCATCTCCAGAACGACGTCCATCTCGCGGTCGTCCGCGACGAAGGACAGCTCGACCTGGTTCAGACCGCGGTACTGCTGCGGCGGTACGAACTCGATCTCCTGGTAGAACGGCAGCTGCTGGCGCGTTCCCCGGATGTGGCCGCGCTCCATGTCCGCGCTGCGGAAACGGAAACCGAGCTGCCCGAACGCGTCCAGGATCGCCTGCTGGGCGGGGAGCGGGTGGACGCTGATCGGGTCCAGGTCGCCGGAGTCCAGCGCGCGGGCGATGTCCAGCTCCGTCGTCACCCCGATGTTCATGCCGTGCAGGTTCTGCCCCGCGAACGTGGTGATGGGCGTCTCCCACGGGATCTCCAGCCCGAACGGCACCACGTGGACGGCACCGGCCTGCACCTCGAACGCCCCGCCGAGCCGCAGCTTGGTGAACTCGATGTCCTGCTTCATCTCCTGATCGTTGCCCTCCACCTCGACCCGCGCCTGAAGACCGACCGAGAGACCCTGGATCTGCTGGGCGACGGACCCGCCCTGGACACGCACCTCGCCCTGGACGACGCCACCGGGGACGACGTTGAGCTCGATGAGCTCCGTCTCCACCGACGCGCCGCCGGCGCCCATGCTCGCGAGGAGCCGCTTGAAGCCCATGGTTTTCTCCTTATAGGTGACTGACCCCTACATACGCGCCCTGACCGTAGCCGGTTCCCCCCACCGTTCCGCCAGTACCCTCGGTCGCCATGAACGACGCCACCGATGACACCACCGCGGATCTCCCGGACCGCACGCCGCTGACGCGGGACTTCTTCGACCGCGACGTCCTGGACGTAGCCCCGGACCTGCTCGGCCGCACGCTGGTGCGGCGTACCACCGAGGGGCCCATCGAGCTGCGCCTGACCGAGGTGGAGGCGTACGCGGGCGAGATCGACCCCGGTTCGCACGCCTTCCGCGGCAGAACAGCCCGCAACGCCGTGATGTACGGCCCGCCGGGCCACGCGTACGTGTACTTCACGTACGGGATGTGGCACTGCCTGAACCTGGTGTGCGGCCCGGAGGGGCGGGCGAGTGGAGTGCTGCTGCGGGCCGGTGAAATCCGTACCGGTGCTGATCTCGCCCGTCCTCGTCGACTTTCGGCCCGGCACGACCGAGAACTCGCCAAAGGACCGGCCCGTCTGGCAACCGCTCTCTCGATCGACCGGGCGCTCGACGGAAGCGATGCCGTCGTCGGCCCGCCGGAGCCGATGTCCGTCCTGTACGGCACCCCGCCACCGCGTGACCAGGTGCGGTGCGGCCCGCGTACCGGAGTGGGCGGCGACGGAGCCCATCAGCCCTGGCGCTTCTGGATCGACGGCGACCCGACCGTGAGCCCCTACCGGGCGCACGCCCCGCGGCGCCGCCGGACTTGACGCAGCCTCGGGCAGTCCCTAATGTAGTCCGAGCCGCTTTACACGGGTGCAGTTGTCGGACCGGTCCTCCGGACCACACCGACTGGCCTCGATGCGGCCAACCACTACCTTCGATCCGCCCTGACGGGTGCGAATTCAGTGTGCCCGAATTCGCTTCGAGCGCTCGATTATGAGTCGTCGCGGAAATGGACTACGGTAGCGGCATCGCCAAAAGGAAGCCGAAAGGCAGACATGAGGCAAAGGCCCCGACAGGCCGCCGGAATCAAGCTCGGACCGGAAACGGAACGAAAAGAGTCTGGTAGAGTCGGACTCGCCGGAAAGGGAAACGCGAAAGCGAAGAACTGGAAAGCGAAAATTGCTCGACCCGCTTCGACCGGGAATCGGACAGATAAGAGTCTGATAGAGTCGGAAACGCAAGAACGAAGGGAAGCGCCCGGAGGGCCCCGGTGAAACGGG